>JAJZQN010000037.1 GCA_021847605.1 Pseudomonadota bacterium | reverse complement strand
CCCCACCCGACCACCCATATGATACTGCCGTTGGGTAGTCGGGTGGGGGAGCGGGCCGATGCGGTTCTTCAAACAAAGGAAATCAGATGGCGGGTGATCGTTTCGAACGGCATAAACAGCCCTGGACCCAGGACGAGATCCAGAAGCTGCACACGCTGGCCAAGAAGGGCATGGCTCTGAAAGCCATTGCCAAGGCGCTGACCCGCAGCGAGGAATCGACCAAGGCCCGCGCCAAGGAAGACGGGCTGAATATCGCCAAGCTGCGCTAGGGTTGATCGACATTCAGTTCTGACGGGCTGCAAATGGCGATTTTTCGCGCTTCCGGTACTCACGCACTTTAAGTGCGCTGCGTTCCGGGTCACGAAAACTCACCATTTTAGCTGCGCTGGCCTGACGGCTCGCCACGTCATCTCCTAAATGTCGATCAACCCTAAAAGCCCGTCCGTTCGGTCTGGACCCTCCCGAACAGCCATGCGAAGACCAGCCCGGTAGCAATAGGGAAGGCTTCGCATGGCGCTCGACATCCTCGTCCTTTATGGTTCCTATCGCAGCGGTCGGCTCGGCATCCGGCTGGCCGACTATCTGATCCGGGGTTTCGAAGCATTGGGCCACGGGGCCAGTCTGGTCGATGCCAAGGCGATCGACCTTCCCATGCTCGACCTGCGCTACAGCGATTATCCGGCGGGCGAAGCGCCGGCCACCATGGCGGCGCTGGCGGACCGGCTGGCCGCCGCCGATGCCTTCGTCTTTGTTGCGGGCGAGTATAATCGCGGCATGCAGCCGGGCCTTAAAAATCTGGTCGATCATTATCTCAAGGAATTTGATCGCCGTCCTGCCGCCATCGCCAGCTATTCGGCAGGACGCTTTGCCGGGGTCAACAGCCATGCCGACTGGACGGTGACGCTGTCGGCGATGGGCATGGCCGTGGTGCCGGAGCGGTTGAGCGTTGGTCAGATCGGTCAGACGCTGGATGAAGAGGCGATGCCGCAAGGGGCCAGTGGCGCGGCGCTGGAGCGCGGTTTTGCCGGTTTTGCGGATAGCCTCATATGGTGGGCGGAAGCGGCGAAGGCACGGCGCTGACGCTTCATGCGGCAGCTTCGTGTTCCTCCTTCTCCCCCGCCGAAATCACCGTTGCGGCCACAATGTCGCCGGTGACGTTCAGGCTGGTGCGGCACATGTCGAGCAATCGGTCGACGCCCAGCACCAGTCCGATGCTTTCGGGCGGTACGCCGACCATGCCCAATATCATCGCCACCACCGGCAGCGATCCGGCCGGAACGCCCGCCGTGCCGACGCCGCCCAATATGCACACCAGCATCACCATCACCTGCTGACCGATCGACAGGTCCACGCCGAAAAACTGCGCGAGGAAGAGGACGGTGATCCCCTCGAACATTGCCGTGCCATTCTGGTTCGCGGTCGCCCCGATGGTCAGGACGAAGCGGGCGATGCGGCGGGGCAGATGCAGTTTTTCCTCCGCCACGCGGATGGCGGTGGGCAGGGTGGCGTTGGACGATGCGGTGGCAAAGGCCATGACGCTCGCTTCCTGCACCGCCGCGAAAAAGCGGATCGGTGAGCGGCGCGCCACAAACGCGATCAGCAGCGAATAGACGCCGAACATCTGGATCGCCAGCGTCAGCAGCACGACGCCGACATAGGCGGACAGGCGGATGAGCAGATCCCATCCGAACTGCGCGGCCAGATTGAACATGAAACAGGCGATGGCGATGGGGGCGAGGCGGATGACCAGCCCCATCAGGCGCATCGTCACCTCGAACACACCCTCCATCGCCGACAGCAGCAGTTTCGACTGCTCCGTCTGCACCAGCACCAGTCCGATGCCGAAGAACAGGGCAAAGACCATCACCGCCAATATGTCGTTCCCGGCCATGGCGGCGACGATATTGTCAGGCACGATCGCCAGCACGGCGGCCAGGCCGGTCGGCGCGTCGCCACCCCGGTTCAGTATCGCCTGCGCGCCGCTGCCGTTCTGGTCCAGCATGGCGCGGGCCTGCGCCGGATCGATGCCGGCGCCCGGCTGTAACAGGTCGACCAGCAGCAGGCTGAGGAGTACGGCGATGCCCGACACGATCAGCGTGTAGATCAGCGTGCGCAGGCCCACCCGTTTCAACGCCCGTATCTCACCCATTTCCGCGATGCCGACGATCAATGCCGACACCAGCAGCGGGATGACCAGCATGAACAGCAGGCGCAGGAAAACCTGCCCCACCGGGCCGGTGACATAGGTAACGGTGAAATTCACCCAGGGCGCGTCGCGCGCGCCCATATAGGCGGCCAGACCCGCGACCAGCCCCACGGCAAAGCCGGCCAGCATCTGCCACTGGAGCGACAGGCTATGATCGCGGCTCGCTTCGCTGCTGGGGTCGTCGGGCATGTCCGGCTCCGATAAGAATATTCCCTGTCAACGAGTCTGCCTGTCAGGGGTTGCCTATTCCATCGAAATTTCGTTTCGCAATTGCATCAATGGAGCCTTTGTTGCCCGGTCGCGTTGGCGGGGAGTATAGATAAAAATCAAAGCTGGAGCGCGCACCCCGTCAGGGATGTAGATGCGGCACGCTTCATCGCCCATCCGCAGGAGAATTTGATGATCGTCGACGCCGTTCCGAGCATGCGCCGGATCGTATCGGAAGTATGGAAGCCGTTGACCGCCCTGTTCGTGTGGGACTGTGCGGTCACAATCACCTATTATCTGCTGCCTTTCAAAGCGCCGTCTTTGCCGCTCACCATCTTCGGGTCGGCACTGGCGCTGTTCCTTGGGTTCCGCTCCAATTCCGCCTATCAGCGCTGGTGGGAAAGCCGGGTATTGTGGGGCGCGATGATCAATGCGTCGCGCAGCCTGTCGCGCGCCACCCGCAATTTCCTGCCCGACCCGGAAGCGCATGACCTGAAGCGGGAAATCGTCAAGCGCCAGATCGCCTATGTGAATGCGCTGCGCTGTCAGTTGCGGCGTCAGCCGATCGGCGATGATGTTACCAAATTTCTGGAAGAGCGCGATCTGACCAATGCGCTGGCCCGCGCCAACCCGGCCAACGGCCTGCTCGACAGCACTGGCCGGCGCATCGACATGGCGCGGCAGGACGGGTGGATCGACACGATCCAGCAGACGCAGATGGAGGCCGTGCTGGTCGACATCGCCAATAGCCAGGGTGGGATGGAGCGGATCAAGAATACCCCGCTGCCGTTCCAGTATCGGTTCATTCCGACCGCCTTCACCCATTTGTTCTGCATCTTGCTGCCGATCGGGCTGGTCGAATCATTGGGTTTCGCGACGCCGCTGGGCTCCACGGTCGCAGGCCTGATGTTCATGGCGGTGTTGCGCATCGGCGATGATCTGACCGATCCCTTTGCCGATTCTGTGCATGACGTGCCGCTGACCGCCATGTGCCGCACCATCGAGATCGACCTGCTCCAGTCGATCGGCGATGTGGCCCCCGAACCGATCAAGCCGGTGCGCGGCGTGCTGTGGTAAGCAGGCAGGCATAGCGGCCAGGAAAAAGGCCTCCGTTCCCATCGGAACGGAGGCCTTTTTCTTTGAGGGCTATCGAGCGCCCTTATGATTTCCGTTTATCGTCCACCATGTCCGACGCCAGTTCCAGACCCGCGCGGCCATGGGCGGGCGTTCGGGTCGGCGCCTTCGGATGCTCCACGTCGATCGGTTCCTCGACCTCCAGCATGCCTTCCCATTTGGTGATGACGGATGTCGCGATGGCGTTGCCCAGCACGTTGGTCGCGGTGCGGCCCATGTCCATGAAGTGATCGACCGCCAGGATGAAGGCCACGCCCTCGACCGGCAGGTCGAACTGGCCCAGTGTCGCGGCGACGACGACCAGCGACGCGCGCGGCACGGCGGCGATGCCCTTGCTCGTCACCATCAGCACCAGCAATATGGTGATCTGCGTGGTGATCGGCAGGTCGATGCCATAGGCCTGCGCGATGAAGATGGTGGCAAAGGTCGCATACATCATCGACCCGTCGAGGTTGAAGCTGTAGCCCAGCGGCAGCACGAAGCTGTAGATGCGGCGCGGCACGCCGAATCGGTCGAGCTGCTCCAGCATCTTGGGATAGGCGGCCTCCGACGATGCGGTCGAAAAGGCGATCAGGATAGGTTCGCGGACATAGCGGATCAGCTTGAACATCCGCTTGCCAAGGAACACCGATCCCGCCGCGAACAGCAGCACCCACAGCGCGAACAGCGACAGATAGAATTCGCCGACCAGCTCGCCGAACGTCTTGAGGACGCCCAGACCCTCGGTCGTGATCGACGATGCCAGCGCGCCGAACACCGCGAACGGCGCGACCCGCATGACATAGCCCGTCACCTGCAACATCAGGTCGACCATCGCTTCGATCACGGTGATGATCGGTTTGCCCTTTTCGCCGATGGCGGTCAGCGCGACGCCGACGAACAGCGAGAAGACGACGATCTGAAGAATCTGATTGTCCGCCATCGCCCCGATCATGGATGTGGGGAAGATGTGCAGGATGAAGTCGCGGAAATTCAGCCCTTCGGTACTGACGCCGGAATCCGCGCCGGACCGGACGAGGTTCAGCCCTTCACCCGGACCGAAGAAGTTGACGAAGATCAGGCCCAGCGTCAGCGAGATGAGGCTGGCGATGATGAACCAGGCCAGCGCACGGCCGCCGATCCGCCCCAAAGCCGCACTGTCGCCCATATGGGCGATGCCCGCGACCAGCGTGGAAAAGACCAGCGGGGCAATGATCATCTTGATCAGATGCAGGAAAATATCGGCCAGCAAATGGAAATAGCCGGCCACATCCTTGGCCAGCGCCTTGTCCGCGCCAACCCACTGGTTGGCGAAGAAGCCTGCGATCACCCCCAGGACCATGCCCGTCAGGATGAACAGCGTCAGTCTGTTTCGCATCAAAACCCCTATCGGCCACGCGCATGCGCGCGCCGCATAATATCCAATATCGTTGGGCGACACCTAACAGGCGCTTGGGGTGCCCGCAATCGGCGCGCCGCGCTACATGGGGGATAGACGAACCAGACATCGCTTTTCCGCGCCCTATTTTACGATCGCGCGACCCGGCTTTTGCACCATCAGGGATAAAGCAGCATTTCGCCCCATGCGTCCCCGTCCCGCTGGAACAGGCGGCGTTCGTGCAGCCGATGTTCGCGATCCTGCCAGAATTCGATCCGTTCAGGCGTCAGTCGAAATCCCGACCAATGTGGCGGGCGCGGCACGGGGCCGCCGTCGAACCGGGCCTGTTCCGTATCGAACCGGTCCATGAACAGCTGACGCGAGGGCAGGGGGCGGGACTGGTCGGATGCCCAGGCACCCAACTGGCTGTCGTGGCTGCGCGTCGCGAAATAGGCATCGGCGGTCGCATCGTCGACCCGTTCGACGGAACCTTCGATTCGGATTTGCCGGCGCAGCGATTTCCAGTGAAACAGCAGGGCTGCATGCGGATTGGCCAGCAGGTCGCCCGCCTTGCGCCCTTCGAAATTGGTGTAGAAGATGAAGCCGTCTGGCCCATGACCTTTCAGCAGCACCATGCGGACAGACGGTCGTCCCTGTGCGTCCGCCGTGGCCAGCCCCATCGCATTGCTGTCATTGATTTCGGTATCGCGCGCCTGCGCATACCATTGGTCGAACAGGATGAAGGGATCGGTCATGGCGCGTCTTTTAGGACTGTGCGACGATGCTGTCGATAAGGGGAAGCCGCGATAACCCGGCCTTGAATGTCGGCGCTGCATCGTCCACATAGTCACCAAGTGATGCTTTTGTGCAACAGGTAGAATGAATGGCCGATCCCTATTCCACTTTGGGCGTAGCGCGCAGCGCAAGCGAGGCGGAGATCAAATCCGCCTATCGCAAGCTGGCGAAGGAATTGCATCCCGACCGGAACAGGGACAATCCCAAGGCGGCGGAAAAATTCTCGGCCGCTACCAACGCCTATGACCTTCTGTCCGACAAGGACAAGCGCGCCCGGTTCGATCGGGGCGAAATCGATGCCGACGGCAATCCGGCCGCGCCTTTCGGTTTTGGCGGCGGCGGTGGTCGTGGCCAGTCGGGCGGCGGTTTCGACACCGGCGGCGCGGATTTTGGCGATATTTTCGAAGGGCTGTTCGGCGGCGCGGGCCGTCGCGGCGGCGGTGGCGGTTTCGGCGGTTTCGGACGTCAGGCGCCGCCGCAAAAAGGGGCCAACGTCACCTATCGTCTGGCGGTGCAGTTCATCGACGCGGCCACGCTCGCGCCGCAGCGTATCACGCTTCAGGATGGCAAGACCATCGACCTGAAACTGCCTGCCGGTGTCGAAAGCGGCACGCAGATGCGCCTGTCGGGCAAGGGACAGGCGGGGCCGGGCGGCGCGGGCGACGCCATCGTCACGATCGATGTCAAACCCCACGCCTTTTTCACGCGCGATGGCGACAATGTGCTGCTCGACCTGCCCATCACCCTCAATGAAGCGGTGAGCGGGGGCAAGGTGAAGGTGCCGACCGTCGATGGGCCGGTCATGCTGGGCGTGCCGGCGGGGACCGCTTCGGGCAAGACGCTGCGCCTGCGCGGGCGTGGTTTTACCGGCAAGGACGGGCAGCGCGGCGATCAGCTCGTGACCCTGCATATCGACGTGCCCGCAGATGATCCGGCGATCCGTTCGCTGGTGGAAAGCTGGCAGGATCAGCGGGCGGTTCGCGCCCATCTGGGCGTCTGATGCGTTAGGCACGGCCATGCCCATGCCGTCACCCCTGTCGCCCGAATCCCGTCGCGAAATGGCGCGGGATGCGCGCGAGCGCCTTCATCGTCAGATGGAGCGGGTACGGCCGGGGTCGAACCTGTTCGAAGTCGCAAAGCGGGTCATCGTCGGCACCTATAGCGACGGGTTCATCCATGCGGGCAACCTCGCCTATCTGTCGCTGCTGACGCTCTTTCCCTTCTTCATCGTCGCGGCAGCGGTGGCCAGCATTTTTGGCCATACCGACGATGGCGTACGCGCGGTGAACGCTTTTCTGACGACGGTGCCGCGCGGTGTCGCCGACGTGGTGCGGCAACCCATCCGCGATGTGCTGGCCGCGCGTTCGGGACCGCTGCTGTGGCTGGGCGGCCTTGTCGGCCTGTGGACCGTGGGCAGCCTCATTGAAACCATCCGCGACATATTGCGCCGCGCCTATGGCACCAAAAGCACCAAGCCGTTCTGGCGCTATCGGCTGGGCGCCATCGGCATCACGCTGGTCAGCGTGTTCCTGCTGATGTTCGCCTTCTCGCTTCAGGTGGCGATTACCGGCGCCGACGAATTTCTGCACCGTATCCTGCCCTTTGCCGACGAGGCGATCGCGCTGGTCGCATCGGCAAAGCTGGTGCCGATGGGCATTACCTGCGTCGCGCTATGGTCGCTGTTCGTGGCCCTGACCCCTACGGCTTACAAGGGGAGCCGTTTCCCCAAATGGCCCGGTGCGGTGGCGACGGCGCTCTGGTGGTATGGTACGACGCTGCTGTTGCCCCCCACCTTGTCGTTGCTCGGCGGCTATGGCCGGACCTATGGCAGTCTGGCCGGTGTCATGATCACCCTCATTTTTTTCTTTCTCGTGGGGCTTGGCGTGGTAATTGGCGCGGAATTGAACGCGGCGCTGGCGGAATTCCCCGAAGAGGATGATCAGCCGACCGCGCAGAACAAAGGGAATGGAATAAGATTATGACAGGCTTGATGACCGGAAAGCGTGGCCTCATCATGGGCCTTGCCAACGACAAGTCGCTGGCTTGGGGCATTTCGAAGGCGCTGCATGCGCAGGGCGCGGAACTGGCCTTTTCCTATCAGGGCGATGCGCTGGCAAAGCGGGTGCGACCGCTGGCCGAACAGGTCGGATCGGATTTTCTGATCGATTGCGACGTGTCCGACATGGCCAAGCTGGACGAGGCCTTCGCCCAAATCGAGGCGCGCTGGGGCAAGCTGGACTTCGTTGTCCATGCGATCGGTTTTTCCGACAAGAATGAACTGCGTGGCCTGTACGCAGACACCAGCCTCGACAATTTCCTGCTGACCATGAACATCTCGGTCTACAGCTTCGTCGCCGTCGCGGCCCGCGCGCGCAAGCTGATGAAGGAAGGCGGCAGCCTGCTGACGCTCAGCTATTATGGCGCGGAAAAGGTCATCCCCCATTATAACGTCATGGGCGTCGCCAAGGCGGCACTGGAAACCAGCGTCAAATATCTGGCGATGGACCTTGGTCCCGAAGCGATCCGCGTCAACGCCATTTCGGCCGGTCCCATAAAGACGCTGGCTGCATCGGGCATCGGCGACTTCCGCTACATCCTCAAGTGGAACGAAGTAAATTCCCCGCTGCGCCGCAACGTGACCATCGACGATGTGGGCGGATCGGCCCTCTATCTTCTGTCCGATCTCGCATCGGGCGTGACGGGTGAAATCCATCATGTCGACGCGGGCTACAACGTCATCGGCATGAAGGCCGAAGACGCCCCCGACATCACGCTGGACAAGTGAGGTGATAACCCCTCTCCCCTCGGGGGAGAGGGAGGGGCCCGCCGCGCAGCGGTGGGAGGGTGAGGGGGCTTATGCGACGGCCTGATCCTGATAATCCCCGATCGCTCGAAAGGGCGCGTGGATTGCGCCGCAATCCGACTGAGCCGGAAACGCAGCTCTGGGCGAAACTTCGCAATCGACAGCTTGATGGCATCAAGTTTCGACGTCAGGTCTGGCTTGCGGGTTATATCGTCGATTTTTATGCAGCAGAGGTTCGACTGGTCATCGAAGTTGACGGCGACGACCATGCCGTTAGGGAAGCTGCGGACCAGCACCGGACATCGGTGCTTGAACAAGAAGGATTCCGGGTCGTGCGGTTCGGTAATTCGGATGTGACACATGCTCTTGATGGGGTGTTGGAAGCAATTTTGATGATGGCGCGCATGATCCCCTCACCCTCCCACCCGGCTTCGCCGAGCGGGCCCCTCCCTCTCCCCCATGGGGAGAGGGGACAATGAGTTTCAACAGTTTCGGTCGCGTTTTCCGCTTCAGCACATGGGGCGAGAGTCATGGTCCCGCCATCGGCGCGATGGTGGATGGTTGCCCTCCCGGTCTGTCGCTCAGCGAAGCGGATATTCAGCCATGGCTCGATCTGCGTAAGCCCGGCACGTCGAAATTCACCACCCAGCGGCGCGAGGCCGATGAGGTCCGCATTTTGTCCGGCGTGTTCGAAGGGAAGACGACCGGCACCCCGATCAGCCTGATGATCGAGAATACTGATCAGCGGTCGAAGGATTATTCCGACGTCGCCAAGGCCTATCGCCCCGGCCATGCCGACTATGCCTATGACGCTAAATATGGTTTCCGCGACTATCGTGGTGGTGGGCGTTCCTCCGCGCGCGAAACCGCCAGTCGTGTGGCGGCGGGCGCGGTCGCCCGGCTCGTCATCCCCGAAGTCGACATCTTCGCCTATGTCAGCGAAATCGGTGGCGATGCCATCGACCCGGCAAATTTCGATCCGGCGCAAATCGGCGAGAATCCCTTCTTCTGCCCCGATGCGCAGGCGGCCAAGCGGTGGGAAGCATTGGTCGACGGCGCGCGCAAGGATGGGTCGTCGCTGGGCGCTGTAGTCGAATGCATTGCGGCTGGCGTTCCGGCTGGTTGGGGCGCGCCCCTTTATGCCAAGCTCGATAGTGAGTTGGCCAGCGCGATGATGAGCATCAACGCGGTCAAGGGCGTGGAAATCGGCGACGGCTTCGCCGCTGCCCGCCTGCGCGGTGAGCAAAATGCCGATCCGATGCGGCCCGGCAATGATGGCCCGGTCTTCCTCGCCAACCATGCCGGCGGTATCGCGGGCGGCATTTCCACCGGACAGCCGGTGAAGGTCCGCATCGCTTTCAAGCCGACCAGCTCCATCCTGATTCCGGTCGATACGGTGACGCGCGAAGGCGAAGCGTCCGACATCATCACCAAGGGGCGGCATGACCCGTGCGTCGGCATTCGCGGCGTTCCGGTGGTGGAGGCGATGATGGCGCTGGTGCTGGCCGACCAGAAATTGCTGCATCGCGCCCAGTGTGGCGGGGAAGACTGATCCATAAAATCCGTTCGCTTCGAGCGAAGTCGAGAAGCAGGCGGCGTTGCGTTTGGGTTTCCCGACTGCGCTCGAAACGAACGGGGTTTCGTTCCCTTCACGTCCAACCGCTCCAATCCTGCGCCCAATCCAGATTAAGCGCGAGACGACTCACCTCTGTTACGCTATGATGACGGTCATCGCCCGCGGGAGGGCGAGCGGCAGAGCGTAAGCCTGGGGAGCGTCACCATGCGTCAAAGCGTTTTTCTTGAAAAACGCTACGATTAAAAAAGCGCGGACTGACGGTCAAAACGTCCCCTCAAAGCCGCGAACCGGGCCGGTCATGTCCTTCATGGCCGGCCCATTTCGTTCCTGACCTCCGGCTGTGCAACCATGACAGGCTGATTTCGTTAGCCTCTTTGCAGAGACGCGACCACGCGATCTACAGGGGGCGAGACACCGATGACATTCATTGCCGCGCTGATCGGTAGCCATCGCGCGGAAATAGGCCTCATCATCCTTGCCCTGATGTTCGTCGCCTTCGTGCGCGAACGCTACACGCCCACGGTCGTCGCGGTGGTGGGCGCCTGCACCTATGGCGCGCTGGGCCTGCTGGATGAAAAAGCGATCTTCTCGGTCTTTTCCAACAGTGCGCCGATCACCGTGGGGGCCATGTTCATCCTTTCAGGCGCGCTCATCCGCACCGGCGTTATCGGCCGCCTCGCCGACCTCATCATGACCCGTGCGGAGCGGCATCCGCGCATCGCCCTTGCCGAAGTGGCGCTGGGCGCGCTGCTTTTGTCGGCCTTCCTCAACAATACGCCGGTCGTGGTGTTGCTTATCCCCATCATGTTCAAACTGGCGCAGGTCACGGGCTATCCGGTCAAGAAGCTGCTGATCCCGATGAATGCGGTCGCGGTGCTGGGCGGTTGTCTGACGCTGGTGGGGACGTCGACCAATCTGGTCGTCGCAGGCATCGCAGCGGATCAGGGCATGGCTCCGTTCGGGATTTTCGACATCAGCCTCTATGGCGCGGCGGGCGCGGCGGCGGGGATCGTCGGCCTTGTCTGCCTGTCCTTCCTGTTGCCCAGCGATCCGCCCGCCGGCGTGGGCGAAGATGGCGGCAGCGCGGCGCAGGACTATCTGACCGAACTGGTCGTGCCGCAGGACAGCGAGGATATCGGCCGGACCATCGGTAGCCTTGGTGTGTTCGGCCGGTCGGTGCAGTTGCTGGGCCTCAAGCGTTCCGGCGATGTCCGGCGCCATGATCTGGACGAAGAGGAACTTCATTCGGGCGATCATCTGGTGATCCGGGCGGATGGTGCGGCGATCATGACGCTGCGCGAATCCGGGCGGTTCGACATCGGCATTGCCGCCGATTCCCGCACCAGCGCGCAGGAGGGCGGAGTGGTCGAGGCGATGATCGGTCCCAGCCACCCGTCGATCGGTGAACGACTGATGGACATTCCCTTCCTGCACGCCCTGCGGGTGCGGATCATCGGCATTCACCGCGCCCGCCATCTGCCCGGCCCGGACCTGTCGGAAACCCGGATTCGCGGCGCCGACCGCCTGATGATCGCCGGCGGGGAGGATGCGATGCGCGCCCTGCGCGACAATCCCAACCTGATCGGCGTGGACATAAGCCGCACCCGCGCCTTTCGCCCGCGCAAGGCGTGGATCGCCATTGTCGCGATGGCGGGCGCGGTGCTGATCGCGGCGTTCGGCGTAGTGGGCATCGGTCTTGCCGCCGTGATCGCGGTCGGCCTGATCCTCGTCACCCGCTGCATCGACCCGGAAGAGGCGTGGAGCGCGATCGACGGTGATACGCTTATCCTGATCTTTGCGATGCTGGCCGTCGGTCTTGCGCTGGAACAGGCGGGCAGCGTCGCGATGATGGTGGGATGGATCACCCCCCTGATGCAGGTCGCCCCAGCGTGGAGCCTGGTCTTCATCATCTATTTTGCCGCGCTGATCCTGTCCGAACTGCTCAGCAACAATGCGGTCGCCGCGCTGCTGACGCCCATCACCATTGCGCTGGCGCATCAATTGGGTGTGGAGCCGCGCCCGCTGGTCATCGCGCTGATGATCGGCGCGTCGGCCTGTTTCGCGACGCCGATCGGTTATCAGACGAACATGCTGGTCTATGCGGCGGGCGATTATCGTTTCGCCGATTTCGTGCGGATCGGCGTGCCGCTGAATATCATCGTCGGTGTGGCGGTTTGCGCGGTGCTGGTCGTTGCGGGTTAAGAAGCCAATCCCGCACCATCGGCCCTGTTCGGTTCAGGGGCGGGCGGGCATCAAAGGGGCAACACCCATCAACAGGATGCCCCGATGACCAGCCTTCCCTTCACGCAGGTCGATGCCTTTGCCGACGCGCCCTTCACCGGCAATCCCGCCGCCGTGATGCCGCTCGACGCATGGCTGGACGACGCGCTGCTGCAATCCATCGCGGCGGAGAATAATCTGTCCGAAACCGCCTTCACCGTCGCCACCCCGGACGATCCCGATGCGGATTATGAACTGCGCTGGTTCACGCCGGAGGTGGAGGTGAAGCTGTGCGGCCACGCCACGCTTGCCAGCGGCCATGTGCTGATGGCGGGCGATGTCGTCCGTTTCCGCACACGCCATGCCGGCATATTGAGCGTGGCCCGCGATGGCGATGGCTATGCGCTCTCGCTCCCCGGCTATAGCATGGCCCCGCGCGCCATGCCGGAACTGGCCGCGGGTCTGGGTGGCGATCCGGTGGAATCTCACTGGCGCGACGGCGGCTATACGCTGTTCCTTTATCCCGATGCTGCATCGGTCCGCGCCCTGACGCCGGATTTCGCCGCGCTGCGTAAACATGGCGACCTCCTGCTCATCGCCACCGCACCGGGCGAGGATAGTGATATGCTCAGCCGCGTTTTCGTGCCGGGCGGCGGCATCGACGAAGATCCCGTGACCGGATCGGCCCACAGCCTGCTGGTGCCTTTCTGGTCTGAACGCCTTGGCAAGACGCAGATGGAGGCGGTGCAGGCATCGGCCCGTGGCGGGCGCCTTGGCTGCACGCTGGCCGATGATCGGGTCATCCTGACCGGCCGGTGCCGCACCGTGATCGAAGGGCGGTTTCATATCTGATCGCGCCATTCTATGGCAGGGTACCTCCCTGCCACAAAGGATGTTTCCCCCAATGGCCACCCTGTTCGATCCGCCAGCCCCGATCATCGCGCCCACGACGCAAGGGCCGGGCTTCCCGGTCCGCCGCCTTTTCTGCATCGGTCAGAATTATGCCGCCCATGCCCGCGAAATGGGCGCGACGCCGGATGGATCGGCGCCTTTCTTCTTCACCAAATGGGCGGATACGGTGGCCCTGTCCGGCACGACCATCGCCTATCCGCCCGAAACCAGTGATTATCATTTCGAGGCGGAACTGGTGGTCGCCATCGGCAAGGGTGGTCGGTCGATCGCGCCCGCTGACGCCGCCGATCATATTTACGGCTATGCCGCCGGTCTCGACATGACGCGCCGCGATCTTCAGGCGCAGGCCAAGGGCAAGGGGCGTCCATGGGACGTTGCGAAGAATGTCGAGCAGGCCGCCCCCCTTGGCGTCATCCATCCCGCCAGCGAAACCGGACCCATGGATGCCGGGCATATCGGTCTCACCTGCAACGGCGATGTGCGGCAGGACGGCGATCTGTCGGACATGATTACGTCCATTCCCGACATCATCGCCTATATTTCGCGCTTCTATCGGCTGGAGCCGGGCGACCTCATCTACACCGGCACGCCGTCGGGCGTCGGCCCGGTGGCCGTGGGCGACCATCTGATCGTGACCATCGACGGCCTGACCCCCTGCGAAGTCCGCATCGGCGCGCCCGAAGCGGCTTAACCTCAAATCTTCTGTAAGGGGAGGGGTGTCCCGCTATCGATAGGGTGACACCCCTCCGTCAGGGCTACGCCCTGCCACTCCCCTGTCAGGGGAGGATGAGAAACTGTCCCTATTGCGCATCGATCGGATCGCGCAGGCCGACGACAGGATCAGCGCGGGCAGGGCGGTGGCAGCAATCGCGCTCAGCAATCGTCCGCCCAGCAGCATGTCCGACACCGCGCCCGCCACCAGCGGCCCGATGGCGCAGAATATCGATACGACGAAGCTCCATATCGCAAAGCTGCGTGCGCGTAGCGTCGCCGGTGTCAGATCCTGCAACATGGTCGGCACCAGCGCATTGGCGGTGCAGGTCAGGAACAGGAAGGCGGCGACCAGCCACAATGCGCCATCGACTTGAGTGGCCATGGGCAGCAACAGGGCGCAGGGCAGCGCGCCGATTGCCCCGCCGCCCATGATCATCGGGCGAGCAGCCAGGCCGAAACGACGCCCCAATGCCCGGTCGAGAAATCCCGCCACCGGCAGGCATCCGATGCTGGTGATCAGGGTGATGATGCCCAGCGCATGGCCGATCACCCCCATGCCCGCGCCGAATTGCCTTTGCAGCGCCAATGCGATCAGCGGATTGAGCGCCTGCACCGCGATCATCAGACTGCCCGCCACCCCGACGAACAGGCCGACCGCGCGCCACCGCGCTCGCAGGAACAGGATCAGTGACGCGGAATCGGGCGTATCGCTGGACGCGATGCTGCGGCGTGGATCGAGCGTGAACAGGCTGGCGATCAGCAGGGGGATGCCCGCCAGCGCCAGCAGCAGCAACGCCTTGCGCCATGGCTCCATCGCCATCGGGAATATCCATTGCGCGGCCCCGACAATGGCCTCACCGAAATAATAGCCCGCACTCGCCCCCGCCGCCATCAGCGCGGCGAAGGACAGGTTCGCCGCCACCCGATGCCGTTCGGGCGACAGGTCGGGGATCATCGAATAGACAATCGGGATCATCGCGAACTCGGTCACGCCCGACGCCGCGCGCCCGATGAAGAAGAGGGGAAAATTGGGCGCCAGCGCGCTCAGCGCCATCAGCATCGCCCATCCCGCGATCAGGCCGATCAGCACGATCTTGCGTGATAGGCGTTCGGACAGGCGGGCGATCGGCACCGCGATGGCGCTGGCTACCAAAATTCCGGCCAACCCCTGCAAGGCGCCGATGGTCGCGTCGCCGACCGCGAAACTGGTCTGGATCGCGCCGAGCAGCACCGATTGCAGCCCCCGGTCGCTCATCTGCACACCGGCAGCGATGCCCAGAAACGCGACGGTAAACAGCGCCGGACCACTCCAGCGCTGATAGGTGGCGGTCGAGGCGTTGCCGTCCGCTATGGGAGCCAGAATTGCGATGATCTGCCCTCCATGTTTTCTATCATGTCATTTCTCCCCTGTAAGGGGAGGGGAACCGGCGCAGCCGGTGGAGGGGTGTGACCCTATCGATGGTGGAGACACCCCTCCGTCTGGCCTTCGGCCAGCCACCTCCCCTGTCAGGGGAGGATGGTGAACCAGAGCCGAAATCAGAAGCGGTAATTCGCGCTGATCGTGAAGTTGCGCGGTGCGCCGTAGCGATACTGGCTGAACGAACCGGCCTGGCTGTAATATTTCTTGTCGAACAGATTTTCGATATTGCCCTGCAACTGAAGCTGTTCGGTCACGGCATAGCGGGCCATCAGACTGACCAGCGTATAGCCGTCCTGCTGGAAGCGGAACGCGGCGCCCGTGCCGGGGTTCGTGCCGTCCGAATAGGCCTTGCTGCGGTAGTTGACACCGCCACCGATGGTCAGGCCCGTCAGTACGCCCGGCAGGTCATAGGTGGTGAAGATCTTCAGCAGCTTGCGCGGCTGATCGGTGTTCACATTATTGCCCTGCGCATCTTCGATCTTGAACTGGCTATAGCTGGCGTTGACGTTCCAGCCCGGCATCGGCTGGCCGGTGGCTTCCAGTTCGAAGCCCTTGCTGGTCACGCCTTCCACGGCGCGATAGGGCTGGAACAACTGGCCGTTCAGGACGATTTCAGGACCGTCGATCTGGCCGACATTATCCTGTTCGATACGGAACAGCGCGATCGAGGTTTGCAGCGCATCGCCGAAGAAATTGCTTTTCAGACCGACTTCATAGGCCGCGCCGTTCAACGGATCGAGCAGGCGCTGCTGACGATCATACAGGTTCTGCGGCTGGAAAATCTTCGTGAAGCTGGCATAGATGCGATGGTTCGACGTAATGTCGTACAGCGCGCCGACATAGGGGATGAACACATTGTCATCGCCATAGTCGCTGGTGCCGCTCCAGGCGAAGCCGGTCTGCTTCCAACTGGCGATACGGCCGCCCAATATGACCTTGAACGGATCGGCCACGTTCAACCGGAATGCACCATAATAGCCGGTCTGCTTGATCCGTTCCTGTTCGTTGCGCACCGCCGTGGTGCCCCATACCGGCTCAGGATAGGGCACGCCATTCTGACCGATGACCGGCACGTCCGTCAGCCACGGCGTGGGCGCGACAAAATTGTCGGTGTGACGTTTCAGTACGCTGTGCAGAGCGCCCAGCACGACTTCATGATCGCGGCCGAACAACGTCACTTCGCCCTTCAACTGCGCGTCGATGCTGTTCTGGATACTGTTCCCCTTGGACTTATAGGGGTTGGTGCCGTCCATCGTGCCGGTCGCCTTGTCGACGGCACCATAGAGGTACAGCAGTTGCGTGTCGCCGGTGGTCTTGAGGCGATTATAGTTGACGGTCAGGTTCCAGCGATCACCAAATTCCTGACGCACAGTAGCAAAGATGTTCTGGTTGGTGGTGTTCCAATAGGTCCAGTCTGCCGCCGTCGTCTGCGACCGGGGCAGGTCGGTCAGCGTGCCGTCGGTGTAGAAGGTGGGCAGAGCGCCCCAGGTCGCGCCACCGGGCTTGCTGTCCTGATGACTCATGCCGACGCGGACCAGCGTAGAATCGGTCAGGTCGGCTTCGACCACGCCGTACAGCACCCATTTCTTGCGCTGCTGGATGTCGATGAAATAGTCGCCTTCTTCATAGCGGCCGACAAGGCGAGCGCGGATGCGGCCATCGGCGTCCAGCGCGCCGCCAATGTCGCCCGATACGCGCCAGGTGTTCCAACTGCCGATCGAGGCGTTGACATAGCCGGTCAGGTCCGTGGCGTCGGCATGCTTGCGCACCAGATTGACCGAAGCGGACGGATCGCCCGCGCCCGACAGCAGGCCGGTGGCGCCGCGTACGACTTCGATCCGTTCATAAATCGACACGTCGATGCTGGTTTCGCCATTGCCGCCCGCCAGCGTCCATGCCGCGGGAACGCCGTCGACCTGTGTATTGCGGATCTGGAAACCACGCGCGTAGAAGCTATTGCGCACGTCATCCACTTCGTTGGCGGAAACGCCCACGGCGTTAGTGATGACATCCTTCACGGTGATCAGATTCTGGTCGAGGATGCGTTGGGCAGTCATGACGCTGACCGACTGGGGCGTTTCCTGAATGGTCAGGCCCAGGCCCGTTGCGGTGTCGATCTTGTTGGGCAGCGTATAGGTGCCGGTGACGACGATCTCTTCCCCGACGTCGGCATTCGCGTCGGCCGATGGGGCCGGGGCAGGCGCGGTCTGCGCGGCGGCGGGCAGGGTCATGGCGACCATGGCGCCGCCCAGCATGAGTGCGATCTTCTTGTTCATTCTTCATCCCCCAGGGTCAGTCATCGAACCTGACGAGCGCGCAGGACAAGGCGCTGCCAGCATCGGGCCGATTTCGCCCCGCTAGTGCGGTTGATAATGTTTCGCAACATCATTCTTAGCTTTGGGAAAGGCCGTTGGACGAATTCGTCCATTTCCTGCCGCCTTGTGGCTCCCCTGCAACGCCGGTTGCGGCTTGAAAGGTTGATGACAGCTTCCCGCCCTATCCCGCAGGCACCGATTTCCCGGCAATCAACGGCCCGATCCGAAACTGGTCAGGGCTTCGTCGAAGCGGTGGCGTCCCGATGGCCACGCCCTTCGATATGGTGAGAGGATCTATGAACGACATCTGGAATCACATCGTCGCCGATTTCTCCAATCTCGGCTCCCCTGCGGCGCTTGCCGCCTTTGGTCAGGTCGTCCTGATCGACATCATGCTGGCCGCCGACAATGCGATTGTCGTGGGCGCGCTGGCCGCCGGCCTGCCGCCCGCTTCCCGGCGCAAGGTCATTGCGATCGGCGTTATCGCCGCGCTCATCCTGCGCATCGCCTTTGCCCTGCTGGTGACGCAACTCATGCAGCTTGTCGGCCTCGTCTTCGCCGGTGGCCTGCTGCTCGTCTGGGTCGCGTGGAAGATGTGGCGCGAACTGCGCGCGCATGGCGAAGCCGAGGATGCAGAGGACATGACCGGCAAGCCCGCGCCCAAGGGTTTTGCCCAGGCCGCATGGGCCGTCGCCATCGCCGACGTGTCGATGAGCCTCGACAATGTGCTGGCCGTCGCGGGCGCCGCCCGCGAACATCCCGGCATTCTCGTCATTGGCCTGATCCTGTCGGTCGCGCTGATGGGTGTTGCCGCCAATGTGCTGGCCCGCGTCATCGAACGCTATCGCGCCATCGCCTATTTCGGCCTGTTGGTGATCCTCTATGTCGCGGCCAAGATGATCTATGAAGGCTTCATCGATCCGACGACGGGTGTCATGACCCTGTTCTGATCCCCATAGCCCTGAACCCGAGTGGTGCGCCGATCAGGACCAGCACCACTCGGGTCAGGTGATGCACGATCACCACCCCCGGCTCCAGCGACAGGCTGAGCGCCACCATGCTCATTTCGGCAAGCCCTCCGGGCGAATAGGCTAAAGTCAGCAGCGCGGGATCGACGCCCGCCAGCGTGCCGACTGCCGCCGCCCAAGCGATGGTCACGACCAGCAGGATCGCGGTCGATCCCGCCGCCAGCGCCAGCGACTTCAGCAAAGCCTTCAACGTCAGGCCGACGAACCGGCACCCGATCGTCGCGCCCAGGCCGACCTGCGCCGACGCCAGCGCCCATGCGGGAATGTGAAAATTGGCGATGCCGGTCAGATGCACGGTCGCGCTGACCGCCAGCGGCCCGACCAGATGCCATGCGGGCAGGCGCAGGACGCGCCCGATCATCAGGCCCAGCCCCACGCATCCGATCGTCCATAGCAGCAGCGACCAGTCCGCCACATCGCCGGTCGTCACCACCGTTGGCGGGCTGGCGACCGGCACATGGTCCAGTCGGATCAGGAAGGGCAGGATGAACACGACCAGAAATATGCGTGCGCCATGGATCAGGCCGATGGTCTTTTCGTCCGCGCCGCGCTCGGCCCCCATGACGACCATCTCGGCGATCCCGCCCGGCATGCCCGCGAAATAGGCGGTGGCCGGATCGAATTTGGCGACCTTGCGGAAATAGGTGACGCACAGCAGCGCCGCGCTGGCGAGAAAGAAGGGCAGGGCCAGGATCGGGACGATCCATTCGCGCGCCTGCGTCAGGACATGGGGGCCGAAACTGCTGCCCAGCACCACGCCGATCACGGCCGCCATCGGCCGCCGCGTCGCCGAGGATGCCTGTATCGGCAGGCCGATGACGCTGGCCACGGCACAGGCCGCCATCGACCCCAATACCCACGGCAAAGGCGCGCCGATCCCATGGAACAGCGTGCCGCCTGCCGCCCCCACGGCCAACGCGCCGAGGAAGCGTAAGATGACCCCGATGCCGTTACGCGACAAAGGGGAAGGCCATGGCGATCAATCCCACGATGGTCATGACGACGCACACCGCCGCCGCCGGGATCAGCGTGAACCGCTGATGATCGGCAAGGTCGATGCCCGCCAGACTGACGAGCAGATAGGTGGAGGGCACCAGCGGGCTGAGCAGATGAACCGGCTGGCCCATCAGCGACGCGCGGGCAATCGCCATCGGATCGACGCCATAATGGGCGCCGGCCTCCGCCAGGATCGGCAGCATGCCGAAATAAAAGGCGTCATTGGAAATGAAGAAGGTGAAGGGCATGGAAATGAGCGCGGTGATCGGTGCCATATAGGGGCCAAGCGCGGGCGGAATGACACCCACCACTTCCTTGCTCATCGCTTCGACCATGCCGGTGCCGCCCAAAATGCCGGTGAAGATACCGGCGGCAAAGATCAGGGATACGACCGACAGGACGTTGCCGGCATGGGTGGCGATGCGTTCCTTCTGCTCGGCGACGCCGGGATAGTTGACGACCATCGCGATGGCAAAGCCCAGCATCATCAGCACGGAAAGCGGCAATATGCCCCATACCAGCAGCACCAGCAACGCGACGACCAGCCCCGCATTGACCATGCGCAGCCTGGGGCGGCGGGCTTCGGGATATTGCGACACGCCAAGGTCGCCGGTCGCGACCGGGGCATGGGCCTCCACCTTGCCCAGACGGCGGCGTTCCTTGATCCCGAACCAGGTGGCAAGGCCCAGTAAGAAGGCAAGGCCACCGATCATACCGGGGATCAGCGGCAGGAACAGAGTGGCGGGGTCCAGCTTCAGTGCGCTGGCCGCGCGCGCGGTCGGCCCACCCCACGGCGTCAGGTTCATCACGCCGCTTGTCACCATCAACAGGCAGACCAGATATAAGCGGTTCATTTCGAACCTTTTATACAGCGGCAGTAGTGCGGCAATGGTGATGATGTAGGTGGTCGATCCGTCGCCATCCAGACTGACGAGCGCACACAGCACGACCGACCCCAGCAGGATGCGCAGCGGATCGCCATGCACGATCTTGATGAGCTTGCCCACCAGCGGATCGAACAGGCCGGTGTCCGTCATCGTCGAAAAGAAGAGGATGGCGAACAACAGCATGACGCCGGTCGGCGCCAGATTCTTGATCCCGTCGATCATCATGTCGCCAAGGCCCGCGGCCTGACCGGCGATCACACCGAAAATAGAGGGAATGACGATCAACGCGACCAGCGGTGTCATCCGCTTGGTCATAATCAGCGTCATGAAGGTGGCGACCATCAGGAAGCCGAGCAGGGCAAGATTCATCACTGCATCCTTGAAAGGGCGGAGGAGAAAAAGATCAGAAAGTCACGCCGATGCGGGCGCTCAGCGTCTGGCCGTCGTCGCTGCCGGTATAGGCACCGGCGCGATTGTTGGTGTGCCACTGGATGCCGTTCAGCTGGAACCGGGTGAAGCTGTTGAGATACCAGTTCACGCCCAGCGTCGCGGCCCATCCGTCGCCGCCAAGGACGAGGTCGGTATAGTCCAGATTTTCATAGCGGGCGGTCAGTTCGACCGCGCCCGATCCGCCGCTCAGCACGGGGTCGAGGACGTTGGGCTGGCCAAAGCTGCCAAGGCGCGGGTTATAGGGGGGCAGTTCGCCGGTCAGGAACAGGCCGGTCGACACGCTCCATGCCTTGCTCTCGAAATCGGGGCGTCCGCCGGTCAGGCGCGCGACGCGACGGCCCGCTTCGCCCATCACCCACAGGCCGCCGGTATAGCCGCCCAGTTCGACGCCATAGCCGGTGGTCGATTTGCCGAACAGCAATTCGCCGGTCGACACCCGCACCGCGCCGTTGAAGCGCCCGCCGATGACGGTGCTGCGCGTCAGCGTCGTCGCGGACGAAGACAGGGATTCGTCAAAGCCCCATGCGCCGATGTGGAGCAGGGACTTGTCAGTCTTGATCGGGTTCCAGTGGGCGCGGGCCGACACGGTGCGGCTGTCGTTGGTCGTCTGCTGTCCGTCGACACGGTCGCCCGTGATGCTGACCGATGCGTGATAATTGGGTCCGAAGATGCGGCCCATCACGCCGATGCCGTAAAATCCGCGCTGTGGGATGATGGCGGTCGATACGGTGCCGCGTTCCAGAAACGGCGTCGAATCCGACCCGGTGCTGCCTTCGAATGCGCGGTCGTTGAACAGGTGGCCGGCACGAATATCATAATCGATATTGGTGCCGATCTTGTTGCGCCACCCCATGAAGGCGGTGACGATATCGACTTCATTTTCCGAAAAATCGGTTTCGAACTGATAGAAGAAGTGCGGACCCACGCCACCTTCCAGGCCAAGGCGCAGCGCGCGCATGCCGGTGGTGGTGGTGTTGCGCCCGCTGTAGCGCGATCCGCGCGTCGAGCTGACGTCGACCAGAATGCGGCCGCGCGGCTTATAGGTGAACACACCGTCGGCGGAACGGAATACGGGCAGGCCCGCCCCCCATTCGGTGGTGACGCCCGCCGGATTGGCGGCAATGGCGCGTGCCTGCGCGATGTCGATGTCGGCCGGGCCGGGGGGTACGATCTGCGGCGCGAAGGGGGTGACGACGACCGGCTCTGCCGCTTGTTGCTGTGCGACCTCGACGGGCTGCGTCTGGGCAGGGGGCGTTGTCGCTGCCTGCGCCACGCTCTGGGTTTCCAGCTTCTCAAGCCGGGCTTTGAGTGCGGCGATTTCTGCCGCCTGCGCACGGACCAGCGCGCCCAATTCTTCGGTGCTGGGCGCCTGAGCAAGGGCGGGGGTGGCGGCGATCAGCGCCAGCGAGGCACAACCGCCGCGCAACAGGGACGACATCATTTGCTATTGGCTCCAGTGGTAAGCGCTGCGTTCCAGTCGCGCAGGAAACGCTGCTGCTTGAGGCGGTCGAGATTGACGAGAAGCTGGGGGCCGACACGGATCGGTCGGGCCTGGCCAGCGGGCAGACGGCGGGCGCGAATATCGGTTCGCACCGGCCACAGGCTATGCTGCGCGAGCAGCGATTGCCCCTCGCGCGATAGCAGGAAATCGAGGAACAGCTTGGCGGCTGCGGGGTGTCGGGCCTCCCGCGAGATGAAGGCGAGGCGCGACATTACGATGGTGTAATCGCTAGGGAAAACGACACCGATGCGGGGGTCGTGGCGGGCGCGCTCTACCGCATAGGAACCGATGACATTATAGGCGATGGACAGCTTGCCCTCCGCCACGCCGCGCAACATCGGTTCGGTGGTGATGGACAGTTGCGGGCGGGTCGCCGCGATTGCATCCACCAGCGATTTCGTGTCCCGCGTGATCGCGAAATCCTGTGTCAGGTACAGATAACCGGTGTTGGAACGGGCAGGGTCAAAGGTGGCGACGCGCCCGGTCAGCGCCTTGCGCTGCTGGCGCAGCAGAGCTTCCAGCGCGGCATGGCTACGTGGCGGCTGCGGGATCGCCTTCTTGTTGTAAACATATCCGATCGGTTCGGCGGTGACGCCGAACCCCATATTCTTCCACACGGCCGATGCGGGCAGGGCGGGCTTTTCGGGGCTGGCATAGGCCTGCGCAAAGCCATCGTTGATCAGCTTGACCTGCTGATCCATGGCCGACGACCAGACCAGATCGGCAGATGGCTTGCGGCCGTGCATTTCCGCCACGAACCGGCGGTACATTTCGTTCGACCCCAGATCGGCATAATTGACCGTGACGCCGGGATAGCGCTTCTGAAAGGCGAGGATGACGGGCGCCATTTCGGCGCGGTCGGCATTGGCATAGACGATGACCTGCCGTTCGGCGGCGGCATCGGCCATCAATGTGTCATAGGACCGGGGATAGCCGGTCGGGCGTTCGGCTGCGTTCGTCCCGGTGGGAACGGACAGGCTTGCCATAGCCGCCAATAATTGAATAACCCTTCGCATCGTCCTGCTCCTGGCTTTCCGTTTCTGTCGACGGATAAGATGTGAGCGTCAGTTACGAACCCAAGCTGTCACCAACCTTTCAGCATCAGGTGCCCTATTCGGATTTTGATGATCGAGGATGATGCGTCGCTGGCCCGCAGCATTGCCGCGCTTTTGCGGGCGGGGGGACATGCGGTCGATCATGTCGCGACCGGCGAGGATGCTCTGTCGGTGGTCGGGCGCGAACCCTATGCCCTTGTGATTCTCGACGTCGGCCTGCCCGACATGGATGGATTTTCAGTGCTGGCGGAACTGCGGCGGCGTGGTGAACGGGTGCCGGTGCTGATGCTGACGGCGCGCGATGCGCTGGATGACCGGGTGCGCGGGCTGGACCTGGGCGCCGACGATTATCTGCGCAAACCCTTCGATCCTGAAGAACTGGAGGCGCGGGTTCGCGCACTGGGGCGTCGGCGCGGTGGCGATCCGACGCCGGAACTGACGGTGGGCAGCCTGACCATCAACCGTTCGACCGGCGTGGCCGATGTCGCCGGTCGCCCGCTCGATCTGCGGCGGCGCGAGCTGGCGGTTCTCGAATCGCTGGCTACACGGGCCGGTCATGTCGTGCCGCGCGAATTGCTGATCGGTGAGGTGTTCGGGTTTGACGAGCCGGTCGGCAGCAACGCGATCGAGGTGCATGTGACGCGCCTGCGCGGCAAGCTGGCGCCCGACGGGCCGGGTATCCGCACCGTGCGCGGCGTGGGCTATATGCTCGATGCCGGGTGAAAAACGTGCGATCGCGCTGCGCACCCGGTTGCTGGCGGCGATGCTGGGGCCGTTGCTGGGCGCGGCGGTCATCATCGGGGTGGGCGGCGCGACGCTGATTTCCGACGTCGTGCGCCGCACCAATGATCGCGTTCTGGGCGGCGCGCTGGGCGCCATCGCCGAAACGGTTCAGGTGGAGCGCGGCGAAGTCACGCTCGACCTGCCACCGGCCGCATTTGGCATGCTCGAAAATAGCGAACGGGATAATGTCTATTACCGCGTCGCCGTCGGCCCGGAATTGCTGACCGGCTATGCCGATCTCCCCGCGCCCGACCCCGCGACCATGATCGTGGATCAGCCCCGCTTTCGTTTCTCCCGCTATCGCGATCAGGATATTCGCATTGGCGAGGTGAAGCGCAGCCTGCCGCGCATTGCCCAGCCGGTGATCGTGCAGGTCGCCGAAACGCTCGACAATCGCAAGGCGCTGGCCAACCGGCTGTTGCTGGGCCTGCTGATCGGCGAAGTCACGCTGGTGGGGGTCGCCATCCTGCTGCTGCGCCCGGCGCTGGGGTGGAGCCTGTTGCCGCTGGTGCGCCTGCGCCGCGCGGTGGAGGCGCGCGACGGTCGCACACGGCCTGATTTCTCCGCGCTCGATACCGGACCGTTGCCGCGCGAACTCCATCCGCTGGCCACGGCGTTCAATCGTCTGCTGGAGCAGCTCGACAGTGCGACCGGCGGTATGCGTCGCTTCACCGCCGATGCCTCGCATCAGATGCGGACACCTTTGTCCGTGCTGCGGGTGCAGATCGAACTGGCCCGTCGCGGGTCTGCCCGCGCGCTCGATGAAATCGCCGAAGCGGTACAAAGGCTGGAGCGTCTGATTACCCAGCTACTGGCCCTTGCCCGCGCCGAGGAAGGGGGCGTGTCGCCTCCGCTGGAACAGGTCGATCTCAAGGAAGTCAGCACCGCCGTGATCGGTCGCCTTATCAATCAGGCGATCCATGCCGATGTCGAACTGACGCTGGATGCGCAGGAAGATGAAACCTATCTGGTTCAGGCGCACCGGACTTTGGTGTTCGAAATATTGGCCAATCTGATCGACAATGGCATCCGCTATAACCAGCGCGGCGGCACGGTAACGATCACCCTGTCACAAAGTGATGCGCAGACCGTGATGGCCGTCATCGACGACGGGCCGGGCATCGCCCGCGAACATCGCGGCAAGGTGTTTCAGCGCTTCTTCCGCGCCACCGGCCAGTCCGGCCCAGACGGCACCGGCCTTGGCCTCGCCATTGTGCAATCGGCGGCCCAGCGCATGGGCGCCACGGTCGACATCGCCGATGCGGCCCCCGGAACGTCCATATCCGTCCGGTTCGCCGCCCCGGTCTGATCGTTTCGCAGCGCGCGATGCGTCGACTGGCCCTGACCTGCGTCAGTGCGCCGCCGGATGGCGCAGCTTTGCCTCCGACAGGTCCAGGTCGCGGATGATCTTCTGCGCGGTCTGACTGCCCGCCTTGCGCGCACGCACCAGTTGCATCAGCGTGCGCCGCTCGGCCTGAATGCCGATCAGGCGAAATTCGCTCAGCAGCTTTTCCTGCACCCGCGTATCTTCGGCGCGTTCCTCGCTCAGCCCCTCGATCCGCTCCCGATACAGGTCCATGATGCGACCGCCTGCCGCCGCATAAACGTCCGCCTCGCCATGATCCTCGGCCAGCGCATGCTGATGCCGCTCGATCGCCTGGATCGCTGCCTGCGCCGCAGCGATGCGGGCGGCATCCTCCTCCGCCTGCTTCGACGGTTCGGCCGGCATGGTCAGCCCCTTGAGCAGGATGGGCAGGGCGATGCTGGCGATGATCAGCGACAGGATGATCACCCCCGCCGCCAGAAAGATCGCCAGATCGCGCGCCGGGAACGGCGTCCCGTCATTCAGCGCCAGCGGCAGCGTCAGCACACCCGCCAGCGTGATCGCCCCGCGCACCCCGGCAAAGGACATGGCGGCGATCAGCCGCCAGTCGGGCGTCTGCATCGCTTCCTGCCGCTGCCGCTTGCGCAGGATGGTGAGTTTCAGCGACGCCCACACCCATCCGAAGCGCAGCGCGGCCAGTCCCGCGACGATCGCCACGACATAAAGCGCCAGCCACCATGGCGCGGCATGGCCGGTCAGGGCGACCGTCTGTTTCGCGCCCTTCAAAATGCCGGGCAATTGTTCGCCCAGCAGTACGAAGATGATGCCGTTCAGCGAAAACTGGATCGTGTCCCATACCGAATTGCGGCGCATCCGCGTCACCGCCATGGCCTGCCGCGTGATGTCCGCGAATGCCATCGTCACGCCCGCAGCCACCGCCGCAAGGATGCCCGACGCATGGGCATGTTCGGCCAGCAGGTATGAGCCGAAGGGGATGAGCAGGCTGACGAGGATCTGCGATCCGCTATCCTCACCCCATTTCTGCGTCACCCATGCCTTCACCTTCGACACGGCGATGGTCACGGCGACACCGATGGCAAGGCCCGCACCTGCGACCCACAGGAAATTGAGCGTGGCGGCTCCTGCCGAAAAACTGCCGGTCAGCGCGGCGGCGATGGCAAAGCGCAGGCAGACGAGGCCCGACGCATCGTTCAGGAGCGATTCCCCTTCCAATATGTGCATCATCCGTTTGGGGATCGGCACGCGCGCGGCAATGGCGGACACCGCGATCGGATCGGTGGGCGATACCACCGCCGCCAGCGCAAAGGCGACGGCCAGCGGCATGGCGGGGATCATCCAGTGGATGAAGAAGCCCATGCCCACCACCGTCAGCAGGACGAGGCCGAGCGCCAGTTCGACGACGACCGACACGTCCTTGAACAATTCATCCTTGGGAATGCGCCACCCGTCGAGGAACAGCAAAGGCGGCAGGAACAGGAGCAGGAACAGTTCGGGATCAAGGTCCACGCGATAGGATGTCGACAGGCCGATTACCCCGCCCAGCAGTATCTGGACCAGAGGCGTCGGAACGGACACCGGCAACATTCGGGACACCGCACCGCTGACGACCACCGCCAGCAGCAGGAAAAGCACGATCGAAACTGACTCCAAATTCTCACTCCCTGTGGTTCCCGGTCACTGTGGGAATGGCAGGGGGATAAGACAAGCCTGAATTGCCCCGCTATCCCATGGGATAGCGGGGCAAAGGCCTTTTACTTCTCGACCTGGCTGACGTCGCGCACCGCGCCCTTGGCGGCGTTGGTGGTCATCGCGGCATAGGCGCGCAGCGCAGGCGACACTTCGCGCTTGCGGCCGAACGGCTTCCACGCCTTGTTGCCGCGTGCTTCCATCTCTGCGCGGCGCTCGGCCAGCACCGCGTCGTCCAGATCGACCTTGATGACGCGGGCGGGGATGTCGATCACGATGGGATCGCCTGTTTCGACCAGGGCGATCAGGCCGCCTTCGGCCGCTTCCGGCGATACATGGCCGATGGACAGGCCCGACGTGCCGCCCGAAAAACGCCCGTCGGTGATGAGCGCGCAGGCTTTGCCCAGCCCCTTCGACTTCAGGTAACTGGTCGGATACAGCATTTCCTGCATGCCGGGACCACCCTTTGGCCCTTCATAGCGGATGACGACCACGTCGTTCGCCTTCACTTCATTGCCGAGGATACCGGCCACCGCCGCATCCTGACTTTCATAGACGCGGGCCGTGCCGTGGAAGACGAGGATGGAGTCATCCACGCCCGCCGTCTTCACGATGCAGCCCTCGGGCGCCAGATTGCCGAACAATACGGCAAGGCCACCATCCTTGGAAAAGGGATGCTCGGCCGAACGGATCACGCCCTTTTCGCGGTCGGTGTCCAGTTCTTCCCAGCGTTCCGACTGGCTGAACGCCACCTGCGTCGGCACGCCGCCGGGCGCCGCGCGATAGAATTTGCGCACCTCTTCGCTGTTGGTGCGGCCAATGTCCCACCGGGCCAGCGCGTCGGCCATGGTCCGGCTGTGAACCGTGGGCAGGCTGGCGTCGATCAGGCCCGCACGCTCCAGTTCGCCCAATATCGCCATGATCCCGCCGGCGCGATGCACGTCCTCCATATGGACGTCATTCTTCGCCGGGGCGACCTTGCACAGGCACGGCACGCGGCGCGACAGCCGGTCGATGTCGGCCATGGTGAAATCGACCCCGCCTTCATAGGCGGCGGCCAGCAGGTGCAGCACCGTATTGGTCGAACCGCCCATGGCGATGTCCAGGCTCATCGCATTTTCGAACGCGCCGAAACTGGCGATGTTGCGCGGCAGGACGCTGTCGTCATCCTGCTCATAATAGCGTTTGGTGATGTCGACGATGACATGGCCCGCCTCACGGAACAGGCGCTCGCGGTCGGCATGGGTCGCCAGCGTCGAACCATTGCCCGGCAACGACAGGCCCAGCGCCTCGGTCAGGCAGTTCATCGAATTGGCGGTGAACATGCCCGAACAACTGCCGCAGGTGGGGCAGGCCGACCGTTCGATGGTCGTCACTTCCTCGTCGGTATAGCTTTCGTCGGCGGCAACGACCATCGCGTCGACCAGATCGAGCGCCACCTTCTTGCCGCGCACCACCGTCTTGCCCGCTTCCATCGGCCCGCCGGATACGAACACGACCGGGATGTTCAGGCGCATCGCGGCCATCAGCATGCCGGGCGTGATCTTGTCGCAGTTGGAAATGCACACGATCGCGTCGGCGCAATGGGCATTGACCATATATTCGACGCTGTCGGCGATCAGGTCACGGCTGGGCAGCGAATAGAGCATGCCGCCATGGCCCATGGCGATGCCGTCATCGACCGCGATGGTGTTGAATTCCTTGGCGACGCCGCCCGCCGCTTCAATCTCACGCGCGACAAGCTGGCCCAGATCCTTCAGATGGACGTGACCCGGCACGAACTGGGTGAAGCTGTTGGCAATGGCGATGATCGGCTTGCCGAAATCCTCGTCCTTCATCCCCGTCGCCCGCCATAGGCCACGGGCCCCCGCCATGTTGCGGCCATGGGTGGTGGTGCGGGAACGATAGGCAGGCATTGTCATAAATCCTTTGAATGGAGTCGGCCCCTTACAGCGCGGGGGACCGCTGCGAAACATATAATTACGCAAATCGCCGGTTAAACCCGGCCTTGCATGCTTCAGTGATGGCCGGACGCATCATTTCCTTTCGATGGCGCGGGGGAGGGGGCGCTCCCAGCCCTTGGCCCGCACCGATGGCTTGTCCCATCGTGGGACCGGCGATCGTGCGTCTTGTCGCGCGAACGGCCCGGTTGGGCTGGCGCTGATGAAGATGATGGTTAAGAAAGGCTTAATGCCAGTCCTGCGGACCCTTTTGCTCAGCATCGCGATGCTCGCCATCCCGGCCGCCACGGGCGCCGTGTCCGACGCGACGCTGGCGCCCGGCGCCTATCGCTGGATGGATGATGCAGAGGGTGGGCCCGATATGGGCGACGGCGCGCCGCTCTATATGGTCATCAGTATCGAAGCACAGATGGTCCATGTCTATCGCGGCGACCGGCTGATCGGCGCGGCCAGCGTATCGACGGGGATGAAGGGGCATCGCACCCCGACCGGCGAATTTCCGATCCTGCAAAAACGCCAATGGCACCGCTCCAACATCTACAGCAACGCGCCCATGCCCTTCATGCAGCGGTTGACATGGGATGGCATCGCGCTCCACGCCGGCCATAATCCGGGCTATCCCGCCAGTCATGGCTGCATCCGCCTGCCCTATGCCTTTGCCCAGAAACTCTTCACCCTGACGCGCATCGGCACGCTGGCGCAGGTCACGACCGACCGCCTGAGCGCCGCCATCCGCCTCGACCCGCTGGTCACGGGCGATCCGGGCAGCAGCATCGTCACCTTCACGCCGGGCGGGGGCCGGTCCGCTACCCTGCCGCCACCCGACCGCGACGATGTGCCGATGCTGGAAGTGGACATGTCGATCTTCCGCTGGCGGTGATGGTGGGCTATTAAACTGACGCTATCCCGGCTCCTTCGGCAGGCTCAGGACAGGTCTGATCCGGCATGACGGTCGGAAAGTCCGATAGCGATCAATGCTGCTCGTTTATCCGATCGCGCATGATGCCTGAATGTGGTCGCTGACGAAAAATGCCTGTTTGTCGGTCAAGCCCGGTTCACCACCTGCTGTTCTGCACGAAATTGATGAAGGCCTGCAGACAGGCGGGTATACGGTCGCGGCCGTGATAATATAGCGAAGGCCCATTGAAACTCTGCCACCATGGCTCAAGAACGGGTTCCAGCGCGCCGCTACTGATTTCTGGATGCAGCCAGTCCTCGAAAAGGTGAACGATCCCGCAACCCTCGACAGCAGACGCAACGGCGAGCTTGAGCGCGTTGACATCGATCAACAGAGGCCCGCTGGCTTCCACCACGACAATTTCGCCATCGCGCTCGAACTCCCAGGGCAAGGCAGCTCCACCGCGCACGCTGGCGGCGATGCAGGCATGATCTAGCAGGTCCTGCGGGTGTTGCGGCCTACCGTGTCTAGCGAGATAGGCTGGCGAAGCGGCGGTTGCGAACCTTTGCCGCGCGGGGCCGATCGGCAGGGAGATCATGTTCTTGGTCAGCCGCTCATCATAACGGATACCTGCGTCGCAACCTGCGTCCAGAATGTCCACAAGTTGGTGTTCGGCTATGATTTCGACCCGAATTTCCGGGAAACGCCGGACAAAATCCGGAAGCAGGCGCGGCAACACAAGACTTGCCACGCCCAAGGGAACATTAAGCCGCAACGTGCCTTGCGGCTCTTGCCGGTAATCATTTGCATGTTCCAGCGCAGCCTCCATGTCGGTCATCGCCGCCTGCAACCGCAACAGCAGAAGCGCACCGGCCTCGGTCGTGGATACGCTGCGTGTCGTGCGATTGAGCAAACGCACGTTCAGTTGATCCTCTAACCGTTTCACCGCACCGCTCAGGCTCGATGCACTCTGGCCCGTTACTTTTGCCGCCTCTCGAAAGCCGCCTGCCCTCGCGACCGCCACGAAAGCGCGGGCCGCAGCAAAATCAGTTCGCATTGTTCAATTTTCCGTACAGTATGTTGGAATATAAGCGTCTTATCGATAACAATGGAAGCGCCTATTTCTCTGTCAGAAGGAGAATGATCATGGCAGAACAGGCACGCATTGCGATTATCACCGGTGGCAGCAGGGGCATGGGTCGGGACGCGGCACTGCGCCTTGCCCAGCGCGGCGTATCCTCGATCATCACGTACAACACCAACCGCGATGAAGCGGACAAGAGCGTTGCACAGATCGAGGCTGCCGGCGCCAAGGCGATTGCCTTGCAGCTCGATGTCGGTGTCGCTGCCAGCTTCAACGCTTTCGCCGAACAGGTCCGGGTGGCGTTGGCCACTATGGATGCCGAGCGGTTCGATTATCTGGTTAACAACGCCGGCAGTTCCTCCATGGCGACGCTTGCCGACGGGACGGAAGCGGAACTAGACGCACAGTTTGCCGTGCATTTCAAAGGCCCCTACCTGCTGACCCAAAAGCTGCTGCCGCTGATGAACGACGGTGGACGCATCGTGAATGTCTCGTCGGGCCTGGCGCGCTTTGCGTTCCCCGGACGTGCTATCTACGGGCCTATGAAAGCCGCCGTCGAAGCGCTTACACGCTACATGGCGCTGGAACTCGGCCCGCGCCGCATCTCGGCCAACGTCGTTGCGCCGGGTGCCATTGCCACCGATTTCAGCGGCGGGATCGTGCGTGATAATCCGGAAGTCAACAAGACGTTGGCATCCCATACCGCGCTTGGCCGGGTTGGCGGCCCCGAAGATGTCGGCCCGGTCATCGCGGGCCTGCTTTCGGACGAATTCGGTTGGGTCAACGCGCAGCGGATCGAAGTGGCCGGCGGTATTCACATCTAAGTGCCTATCTCACCAAACGCCCTTCCTCATCTCTACCCTGTCGGGAAGCACATATTTGCCGAACATTCGTCACGCAATTCTGCGGGAGTGAGGAGGTCTCCTGCATTGCCGGGTCGTTTGGAACCCCCGATTGTCCGGGAATCACTGGCGGGTTGAGGCTGTATTCGGCAGCCTCACCTGAGAGGTTTGCCGACTTGGCAAAGTGACCGCTGTTGGCCCATGCTTTCCCATGACCAACATTTCCCTATCCTACGACATGGCGCGCATGGGATACTCGTCGTCCGTTCAGTCTGATCGTGCAGGCTATGGAACCGGCTTTGCGATAATTTCAGGGGAAGGACATAAAATGACAAAATCGCCGGGAAATATGCGAAGCTAAGCGGCGAACTTCCTACATCGCGCCCCACTCTGTCAGGCTAAGCCATCGGCACCGTCCGGGTCGAAATCTATTCTCCGTGCGTTCGAACCGGAACGCCGCCCCATCGTACAAGGAGTGTCCATGCCCGCCAGCGCCATGTCCCGTCGATCGCTGGTCGTGGCGGGGCTGTCGACGATTGTCGAATGGTATGATTTCACCCTCTATCTCTATCTCGCGACCCTGCTCTCGCGTATCTTCTCGGTCGGTGGCGACGCGGGCCTGACGCAGATATTGGCGGGTTTTGCACTGGCCTATGCCATGCGTCCGTTCGGCGCGATCGTCTTTGGCCATATCGGCGATCGTTATGGACGGCGCGTCACCATGCTGGCGTCGATGACGTTGATGAGCCTTGCCATGCTGGCGACCGCGCTGCTGCCCACCCATGCGCAGGCCGGGCCGGTGGCCGGATGGATGCTGCTTGGGCTGCGCTGCCTCATGGCCTTCTCGGTCGGGGGCGAATATACCGGCGTCGTCGCCTATCTGGTGGAGGGCGCGCCTGTCCATCGCCGCGGCTTCGTCACCTCGCTCGCCTCGGCCGCCAGCGAGATTGGCGCATTGCTCGCCGCGGGCATTTCCGCACTCACAGTCGCGTTGCTGGATGAAGCCAGTCTGATGGACTGGGGCTGGCGCATCCCCTTCTTCGTCGGCGCCGCCATGGCCGCCGTCATCCTGCTCGCCCGCACCAGCATGGAGGAGTCCCCGGATTTCCGGCGCCAGGCGGAGGGTGGCACCGTACCGGCATCGCCCCTGCGTCATAGCTTGCGCCATCATCGCCTGCCCATATTGCGCGGCTTCGCCATCTCCGCGCTGGGGTCGATCACCTATTATGTCGGCATCACCTATGTCCCCGCCTTCCTGACTGGCGTTGGCCATATGGGCGAGGGGGTGGCGCTCTGGCTCTCCACCCTTGCGGCGCTGGCGGCGATCCTGCTGCCGGTGCCGATGTTCCTGTCGATGCTGCACGGCCCGGGCCTGGCGCTCGCAGGGGCGCTTATCCTCGCGGGCCTTGGCGGCGCAGTCAGCGCCGTGGGTGCGGTCGCCACCGCCGAACAATTTCCGGGCGAAGGGCGCCTCACCGGCCTCGCGCTGGGTGCAACCGCCGCCACGGCGATCTTCGGCGGCCTCACGCCCTGGCTCTCGCATCTGCTGATTGAACGTACCGGCTGGCCACTGATCCCCGGTGCGCTGATCGCGCTGGTGGCGCTGGTGGTGCTGCCGATCTTCGCCCGGATGCCCGAGACGAAGCCATAAAGAAGGGCCGGTCCTTCTAATCGGACCGGCCCTCCCTTTGCTTATGCTGCTTGCGCCGCCTCTTCGCTGGCGGGCAGGCGGATGAGATAATCGAAAGCCGAAAGCGCCGCCGTCGATCCCGCACCCATCGCAATCACGATCTGCTTATAGGGCACCGTCGTGCAGTCCCCCGCCGCGAAGATGCCCGGCACGCTGGTTTCGCCCCGCACATCGATCTCGATTTCACCGCGCGGCGACAGGGCGATGCTGTCCTTCAGCCATTCGGTGTTGGGAACCAGCCCGATCTGGACGAAGATGCCTTCCAGTTCGACGTCATGCTCGGTGCCGCTGTTGCGATCCTTGTACGACAGGCCCGTCACCCGCTCGCCATTGCCGTCGACCTTGGTCGTCAGCGCCGACGTGATGATCTTCACATTGGGCAGGCTGGCGAGTTTGCGCTGAAGAACGGCGTCAGCCCGCAACTGGCTGTCATATTCGATCAGCGTCACATGGGCGACGATGCCGGCCAGATCGATGGCCGCTTCGACGCCGCTATTGCCGCCGCCGATCACCGCCACCCGCTTGCCCTTGAACAGCGGGCCGTCGCAATGCGGGCAGTAAGCCACGCCCTTGTTGCGATATTCGTCCTCGCCCGGTACGCCCATCTGCCTCCAGCGCGCGCCGGTGGACAGGATCACGGTGCGCCCTTTCAGCGACGCGCCATTTTCCAGCACCACTTCATGATAGCCGCCTTCGGTCTTGGCGGGGATCAGCTTGGCGGCCTTTTGCAGGTTCATGATCTCGACATCATAATCCTTCACATGGGCTTCCAGCGCTGACGCCAGCTTCGGCCCTTCGGTGCGGCTGACCGAGATGAAATTCTCAATGTCCATCGTGTCCAGCACCTGACCGCCGAAACGCTCGGCCGCGACACCCGTGCGGATGCCCTTGCGCGCGGCATAGATGGCCGACGCCGCGCCTGCGGGACCGCCACCGATGACCAGCACTTCGAACGGGTCCTGCCGCTTGATCTTGTCGGCCGCGCGAGCAGCCGCGCCGCTGTCGATCTTGGCGACGATCTGCTCCATTTCCATACGGCCGCTGCCGAACGGTTCGCCGTTCAGGAAGATGGTCGGCACCGCCATTACCTTGCGCGCATCCACCTCTTCCTTGAACAGCGCGCCGTCGATGGCGACATGGCTGATCCGGGGATTGAGGACGCTCATCAGGTTCAGCGCCTGCACCACATCGGGGCAGTTCTGACAGGATAGCGAGAAATAGGTTTCGAACGCAAAATCGCCGTCGATATTCTTGACCTGATCGATCAGGTCCTGCGCGGCCTTGGACGGATGGCCCCCGACCTGCAACAGCGCCAGTACCAGCGACGTGAATTCATGCCCCATGGGGATACCGGCGAAACGGACACCAATATCGGTGCCGGTGCGGCGGATCATGAAGCTGGGGATGCGCTTGTCGGTACCGGTCACGACCGTAACCTTGTCCGATAATGCGGCGATTTCGTTCAGCAGCCCGCCCAGTTCCTGCGACTTGGCGTCGTCACCCAGCGATGCGACCAGTTCGATCGGCTCGCGAATGTTGACCAGATAGGCCTTGAGCTGCTGCGTCAGGGTGGCGTCGAGCATGCGAAAAACTCCTTCTTTGGATACAAATATGGCCCGGGGCGGAGGATGTTCCACCCCGGGCCACATCGCGACCCGCTAGGGGTGGGGTATTTTAGATCTTGCCGACCAGATCCAGCGACGGGGCCAGGGTGGTTTCACCCTCTTCCCACTTGGCCGGGCACACTTCGCCGGGGTGAGCGGCGACATATTGTGCAGCCTTCACCTTGCGGAGCAGTTCGGTCGCGTTGCGGCCGACGCCTTCCGAAGTGATTTCCATGAACTGGATCACGCCTTCGGGATCGACCAGGAAGGTCGCACGGTCAGCGAGGCCAACGCCCGGACGCATCACGTCGAAATTGTTGGTGATGGTGCCCGACTGGTCGCCCAGCATATAATAGTTGATCTTGCCGATGGCCGGCGACGTGTCATGCCAGGCCTTGTGGCTGAAATGCGTGTCAGTCGACACCGAATAGACTTCGACGTCCAGACCCTGAAGGGTCGGATAGATGCCGGCCAGATCTTCCAGCTCGGTCGGGCAGACGAAGGTGAAGTCGGCGGGGTAGAAGAAGAAGATCGCCCACTTGCCCTTCACGTCCTCGTCGGTGACGTCGACGAACTTGCCTTCCTTGTAGGCGGTCGCCTTGAAAGGCTTGATGGTGGTGTTGATGAGAGCCATGGGCTGTCCAGATCCTTGTTGAAGAGGTTGCTGTTGCCGACCCCATGTAGGGTAGGGAAGGCGCTACGTGAAATTGGTTTTCTCGGATGTGTTAAGTGAGAAAAGCGATTACAGTCCGGCTTATTGATCGAACGCTTTGGCGTATGATGATGGCGCTGACACGAGCTTGAAACAGGATCGGGTTAGATTCGGGCGTACTTCTCGTCATCCGACCGAGATCTAGGATCAGGACCTATTAAATTGTTTGCAGGGATGGAGATTAGTTGATTCAATGGCGGCGCGAGGAGGCGTCTTCATGAGTGATCTGATCTGGTTGTCGGAGGCGCAGATGCGCCGGATCGAGCCGTATTTTCCGCTGTCTCACGGGGTGCCACGGGTGGATGATCGTCGGATCATCAGCGGTATCATCTTCGTCATCAG
>JAJZQN010000036.1 GCA_021847605.1 Pseudomonadota bacterium | reverse complement strand
CAGGCGTTCCATCGCGGTGCTGAGAGCTTTGCTGGACGACGCAGAGGCATTGGTAGCACGCAGCGCCGAGGAGTTGGTTCCGATAACAGTCATTTGAATACCCTTTCCGTTCCATCAGGACGCTGCCGTCAAGCTGGCCGTTTGATCGAAGATGATCCCCCGGCGCGGTGGGGACTATTGATGCGCCGGGGGACATGGACTGTTGCCGGTGATGAAAACCTCAACCGTCCAATTCAGTCAGTGACCCGGTGATTACTGGATCAGCTTCAGGACGTTCTGCTGGCTCTGGTTGGCCTGAGCGAGCATCGCGGTCGACGCCTGGCTCAGGATCTGGGCCTTGGCGAGGGCGGTCGTTTCGGCCGAATAGTCGGCGTCTTCGATCCGGCTGCGAGCGTCCGTCATGTTGGTGACGTTGTTCGTCATATTGCTGACGGCCGATTCGAGGCGGTTCTGAGCCGCACCCAGCGTGGCGCGCTTCGTAGCGACCGTTTCCAGAGCCGTGTCATAGGCGGCAAGGTCGGTGGTGTTGAACGTACCGGTGGCGGCGGTCAGCGGGCTGCCGGTGCCGCCGTTCGAAACGGCCGACAGGTTGAGTGCGCCCAGGGTCAGCGTAACGGTGTCGGTGGCGTTGGCGCCCGACTGGATGCTGACGGTAGCAGGAGCGCTGGCCGAGAAGAGATCCTTGCCGTTGAACTGCGTCTTGGTGATCACGTCGTTGATCTGCAGGCCGAGCTGATCGATTTCGGTCTTGATGTTGGCCTGCGCCTTGCTGTCGTTGGTGCCGTTCAGACCCTGGACGGTCAATTCACGCATACGCTGCAACATGTTGGTGACTTCGCTCAGCGCGCCTTCCGCCGTCTGCGCCATCGAGATGCCGTCATTGGCGTTGCGGATGCCCTGGGTCATGCCCTTGATCTGCGCGGTCATCTGCGACGAGATGGCGAGGCCGGCGGCATCGTCCTTCGCGCTGTTGATGCGCTTGCCGGTCGACAGGCGTTCCATCGCGGTGCTGAGAGCTTTGCTGGACGACGCAGAGGCATTGGTAGCACGCAGCGCCGAGGAGTTGGTTCCGATAACAGTCATTTGAATACCCTTTCCGTTCCATCAGGACGCTGCCATCAGGCTGCTTGCGGCCTCGAAAGTGGATAACGGCAGGGCGAAAAATGCTTTTAGGGCAGGTCTGCATTTTTTTCGCCATTCACTCTTTTTGTCGATTTGTCAGAGCCTTCCCGCGCGCGCGTAAGACAGAAGTCGCAAGGCATTGCCGCCGGCCCGGAAAAAAATTGCCGCCATGCGGCAAGCGGAGTGGCGCGTTAACCATTCGATAACCACGCTGACGTAGATTTTCCCTATCGAAGAGGCTGGAAAGCGCGGGGGCGCAGACCGGCAAAAACTGGGGACTTGTTCATGTCATCGCTTGACGTGAGCCGTGGGGTATGCGCGCTCGTTCCGGGCCTGCAACACTGGCTTGAAAACGCCTTCTACACGGTGCGGGTGGTGGATGCCGCCAGCCCGCGCGGCAAAGACGAGCGCCGGGTTTTGCTGATGACCGAAATCGGTCAGGCGACCCACCGCGACATCCTCATCAACCTGATCGACGGCGCTCCGTCGCTGGTGCCTGCCGCCAATGGCCTGCCCGCCCGCATCGCCTTTGGCCTGGCGGACATGGGTTTCGCCTTTGCGCTGATCGCTGAGCTGGCCCGTCCCGCAGCCATTCCGGCGGTGGGTGATGCCAGCAGCATGCGCCTTATGGCACTGGCCGCCCGCGTCGCCCGCAGCGATGCCACCGTCCTTATTCAGGGTGACACCGGCACCGGCAAGGAAGGCATGGCCCGTTTCCTCCATGCCCGCTCGGGTCGCATCGCCCATGACTTCATCGCCGTGAACTGCGCTGCCCTGCCTGAAACCATGATGGAAGCGATGCTGTTCGGTCATCGCAAGGGCAGCTTCACCGGCGCGGCCCAGTCGTCGGACGGCCTGTTTCTGGCGGCTGACGGCGGGACGCTTTTCCTCGACGAAATCGCTGAACTGCCACTGACGCTTCAGGCCAAGCTGCTGCGCGCCCTTCAGGAAGGCGAAGTGCTGCCTGTCGGCGCCACGCATCCGGTTCCGGTCAATGTCCGCGTGATCGCGGCCTGCAACCGTAATCTGGCTGCCGAAGTCGCCGCCGGACGCTTCCGCGAAGATCTTTACTGGCGCCTCAACGTCATGCCGCTCGAACTGATGCCGCTTGGTCAGCGTCGCGGTGACGTCGGCGCCATCGCTGCGGCCATGTTGCTGCGTCATCAGGATGTGGTCAGGGACGGTTTTGTGTGGCCGACAGCAGCCGCGATGGACAAGCTGGTCGCCCATGCCTGGCCGGGCAACGCCCGCGAACTGGGCAATGTGCTGCAACGCGCGCTCGTCCTTCGCGAAGGCGACCGGATTGACGCGGACGACCTGCATCTGACGGCTGCACCCCAGCAGATTCGCGTTGCGGCGCCGATCGAACTGCCGGCGACCCCGGCCGAACCGATCCGCCTGCGCGACGTGGCCCGCCACTCGAAGCTGGAGGCAATCCGCATTGCCCTGCGCGAAACCGACGGCCACCGCGCCGCCGCCGCGCGCAAGCTGGGTATTTCGGAACGCACCTTGCGCTATCGGCTCGCCGAGATGCGCGAGCTGGCTGCGGCCTGATCGGGGAGCATAGGGCATGACCGGTATCTCACCCACCGATAGCGTGATGGCGATTCGCAACGCCATCCTGCAAAAGAACGCCGCGCTGCGCGACATTGCCCAGACCGGCCCGACGACCGGCGCCGGTGCGACTGGCGGTGTGCAGGACGGCGCAAAGCCGGGCGCCTTCACCGAAGCGCTCAACAGCGCGCTTCAGACGGTCAGCGGCCTTCAGAATCAGGCCGGCGAAGCCGCCGCCGCATTCGAACGGGGCGAAACGACCGACATTGCCGGCGTCATGCTGGCCAAGCAGCAGGCCTCCGTCAGCTTCGAAGCGACGCTTCAGGTCCGTAACAAACTCCTGTCCGCCTATAAGGACATTATGAGCATGCCGGTATAATCGATGAGCGAGAACGCACTCTCCACCACGCTCGGCGCCGCTGCGCCTGCTCTTCCCGCTGCGCCTGCTGCCGCTTTCGGCAACGGCGCCAAGGGTTTCGACGCGATCAAGGCGCGCCTGACCGGCTTCATCAAGCAGCCGGCCGTGGCGAAAAGCCTGCCGCTGCTGGGCCTGCTCGGCACCGTGGCCGTGGCTGGCGCCGCCTGGATGGCGCTGCGCGAACCGCCGCAGCGCGACCTGTTCCGCGCCCTGCCCGACAGCGACAAGTCCGCCGTCGCGCAGGTGCTGGACCAGAACGGCATCAAATATGGTTTCGACAACAGCGGTGCGATGACCGTTGGCGAAAGCGATTATTTCAAGGCGAAGATGATGCTCGCCGCGCAGGGGCTGCCCAAGAGCGCGCCTGACGGCAACAGCATGATCGACAGCCTGCCGATGGGCGCCAGCCGCGCGGTCGAGGGCGAAAAGCTGCGCTCGGCCCGTGAAATGGACCTTGCCCGCACGATCGAGGCGATCGACAGCGTCGAAACCGCCAAGGTGCATCTGGCCGTCGAACCGCCCAGCGTGTTCCTGCGCGACCGGGCCAAGCCTTCGGCCTCCGTCATGCTGCGTCTGGCGCAGGGGCGCACCCTGACCGATGCGCAGGTCAGCGCCATCGTCCATCTGGTTGCATCGTCCATTCCCGAACTCAACCCCGACGATATTTCGGTGGTCGATCAGAATGGCCGCCTGTTGAGCGACAATGACAGCAATGCCGCCGACGATCGTCAGCTTGCCGTCCAGTCCAAGATCGAGGACCGCTATCGCCAGTCGGTGATCGCGCTGCTGACCCCGATCCTGGGGCAGGGCAATTTCTCGACCGAGGTGCATGCCGAACTGAATTTCGCCGAACGTCAGGCGACCCGCGAAACCTATCCGCAGGACGAAGCGCGCCTGCGCACCGAACAGGGTACCTGGGCGTCCGATCCGCGTGGTCAGGGCACCGGTGAGGCCAGTGGCGTTCCCGGCGCGCTCAGCAATCAGGCGCCGGTCAACCCGACCGTGACGCAGACCAATCCCAATGGTCAGGCCGTACAGCAGGGGCAGACCGCCGCCAACGGCGCACAGCCCGGTACGCCGCCCAACCCGTTGATGAAGACGGAAGAAACCTTCAACCGCAGCTTTGAGCTGGGCCGTGAAGTGTCCGTTACCCGCGACGCCATCGGCACGGTCAAGCGCCTGTCTGTCGCCGTCGCGCTCGACACCGCGCCCGATGGCAAGGCGCGCACGCCGCAGGAAATCGCCGCGCTGGAAGCGCTGGTGAAGGGCGCGGTCGGTTTCGACCAGACCCGCGGCGACGTGGTGGCCCTGTCCTCGCGCAGCTTCCTCAAGACCGAAGATGAAAAGGCGCCCTGGTATGAGGCCGACTGGATGGCCCCGCTGGTCCGCAACGTGTCGGCCCTGCTGGTGGTTCTCCTGCTGGTCTTCGGCATCGGCCGCCCGCTGCTCAAGCGCCGCGCCGCCGCTCAGGAAGCCGCCACGCAGCAGGCCGTCGAAACCGGTCAGGCGATCGGTCGCGAAATTTCGTCGGAACTGACCAAGCAGACTGTGGAGGCGCCCGATCCGGCGCGTCCCGTCACGCTCGACATGATTTCATCCACTTATGACTATGCCCAGCGCGCCGACCTGATCCGCAACTTCGTGAAGCAGGACCCCGATCGTGCAGCCCTGGTCGTCCGCGACCTCCTGAAGGAGGGGAAGAAGGAAAATGCCTGAGATCGTTCCCGGCCGCCCGGAGGCGCTGAAGGGTAGCGCCGCCGCTGCCGTCCTGCTGATGCTGTTCGATGAAGACGAAGCCGCGCAAATCCTGTCCCGCCTGGAACCGGAAGAAGTGCGTCAGCTTGGCTATGCCATGTATGACGTGGCCGACGTCGATCCGTCCGAAGTCAATGAAGCGCTCGACCATTTCGTGACCAAGGCGAAGAAGCGCACCACCATCGGTTATGGCGCGACCCGTCATATCCGTGGCGCAATGACCAAGGCATTGGGCGAAGAGCGCGCGGAAACTATCCTGGCGCGCATCACGCCGCCGACCCGCTCCACCCAGCTTGAAATGCTGAAATGGATGGATGCCAAGGAAATCGCCGCCCTGATCGAAGCGGAACATCCGCAGATCATGGCGATCGTCCTCGCCCATCTGGAGGCGCCGGTCGCGGCCGACGTGCTGCAACTTCTGCCTGCCGAATATCAGGAAGAGATCGTCTATCGCATCGCCACGCTCGGCCCCGTGTCGAACGAGGCGCTGGAGGATCTGGAACAGCTTCTGCTGCGTGGCCCGGCCAGCAAGCAGGGCGCCGCTTCTCAGCGTGGTGGCACGGTCGAGGCCGCCGCCATGATGAACAATGTCCGCAAGGATAATGAGCAGCGGATCATGAAGGCGCTCAGCAAGCGCGACAAGATGATTGCCCAGACGATCGAGGAGGAGATGTTCGTCTTCGATAACCTTATCGACATGGATGACAAGAATCTGGGCACGCTGATGCGGACGATCGACAGCACCGTGCTGGTCGTCGCGCTCAAGGGCGCGAACGATATGCTCAAGGCCAAGATTTTCAGCTGCATGTCCGCCCGCGCGGCGCAGGCCATCGCGGACGAGATCGAGGAACGCGGTCCCATTCGCCTCGCCGAAGTGATCGACGCACAGAAGCTCATCATCGCCACCGCCCGCCGCATGGCGGATGCGGGCACCATCATGCTCGGCGGAAAGGGCAATGATTTTGTCTAGGATCTGGGGCGCCGAAGCCATTCAGGATGCTGCGCCGGTCGCAGTGGCGGGCTTCCGTCCTGCATCGGACGGCGGTTTTCGCAGCCTCTACACCGCGCCGCCCGCCGCGCAGAGCGCCACCGTGCGCGCTGCCATGGCCGAAGCGCCGGTGGAGGAAGACCTGATGGAGCAGGCCCGGATGGAGGCCTTCACCATGGGCTTCGACGAAGGGTGCCGCGTCACTGCGCAATCCACCGAGCAGGAAGCCGAGATGCGGCAACGCCTGACCGACGCGCTGGAAATGCTGGCGCCTGCGCCCAGCGGCATGTTGTCGACCATGTTGTCGGCCACCGTCGTCCGCCTGGTCGAACAGATTGTCGGCGAAGTGGAAATCGACATCGACCGGCTGGTTCAGCGCTGCGACACGGTCGCCGCCTTCATCGAGGATAATACAGGCAAGAGCGCGCTGCACCTGCACCCCGATGATGTTTCCCTGTTGGAAGGGGAAGCGATCGGCGTGAAGCTGGTGCCTGATCGTGGCATGCAGCGTGGCTGCGTGCGCCTCGAAACCGCCGACGGCTGGGTCGAGGATGGCCCGGACGTGCGCCTTTCGCGCCTGCGTGCGCTGATGGACGATATGGAGGGCAAGTCTTGATCCGCGCGCAACTCGCGCAGGCGGAAAGCCTGTTCGATCATCTTCAGGTGCAAAATCGCGCGCCGCGCAATGTCGGCCGTCTGGTCAGCCATGATGCCGGCATGCTGGAAGTCACCGGCTTTCGCCGCCCGATCGGGTCGGGCGCGCGCGTCATGGCCAGTGACGGATCGGTTTGCCGCGCCGAAGTGGTCGGATTTCGCGGCGACCGCACCCTGCTGGTGCCGCTTGATGCCGACGCGCCGCTGGAAAATGGCATTCGCGTGGAGCCGGACAGTCAGGCGAACATGGTGCAGGTGGGCGATGGCCTGATCGGCCGCGTCATCGACGCCATGGGCCAGCCGCTCGACCGTAAGGGGCCAATCATCGCCAGCGGCGTGTGGCCGCTCAACGGCGTGAAGGGCAATGTCCTCGACCGGGGTCGCGTCACCGAAGCTTTCGACCTGGGCGTGCGCGCGGTCAACGCGCTGCTGACCGCTGGTCGCGGGCAGCGTATCGCCATCATTGCTGGTTCGGGCGTCGGTAAGTCCGTGCTGATGGGCCAGATGATCGCAGGCGCCGAAGCGGACATCGTCGTCGTCGGCCTGATCGGCGAACGCGGCCGCGAAGTCAGCGATTTCCTTGAAACCAAACTCAAGAACGCGATGCACAAGAGCGTCGTCGTGGCGGTACCGGCCGATCACCCCCCGGTGCTGCGCCTGCGCGCCGCTGCGCGCGCCACCGCCATCGCCGAATATTATCGCGCCCGTGGCAAGAAGGTTCTGCTGCTGATCGACAGTCTCACTCGCTGCGCCCATGCCCAGCGTGAAATCGGTCTGGCGCTGGGCGAACCGCCCGCGATGAAGGGTTATCCGCCTTCGGCTCTGGCGCTCATTCCCCGTCTGGTCGAACGGGCGGGCGTGGATGCCCGCACCGGCGGTTCGATCACCGCGCTCTATACGGTGCTGGCCGATGGCGACGACACCGACGATCCAATCGTCGATGCGGCCCGCGCCATCGTCGACGGCCATTTCGTGCTGTCGCGCCACTTGTCGGAACAGGCGATCTTTCCCGCCATCGACATCGGCAAGTCGCTCTCGCGCGTGATGGCTGATGTCGTGCCCGACGAACATCGCCATGCCGCAGCGGCCTATCGCCGCCTGTGGGCCGCCTATGAGGAAAATCGCGATCTCATTCTGATGGGCGCCTATCGCCCCGGCAATGATCCGGTCATCGACGAAGCGGTTCAGCGTCGTCAGGAAATTCTCGACTTCATCCGTCAGGATGTGAAGGCGCGCATCGACCTCGACACCAGCGCCGCTGCGCTGATCGCCGGCTTTGGCGCGTGAAGGGGCTTGTTTCCCGCCGCCAGCGCGTGTTGCGCGTCCGCCATGTGCAGCATGCCATGGCCGTTGCGGACGCGGCGCATGCACGCGATGCTGCCGACAGCATCGCCAATAATCTCGAACGGCTGCGTAAGGTACGCGGAGAACTGTTCGAAACGCAGGGGGCGGCCAGCGGCGCATCCTTCGCCGCGATGCAGGAGTTGGCTTCCCGCCTCGAACAGGCCGGGCGTCAGCTTGACGGCGCACTTTACGATGCTCGTCGTGTCGTTGATGCGAAAGATGGCATGACACTTGCAGCGAACCGCGAGAAGGAAATCGCTACCCGCCTGAAGGATCGCGCCCGCGCGGATCTGGAAGAATGGCGCGAAAACAGACTTGCGGGGCTGCCGCGCTATCGCCGGACGCAGCGTAATGGGGACGAGTGACATGACCATGATGACCAGCCTCAAGGCGTTTCTGTTCCCGGCTGCCACCACGCCCGGCGGGGTAGGGGGTGTGCCCTCCGCCCCTGCTGCTGGGACTACCGATTTCGCGCAGTTGCTGGGCGGACTGGATGCGCAGGCGACGGCCGCTGCGACGGCCACTACGCCCGCTGCTTCGGCAGCGCCCCTTGCCGTTCCGTCTGTGCCGTCCGATGCCGTGGTGCCTCCGGTCGCGCTGGCGATCAACCCCGCTGCCGTTCCCGCAGAACCGGCTGCGATGTCGCCGCAGTTCGTCGCGACCGCTTCGACACCCGCTGCGCTTTCCGCCATGGTCGACCCGGCGCTCCTTCCGCCAGCTTTGGTCACAGAGGACGGCCCTGAAACGGCCATGCCCGTTCCGATGACGCCAGCGGAAGCCGTCACTTCATGGCATCCTGCGTCCACAGCGCAACTCGCTCCTGAGGCACCGTTGGCGCAGCAACCCGCTGGTGTGGCACCGGCACTGGCACCGGCCGCGCCGGAGGCGCCGGTCGATCCGGCCATGCCCACCGAAACCGTTCTTCCCGAACAGGTCGAAACGGCTGAGGTGCCTGTTCAGGAAGTGGCGGACGGCCCGGCGCCATCCATAATCTTGCCCAAAGCGCCGCTGGCCGCCGATCCCGCGCCCGTGGCGGTTGAGGAAAGCGGCGATAGCCCGAAGCCGGCCCCCGTGATGGCCGCCAAGGGGATGAAGCCCGTCGCCGCGCCGCTTCCTGCGCCGATCACTGAAACACCCGATCCCGTTGCGATCGAAGCGGATGACGGAGACGCAATTCAAAGCGAGGATGGTGAAAGCGAGGATGTCGAATTCGCCGCCGCGCCGCTTCCAGCGCCTGATGCTCTGCCATTACCGATCGTACAGATGGTGACACCGCAACCAGCGCCCGTCGTCGATGCGACGCCGAAGTCCATGCCGGCGGATGCCGTGGCATCCGCAACCGTGACTGAGATTCCGTCTATGGCACCCGTTGCTGCTCCGGCTGCTCCGGTAGCTGCGGCTACCCCGCTACCCCCCTCTGTTGTCGTGCCCGTAGTGGATGGGGTTGCTCCGATGGTGGCACCTGCGCTCGCATCTGCGGCGATGCAGGGTGGCGAAACATCTCCGCCTATCGATCAGCTGGAAGGGCAGGTGCCCGTGTCCGCTATCGCTACGCCCGTTGTCGCGCAGCCCGTTGTCGAACGGGGCGTGTCAGCGCTCACCGCTGCCATCGCTACGCCCGTTGTCGAACTGCCGGTTGTCGAGCAGGGCGCGTCAGCGCCCACCGCCGCACCTGCCCGTGCAGAGGTCGTCTCTCTGCTTCAATTTGCCCGCGATCATATGACCGGCCGAGGCGGGCATCGGGCCGAGAAATCGGCCGTGAAGGGCGCTTCTGTTGATGATAGTGCCGCCGCGCCGGATGCGCCCGCGTCGTTCCCGGCGTTCGACCTGCCAACGCCGTCTGCCGCACCGCTATCGTCCACGGTCGCCCCGGCATCGTCAACGGCTTCGGCCCCGATCGCACCAACCACCGACCTGTCCGCCAGTCTGGGCGCGCAGGTAGTGGATATGGGCGTGTCGGGCCAGTGGATCGACGGCTTGGCCCGCGATATTGCGGGTCTGTCCGCCAATGGGGCGCAGGGCCGGTTTGAGATCAATGCGCAACAGCTTGGCCCGGTACAGGTCGATATTCGACAGGGTGCCGATGGCGCCACCGTCAGCCTGACCGCCGCCACCGAGCAGGCCGTGGAAGCGTTACGTCAGGACAGCGACCGGCTGAAGGCGGATGCGGCTTTGTCCGCCGTCCGTATCGCCGATGTCCGCATCGAGCGCGCCGTGCCGACCGGCGATACCGTGCGCGCGGACACCCAGTCGCAGCAGCAGAATCAGGGTGGTTCGCAACAGCATCAGCATCAAAATTCCGCCAGTTGGAATGCGATGGGCCAGCATGCCGGACAGTCTGCATCGGGGCACGGCCAAGGGCAGGCGCAGAATCGCTGGCAATCGCGCGAAAATTTTGCGTTCGGCCATAAAGCCGGGGGCGACGGAGCCGTTCTTAACCATGACCAATCGGGTGAAAGCGCCGCGCGCTACGCCTGAACCGCGACATGGGGGACATGACGAATGAGCGACGAGCCTAAGGCGAAGAAGAAAAAAGGCGGCGGCATGAAAATGATCGTGCTGCTGGTCGCGGGCATCGTCCTGGGCGGTGCGGGCGCTGCTGGCGGCCTCTATGCCGCCGGTTTCTTCAGCCCCAAGGCGGAAGGGCCAAAGGAAGACCCCAACAAGCCGGTCCTGGTACTGGCCGGTGAAACGGCCGAGGATGTGGCCAAGGCGCATGCCGTGCCCCATGGCGAGGGCGGCGCTGCTGCTGCCCATGGCGGTGGTGAGCATGGCAAGGGCATCGACCTGCCTTCGCCGGTCAACCCGACCGCCTATCAGGCCACCTATTTCCAGCTTCAGCAGCCCTTCACGTCGAACATGTCGGACACCGACGCCTTCGCCCAGATTTCGATTGCGGTGTCGACCTATTATGACATGCGCGTCGTTGATGCGATCAAGACGCATGAAATGGCGATCCGCAGCCAGGTGTTGATGATGCTCGCGCAACAGCCCGAGGAAGTGTTGATGACGCCCGCCGGCAAGCAACAGCTTCAGGCCAAGATCAAGGTGATCATCAACGACGTGCTGAAGCAGAAGACCGGCTATGGCGGCGTGGACAATGTCTATTTCACCAACTTCGTGATCCAGTAACGATTTGCCCGGCATCGCGGCCGCGCTGCGTCCGGTCGTTTACGGTTCCTTTACCAAATTCGTTTGTAATGTGCCCTGTCAGGAAGCCGGGAGTTAGCCCGCTATCCTGGCTGGGGACTGACATGACCGAAGTTCAGACCTATGCCTTTGGGCGTGGGGAATCGCAGGCGCCCGTGATGCTGTCCGGGCTGGACCGGCTGGGCGAAAAGCTCGCCCGGCGTCTTCGTGCGCTGATCGAACCGATCGCGGGTCTTCGTCCGCAAATCGTGGCACAGGATGCGCAGGTCATGGAACTGGGCGCATGGGCGGCCGACGTTCCGCCCTTTTGCAGCCTGTCCATCTATCGCGTGATGCCGCTGAAGGGGCAGATGATGCTGCGCCTCGACGCCAGCCTCATTTCGACTCTGGTCGACTGTTTCTACGGTGGCCTTGGCAACCGGCCGCTGCCCGTGCGCGGCGAATTCACCCCGACCGAAGATCGCCTGATTGCGCGTCTGGCCGATGGCATCGTCGCGCGTCTGGTCGAAACATGGGACGACGTCCTGCCGCTCGACGCCAGCCTGATGCTGCGCGAAACCGGCGCGGGCTTCACCACCAGCGCCCAGCCGGGCGACCAGATGGTGGTTCAGCGTTTTACCCTGTCGCTGACCCGCGAACAGGAATGGCCGATCGACCTGCTCTTCCCGCTCGCATCGCTGCGCGCGGTCGAGGCGCTGACCGGAACGAAGGTTTCGAACGACGAGGAAACGGCCGATCCCGTGTGGCAGGCGCGCATCGCCCGCCGCATGCGCGACATCCGCATGCCCGCGCGCACCGTGCTGGCACGGCCCAATCTCTCCCTCGCGGATCTTATGGAATTGAAGGTTGGCGACGTCATCCCCGTCACCATCGGGCGCAGCCTGCCGCTGATCGTGGGCAGCCGCATCGTCGCCCATGGCACCATCGGCGAACAGGATGGCCGCGCCGCCTTCCAGATTGAAAAGCTTGCACAAGGACCGGACCAATGAGCGACATGACCGAAGCCCCGAAAATGGACCGTGCCGAAGATCCCGTCAGCCGCATGACCAACAACCGCCAGTTCAAACTGCTGGCCGATATTCCTGTGCGTATGTCGGTAGAGGTCGGATCGACCTCCCTGCGTCTTGCCGAAGTCATGGATCTGGCTGAAGGCAGCATCGTGGAACTGGACCGTCAGGCCGACGACCTGCTCGACATCATGGTCAACGGCGCCCTGATCGCAAAGGGCGAAGTGGTCACGGTCAACGGCCGTTATGGCATCCGCATCGTCGACATTGCCGCCACCGAAACGCGCCTTGCGGGTATCGAACGGCGCGGGTGATCGCGCGCGACTGATTTTGCGCTTGCCTTGCGGGCCGAAACTGCGGAACGCATGGATCATTAACCATCTTCTGCGGGCGGCCCTCCCATGTTCTGGTATTTCGTCAAACTGCTGATCCTTCTGCCGCTGGTCGGCGGCATGGCTTTCGGCGCGCTGTGGCTCTGGCGCAAATATCAGCCCGGCATGATGGGCGGGGCGCAGGGCGATCGCTCGCTCAAACTGCTCGAAGCCCTGCCCATGGGTGCCTTCGGCAAACTCGCCGTCGTGGAATTTGAGGGCAAGAAGATCCTCGTCGCCGTCACCCGCGGCCGGATCGAAAAGATCGCGGAAGGCGACCCCTATCGTGCGCGGTAAGATGCTGCTGATCGGCGGCGTCCTGATCGTCGCCGGCCTCATGATGGTCGAACCTGCCCTTGCGCAGGCCGCTCCTGCGGCCCCGCCGGTCGATAATGGCGGCGCGCTGAGCCGGGCCATGGGCCAGATTTCGGGCGATGGCCGCTCGATGTCGCTGTCCCTGCCAATCCTTGTCCTCATGAGCCTGCTGACGGTGCTGCCGTCGCTCGTCCTCATGATGACTAGCTTCACCCGCATCATCATCGTCCTGTCGCTATTGCGTCAGGCGATGGGCCTGCAACAGACGCCGCCCAATCAGGTATTGGTCGGCCTTGCCCTGTTCCTCTCGCTCTTCGTCATGCGCCCGGCGATCGACACGATCAACGCGCAGGCTTTCGACCCCTATGGCAAGGGGCAGATCAGCATTGAGGAGGCGGTCGGCCGATCGGGCAAGGTGTTGCATGGTTTCATGACCAAGCAGACCCGCGAAAGCGACCTGAAGCTCTTTTCCAATCTGGCCGAGGCGCCGCAATTCCGCACGCCCGCCGATATTCCCTTCTCGATCCTGTTGCCGGCTTTCGTCACCAGCGAACTCAAGACCGCGTTTCAGATCGGCTTCATGATCTTCCTGCCCTTCCTCATCATCGACCTTGTGGTGGCATCGACATTGATGGCGCTGGGCATGATGATGTTGTCGCCCACCATCATATCCATGCCGTTCAAGCTGCTGTTGTTCGTGCTGGTCGACGGATGGGCGCTGACCATGGGGTCATTGGCGGGGTCGTTCGCGACATGATGATCGCCCCCTTCCAGTCTCCGTTCGTTTCGAGCGTGGTCAGGAAACGCCTGTCGGCCCGTCCGATGCGAATGGCGACCGAGACCTAGCGCCGATGGAAAATGCCGATTTCTTCATGGGGCTGGCCCAACAGGCGCTGTGGATCACGGCGCTTGCGGCTGCGCCCGTCCTCATTCCCGCGCTGATCGTCGGCCTGCTGGTCGGCATGGTTCAGGCCGCGACTTCGATCAACGAACAGACCCTGTCCTTCATTCCCAAGATTCTGGTGGTGGGCGGCATGCTGGCCCTGTTCGGCGGGTCGATCATGGTGCTGATCGCCGACTTCACCCGCGAAATCTTCGAACGCATACCGGACCTGCTGCAATGATCGCGCCGGGCTTCGCCGGGGTGGAAACCCAGCTCTGGATCTGGCTGATCGCCATGATCCGGCCCGGCGCGGCCTTCATGGCGGCGCCGGTCTTCGGCGCGCCCGCCGTCCCGCTGCAATTGCGGCTCATCCTGTCGCTGGCGCTGGGCCTTGCCGCGCTCAACAGCGTAACCATCCAGCTTCCCCACGATGGCATCGCCAGCGCCGAAGGCGTGCTGATGGTCATGGGTGAGATATTGGCTGGTCTCGCCATGGGGTTTGCGGTGCAGATCGGCTATGCCGCCGCCTTCGTCGCGGGGGAAACCATCGGCAATGCCATGGGCCTCAACTTCGCGGCGATGATCGATCCGACCTCGGGTCAGAATACGCAGGTGGTCGGCACCTTTCTCTCCATCCTCGCCACTTTCCTGTTGTTGGGCATGGACGGGCATCTGCTGCTCGCCAGTTTCGTGGTGCAAAGCTATGTCGCGGTGCCGCCGGGTGCGGCCATGCTGTCCAACGATACGCTGTGGCGGCTGATCGAATTTGGCGGATCGCTGTTGGGGGCGGGGGTCACGGTCGCCCTGCCGGTCGCCTTTGCGCTAGTCCTCATTCAGATCGTGATGGGCATGTTGGCCCGCGCCGCGCCTTCGCTCAACCTGTTCGCCGTGGGCATGCCGGTCGCCATGATGGGCGGCCTGATCCTGCTCGCTATCGGCGCGCCGATCATGGCGGAAGCGCTGACCGCCTCGCTCAAGGCGGGGCTGGAGCAGGCCCGTTCCATTTCGGAGGGGAACTGATCCATGGCGGGTGATCAGGGCGGCGAAAAGTCAGAAAAACCGACAGCCAAGAAACTGGAGGACGCCGCCAAGAAGGGCGATATTCTCCAGTCCCGCGACCTTGCCACCGCGCTGGTGGTGATGGCCGGCATCGCCTGGCTGGCGGTCGCTGGTCCGGCGCTGGTTCAGGCAATGCGTGACATGCTGGTGGAGGCTTTGCGTTTCAAGCGGGAGGATATTGTCGATTTCTCCCCGGCACAGCGGGGCATCGAACTGGCCTCTGGCATAGCCCTGCCGGCGGCTGGCGTCCTGATCGCGACGTTTCTCGCCGCCATCGCCGCGCCTGCCTTGCTCGGCTCGCTCGGCTTTCGCCCCGGCGCTTTCGCGCCCAAGGCGTCGAAGCTCAATCCCGCCTCCGGCCTCAAGCGCATCTTTGGCATGCAGGGGCTGATCGAACTGGTGAAATCCATTGCCAAGGTGGGCCTGCTCGGTTGCATCGGCGTGTGGATGATCTGGGACCGGCTGGCCGCGATCAACGCTTTGGGGAAGGAGGGGCTGGCCCCCGCCATTTCCGATGTCGGCAACATCTTCATCCTCACCTGTCTGGTGATGGCGGGCGGTCTGTTCCTGATTGCGGGCATCGACGTCCCGGCACAGATCATGCAGCGGGCCAAGCGCCTCGCCATGACTAAGCAGGATGTGAAGGACGAGCATAAGGAAAGCGAAGGCTCGCCCGAACTCAAGGGGCATATTCGCCGCCGGCAATTTGAGGTGTTGAGCGGTTCCACGCGCAAGGCGGTGGCAGAGGCCAGCGTCATCCTGACCAACCCGACCCACTTCGCCGTCGCCCTGCGCTATCGGCCGGGTGTAGATGCTGCGCCCGTGGTCGTCGCGCGCGGATGCGATGCGATCGCCGCCGCCATCCGCGAACTGGCCGACAGCCATGGCGTGACCGTCCTGCAATATCCCGAACTGGCCCGCGCGGTCTATTTCACCTCGCGCGCGGGGCAGATCGTCAATGAAGGCCTCTATATGGCGGTCGCGACCGTGCTGGCGTTCGTCTTCCGGGTGGAAAACCGCATGGCGAACGAGATGGATCGCCCCTTCATCACCGTCCCCGACGATCTGCGTTTCGACGCGGACGGGCGCAAGATGTAGGATTCCCCATGGCGGCGGACCGGATGCGGCTCTTGTGGATCGGGGCGGGGCTGTTGCTGCTCGTCTTCGTGCCCGCCTATTTGCTGACGCTGGCCCCCGGGTACGGCATTCCGCGTGACGGCACGTCGTTGGTGGTGGGGCGCGACTTCCTCAATATCTGGATGTACGGCCGCGCGGCATGGGCGGAAAATCCGGCGCAATATTATGATATGGAACGATATTTATCGGCACTCGGCCCGGTTGTGGGGGCGGGCTATCCGGGGCAGCTCTGGTCCTATCCCCCCGTTGCCCTGCTGATCGCCGCGCCCTTTGGCCTGCTTCCCTATCTTCCCGCGCTCGCCCTCTGGCTTTTGGTCAATATTGTCGCTTTCATTGCGGCGCTTCGCCTGTGGACCCGCGACTGGCGCATCATCGTATTGCTGCTCTGCTCCCCCGCCGCGCTGCTCGCTCTCATGTCCGGCCAGTTCGCCCTGATGGCCGCTGCCGTCGTCCTCACCGTTCTGCGCTGGCGCGATAGCCGCCCGATCATGGCGGGGGTGCTGCTCGGCCTGTTGCTGGTAAAGCCCCAGATCGCGCTGTTCTTCCCGTTGCTTTTCCTTGTTACCGGCAATGTTCGCGCCTTTGTTGCGGCCGCCTGCTCCACCCTTGGCCTTGCCGCACTGGTTGCCCTCATCTGGGGCGTCGACATCTGGCGCGTTTATCTGGAAAGCGGCATCGCCAATCAGTCGCTGGTGCTGAGCGATCCCGACCATCTGGCCGGGCCGTTCATGCCGACCCTGTTCATGAACCTGCGCGTCGCGGATGTGCCGGTACCCATTGCCAGCGCGCTTCAGTCCGCGCTCGCCTTCATCGCCGCCGTCATCGTGTGGCGGCGGTTTCGCCAGCGCCCAGACGCGCATGACCCGGCCGCCAATCTGGTCTTCCTCGCCTGCGCCATATCCGCCACCCCCTATATACTGTCCTATGACACGCTCTCTTTTGCCGCGATGGCGATATTTTTCCTAAATATGGGGCAGGGTGGTCTACTTTGCGTCATCGCCTTTTTTCTTCCGCTGATTCAAATCGTTGCCGGGATGATCGGTGTGCCAGGACCTGGCATCATCCCTATTTTGACTGCCGCTTTACTGTCGAAAGCGAAAAAAACTTCGATGCGCTGCTAAAGTTTATAGGCGGCCGGCCGTTATGTCCTTGTGGGGATTTTTAACGATGGTGCGTCATGAGCGACTATCTTGCCCGCAGCGAATTGCCGCCGGTTGACCGGACCGCGGTACGTGCGACTGCGCCAGTTCAGGCGGTACAGCCTGTGTCGTCCAGCCGTGCCACGGCGGATGCGACGCGGGATGTGCCTCAGGATGTGGAAGACACTACATCCGGCGCGGATAGCAGCACGCTGGACGGCGGTGCTGCAAGCGCGGCCGAATATGCGCAGGTTCATGCCCGCATTGCCAACATTCTGGCCGACCTGCACACGCGGGGCGGCATCGATGTCGGTGGCGCAACGGAGGCCATGCAGGCCATGATCCCTGTGCCGATCGTTCTGGTCCCCCTGCCGCCCGCCAGTCGCGAGGCGGTGGAATATGCAGCGGCCCTGGCGAAGCGCATGGTCGCGCAGGCAAGCTATGCTTATGCCGCCCACGCGGTCATGCCGCGCGGTGTCGTGGATCAGGTGGCTTCGACCGGCAACTGAGTTGGCAGTTAAAAATCTTTCCTAAAGAAGTTGACGCTACGGCCGTTCTATCCCTCTGAAAGGATGGCGTATGACTACGGTAGGCAGCAGCATCTTAACCTCGCTTGGCGCAGGTTCCGGCATCGATACCGCATCGCTGGTGTCCAGTCTCGTCGCGGCAACGCGGGAGCCGCGCCAGACCGCGATTACCAGCCAGCAGACGCTCAATACCGCCCGTATTTCTGCACTGGCTTCGGCCAGCAGCTCGCTCGATACCTTTGCCGACGCGCTCAAAAATGTGCTGTCGGGCAGCGAATATACCGGCACGCCTAACTCGAACGCCACCGACATCGCCTCGGTCAGCGTGTTGACCGGCGGCACGCCGTCGGGCCTTCCCGCGCAGTTGACCGTTGAACAACTCGCCGCCGCCACCGTCTACGCCTCCAGCGTGGCCACCGGCGCGACCAGCACGACGGCCATGGGCAGCGGCACCATCACCATCACGCCCAAGGGCGGTTCCGCCATCACGATCGACATTACGTCGGGCAATGACAGCTTCGCCAGTGTCGCTGCCTCGATCAACGCGGCGAACGCCGGCGTTACCGCACGGGTCGTCACCGATTCGCAGGGTACACGTTTGGTGCTGAAGGGCGCGACCGGCGCCGACAATGATTTTACCGCCAGCATATCGGCCGACGACAGCAGCAGCGTGCTGGGTCAAATGACGATGGATGCGACCAGCACGGCGCAGAACGCCATCATCACACTGGACGGCGTATCGCAGGAATATGCGACGAACACGATCGACAGTGCGATCGAATATATGCGTATCGACCTGAACAAGGCGTCGCCGGGCACCAGCGTCACCCTGTCGATGACGCAGCCGACCGGCACGCTCAGCAGCCTGCTTCAGGAATTTGTCGACGCCTATAATACGCTGATGGGCGCGCTTAACACCGCGACTTCCACGGGCACGGACTCGTCCAATGCGGGCGTCCTCAACGGTGTGTCCGGCGTGCGTGAAATGAAGCGGCAACTGGCGCAGATCACGTCGACCCAGTTGGCGTCGACCGGCACCTACAAGACGCTGTCCGACATCGGCGTGTCCACCAATCGCGACGGCACGCTGACGCTTGATACGACCCGGCTGGCCGAAGCAATGGCTGCGGACCCGGAAGGCATTACGGCGATGATCAATCCGACCGTATCGACCGATACCAATCCGGGCTTGTCAGTGCTGCTCGGCAATGTGCGGGACAATATCAAGAGCGACAATGGACCGCTCAAGGCGACGCAGGATCGCTACGACGCGCTGGCCAAGGATCTGACCGAACAGCTCGACGATCTTGATACGAAAATGACCAATTACGAGGCGCAACTGACCAAAGTCTACGCGACGATGGAAACGCGGCTCAACGCCCTCAAGGCGACACAGAGTTATCTCGATCAGCAGATCGAGATCTGGAACAACCAAAGCAGTAATTAATCGGGGACGTGGCGACGATGTTCTACAATCAAGGCTATGCTGGCAATATGGCAGCCCGCCGTTATGCTGCGGTGCATTCGGGCGGTCGCACGGAAGGTGCGACACCCCATGCACTGGTAAAGATCCTGTTCGACGAACTGCTGCTGGCGCTGGAAGCGTCTGCGCTGGCCGAACGTCAGGGGGATCGCGTCAAGGTATCGGACAAGCAGGCCCGTGCCATGTCGATCCTGTTCGCGCTCGAATCTTCGCTGGATTATGACAAGGGTGGCGACATCGCGGTCGGCCTGACGCAAATCTATCGCGAAGCCCGCCGCCTGCTGCTGGTCGGGGCCAAGGAACGCAGCGCGGAGCCGGTCGATCAGGCCCGTGCCATCGTGGCGGAAATTGCCGAGGCCTGGAACCAGATCGGCTGAGTTTCCACCCGGTCCATGCTGCGCGGATTGGTCCCGTCACGGGGTTGCGTGGCTGACATGGCGTCTGTATAGGCGACGCTCGCGAAAGGGCGGCCCGGCGGGGGTCGCCTTTTTTGCGTTTCGCGCACTGTTTCGCGCATCAGACGATCTCATCAGCCCAGAAAGGGAAGGCCCATGTCGATTACGCCGCTCATGCCCGTTTACCCCCGGTGTGATGTTCGTCCGGTGCGAGGAGAGGGTTGTTATCTGATTGGTGAGCGCGGCGAGCGTTATCTCGACTTCGCCAGCGGTATCGCAGTCAATTTGCTGGGTCATGGCCATCCCAAATTGGTGAAGGCGATTGCCGATCAGGCCGCGACCCTGATGCATGTGTCGAACCTCTACGGCATGCCGCTGGGCGAGCAGTTCGCGCAGAAACTGGTCGACAGCACCTTTGCCGACACCGTCTTCTTCACCAATTCGGGTGCGGAAGCGGTCGAATGCGCGATCAAGACGGCGCGCCGCTATCATTATGCCAATGGCAATGCCCATCGGCACAAGCTGATCAGCTTCGACAACGCCTTTCATGGGCGGACGCTGGGCGCCATTTCGGCCACCAGCCAGCCCAAGATGCGCGATGGTTTCGAACCGCTGCTGCCCGGCTTCTCGGTTGTGCCGTTCAACGATCTCGACGCCGCGCTGGCGCAGATCGATGACAATACGGCGGGTTTCTTGCTGGAGCCGGTACAGGGCGAAGGCGGCGTGACACCCGCGACGCAGGCATTCATGACAGGCCTGCGCAAGGCGTGTGACGAACATGGCCTGCTGCTGGTGCTGGATGAAGTCCAGTGCGGCTATGCCCGCACCGGCACCTTCTTCGCGCATGAACAATATGGCGTGAAGCCCGACATCATGGCCGTGGCCAAGGGGATCGGCGCCGGTTTCCCGCTGGGCGCCTGCCTCGCGACCGAGGAAGCGGCCAAGGGCATGGTGTTCGGCACGCACGGCACCACCTATGGCGGCAATCCGCTCGCCATGGCGGTGGGCCTGGCCGTCATCGAAGAAGTGCTGGCCGACGGCTTCCTCGATCAGGTGAAGGCGATGGGCGCACGCCTGCGCGCGGCGCTGGAACAGCTCATCCCCAATCATGACGACATGTTCGAGGACGTGCGCGGCATGGGCCTGATGCTCGGCGTCAAGTTGAAGGACGGCTATGACGCCCGCACCTTCGTTGGCCATCTGCGCGATCATCATGGTCTGCTGACCGTGTCGGCCGGGCAGAATGTGTTGCGCGTCCTGCCGCCGCTCGTCATCGACGAAAGCCATATCGCCGAAGCCATCGAAAAGATTTCCGCCGGCGCGCGGAGCTTTGCCGAAGCCAAGGCGGCCTGAAACCATATTCCCGTTCGTTTCGAGCGCAGGGCGTCTGATGCCTTTCGAAAGGCTCGAAGCGAACGGATGGGGGAACCAAGTTCCATGAAGAATTTCCTGAATCTCTCCGATGCGGGCGGCGACGCCATCGCCGCGATGATTGCCGACGCCATCGATCGGAAAGCCGCGCGTGCGGGCAAGCCCAAGGGCTGGGTGGATGCCGATGCGCCGCTGGCGGGACACACGCTGGGGATGATCTTCGAAAAGAACAGCACGCGCACCCGCGTCAGCTTCGACATGGCGATCCGTCAGCTGGGCGGCACCTCGCTGATCCTCGATGGCGCGACCAGCCAGCTGGGCCGTGGCGAAACCGTCGCCGATACCGCCCGCGTATTGAGCCGCATGGTCGACGCCATCATGATCCGCACGGACGATCATGCGAAGATCGAGGAAATGGCCCATTATGCCACCGTCCCGGTCGTCAATGGCCTGACCGACCTGTCGCATCCCTGCCAGATCGTTGCGGACCTGCTGACCGTGGTCGAACATGGGCTGGCCCTGCCGGGCAGCCAGTGGGCTTGGCTGGGCGATGGCAACAATGTCCTTCATTCGATTGTCGAGGCGGCGGGCCTGCTGAAGTTCGATGTCCGCATGGGCATTCCGCAGGGCTATGATCCCGACCCGTCCTTTGCCGAAGCGGCCCGCGCCGCCGGATCGACCATCACCCTGACGCGAGATGCGGCAGAGGCGGTTGCCGGGGCCGATGTCGTCGTCACCGACACCTGGATTTCCATGGGGCAATCCCACGCGGACGAAAAGCTCAAGGCGATGATGCCCTTTCAGGTCACGCCCGACCTGATGGCCGGGGCGAAGTCCGACGCGAAATTCCTCCATTGCCTGCCCGCGCATCGTGGTGAGGAAGTGGTGGCGGACGTCATCGACGGTCCGCAATCGCTGATCTGGGACGAGGCGGAAAACCGCATTCATGCTCAGAAATCGGTGCTGCTCTGGGCGCTGGGGCGTCTTGGTTGAGTTTTCGGGCGGGCTTCCTATCTGGGAGGCTCGCCTGCATCGCTGGATGCCAACCTTCTGTTCCGCGCATGCGGATTTCGGAGCCATGACGTGACACTTGCCGCCACCATCGACCAATCTGTGGGTTTCACCATCGCCTCACGCCACGCGCGTGGGCGCATCGTGCGCCTTGGCCCGGTGCTGGACGATGTTCTGGCCGCCCATGCCTATCCCCCGGCGATCGAGCGCCTGCTGGCGTCCGCGCTGGTGCTGGCGGCGTTGCTGGGCAGCACGCTCAAACAGGCGGGGGGGCAACTCACGCTTCAGGCGCAGACCGAAAATGGCGTCGTCAGCCTGCTGGTCGCCGATTACAAGGACGGCGCGCTGCGCGGCTATGCCAAATTCGATGCCGACCGGCTGGCGGAGCAGGGTGCGGACCCGACTTTGTTCGGCCTGTTCGGCAAGGGCTATCTGGCGATCACCTTCGATCAGTCGGTCACGGGAGAGCGCTATCAGGGCATCGTCCCGCTGGAGGGGCAGTCGCTCGCGGAAGCAGCCGAACATTATTTCTTCCAGTCCGAACAGATACCCAGCCTGATCCGTATTGCCATCCGGCATGACAGTGGCGAGGGATGCTTCGCCGCCGGTATGTTGCTTCAGCATCTGCCGGAGGGGGAGGTCGGTCGCGAACGCCTGCATGTGCGTCACGATCACCCGGAATGGGAACATGTTCAGGCACTGGGCGGCACCATCCATCCCGATGAGCTGACCGATGGCGCCTTGCCGCTGACCGACATCATCTGGCGCCTTTTCCATGAGGAAAGCGAAGTGCGCGTCACGGAGCCCGTCGCGCTGGCCAAGGGATGCCGCTGCGACCTGGATCATATCCGCGATGTGCTGGGTCGCTTCCCGGCCAGCGAGCGCGCGGACATGGCCGATGACAAGGGGATCATCGGCGTCGATTGCGCCTTTTGCTCGCGTCTTTTCCCGATCGCGCTGGACAGTTTCGTCGCCCATTGAACTTGCCCGTCGCAATGACGACATGGGCAATTGGGGCGGCGTGACCCCGTTCACGCTATGAAATTGCCGCAATCATGCGGCATCGGATGGATCATGGCCCGACCGGGCTGATTTCTGGCAGGATGGAACGGACGGCCATGACGATGATGGCAATGCGAGTGCTGGGCGCCTGTGCAGGCTTGATGGGGGCGAGCTGGGCGTCGGCTGCGGTCGCTCCTGTGCCACAGGCGCTGCGTGCGCTGGAGGTTGGCGAATGGGAATTGCGCGGCCGGGGCGAAGGCGCGGAAACGCATAAGCTATGCGTGACCGACCTGCGCCAACTGCTTCAGGTGCGGCATGGCCGGGCGCTCTGCTCCAGCTTCACGATCAGCGACAGCGCCAGCGCGGTGTCCGTCAATTATGATTGTGCGGCTGCGGGCAATGGCCGCACGGACCTGCGCGTCGAAACGGCCAAGCTGGTTCAGATCCGGTCGCAGGGTATTGCCAATGGCGCACCCTTCGCCTTTTCTGCCGAAGGGCGGCATGTAGGTAGCTGTGGCTGATCGCGTACCGCTTGCGCGGCGGCATGGCTGGAGGTAGCGGAACCCTTATGGCTGACAACAACGGAAAATTCGCCGTCGTCCTGCTTTCGGGCGGGCTGGACTCGATGGTCGCGGGCGGTCTGGCGCGCGAAGCGGGCTATCGCATCCTGGCGCTCTCGATTGACTATAATCAGCGGCATCGTGTCGAATTGCGGGCGGCTGCGCGCGTGGCGGAGGCTCTGAACGCCATTCGCCATATCGTCCTCCCGCTTGATCTGACGGCATTTGGGGGATCGGCGCTGACGGCCGATATCGCCGTGCCAAAGGGTGGCGTGGGCGACGAAATCCCTGTCACCTATGTTCCTGCACGCAACACCATCTTCCTGTCGCTGACGCTGGGTCTGGCCGAAGTCGCGGGCGCGAGTGATATTTTCATCGGCGTCAACGCGCTCGATTATTCGGGTTATCCCGATTGCCGGCCCGAATTTATCGACGCCTTCCAGAAGATGGCGACGCTCGCGACCAAAGCCGGGGTGGAGGGGCAGCCCATCCGTATCAACACCCCGCTGCAATTTATGAGCAAGGCCGATATCGCGCGCGAGGCCGATCGGCTGGGTCTGGACGCGGGTATCAGCTGGTCCTGTTATGATCCCACGCCCGATGGCAAGCATTGCGGCCTGTGCGACAGCTGCCGCCTGCGGTCCAAGGGCTATGAAGAAGCTGGCCTCCCCGACCCCACCGTCTATGCGACGCGGCCCTGAGCAGGGATTAGGCCATGTCATATGCGGTCAAGGAAATGTTCCTCACCCTTCAGGGGGAAGGGGTTCAGGCAGGGCGCCGTGCGGTGTTCCTGCGCTTTGCGGGCTGCAACCTGTGGACCGGCCGGGAACAGGACCGGGCAAAGGCCGTCTGCCAATTTTGTGACACCGATTTTGTCGGTACGGATGGTGACGGCGGCGGCAAGTTCGCCGATGCCGCCGCGCTGGCCGACGCGGCGCTGGCCTTTTGGGGCGATGGCGTCGACGGCCGCTATATCGTTCTGACCGGCGGCGAGCCGATGTTGCAGGTGGACGATGCACTGGTCGATGCGCTGCATGTGCGCGGCTTCACCATTGCGATCGAAAGCAACGGCACCTTGCCCGTGCATCCCGGCATCGACTGGATATGCATTAGCCCCAAGGCGGGCAGCGACGTGGTCCAGCAATCGGGCCATGAACTAAAACTGGTCTGGCCTCAGCCCGGCGGTGGGCATAGCGTTGCCGATGTTGGTGTGATGGAGCGCTGGTCCTTCGACCATCTGCTGCTTCAGCCGCTTGACGATGCCCATGCAAAGGATAATGCCCGCGCCGCCATCGCGCTCGTCATGGATCGGCCGCGCTGGCGACTGACGGTGCAGGCCCATAAATATCTGGGCCTGCGTTAATCCGTTACGCTAACGGCCTTACTGGGCCGGTCGGGCAACACCGATCTTGTCATTATAGGCCTGATGGCATTCGGGCAGCAACACGCCCTTCTTCCAGCATTTGGGATCGAAGGAGGGCAGTGCGACGTCATAGTCGTAGCCCGGCGTACCATAATATTGGTCGCCGGAAACCACCAGCGCCTTCTTGATCGATGCCAGCCCGCTGCGTGCCACCTCATGCAGGGTGCCGCGTTCGGCAAAGATCGCCTGCCGTCCGACTTCGGCTGCCGCCTGACAGAATCCTTTCTGCGCCTGCACCGTGGAATAGCCGGAATAGATGCGCGTACCATATTGGTCCGACGCCGCCTGACCCGGCTTGCCCTTGCCCACGGTCCGCTGGAAATAGCTCAGAACGCCAGCCTGCGCCTTATCCATTTCCGCGTCATGATGGGCGATCATGGCGTTATAGTTGCTGATCGCCAGCAGCGTCGGTTCGAACTGGCACTGGAGCGCCGCGACGTTGATCGCCGCGCGCAAATTCCACACCAGTCCGGCGTTGATCTCATCGGGGGTCGCGCCGGGCAGGCCCAGTGCCGCGGCCGCAGTCGCATCGGTCAGCGGCGGTGCGCTCAGGTCCGGCGGCGACCAGAAGAACTGGGCGGCGGCGGGTTGTGCCGCGATCGATGCCATGGCCAGACTGGCCACAAGGGTAGGAAAACGCATGGACTAATTTCTCTCCGGGGGCGCTGTCGTATGCTGGCGCCGGTCTTTCTTGTCGTGGGACGACTGTATCGCCCCTGAATGAATATGCCAGCCTTTAAGCTGGCCGATGCTTATTGATCCGACACCACTTCCGCGTCATCGGCCGGCGCCTTTTCGGTGGGGGTGGACTTGGCCGCCGGGGTGCTGGCATTGCCGGCGCCATTCGCACCGGGCAGGACGACGGATGTCCCTTCACTCTGCACCCCGTCCAGATCGGTCATGGCGTCGGATGCAGTGCCGTCCACCACTTCCATATCCTTCATCTGGACGCTGTTGCCGCCTTTCTCCCCGCTGCCGCCGCACGCGGCAAGGCTCAGGGTCATGATGGCAAGGCTGGCATAAATTCGCATCCGGTTATCCTTGAAAGCGACCTGTCATTTTTGTGAAGGGTCAGACCCTAGCGATCCGTCCGGCATTGCTCAACCCCCGGGCCACAACGCGACAAGCGGCTGATAAAGGACGGAAAATGGGTACGCAATGCGTCATCCAGCGTAGCCATGTCGGTGGGGCCGCCCAACGCCGCGATGCTGGTGACGGGATATTCGCTGATCCCGCAGGGCACGATGCCGGTGAAATGGGACAGGTCGGGATCGACATTGATGGCAAAGCCGTGCAGCGTGACCCAGCGCCGCACGCGAATGCCCAGCGCGCCGATCTTCGCCTCGCGCCCCTGCGGGTCGTCCGTCCATATCCCGATCCGTCCTTCCGCCCGCCGCGCCGCGATACCCAGATCGCCCAGCGCCGCGATCATCCATCCTTCCAGATGATGGACGAAATTGCGTACATCCTTGCCGCGCGGCGTCAGGTCGATGTTGAGATAGCCGATCCGCTGCCCCGGCCCGTGATAGGTATAACGCCCGCCGCGACCCGCCTCATGCACCGGAAAGCGCGCGTCCAGCAATTCGGCCGGGTCCGCGCTGGTCCCGGCGGTGTAGAGCGGCGGATGCTCCAACAGCCATACCCGTTCGCTCGCCTCGCCCGCGTAGATGGCGGTGGCGCGCGCCTCCATATCGGTCAGCGCCTGGGGGTAATCGACGGGCGCTTGCTCCACCCGCCATTCGACCGTTTCGGGGAAGGGCAGGGGATTGGGGGATGAATTGGCCATGGCGCTTCCTTGACTTGGGCCGGGCGAGCGATCAAGTCTCACGCCGAATTTTCCGCACCATCAGGGCAGGCACTATAGATATGGCGAACATCTCGATCGGCAAGGCGTGGGAGGAAACGCTCCCCTTCGTCGCGCGGGAGGCTTCGCTGCTGTTCCCCGTGGCGCTGCTGTTCATTGCATTGCCGACCGTCATCTTGGGGGAAATGACCCCGCCGGGACTTCAGGCATGGTTCGCCAATCCCAAGCCGGACACGATCCCCACCATGCCCGCCGGCTTCGGACTGGCGATGCTGCTCGCCATCCTGCTGATCTGGTTCGGGTCGCTGGCCATCTTCGCGCTGGCGCTGCGTCCGGGCATCAGCGTGGGTGAGGCGCTCCGGCTCAGCTTTGCGCGCCTGCCGGTGCTGATCGGCACGTCGCTGCTGGCGGGGGCGGCCGTGGTGGGCATCGTGCTGGTAGCCGTCATCATCAGCGGCGCACTGTCGCTTGTTTCGCCCGGTGGCGGAGCAGCGCTGGGCGCCTTGTCGGCCGGGATTGCCGCGGGCCTCGTCTTTTTCGCAGGTGTTCGCCTGATCCTGCTCAATCCCGTCGTTATCGACCGCCAGCTTGGCGTCGTTGCATCGCTGCGCCATGCATGGACTTCGACGCGCGGCCATTTCTGGCGGCTGCTGGGATTTCTTATCATTGTCATGCTGCTGTCCAGCATTGTCGCTTCGGTGGCGCAGCTGGTGGTCGGGCTGATCGGCGGCTTGGTCGCCGGGCCGGAAGGTGCGCGGCTCGGTGGCGGCATCGCTGGTGCGGCGATGTCGGCCGTCATTCAGGTCTATATGCTGGTGATGATCGCGCGCCTCTATCGCCAGACCCAGCCACAGGATGTCGCGGACGTCTTCCGTTAAGGCTTCGGCTCCAGCAGGGGCACATGCGGGGCTGCATCGCGCGGCAGCACGCCCGCGATGCGCGGATCGGCGAATGTTTCCACCTCGCGGCCATAGGGGACGAAACCGGACCTGATATAGAATCCCAGCGCTGCCGGACTGTCCAGCGTACAGGTGTGAACCCAGAAACGCTCCACCCCCTTGCGCCAGGCCAGTGATTTGGCCTGCGCCATCAGCCATCGGCCCAGCCCCTTACCGTTCAGTTCCGGCACCAGCCCGAAAAAGCCCAGTTCGCAATCGGGCAGCGACCGAAAATCCAGTTCCAGCAGGCCGACTTCGGTTCCGCGCGGATCGGTGACGGCATAGACTTCTACCGCCGGGTCATGCAGGATCGCAGTCAGTTCCGCGTCTGCCATCACCAGCCGCGAAAACCACAGCCATGGCGCGCCGACCCGTCGAAACAATGTGCGATAGGCCGCAATATCCGGCTGCTTCCACGGCACCAGCCGCAACGGCGCGGGTGGAATCGGCGCGGGCCTGGGCCGTTCGCGCATTTCCAGATGCGTGACGACCGTCGCCACCATGCCCGGTTCCACCGGCGTCAGCGCCACGGGCTTCAGCTCCAGCTTGCCATGGGCGGCAGGCTCATCAGGATCGCGTCGATATTCCCCCCGGTCTTCAGGCCGAACAGCGTGCCGCGATCATGCACCAGATTGAACTCCGCATAGCGACCCCGCCATTCCAGCATGGTGCGATATTCCGCCTCGTCCCACGCATCGTCCATGCGCCGCCGCACGATCGGCGGAAAGGCGTTCAGAAACGCATCCCCTACTGCGCGAGTAAGGGCGAAATTGGCGTCGAACGCCGCATCGTCGGCACATTCCAGATGGTCGTAGAATATGCCGCCCACGCCGCGATGCACGCCACGATGGGGGATGAAGAAATAGTCGTCTGCCCATGCCTTGAAACGCGGATAATAGTCCGGGTCATGCGCGTCGCATGCGGATTTCAGCACATCATGGAAATGCGCCGTATCGTCTTCGCGCGGCAGCGGCGGGTTCAGGTCTGCGCCCCCCCCGAACCAGCTTTTGGTCGTCACCAGATAGCGGGTGTTCATATGTACGGCCGGCACATGGGGATTGGCCATATGGGCGACCAGACTGATGCCGGTCGCGAAAAATGCGGGATTGTCGGCCGCGCCATGGATGGTCTGGGCAAAGCCGGGCGCAAATTCGCCGCCGACGGTCGACACGTTGACGCCGACCTTTTCGAATATCTTTCCCTTCATGACGCCGCGCACGCCGCCGCCACCTTCGCCCGGAGCCTGTCCCTCCACTTCCCGGTCCCAGGCGACATAGTCGAACTGCGCGTCGCTACCCGCTTCCCGCTCGATCGCCTCGAATTCGGCGCAGATCCGGTCGCGCAGCGATTCGAACCAGGTGCGGGCGGCCTGTTGCCGTACGTCCAGATCAAAGGAAACGGCCGGGATCGGGTTAGTACGTATCATTGCGGAAAAGTCCCCGTCTGGCGCAGCGCTTCTGCCACCGCGATGCCCGTCGAAACGGCGATGTTCAGCGACCGGAAACCCGGCGCCATCGGTATGCGGACGCGCACATCGGCCATATCGCGCACCATGTCGGGTACCCCGGCACTTTCCGATCCCATCAACAGCACGTCGTTCGCCTCGAACCGCACCTCGGGCAATAATTGCGACGCATGGCTGCTCATCAGCAGCAGGCGGCGTCCATTGGCCCGGCGATCCGCGTCGAATGCTTCGAAATTGGCATGGCGCGTCACTTCCGCTGCGGCGCCATAATCCATGGCGGCACGCTTTAACCGTGTGTCGGAAAAGGGAAAACCTGTCGGCATGATGATGTCCACCGGCACGGCGAAGCAGGCCGCCAGACGCAGGATGGCGCCGACATTGCCCGCAATTTCGGGTTGGTAAAGGGCGATACGCATGGCCGTGCCATAATATAGCCAGACCTTTTTACAACAGGGCTGTGCGACTTTGCTGTTGGCAAAGCGCGCAACCTCACGTTATCACCTACGCACTCAGCCGTAAGGGGAGGCGGAGGTGGTGATTACCTAGTCACCCCCAAATCCCTTGATAAACAAAGCCAAGAACGGCATTGCGGCTCGATCAGGGCGTTCTTGCAAGGGTAGAGGTGCATGGCGATCGTAGAACATACCGACGGGCCAGGTCCATCAGGCGGAGAGGAAGTCCGCCGCCGCGACTTCATCAACATAGCGGCAGTCAGCTTTGCCGGGGTCGGCGCTGCTGTCGTTGCGCTTCCGCTGATTGATCAGATGAATCCCAGCGCCGACGTGCTGGCGCTCGCCTCGACCGAGGTCGATCTTTCCGCGATCCAGCCGGGACAGGCGATCAAGACGACCTTCCGGTCGCAGCCCTTGTTCGTGCGCCATCTGACCGACAAGGAAATCGCCGAAGCCGACAAGGTCGATCCCTCGACCCTGCGCGATCCCCAGACGCTGGAACAGCGCACCGTCGACGGCAAGAAGCAATGGCTCATCACCATGGGCGTCTGCACCCATCTGGGCTGCGTGCCGCTGGGCGCTGGCGAAGGTGAGGTGCGCGGCGAATATGGCGGCTATTTCTGCCCCTGCCATGGCTCGTCCTACGACACCGCCGCGCGCATCCGTAAAGGTCCCGCGCCCAAAAATCTGGAAGTTCCGAAGTTCAGCTTCACTTCCGACACCGCCATTCTCGTAGGCTGAGGTAAGAAACCATGAGCTTTCCCTGGGCTGAGCAATATAAGCCGCAGCATCCCGTGATGCAGTGGATGGACGAGAAGCTGCCGCTTCCGCGCCTCGTCTACAACGCCATCGGTGCGGGCTATCCTGTCCCGCGCAATCTCAATTATTTCTGGAATTTCGGCGTCCTCGCCGGCGTCGCGCTGGTCATCCAGATCATCACCGGCGTCATCATGGCGATGCATTATGGCGCGAACACGCTGGTCGCATTCGGTACCGTCGAACAGACGATGCGCGACGTGAATGCCGGCTGGCTGATGCGCTATGCCCATGCCAACGGCGCCAGCTTCTTCTTCATCGTGGTCTATCTCCACATTTTCCGCGGCCTCTATTTCGGTTCCTACAAGGCGCCACGCGAAATGGTGTGGCTGCTGGGTCTCGTCATCTTCCTGCTGATGATGGCCACGGCCTTCATGGGTTATGTGCTGCCCTGGGGTCAGATGAGCTATTGGGGGGCCAAGGTCATTACCGGCCTGTTCGGCGCGATCCCGGTCGTGGGCGAACCGATCCAGACCTGGCTGCTGGGCGGTTTCGCCCCCGGCAATGCGTCGCTCAACCGATTCTTCTCGCTGCACTTCCTGCTACCCTTCGTGATTGCGGGCGTTATCATCCTGCATATCTGGGCGCTGCATATTCCGGGGTCTTCGAACCCGACCGGCGTGGAGGTGAAGGGGCCGCAGGATACCGTGCCGTTCCATCCCTATTACACGGCAAAGGACGGGTTCGGCCTTGGTGTCTTCCTGATCTGCTTCTCGGTCCTGCTGTTCTTTGCGCCCAATTTCCTGGGCCACCCGGACAATTATATCGAAGCGAACCCGCTCTCGACGCCGGCGCATATCGTGCCTGAATGGTATTTCTGGCCCTTCTACGCGATCCTGCGCGCCTTCACCGTCGACTTCTTCTTCGTACCGGCCAAGCTGCTGGGCGTGCTGGCGATGTTCGCATCGATCCTGCTGCTCTTCTTCCTGCCATGGCTCGATACGTCGCCGGTTCGTTCGGGCACCTATCGCCCGGTCTTCCGCAAATATTTCTGGATCCTCATTCTCGACGTGCTGATCCTGGGCTATTGCGGCGGCGCTCCGGCGGAGGAGCCTTATGTGATGATCTCTCAGGTTGCGGCGGCATATTATTTCGCCCATTTCCTGATCATTCTGCCGCTGATTTCGCGCTTCGAAAAGCCGCTGCCGCTGCCCAATTCGATCACCGATGCGGTGCTGGCCAAATATGCCAAGGCTGACGGCGAACCCGCCGCGGTCCCGGCCGAATAAGGGGGTAGACGATCATGGTTCGCATCGGCGCATTCTTCGTCGGCCTCTTCTTTGCAGGCTGGTTGCTCATCTCCTTCCTGTTCGGTGCCTATAGCTATGTCACCGAACCGCCGGCCAAGACGGTGGAGCATGAATTTCACCTCGCTCCCAAGCATGTCTCTTTCTCGTTCGACGGTCCGTTCGGCCGTTACGACCGGCAACAGCTTCAGCGCGGCTTTCAGGTTTTCAAGGAAGTCTGCTCGGCCTGCCACAGCCTGAAATTCGTCGCCTTCCGCGATCTGGAAGGCATCGGCTATAATGAGGCCGAGGTGAAGGCCATCGCCAAGCAATGGGCGCTCAAGACACCGGACGTCGATCCCGCGACCGGCGAAATGTCGACCCGCGATCCGGTGCCATCGGATTATTTCCCCAAGCCCTTCGCGAATAATGTCGCGGCGGCGGCGGCGAACAATAATGCGATCCCGCCCGACCTGTCGCTGATGACCAAGGCGCGCCATCATGGCTCTGCTTATATCTACTCGCTGCTGACCGGCTATACCGATCAGGCCGGGTACAAGAACGCCAAGGGACAGGAATTGCTGAAGGAATTCCCTGACGCCAAGACCCCCGACGCGCTGCACTTCAACCCCTATTTTGCCAATCTCAATCTGGCGATGGCCCCGCCGCTGGCTGCCGACGATCAGGTCGCCTATGCCGACGGCACCAAGGCGACGGTGGATCAGATGGCGCAGGACGTGGCGGCCTTCCTCACCTGGACGGCCGAGCCGAAGCTGGAAAATCGCCGCACGGCGGGTCTGGCCACCATCGTCTTCCTGCTGATTGCGACGGGTCTGGCCTATATGTCCTACCAGAATATCTGGGCGGACAAGAAAAAGGCGGCCTGACAGGCGCAGCCCCGATGCCGGGCGCAGGAATAGGGCGCGGTTCCTTGTGGGAATCGCGCCCTTTCCTTATGGGGGCGGCATGAGCATCGACCATCTGACCAGCCTCATCCGTACCATCCCGGATTTCCCCAAGCCCGGCATCATGTTCCGCGACATCACCACCCTGCTCGCCGACGGGCAGGGGTTGCGCGAACTGGTGGAGCAGATGGCGGCCCGTATTCGCCCGCTCGATCCTGACCTCATCGTCGGGGTGGAGGCGCGCGGTTTCATTCTGGGTGCGGCCCTCGCCCTCGCATTGGGCAAGGGCTTCGTGCCGGTGCGCAAGGCGGGCAAGCTGCCCGGCAAGACTGTCGGCATCGACTATGTGCTGGAATATGGCACCGACCGGCTCGAAATGCATGAAGGACAGGTTCCGGGCGGCAGTCGCATCGTCCTGATCGACGATCTGATCGCCACCGGCGGAACCGCGATTGCCGCCGCGCAATTGCTGCGCGAACAGGGCGCCGACGTCCTGCTGGCGCTCTTTGCCATCGACCTGCCCGATCTGGGCGGCATGGCGGCACTGGAGGCAGAGGGCGTTCCGGCGCAGGCGTTGATCCGTTTCGACGGGGAATAGACTGGCCGTGGCACAGCGGCGCCTGCGTCTTTCCGTGTCATGCCCATGGGTGGGCTTGCTCGGGCTATTGGCGTCCAGTTGCGCCACGCCGCTGCCGTTGCGCTCCATGGCGCCACAGGATGCGACCCCGCCCGTCATCGCTCCGGCGGCGGACGGAATGGACACCACCACTCTGACGGTACTGACCTATAATATAGAGGGGCTGGGCTGGCCCGCCCGTTCAGGGCGTGCGCCGTCGCTGCGGCAGATTGGCGACCGCCTTTCCGCGCTGCGGGCGCAGGGGCGGGGACCGGACGTCATCCTGTTTCAGGAAATGTTCAGCGGTCCTGCCAAGAGCGCCGTGGCCGCCACCGGCTATCCGGCGATTGTCGCTGGCCCGCGCCGCACGACCCGCGCACGGGGCGTCACGACAGAGCCGTTGCCGGGCCGCTCCGACATCAAACGGGGGGAGGTGGGCATGCACCTGACCGGCAGCGGCCTTGCCATCGCCTCGCGCTATCCGATCATCCATGTCGATATGCACGCCTATGGCCGTCGGTCATGTGCGGGGATTGATTGCCTCGCCAATAAGGGCGTGGCCCTTGCCCGTATCTCCATACCCTGTGTGCCGACCCCGATCGACATTTACGATACCCATATGAACAGCCGCGGGGCGTCGCGGGCGCCCGCCCATCGCAATCTGGAGGCGCATGACCGCCAGTCGCTTGAAGCATCGGCTTTCATCGATCGCACCCATGACGACGCCTATCCCGTGATCTTCGGTGGTGATTTCAACATGCGCCATTCCGAACCGCGCTGGGAGAATTTCTCTCGCTATCAATCCTTCGATCTGGTCCACCGCGTTTGCGCGGACCGTGCGTCGGGCTGCGACGTGCAAATGTCCTGGGACGGCGACGAACCCTGGATGGATACGCAGGATCTGCAATTTTTCTGGCCCGGCGATCAGGTGTCGATTCGTCCCATCCGGGTAGAGGCGATGTTCGACGGCGGCAAAAGCGGCCCCGAACTATCGGATCATGACGGCTTCCTCGTCACCTACCAACTGTCCTGGTCCCGCCCTGCGTCGTCGGCCGGCACATGCTGAACCGGGCTGATGGCGGGGTGGGATAGGCTTTACAGCGCCAACAACCTGTTTTCGATCTGGTCCACGGCTGCGGCGAGCCGCTCATCCAGCAACCCCAGCAGCGCCGTCCAGCCATCGATATGGCTCAACTCACCCGGCCCGTCGGAAATGCCGCGCAGGCCCGCCAGCGGCACGCCGAACCGGCCACAGGCCCGCGCCACCGCAAATGTCTCCATATCCACCATATCGGCGTCGATGGCGGCATAATCCTCGCCCCCCACGATATTCGCTCCGGTCGAAAGCCGGGCGCGTGGCAGATCGGTCAGCATTTCCAGCGGCACATCCACCGGATGATCGGCAAAGGGTGTCAGCCCCTTGGCAAAGCCCAGGCGGGACGCATCCATGTCACGCCATGACACGCTCGACACCTGATAGATTTCGCCCAGCGGGCATCGCCGTGATCCTGCCGACCCCAGGCATATGGCCAGATCGGGCAGGGCGTCGCGCGCCGCCATCTGCTGCAACGCCATGCCCGTCGCCAGCGCCGCTTCCACAGGCCCGACACCCGTCAGCAACGGCACGAAACGCCGCCGCAGATGCACGCCATATTCCGCATCGACCGCCATCAGGAACAGCACGCGCCTGCTCCCGATCGTCACGCATTCGGCCACCATGTCTTTATCGCCCCCGCTTCATGGACTGTATATGGGGTATCCCCCGATCGTCCCTGCATTGCCCTTATGTAATGTTGCAGACATTGGGACGACAGCGCTTCCTGTTAAAAAGCACCATTCTGTTATGACATTATCGTCTCGCGAGTAAGCCATGCGCAACGCCGTCCTGCCGCCGATGCCTGTCCGTTCAATGCCTGCACGTCCGATGGAGGATGGCATGATCACGGCTGCGGATATCGAAATCTGGGCGCGTGTCGAACGCGCACTCGCTGGCAAGACTATGGCCTGGCGCGAACGCTCCATTCCCGTGCGCAAGGCGACCCGCTGACGCCATGATCCCCGGCGGCATGAAGCGGCCGGTTCATTCCCCGATATGTAAGAAAGCGCCACCCGATCTCTGATCGAGATCGTGTTCTGGCGTGCAAACCGGCGGGGTCACTCGGGGCGGGTGCGCCAGCCTATGCTCATGTCTTTTGGAAAGTTTTGGATGCCCGACAAGGATTCGAACCTTGATTGACGGAGTCAGAGTCCGCTCTCTTACCATTAGAGGATCGGGCATCAATCCTTGAGCGCACCGCGCTTGGGACGCCGCAGATAGGCGGGGTTGCAGAGTCGGTCAAGGGGTTTTTGAAGTCATCCGACCTACTTTTCCCGGCCCCTGCTGACTGTCCGGGGCAAAAGAAAAGCCCGCCGGCTGCGGGTTACGCATCCGGCGGGCATTTGCATCGTCCCTGATATGGGCCGACGGGCATGGGAGCCGCATTCCATATAGGAAGCGCCTCCCATGCTTTCAAAGGGTCAGTCCATGTCCTGCGTGGTGAAATCATCACCCTGCACGGCGCCCAGCGGATCGTCGCCGATCGCGGCTTCGGCACCCTGACGCAGTTCGGCGGCATGTTCCTGAGCGGCCGTCTTCGGCGCGATCAGGTCGACCTGGCTTGCGGCCCGCAGGGCAGCGCGCATCGCCGCGTCACGCGACGAGGCGGCAACCCGCATCCGGTTCATGCCAGCGCCCGTACCAGCAGGGATCAGGCGGCCGACGATGACATTTTCCTTCAGGCCGATCAGCGTATCCTTCTTGCCCTGAACCGCCGCTTCCGTGAGGACGCGGGTCGTTTCCTGGAAGGACGCGGCCGAGATGAACGAACGGGTCTGGAGCGACGCCTTGGTGATGCCCAGCAGCACCGGCTTGCCAGCGGCGGGCGCGAAGCCCGGCTGGAGCTTGGCGTTGATCTCGTCCATTTCCTCGCGGTCGACCTGTTCGCCCACCAGCAGCGTGGTGTCGCCGGACTCGATGATCTCGACCTTCTGCAACATCTGACGAACGATCGTTTCGATGTGCTTGTCGTTGATCTTCACGCCCTGCAAGCGATAGACTTCCTGAATTTCGGCCACCAGATATTCTGCCAGCGGCTCGATGCCGAGCACTTCCAGAATGTCGTGCGGGTCGGGCGAACCACCGATCAGATTGTCGCCGCGCTTCACGAAGTCGCCTTCCTGAACGTCGATCACCTTGCTCTTGGGGATCAGATATTCGACCGGCTCGCCACCATCCTCAGGATTGATGGCGATTTTGCGCTTCGCCTTATAATCCTTGAGGAACTGAACGCGGCCCGACACTTTGGCAATGATCGCATTGTCCTTGGGCTTGCGGGCTTCGAACAGCTCGGCAACGCGCGGCAGACCACCGGTGATGTCGCGGGTCTTGGCTGCTTCACGGCTGACACGCGCCAGCACGTCACCGGCCTGAACCTGCGCACCATCGTCGACCGACAGGGTCGCGCCGACCGCCAGCATATAGCGTGCGGCTTCGCCCGAATTGTCGTCGAGCAGGGTGAGGCGCGGACGAAGATCTTCCTTCGAACGGGCTGCACCGCGATGCTCGGTCACGACGCGCTGGGCGATGCCGGTGGCTTCGTCGGTCTGCTCGGTCAGCGTCTTGTTGTCGATCAGGTCGACATACTTAACGATACCGGGCTTTTCGGTGATCACCGGCATGGTGAACGGATCCCACTCGGCGAAACGGTCGCCCTTCTGCACGGCATCGCCATCCGCAAACAGGATGGTGGCGCCGTAAGGCAGGCGGTGGGTTTCGCGTTCGCGACCTTCGCTGTCGATGATCGCGATTTCACCGTTACGGGCCAGCGACAGGCGACGGCCGTTCTTGTCGGTGATGGTCGGCATGTCGCGCAGCTCGATCGTGCCGTCCGACATGGCTTCCAGGTTCGACGTTTCGTTGAAG
>JAJZQN010000009.1 GCA_021847605.1 Pseudomonadota bacterium | reverse complement strand
ACGGCAGACCATCGAACATCGGCGCTTGCTTCACCGCAAGCTCGCCGCCTAACATCAACCCCCAGACGAGGCCCGCACTCCGCTAATTTACGCCGCGAGTTGCGCCAAATGTTCTGACGACGGACATTTGAAAGTATTTGCCGTGGCTTCGCGATTGCCCATCATTGTCGAGAAAACCGGCTATTGCTGGAGCGCACGATGACGCCGATCGAACGGCCCAAGCTGACCCCGCCCGATGGACAGACCAAGGTTCTGCTCCACAGTTGCTGCGCGCCGTGCTCGGGTGAAGTGATGGAGGCGATGACCGCCAGCGGCATCGACTACACCATCTTCTTCTACAATCCGAACATCCACCCCAAGGAGGAATACCTCCTGCGCAAGGATGAGAACATCCGTTTCGCCGAAGAGCACGGCGTGCCGTTCGTCGACGCGGATTACGACACCGCCAACTGGTTCAAGCGCGCCAAGGGGCTGGAATGGGCGCCGGAGCGCGGCGAGCGTTGCACGATGTGCTTCGACATGCGCTTCGAACGTACCGCGCTCTACGCCCACGAGAACGGCTTTCCGGTAATCACCAGTTCGTTAGGCATCTCGCGCTGGAAGAACATGAACCAGATCAACGCCTCCGGCGAGCGGGCGGCGAGCCATTACCCTGACATGGCCTACTGGACGTTCAATTGGCGCAAAGGCGGCGGCGCGGCGCGGATGATCGAGATTTCGAAACGTGAGCGCTTCTACCAGCAGGAATATTGTGGCTGCGTCTATTCCCTGCGCGACTCCAATGCGCATCGTGTCTCGCAGGGGCGCCCGGAGATCGAGATCGGAAAGCTGTACTACGGCGCGGACGAGACGGAATAGTTGGTTCCCGCCATGGGCACTCAACCAAAGTTGGATCCATGGCTGCCGGATCACGCATCGACGAGGCGGTCGATTTCGCGCCAGCGATCCAGGATCGCGTCATCGGCGAGAATGCTCTCTGCCGCTGCGACCGAATATGTTGGAATCGTGACGATCTGGCCCCGCTTGATCTTCAGGTCGCCGCTGCGTTTCAGGCGATTACCTTTGGTCCACCGCAGCCTTTCCCGATTGGTGATCGGTAACGCCGCAAGCAGTTCCTTGGGCGTCAGAGGGCGGTCCGCAATTTCAGAGAGGCGTTCGGTCAATCTGTCGAACAACGGCGTCAACGACGCAGCGCTCATCGGAAGGGACAGGCCGATAATGGTTTCGCTTTCCCAACGACTATCAGCATACTTCCGCGCCACACTGGCGATACAACGCTTTACCTGATCCTTGCGCAACCTGAGGCCGAGATGGCGCTCGATGCAGCCTCCAAACGAAATGGCTGTCTCGCCCTGGCGGTCGAGAAGGCGTAACTGCTGTCCGATCCGGTCCCGGCGGGACAACTGACCGTTTGTTCTGAGCGATCCAAAGGCGAGCGTCATCGGGACTGTCTCACCAGATGAGTGACGGCATGGCGGCCATCGCGCACACCCAGGGTTATTGTGGCAATTTCTTCCAGCTTCTGCCGTGCAACGCCCAGCCACTGCGATACCTGCGGGTCCAGTTTCGTTACTTCCGTCAGGTCGATCGGCATGTGAAGCAGCGAGCAGGACGGTGCGATCTCGATCACACGCTGCTCACCTCCCACCCCTTCGTAGCGGTCGAGCAGGCTTGCAAGATCCGCTCTGCAGACATCGCGCCCATCGATTATTCCAAGCGAGAGGGCGAGGTCTGGCCTTGCATCTGCCAGCACGGCATCCAGTTGCTCAGGGGCACACACAAGGTCCAGATGCAGTCCTGCGACCGGAAGCGCCAGCGCCGTAGCGAGGTTGTCGCCGAGGCCGCCAAAGTAAGTCGTGAGCATCAGACTGATACCCGGAACCTTAGAAAGCCTTTCGTAGGCAATACGATATGCAGCGCGGATCGTGTCGGTGAGATCGAGCACAAGTGCAGGCTCGTCCATCTGCACCCATTCGGCGCTTGCCGCTTGTAGCTTGCCGAGGAGGTCTACGTAGACGTCGAGGGCGCTGTCCAGCAACGTCAGCGGATCAAAACCATCCGTCTTCGACTTGGCTAGCAGCAACCAGGTTATCGGGCCAAGGATCACCGGCCGTGTCTGGTGGCCCAGCGCCAGTGCTTCCTTGAAGTGATCGACAGGCTTGGTCGTCGACAGCGCAAATATCTGGCCCGGCTCCACCTCGGGGACCACGTAGTGATGATTCGTGTCGAACCACTTGGCCGTTTCCTGGGCAGGGACGTGAGCGTTGATTTGCCCGGAACTGACGGCATCGCCTTGCGAACCACTGTCGTTCGCGGTCTCAGTGCGGGTTCCGCGCGCCATGGCGAAATAGACTTCCAACGAGTCCGGGGCACCAATGGTCTGATAAATTTCGGGAATGGCGCCAAGCATGACGGAGGTGTCAAGGACCTGATCGTAGAGCGAGAAATCGTTGCTCGGGATCACATCGATCCCGGCCGCCTTCTGGCGATCCCAGGTGGCGGTGCGAAGTCCCCTGGCGGTGTCGAGCAGGGCTGCCTTGTCGATCTTGCCCGCCCGGTACGCCTCGATGGCCATCGTGAACTCACGGCGCGGTCCAAGGTGGGGGAAGCCGAGATTTGCAGCTTTAACGGGCACACTGGTTCTCCGCTGGCGCAGCACATCACGCTGGCCGCTAGGGGCTATTCAATGAGGTTTAGGTTCAGCGCATCCGGTCAATTCGCAAAGCGCGGACTCGGTCGAACGCGGCGGCGCATTCGCTCGCTCATATGGCCAGGTGGCCTGGAGGTTCGGTAAAAGGAGATTTCACGCATTGACCAATCACCACTTTGCGGGCGGATCGGTCGACAGATGGCGCGCGCGAACGCTCATTGGGCCTTCCACAAGCGCAGGCCCTGCTTCACGCGCGTCCACCGGAGGAACCCCCGTCCGAGGAACGTTATCGCGCCGAAGGCAGGTCTCCTGGCTTGCGGGTCATCGCTTTGGCCCCGGCCTTCCCAGCATCCTTGCGAGACGCCAGTGACACAAAATGGGGTCTCCGCTCGCCGCTTACAGTTGCGGGGGCAGCGCCGGACTCCGCCAAAGGCGTCACCGTCTTCCCGTCTTAGCCCCATCGTCATGCCTGAAATGGAGAACCTCGACAGCATGTCTTACAACTCAGACAACGCCGTCTGTCAAGTTCATGATCAGGCGGCGCAATATGAACGGGCATCGCCAAATTCGCAACATTCGCGGATTTGCAGGCAAAGCCTTCGCAATCTTCCCCGTTTCAGTGGTTCCCTGCGATGCACGGCTATGGTTCGCTGATTTCACAAGGAGACAGCGATGACAGCCACGCAACCCCTGAATGCCGATGCACCGGAAACCCGCCTGTGCGAGATGGTCTTCCCCGAACAGGCCAATCACTACGGTACCCTGTTCGGCGGCACCGCGCTCAGCCTGCTGGGCAAGGCCGCCTTCATCGCCGCAAGCCGCTACGCGCGCGCCGCAATGGTAATGCGGACGTCCGAGAAAATCGAGTTCCGTCATCCGGTTCACGTCGGTCAGTTGGTCGAACTGTACGCTTACGTCATTCGAGAAGGTCGATCTTCATTGACCGTCGAGGTGGAGATGACCGCCGAGGGGCTTGCCAATGCAGAGCGATCCATCGCCGTAAAGGGCCGTTTCGAGATGGTCTGCGTGGGCGAGGACGGTAAATCCCGGCCGATCCGGCAGGATGCGGCGGCGGCCTGACTTCGCAAAGTTTGCAAATTTGCAGAAATCCGTCCGCAAATCTTCGCCAATTCAGCCATTTTCGCATGCCCCGAACGTGCCGATAAGGCGGGTACTGAACGGCACCTAGCGACACCTAGAGCGCCTTGAACAGACCAAGACGGGAAGACACGTGCCGATGAACGACGCCTATCGCAAGCCTTTCCCCGGACCATCGGCCGGCGTGCAGATCGACTACTTCGACACCCGTGCCGCCATCGAGGCGATCCGCCCCGGCGCCTACGATGGTCTGCCCTATGTCTCGCGCGTGCTGGCCGAGCAACTGGTCCGCCGCTGCGATCCGGCGCTGCTGACCGATGCCCTGACCCAGATCGTCGAGCGCAAGCGCGATCTCGATTTCCCGTGGTATCCGGCGCGCGTTGTGTGCCACGACATCCTCGGCCAGACCGCGCTCGTCGATCTGGCGGGTCTGCGCGATGCGATCGCCGATCAGGGCGGCGATCCGGCCAAGGTCAATCCGGTGGTGCCGACCCAGCTGATCGTCGATCACTCGCTGGCGGTCGAATACGGCGGCTTCGACCCGGCCGCGTTCGACAAGAACCGCGCGGTCGAGGATCGCCGCAACGAGGATCGCTTCCACTTCATTGAATGGACCAAGAGCGCCTTTGAGAATGTCGACGTCATCCCCGCCGGTAACGGCATCATGCACCAGATCAACCTGGAGAAGATGTCGCCCGTCATTCAGGTGCGCGATGGCGTCGCGTTCCCGGATACCTGCGTCGGAACCGACAGCCACACCCCGCACGTCGATGCGCTGGGCGTAATCGCCATCGGCGTCGGCGGGCTGGAGGCCGAGACGGTCATGCTGGGCCGCGCCTCGATGATGCGCCTGCCCGATATCGTCGGTGTCAGGCTCACCGGCCATCGCAAGCCGGGTATCACGGCGACCGACATCGTCCTCGCGATCACCGAATTCCTGCGCCAGAGCCGCGTCGTGGGCGCGTGGATCGAGTTCTTCGGTGAAGGCGCGGACAGCCTCTCGATCGGCGACCGCGCGACGATCTCCAACATGTGCCCCGAATACGGCGCCACCGCCGCGATGTTCCACATCGACAGCCAGACCATCGATTATCTGCTGCTGACCGGCCGCGATCCCGATCATGTCCGTCTGGTCGAGGAATATGCGAAGCTGACCGGCTTGTGGGCCGACGACCTGCGCAATGCCAAGTACGAACGCGTGCTGGAGTTCGACCTTTCGACCGTCGTGCGCAACATGGCCGGGCCGTCGAACCCGCACCGCCGCCTCCCGACTTCGGCGCTGGAGGAGCGCGGCATCGCTGTCGATCTCGATAAGGCGGTGGCGCAGGAGCGCGAGGGGCTGCTGCCCGATGGCGCGGTCATCATCGCCGCGATCACCAGCTGCACTAACACGTCCAACCCGCGCAATGTCGTGGCAGCGGGCCTGGTGGCAAAGAAGGCCAATGCGCTGGGCCTCACCCGCAAGCCGTGGGTGAAGAGTTCTTTTGCGCCGGGATCGAAGGTGGCCCGGCTCTATCTGGAAGAAGCGGGTCTGTTGCCCGAACTGGAGAAGCTGGGTTTCGGCATCGTCGCCTATGCCTGCACCACCTGCAACGGCATGTCGGGCGCGCTCGATCCGGCGATCCAGAACGAGATCATCGGGCGCGATCTCTACGCCACCGCCGTCCTGTCTGGAAACCGCAACTTCGACGGACGTATCCACCCTTATGCCAAGCAGGCGTTCCTGGCCTCACCGCCGCTGGTGGTCGCCTATGCGATCGCGGGCACAGTGCGCTTCGATATCGAGAACGACGTGCTGGGAACGGTCGATGGCAAGGACATTCGCCTTGCCGACCTGTGGCCCTCCGACGAGGAAATCGACGCGATCGTCGCCGCCTCGGTGAAGCCGCAGCAGTTCCGCGATGTCTACGACCCGATGTTCGCGCCGCGCGGGAAGGACGAAGCCAGCCCGCTCTACGACTGGCGGCCGCAGTCCACCTATATCCGCCGTCCGCCTTACTGGGACACCGAGGGCGTCGGCGCGCTGGCCGCGTTCCCGCGCACGCTGAAGGACATGCGCCCGCTGGCAATCCTGCCCGACAACATCACCACCGATCACCTCTCGCCCTCGAACGCGATCCTCGCGAGTTCCGCGGCGGGCGAATATCTCGCGAAAATGGGCCTGCCCGAAGAGGACTTCAATTCCTACGCCACCCATCGCGGCGATCACCTGACCGCCATGCGCGCCACGTTCGCCAATCCGCAGCTGGTCAACGAAATGGCCGTGGTGGACGGCGCGGTGAAGAAAGGCTCGCTCGCCCGCGTCGAGCCGGAAGGCAAGGTGACGCGCATGTGGGAGGCAATCGAGACGTATCTGGATCGCCGTCAGCCGCTCATCATCGTCGCCGGCGCCGATTACGGGCAGGGCTCCTCGCGCGACTGGGCGGCCAAGGGCGTGCGCCTCGCGGGCGTTGAGGCCATCGTCGCCGAAGGGTTCGAGCGCATCCACCGCACCAACCTGATCGGCATGGGCGTGCTGCCGCTGGAGTTCCAGCCCGGCATCACCCGCCTGACGCTGGGCCTCGATGGCACCGAGACCTATGATGTCGAAGGCGAACGTCGGCCCCGCGCCACGCTGACGCTGGTGATCCACCATGCCGACGGTGCGGTGACGCAGGTTCCCGTCACCTGCCGCCTCGATACGGCGGAGGAAGTCTCGATCTACGAGGCAGGCGGCGTGCTTCAGCGTTTTGCGACGGACTTCCTCGCTTCGGAAGCGGAGACGGTGTGATGGCCCAGATCCAGATCCCCGCCACCTATATGCGCGGCGGCACCAGCAAGGGCGTGTTCTTTCGTCTGGAAGACTTACCCGAAGCCGCGCGCGTCCCCGGCCCGGCCCGCGACCGCCTGTTCCAGCGCGTGATCGGCAGCCCGGACCCTTACGGCGCGCAGATCGACGGCATGGGCGGCGCGACGTCCAGTACCAGCAAGTGCGTGATCCTTTCGCCCAGCACGCGGGACGGGCACGATGTGGATTACCTCTACGGGCAAGTCTCCATCGACACTGATTTCGTGGACTGGTCGGGCAACTGCGGCAATCTCTCGACTGCTGCCGGGGCTTTCGCGATCCACGCGGGTTATGTCGAAGCCGGACCTGATGGTGTGCGCACCGTGCGCATCTGGCAGGCCAACATCGGCAAGACCATCGTAGCCCATGTCCCCGTCACCGGCGGCGCGGTGCTGGAAACCGGCGACTTCGAACTGGACGGCGTGGCCTTTCCCGCCGCGGAGATCGTGCTGGAGTTCGTCGATCCTGCAGACGAAGGCGAGGATGGTGCCGCGATGTTCCCCACCGGCAATGTGGTGGACGAACTCGCCGTGCCGGAGGAACTGGTCGCTGGCGGGAAGCTGCGCGCTACGCTTATCAACGCCGGCATCGCGACGATCTTCGTGGAGGCGGAGGCCATTGGCTACACCGGCACCGAACTGCGCGATGCGATCAACGGCGATGCCGCTGCGCTGGCGCGGTTCGAAGCGTTGCGCACGATCGGTGCGCTGCAGATGGGCCTCATCAAGACCCCCGAGGAAGCGGCAAGGCGCCAGCACACGCCCAAAATCGCCTTCGTAGCTTCTCCGGTGGATCATCGCACCTCCAGCGGCAAGGAGGTCCTCGCAGGCGAGATCAACGTGCTCGTTCGCGCACTGTCGATGGGCAAGCTGCACCATGCGATGATGGGCACCGCGTCCGTGGCCATCGCCGCAGCGGCCGCCGTGCCCGGCACGCTGGTGAACCTTGCCGCAGGCGGCGGAGAGCGCCGCTCGGTCACGTTCGGCCACCCCTCGGGCACCCTGCGCGTCGGCGCCGAGGCCCAGCAGGTGGACGGCCAGTGGACTGTGACCAAGGCGATCATGAGCCGCAGCGCGCGCATCCTCATGGAAGGCCGCGTCCGCGTGCCCGCCGAGACACTCGAAGGAGACGCAAAATGATCTCCAACCGCCCAGAAAAGGGCTTCGATCTGCTGGGCGCGATGGTCAGTGCCGCCGCCGATCGCGCTTCCGCCCACCTGCCCGGCACGATCCGCTTCGCCAAGTGCGAGCAGGTTCAGCTCAACGAGGGCTTTTCCACTCCCGACGTCGATCTCGAAACCTGGTCGGTCAGCGCCGACCGTCAGGCGATCGTCGTCTCCGTCTTCGCCACCGCGCCGCAGGACGGCGGTGGCCGTACCATGGCCGCCAGCGGCCGCTTCACTTTCACCACGCTCACACACAAACGGGAATACGCCGCATGAACGTCGATACCCGCCCGCCAGCGCCTACCGGAGAGGAACCCATGGCCGAAGTCACCTTCAAACCCAAGAAGTCCGTCGCCCTCTCGGGTGTCACTGCGGGCAACACTGCGCTGTGCACCGTCGGCAAGACCGGCAACGATCTGCACTATCGTGGCTACGACATTCTCGAATTTGCCGAGAGCGCAGAGTTCGAGGAAATCGCCCACCTGCTGGTCCACGGCGAATTGCCGACCGCGCCCCAACTGGTCGCCTACAAGGCCAAGCTCAAGGGCCTGCGGGGTTTGCCGCATTCCGTGAAGGCGGCGTTGGAAGCTATCCCCGCCGCTGCACATCCAATGGACGTGATGCGTTCGGGCGTCTCGGCGCTAGGCTGCGTGCTGCCCGAACCGCACCATCATAATTTGCCCGACGCGCGCGATATAGCCGACCGCCTGATGGCCTCGCTCGGCTCGATCCTGCTCTACTGGTATCACTTCGCGCACCACGGCCGCCGCATCGAGGTCGAGACCGATGATGACAGCATCGGCGGCCACTTCCTCCACCTGCTGCACGGCAAGCCGGCGCCGGAAAGCTGGGTGCGTGCCATGCATACTTCGCTGATCCTCTATGCCGAGCATGAATTCAACGCCTCCACCTTCACTGCGCGCGTCATCGCGGGCACCGGGTCGGACATGTATTCGTGCATCGCCGGTGCCATCGGCGCACTGCGCGGACCCAAGCACGGCGGCGCCAACGAAGTCGCCTATGAAATCCAGAAGCGCTACGCGACGGCGGACGAGGCCGAGGCAGACATCCGCCGCCGGGTCGAGGCCAAGGAAGTGGTGATCGGTTTTGGCCACCCGGTCTATACGATCTCCGACCCGCGCAACGTCGTTATCAAGCGCGTCGCCAAGAGCCTTGCCGACGAAGCAGGTGCCCAGCGCCAGTTCTCGGTTGCCGAGCGGATCGAAAGCGTGATGTGGGATGCCAAGTCGATGTTCCCCAATCTCGACTGGTTCTCGGCGGTGTCCTACAACCTGATGGGCGTGCCGACCGCGATGTTCACCCCGCTCTTCGTGATCGCCCGCACGTCGGGCTGGGCCGCGCATGTGATCGAGCAGCGCGTAGACAACAAGATCATCCGCCCATCGGCCAACTACACCGGCCCCGAGAACCTGACTTTCGTGCCGCTCGCCCAGCGCAGCGAAACCTGCGCGGCCTAAGTTCCTCGTCATCCCGGATCAGGTCCGGGATGACGGCCATTTTATACGGAGACCCCATGCCCTACCTTCTCGCTGACGACCTGCCCACCGAATCCGCCGGCAAGCGCTTCCGCGCCGCACTCGCCCGGCCCGGCATCTATCGCCTGCCCGGCGCGCACAACGGCCAGGCCGCGATCCAGGCGCGCAATGCCGGGTTCGACGGGCTGTACCTTTCGGGCGCGGCGATGACCGCCTCGATGGGCCTGCCCGATCTTGGCATCATCACCGTGGATGAAGTGGCGTTCTTCATCCGCCAGATCGTGCGCTCCTCGGGCCTGCCGCTGCTGGTGGACGGCGACACCGGCTATGGAGAAGCGCTCAACGTCATGCACATGGTCCGCACCTTTGAAGACGCGGGCGCGGGCGCGGTGCATCTGGAAGACCAGATCTTGCCCAAGAAGTGCGGACACCTGAACGGCAAGGCGCTAGTCTCACCTGTTGACATGGCCGCCAAGGTCGCCGCCGCAAAGAAGGCAAGCCGCGACATCGTCATCGTCGCGCGCACCGATGCCGCCGGGGTCGAGGGCTTCGATGCGGCGGTGGAACGCGCCAAGCTCTACGTCGAGGCCGGCGCCGACGCGATCTTCCCCGAAGCGCTCAATACCCGCGAGATGTTCGAGAAGTTCGCCGCGCAAATGCCTGGCGTGCCGCTGCTCGCCAACATGACCGAGTTCGGCAAGACTCCATTTTACACCGCCGACGAGTTCGAGGCGATGGGCTACAAGATGGTGATCTGGCCGGTCTCCTCGCTGCGCGTCGCCAACAAGGCGCAGGCGAAACTCTACGCCGCGATCGCTAAGGATGGCGGCACCCACGCGATGGTCGATGCCATGCAGACCCGCGCCGAACTCTACGACACCATCGGCCTCCACAACTACGAAGAGCTCGACGCATCGATCGTCAAGACAATCGTGCCCGAGGCGATCCCACAGGGCTAACTCCTTCAGCTCTACAGATCGTTGCGCAAGGACGGTCTTTCTATCCCGGTAGGTCGGAAGGCCGTCTCTCGACGCGCCTGCAAATGACAAGATCACAGGACCATCGCCATGACCGCCACAGGCCGCGACACTCTGGGCGCCCGCGCCACCCTGACCGTCGAGGGGCAGGATTATGCCTACTACAGCCTTGCGCGGGCTGCGGAGCAACTGGGCGACATCAGCCGTCTGCCCTTCAGCCTGAAAGTGCTGCTGGAGAACCTGCTGCGCTTCGAGGACGGCGCATCGGTTACGGTCGATGACCTCCGCGCGCTGGTCGAATGGCAGGTTGAGCGCCGCTCCACCCGCGAGATCCAGTACCGTCCGGCGCGCGTGCTGATGCAGGACTTCACCGGCGTGCCCTGCATCGTCGACCTTGCCGCCATGCGCGACACGATGAATCACTGGGGCGCCGATGCCGCGCGGATCAATCCGCAGGTGCCCATCCACCTTGTCATTGACCACAGCGTTATGGCTGACGAGGCGAGCACCCCGCGCGCCTTCGACCGCAATGTCGAGATTGAATACGAGCGCAACGCCGAACGCTACGCCTTCCTCAAATGGGGCGCGCGCACGCTGGACAATCTCAAGGTCGTGCCGCCCGGCACGGGCATCTGCCACCAGGTCAACCTCGAACACATCGCCCAGACCGTTTGGACCAGCGAGGATGCCGACGGCTTGCCTGTCGCCTACCCCGATACCTGTGTTGGCACCGACAGCCACACCACCATGGTCAGCGGCCTTGGCGTACTGGGCTGGGGCGTCGGCGGCATCGAGGCTGAGGCGGCAATGCTGGGGCAGCCGGTATCGATGCTAATCCCCGACGTGGTCGGTTTGCGCCTCTCGGGCGCGCTGCCCGAAGGCGTGACCGCGACCGATCTCGTCCTCACCGTCACGCAGATGTTGCGCAGGCATGGCGTGGTCGGCCGCTTCGTCGAGTTCTGCGGCCCCGGCCTTGATGCCCTGCCGCTGGCCGACCGCGCCACCATCGCCAACATGGCGCCCGAATACGGCGCCACCTGCGGCTTCTTCCCGGTGGACGAGGCAACGCTGACCTACCTTCGGCTGACCGGCCGCGATCCTGCCCGCGTGGCGCTGGTTGAGGCTTACGCCAAGGCGCAGGGTCTGTGGCGGGATGCGTCCAGACCCGAGCCGGTCTTCACCGACATGCTGGAACTCGATCTTGCCACCGTGCTGCCCTCGGTCGCGGGGCCGCGCCGCCCGCAGGACCGCGTGCTGCTGAAAGACGCCGCCCAGGGACTGCAAGCCGAACTGACCGGCGGCTATGGGAAGGCCGACGAACTGGAAACGCGCTTCCCCGTCAACGGCGAAGACTTCACCCTCGGCCACGGCGACATTGCCATCGCCGCAATCACCAGCTGCACCAACACATCGAACCCTTCGGTTCTCGTCGCTGCCGGGCTTGTCGCACGCAAGGCGCGGGCGCTGGGCCTTGCGCCCAAGCCCTGGGTGCGCGCCACGCTATCGCCTGGCAGTCAGGTCGTCACCGACTATCTGGTCCGTTCCGGGCTTCAGGACGATCTCGATGCGCTAGGCTTCGCGTTGACCGGCTACGGCTGCATGATCTGCATCGGCAATTCCGGTTCTCTCGATACCCCCATCAGCGAGGCGATCAACGCCAATGGCCTTGTCACCGCCGCCGTGCTCTCGGGCAACCGCAACTTCGAGGGCCGCATCTCGCCCGACGTGCGCGCCAACTATCTCGCCTCGCCGCCGCTGGTGGTCGCTTATGCGCTGCTGGGCAGCGTGGCGCGCGACATCACCACCGAGCCACTCGGCACTGGCAGAGACGGGCAACTCGTCTACCTTAAAGACGTTTGGCCGACCAACGCCGAAGTCGCCGAGACCATCGCCGGCTCGATCGACGCGGACATGTTCGCCGCCCGCTACGCCGATGTCTACGAAGGCGACGTGCGCTGGAAGGCGCTGGAGGTGAAGACCGGCGAAACCTACGACTGGCCAACCTCGTCTACCTACATTGCCGAACCGCCGTTCTTCGAAGGGCTGGAGCGTGAACCCGCCCCGGTCGGCGACATCATCGCCGCGCGCTGCCTCGCCGTGTTCGGCGATTCGATCACCACCGATCACATTTCGCCCGCAGGCTCGATCAAGCCGAGTTCCGCCGCCGGGCAATGGTTGCAGGAGCATCAGGTGCTGCCGCAGGACTTCAACAGCTACGGCTGTCGCCGTGGCAACCACGAGATCATGATGCGCGGCACTTTCGCCAATATTCGCATCCGTAACGAGATGATGGGCGGGATCGAGGGCGGCATGACCATGCTGCGCGAGGAGCCCCTGCCGATCTACGAGGCGGCGATGCGCTACAAGGCCGCCAAGGTGCCGCTTGTCGTCGTCGCGGGCGCCGAATACGGCACCGGCTCTTCGCGCGACTGGGCCGCCAAGGGTACGGCGCTGCTGGGCGTGCGCGCGGTGATCGCCGAGAGCTTCGAGCGCATCCACCGCTCCAACCTCGTCGGCATGGGTGTGTTGCCGCTCCAGTTCGAGGACGGCGCGACCCGCCACACGCTCGGCCTCGTCGGCACCGAGAGCTTCACCATCCGCGGACTGTCCTCTCTGCAACCCCGCCAGACCGTGACCGTCGATGCCGAGCGTGCCGACGGCACCCGCCTGCGCTTCGATACGCTGTGCCGTATCGATACCGCAGACGAGCTGGCCTATTACCTCAACGGCGGCATCCTGCCCTATGTCCTGCGCAATCTGGCCGCATGATCTTCCGACGCATTGCAGGCAAATAGAAGGCCCGCCGTCTCCTTTGGAGGAGACGGCGGGCCTTTCCGCATTCCGGCTACTCCAGCACCACCAGCAGATCCTTCGCCTCGACGCTGCCGCGCGCTTCTACGCAGATATCGGATACAATCCCTGAATGGGGCGCGTTGAGTGTCGTCTCCATCTTCATCGCTTCCAGCGTGAGAAGGGCTTCTCCGGCGGCAACCTTCTGGCCCTTGCGTACGGCAATCGAGGATACGGCCCCCGCCATCGGCGCGGCAACATGGGCAGGGTTCCCGCTTTCCGCCTTGCGGCGCATGTCGGCGACGACACGACTGCGGTCGGCCACGCGCACTACGCGAGGCTGGCCGTTCAGTTCGAAGAATAGCTTCACATGACCATCGGGTTCCGGCTTGCCGATCGTCTGGAGCCGGATGATCAGAGTCTTTCCCGGCTCGATCTCGACGAGGACTTCCTCTCCAGGCTTCATCCCGCCGAAGTATACCGGTGTTGGCAGGGCCGATACGGGCCCTGCATCGGCGGCATCCAGCGCGAAATCGGCGAAGACCTTGGGATACATAAGCCAGGAGGCAAGTTCGCGTTCGTCGATTGAACGCCCCAGTAGCCCCGCCACTTCGGCGCGGGCGGCATCGAGATCAGCCTCGGGCAACAACGAGGCAGGCCGCACGGTGATCGGTGTTTCGCCCTTCAGCGCTTTGGCCTGCACAGCCTGCGGCCACCCGCCAAGAGGTTGCCCGAGATCGCCTTTTAGCATCTCGACGACGGAAGCCGGGAAGGCGACGTCCCGCTCGGCATTCAGCACATCCTCAGGGGTCAGGCCTTGGGCCACCATCATCAGTGCCATGTCGCCCACGACCTTGGAAGACGGCGTCACCTTGACGATATCGCCGAACATGTCGTTTGCTTGGCGATAGGCCCGGGCGACATCGTGCCACCGACTGTCGAGGCCAAGAGCGCGGGCTTGCTCCTTGAGATTGGTGAACTGCCCGCCGGGCATTTCGTGGAGATAGACCTCGGAGGCCCCGGAACGCAGGTCGCGTTCGAATGGAGCATAAAGCGCACGCACGCCTTCCCAGTAGAAGCTGATCTTGCGGATCGCGTCGGCATCGAGCCCGGTATCATGCGGCGTGTGGCGCAGCGCTTCCACGACCGATCCCAGGCACGGCTGTGAGGTCGTTCCCGACATCGCATCGGTGGCGACATCGACTGCATCGACCCCCGCCTCGATCGCGGCGATCAGCGTCGCCCCGGCAAGTCCTGACGTGTCATGCGTATGCAGATGGATAGGCAGGTCGGTCACGTCGCGCAGCGCCGCGACCAGCGCACGGGTGGCAGCGGGGCGCAGCAGGCCCGCCATGTCCTTGATCGCGAGAACCTGACACCCGGCTGCTTCTAGTTGCCGCGCGAGGTCGGCATAATAGCCGAGCGAATACTTGGCGCGGTTCGGATCGAGGACGTCGCCGGTGTAGCAGATCGCCCCTTCGGCGATCTTGCCCGCCTCGCATACGGCGTCGATAGCGACGCGCATGTTCTCCACCCAGTTAAGGCAATCGAATACGCGGAACAGGTCGACCCCCGCATCTGCCGCCTGCCGGATGAAGAAGCGCACCACGTTGTCGGGATAATTGGTGTAGCCGACCCCGTTCGCGCCGCGCAGCAGCATCTGCAAAAGCAGATTGGGCGCCGCCTGCCGGATCGCGTCGAGCCGCTCCCACGGGTCTTCGCCAAGGAAGCGCATGGCGACGTCGAACGTCGCGCCGCCCCAGCATTCGAGGCTCAGGAGGTCAGGCAGGCCGGTTGCGTAGGACCTGGCAGCGGGTACGATGTCGAAGCTGCGCATCCGCGTGGCCAGAAGCGACTGATGTGCATCGCGCATGGTGGTGTCGGTGATCAGCACCCGGTCCTGTTCCCGCATCCACCGTGCGAAGCCCGCCGCGCCCAGCGTATCGAAACGCTGCTTGCTGCCGGGAGGCGAGGCCTTGGCGAATAGCGGGGCCTCGGCGGTCCGCCTTGCCGTATCGACCGCGATGCGTCCTTTCATGTCCGGATGCCCGTTGATCGTGACGTCACCTATGCTGCGCAGCAGCTTGGTCGCACGGTCACGTCGCCTTGGCAGGTTGAACAGTGCGGGCGTCTCGTCGATGAAACGGGTTGTGTAGTTCATGGCCCGGAAATCGGGATGGGCCAGCACGGCTTCCAGAAACGGCAGGTTCGTGGCGACACCGCGGATACGGTACTCGCGCAAGGCCCGGTCCATACGGGCGATCGTCTCGTCCGGATGCGAGGCCCAGGCCGTGACCTTCTCCAGCATGGCATCATAGAACGGCGTGACCACTGCGCCCGAATAGGCAGTACCCCCATCGACTCGGATGCCGAACCCGGACGCTCCGCGATAGGCGGTGATACGGCCATAGTCGGGCGCAAAGCCGCGCTCGGGATCCTCGGTGGTGACGCGGCATTGCATTGCATGACCATCGAGGGCGATGGCGGACTGTACGGGGATGCCGGTCTCTTCGACTTCGCCGATGCGGCCGCCTTCGGCAATGCGGATCTGCGCCTTGACGATGTCGAGGCCGGTGACGACTTCGGTCACGGTGTGCTCGACCTGGATGCGCGGATTGACCTCGATAAAGTAGAAATTCCCGGTATCGGCATCCATCAGGAACTCGACCGTTCCGGCACCCTTGTAGTCGGTAGCCCGACCGATCTTCAGCGCCGCCTCGGCAAGTTGTGTGCGCTGGGCGTCATCGAGGTACGGCGCGGGCGCGCGCTCCACCACCTTCTGGTGCCGGCGTTGGATAGTGCAGTCGCGTTCGAAGAGGTGCACGAGATTGCCGTGCGCATCGCCCAGCAGTTGCACTTCGACATGGCGCGCGCGCCGGACCAGCTTTTCGAGATAGACCTCGTCCTTGCCGAATGCGGCCCCGGCCTCCCGCCGTGCCGCCGCGACGGCCTCTAGCAGCTTGTCCTCGCTCTCGATCGGCCGCATGCCGCGCCCGCCGCCGCCCCAACTGGCCTTGAGCATGACCGGGTAACCAACCTCGCGCGCGAGCCGGAGTACTTCGGCGGCGTCATGCGGAAGCGGATCAGTCGCAGGCATCACCGGCACGCCTGCCGCGATCGCTAGATTGCGTGCGGCGACCTTGTTGCCAAGCTGGCGCATCGTCTCGGGCGCAGGGCCGATGAACACGATCCCGGCGGCAGCGCAGGCTTCTGCGAACTCAGGACTTTCCGAAAGGAAGCCATAGCCGGGATGGATTGCATCGACCCCGGCTTTCACTGCGGTGGCGACAATGTCGTCGATGTCGAGATAGGCCTGAAGCGGTCCTTTGCCCGCACCAACGCGATAGGCTTCGTCCGATTTGAAGCGATGCAGCGAAAGCCGATCTTCCTCGGCGTAGATCGCAACCGTCGCAATTCCCAGTTCGGCTGCCGCCCGGAAAACGCGGATCGCGATCTCGGAGCGATTGGCCACCATCAGCCGCTGGATCTGCTTCGTCATATGTTCCCCATCTTACGATTTTGTCTCGACTGTTTCGCAACATCCGCATTATGGTGGCGTTCTGGAACAACTGAATTTGCGAAGATTTGCGGATGATTTTCTGCAAATCTGCAAATATTGCGAATAATGGTGTCAAGTGCGCAAGGCATTCATGGGCGTGCGGCTGCGGCGGCTGCGCGAGGAACGTAATCTCAAGCAGGTCGAGCTCGCTGGGGCACTGGGCATTTCGTCCAGTTATCTCAACCAGCTGGAGCAGAACCAGCGCCCTCTGACCGTGCCTGTTCTGCTCAAGATCAACGCCGTGTTCGGCGTCGATGTGCAGCTGTTCTCGGAGGATGAGGAAGCTCGGCTGATCACCGATCTGCGCGATGCCTTGTCCGATGGCAGCGAACAGATCTCGGTCGCCGAAATCCGCGAACTCGCATTGAACATGCCCGCCGTGGGGCGTACGCTCGTTGCGCTGCACCGCCGCTACCGCGAAGCGACCGAACGGTCCGAGGCGATGGCAGCACAACTGGGCGACGATTGGATTGCCGGTGGCGTCGCGCGCATGCCTTTCGAGCAGGTCCGTGATTTCTTCTACGCCCGCCACAATCATGTCGAACCGCTGGATGAGGCAGCCGAACGGCTTTACCGCCATGCTGGTCTCACTCCGCGCACGATACAGGAGGGCGTCTCCGCGTGGCTGCGCGAAAAGCACGGGGTCGAGATCGTGCGCGGCGACAGCGATAATTCGCAGCGGCGCTATGATCCGCTCACCCGAACATTGCACGTCTCCGCCAATCTCAAGCCCGGCCAGCAGACCTTCCAGATGGCGACGCAACTCGCATTCCTGGAACTGGGCACCGAAATCGATCGCCTGACTGACAACCGCATCCTTGTCGGGGAAGAGGCAAGGCGCCTCGCCCGGGTCGGCCTAGCCAATTACTTCGCCGGCGCTCTCATCCTGCCTTATTCCGACTTCCTGGCAGCGGCCGAGCAGGATGCATACGATATCGAGAAGTTGGGCCGCCGTTTCGGAGTCGGCTTCGAGACAATTAGCCATCGCCTCTCCACGCTGCAGCGTGCGGAGGCCCGAGGGGTGCCGTTCTTCTTCATTCGCGTCGACAGGGCGGGGAACATCTCCAAGCGCCAGTCGGCAACCGACTTTCACTTCTCGCGCGTGGGCGGAAGCTGTCCGTTGTGGAATGTCTATGAGGCTTTCTCGCAACCCGGGCGCGTCCTGACGCAAGTCGCGCAAATGCCCGACGGCCGAACCTATCTTTGGGTCGCCCGTACCGTCGGTAGCGGCAATGAGGGCTACGGCGTTCCGGGCAAGACTTTCGCGGTGGGGCTGGGATGCGACATCCGCCATGCCTCGCGACTGGTCTATTCGCGCGGGCTCGATCTTGCAGACCCGGATATGGCAACTCCGATTGGCGCGGGGTGCAAGGTCTGCGAGCGCCCTAACTGCCCACAGCGGGCCTTCCCGCCAATCGGTCGCGCCGTAATGGTCGATGAGAACCGAAGCACAACTGCGCCTTATCCCGTCGAATGAAGCTAATCAAATGGGAACGGCAACTTTCAGCGAACGTTTGAGCCCCGCTTGCTGGCTGGAATGGAAAGCGCTTCTGTCTGGAAGTTGTCGAACGTGCGAGTGACGACTTCCGGCATGAGCAGACATAACTGTGGCCACATCGGAACGGAGTAAGCTGTTCGAAACGTGTCGCTGGGCTGGTTCAGTGCCAGCGTTACAGCGGGTCCATTCATCAGCCTCTCAATTGATGAACTGGGTTCGATTGTTAGCATGATCGCGATGCATCCCGGAAAAGTATCGATCCGCCGAACCTTTTGCCTGCTGCCCCCCTGATAGCGGTATTGCTGGCGTGAACCCCGGCGCGAAGGGGCCGACGACATGGTATCGATCATCCGGGCGTTGGCGGGTGAGCCAGGCATACCCGCCCGCTTTCCGATTCTGCTCGACGCCGACATGGCGATCATCGAGCCGGCGTTCCTCTGGCTTATGGAGCACGCCGAACTGAGCGGCCGCGCGCAGGCGTCAGAAACTGTGCGAACCTATGGCGAGCATCTCCACGACTGGTTCGACTCCCTCGAACAATCGGGGATCGAATGGCGTGAGGCCGACGAGCGTATCATCGCTGCCTATCGCAACCGGATGCTGGAGAATCCTAGCGCCCATACCGGGCGGCCCTATGCCCGGACCACGATCAACGCGCGCGTCTCGACCGTCTGCCGCTTCTATAGCTGGGCGCTAGATCGAAAGCTGATCGATCATTGCCCGTTCCGCTTGACCGAGAAGATGACGCTGATGCTGGACGGCGCCTATCGCCCAGGCTTGCAGCGGCGCCAGGTCAACCAGTTGATTGTCTCGCGCCCGGAAAAGCTGCCGAGACCGCTGCGCGCTGACGAACTCGCACGACTGTTCGCGCATCTGCGCCCTACCGCCCGACTTGCCGCGCAATGGGCGCTTGGGGCGGGTCTGCGCCGCAAGGAGCTTTGCGCGCTCGCCGTCGACCAGATCCCGGATAGCTGGCCGCTCGACCTCGATAGCGATCCACTTGTCGGCGTGCCGCTCCATATCACCAAGGGTGACCGGCCAAGGACGGTCTATCCGCCGCTTCGGCTGCTTGACCATACTCACTGGTATGCGGGAGAGGAGCGCGCCCGGATCGTCCGCCGTGCCCGTCGTTCCGACCGGGAATATCGTGCGCCGCCTAATCTGCTGCTGAATGAGCATGGCCGCGCCATGACGCGCAAGCTCCTGACAACGCAGCTCGCGGAAGCGTTCGCGGCCGCAGGATTGCAAGGCACGCTGCACTGGCTGCGACATACTTTCGCGATGGCGATGTTGGCTCGCCTTCAGATCCAGGCCCGCACCAATCCCGATCTCAACCCGCTCAAGGTTGTGCAGGTGCTGCTCGGCCATGCTTCGATCACGACCACCGCGATTTATCTGCGCTGCGTCGAACTGCACGAGCGCGACCTGAGCGAAAGCCTCGCCTATCTTTATGGCGAGCTGATCCCCGCCGATGGCTAGGGGCCGCCTCGATCGGACGCTGAGACTCGATTCGGCACCAGCGGATCACCCCGCTGGGATCGCCGAAATCCAGTTCCGCGACGAATGGGGCAAGATCGTCCAACGCTTCGACCCGGCGCTGTTCGGAATGCCGGACGATATTAGCGCAGCCATCGCCCGGGCCTTCCACGATCATGATGGGGCATCCAGCGCTGCGACCCGCACCGCGCGCTGGTTCGCGCTGCGCGTGTTCGGCAGATTCCTGCGCGAAGACACGCGTGTCGGGCGCGCGGCAGACCTCGACACGGCAACGATCCGCCGGTTCATCACCTGGCTGGCGATGCCCGCCAGCGGGCGCGGGCGTAGCGTCCGCTCGCAATCCGGTCAGCTCAGTATGATCCGGCCGGTCCTCAAGCGTGCGATTGCTGATAATCCGGGCTTGTTCGCGCCGGGCTTCGCCGTTCCCAACAATCCGATCCCACTCGCCGGCGTCCAGCGGTTACCGCAAGACCGGCTGACACCCGCTGCAATGCGCGCGCTGATGGCAGTCTGCTATGCCGAGATCGACATCGCCTGGGAGAAGTTCCAACACGGACAAGCTATCGTTGGTCTTCCGAATGTGCCGCTTCATGGCGGCCGGACAACCGAACGGGATCGCTGGATCTGGAAGCTCCACCGCCTCGGGCACGGCATCATGCCGCCCGCCCGAGGCTCGGACCTTGACAAGCCCGATCGGCAGAGGATCGCCGACATTGGTGGGTTCCGGGAGCTCGAAGGCTATCTCCACCTCACGACCGACACGCTGGTTGCGTTCTATATCGTGCTGCTGATCCAGACAGCAGCCAATGCCGGTCCGCTGCGCCAGATCAAGCGTGACTGCCTGGTGCCCCATCCACTCGAACGGCATCGCGTCATGGTCGAGTGGGTGAAGCCCCGCGCTGGCGGCCAGGTGAAGCGCATGCAACGGCGCTCGTTCGACAACCGACGACCCTATGCGGCGCCTCGCCTGATCGAAAGGCTCCTTGCGATGACGGCGCCTCTGCTGCCGCATGTGGAGCCGTCCAAACGCGACCGACTGTTCTTGCACCGCTTCCTCATGACGACAGGGCGTCTCGAGCGCGAGCATCACGCCGGTCATATCGTGCAGGCCACGTTACGATCGGCAATGTTGCGCTTTTACGAGCGCCACAATGGCGCGATCGCCTCCTGGAACGATGCGCATCCCGGCAAGTCCCGTTCCCTGCTTCCTGAGTTCTCGCCCAAGCTTTTCCGCAGCAGCATGGCGAGTGCCCATTACACCGCGTCGCAGGGCGATATCATGGCGGCCAAGGCCGTGCTCAACCATGCAAGCGTCGTCACCACGGATATCTACGTCGATGGCGAGGCGGTCCGCCGCCTCGAGCGCGATACGATTGCCCGGCTACAGTCGCTGATGATCACATGGGTCACCGGCGAGACCCTCTCCCATGACCTGCAACATCAAGGGTCGGATACCAGCGCGCGGGCGACGGCGCTGTTCGGACACGACTGCCTTCGCCCGATCGACGACGGGCACGCACGGCCTGGCCGCGTGTGCCCAAAACTTGGAGGCTGCCTTGCCTGTCCGGGCTTGATCGACCCGATCGACCCGGATCATCTGGCACGCATCGTCCAGGCCACCCGGCATCTTGAAACCGCGCGGGAACGGATCGACCCGATCCGGTTCAGCCTCTTCTACGCTCCCAGCCTTCAGGTGCTGACGCAAGATCTGCTGCCGGCGTTCCCGCTCGAGATGATGTCGGACGCGCAACGGCTCGTGTTCGATCTGCCTCCACTGCCGGATCTGGAATAGTCTCATGGCCTCCGTCCCGACATCGACTCTCACCCCGGTTCCGGCTCCATTGCCAGCGAACGAAGGCCTGCCCGTCGCGATGTCGTTTAACTGGGGGTTCGCAATGCCGGACGGAAGCCGGTTCAGCGGAGATCAGTGGACGCCGCTCCGGCAGGCGGCCGAGTTGTTCCTACTCTCGTTGAGGAGCGATCCGCCTGAAGGCCGAGTGCCACTTCGAAAGGAGAGCCTATACGGCCACTTCAGTAATATCCGCTTCCTCGTTCGATGGATGGCAGTCGAGAACATTCGATGCTTCAGGGATCTCGATCAGGACACAGTCAATCGGTTCGTGGCGATGCTGCGAGCCCGTTCCGGCAGGAACGGCGCGTCGCTCTCGCTCTGCACCGCCGAAAGCCATCTCGGCACGATCCGCACCTTTCATATGCAACGCGACAAGCTGGACGACGCGCCGCCGGCAACACCACCGCGCGCGGCTGCGGTCGGGAAGCGATACTGGAAGCCTTATGGCGGCCATCCCTATACCCCCGACGAGATCGCCGTGCCACTGATCAGCAGAGCTATCGAACTGCTCGGTGACCCTGCGGACCAGATCCTAGCGCTGCGCGACCGCCTCGCAAATCTGTATGAGCAATTCCGGCCACGGCATCAGGGGCAAAGGCTTCACTGGCATATCAGACGCGCCATGCTCGCGGAGCCATGCCCCTTTGCGGATCTGTATCCGAATCCGGGATGGCCGCTGCGCCGCCTGACGTTCATGCTGGATCGCCTTGGCGACGCCTGCTTCGTCGTCATCGCCTATCTCGTTGGCGCGAGAGCGGGTGAGATACTCCGCCTTGAAGAGGGTTGCCTCGAACGATGTGCGGCCGATGGAGATGGTGAGGAACACGTCTATCTGGTCGGCACGATCACGAAGACGTCACTGACGGAACATGGGGACATCCATCGCTGGCTCGCGCCCGAGCCGGTCCAGCGGGCGATCCACATCCTCAAACGTCTCTCCGCTCCGCTTCGCGAACTCAGCGGGAAGAGAAACCTCTGGCTTCACCAACTTGGTCGGGGACGCTCGCCGCTTCCGACGACGATGCCCGTCGCCCGATTGCGGTCACCCATGGTCAATATCCGCTTGAACGAGCGGCTTGCGCCGTTCCTTGCCTTGCCGGACTACCAAGGCGGCGCTTGGCACCTGACCACGTATCAGGGGCGCAAGACGTTCTCGCGGTTCATCGGGCGGCGGGACCGCACCGGCCTGACGGCGCTGCAACGTCATCTTGGCCATGTCCACCGCGCGATGACCGACCGGGCCTATGTCGGCACAGACTTCGAGCTTGCCGAACTGATCGACGACCAGGCCGCCGAAGAAACCCGCAAGGCGCTGGAAGATCTCCTCCTGGCTCCGCAGGTCGCCGGGAAGGCGGGCATCATGCTCTCCGAGCGATCGCCGTTCCGCGGGCGCACGAGATCGGGCGATGTGGACGCCTATATCGCGGAGATCCTCGCCGAAACGGATATGCGCCTTGGCGTTTGCGACTGGGGCTATTGTCTGTACCGCCGGGAGACCTCCGCTTGCCTCGGCGGCGAACGCGAGCCGAACCCGGTGCTTCGCACGCAAAGCACCTGCTCGACCTGCGCCAACTTCGCCGTGACCGACCGGCATAGACCGGTCTGGGAAGCGCGCCTTGAACGGAACACCGCATTGATCCAGCGAGATGACCTCGATGGCGAGAGCCGTGCGCTGGCCGAAGCCCGTATCAAGGAATCTCGCCGTATCCTCGACCAGCTCGACGAAGGAAATGCCGGTGACGCTTGACTCCAACCTATCCACCCCGCAGGCGCGACGTCGGGCCAAGACCGATGCACGCCTGCGCGAAGCCCTTTGCGTCCTCGCCAAAGACCCGTCTGCCGCGCCAACGGTCGCGGGGCTCGCGCGAGCAGCCGGGGTCGGCCGCAATATCATTTATACGCACCATAGCGGTGTTCTCGAAGCTCTGCGCGAGCTTCAGTCGCAGCGTGAGGGAGCCACTGAAGCGGTCGCTGGCGAGGCTGATCGCACACGCTCCGCTCTTCGGTATGCGGAAGCCAGGAACATCGCGCTCGCAACACATAATTCCGGCCTGCTGAAGCGCGCCATCGAGGCCGAACAGCGCGCGGAGCGCCTTGAACGCCGCAACGCGCAACTCGTGCAGGAACTTGATCGGATACGCCGACCCGTCCCGATCCGCACCTGCGCCGAAGCGCCCGATCCCTCCGCTGCCTGAAGACGGTCACGCCCTAATCGGGCGTCTTGGAAGGAGAGGGGGATTAGAGATGGCGGAAACGCGGGCTTTGCGGAGCCAATAAGACAGGTCGACCCAGACCTAATGCTCCCAGAAATGGAAAATTCAGCCGCAGGATCAATGGGTTGCTGGATGGGGGCCTGCGCAGGAAATATGGGCCCGAGGCGGCAAGGTTGTCAAGCTTATCGGCTACGACAGCTCGCCCGCCGACAGCCGCCGCTATGCCCATCGCGAAGGCCATGTCAGCGACCTTTACGACTATCGCTATCCCTTACGCGAATGGCAGTGGGACCGGGACGCCTGTGCCGCCCGCATCCGGGCCGAGGGCCTGCCTGTGCCCCATAAATCCGCGTGTTGGCTCTGCCTCGCGCAAAAGACGAGCGAATTGATGACGCTGCCGCCCTGGTGCCTGCGACTGATCGTGCTGGTGGAAGCACGGGCGGCTCCGCGTCTCCAGACCGTCGAGGGGCTGTGGCGCAAATCTACCCGTGAACGCCCCGGATCGATGACCCGCTTCATTCGGGAGCGCGGCCTGTTGCCGTCCGACGAGATCGACGCGATCATTGCCGGTGCGCCGGTCGATCTCATCGCTTTCCAGCGCGTCGCGGCCGAAATCCCGCTCGCCGAGCGTCCGACGATGCGCGACTGGATCGATCGCTTCAATGCTGGTGTCGAGCGTCTCGCGGTCTGATCGTCGTGGGCGCGTGGGTCCGTCTGGGTGTTGGATCCGAGTGCCGACGATGCCCGTGGAGCAGGCCTTGTCTTGCGTGCCAATATCATAAAGTGATAGTCCTCCTTTCCAGAGGAGTTTGGCCATGCCTTCCAGTTTTACCCTCGGCTCGCATTTCGAGAGCTTCATCAAGCAGCAGGTGCATAGCGGTCGCTATGCGTCGGCAAGCGAAGTCGTGCGCGACAGCCTGCGGCTGCTCGAAGAGCAGGACGCGCTGCGCCAGGCGCGGCTTGAAGCCCTGCGCGCCGAGATCGACCTTGGCGCCAATAGCGGCCCCGGTATTCCGGCCGATCAGACCTTTGCAAATGCGCGCAAACGCATCGCCGACATAGCCGCCGGCGTTGCCGAAGGCTGATGCGTCTGGAGTTTTCGCCCGCCGCGGACGCAGACCTCGCCGGGATCGCCAGTTTCATTGCCCGGGACAATGTTCCGCGGGCCCTCACGTTCGTCGATGAGTTGCAGGCATCGTGCGAACGGCTTCTCGAATATCCTCAGTCCGGCACCCCGCGCTCCGAGATACGGGAAGGGTTAAGATCCAAACCGCATGGAAGCTACGTCATCTTCTATGACGTCGAGCCGCAGGTCGTTCGCATCCAGCGCATATTGCATGGGGCACGCGATATCGGCGCCATCCTTTCGGTCAGTTGAGCCCGCAAAGTACTGTCCTGCCACCGGCGGGACGGAAGCCGGTCACTGACTGGTGACGGGATATTGCGCCAATCTGTCCGAGACTTGGCTTGACGTCTCTGCGCATGCGCCGGCCTAATCATGTCCATGCGCCTTATCGACCAGCTCGCCGCCGAGCGAATCTACTATCATCGACCGTTGCCGACACTGCCGGACATTCTGCTGATCGATATACCGGTCGGTCACTCGGGTGATGGTCTCGCACTTGGCCGCTATTATCCGGTGATCCTCGAGGCCCTGGCCGAGATGCACGAGTTCGAAGCCTTTCTCTGTGAGCGGCGGGCCGAACTGATCTCTCCATCGCTGCTCGATCGTCGGCCGTCCGGCCTGCGCACTGACGACATCGTCTTCGCGCGATACCGCCCACCGGTGCCGGGCTGGCCATGGCTGCACCTGTGCTGCTGGCCGCGTCACTACACCATGATGGCGCCCGATCCGGGCGAGACCTTCGCGCGCGGCGCCTATACGATCGATGCCTTCGTCAATGCCGACGACATCGATGCCGCCGAACGGCGCTTGCTGGCTACTCTCGGGTCCAATGAGGCGCGCCATGTCCGGTCGATTCCTGCCGTTGCGGGGCACGCCTGATCCTCGAGCACGACCCTCAATGGGTTCCGCAGCATTTCTTGTATTTCTTGCCTGAACCGCAGGGGCAGGGGTCGTTGCGCCCGACCTTGGTGCGCCGAACCGCGACAGGACGATGGGGATCATTTTCCACCCGCCACTGGTGCAGCATTTCCACCCAGATCGGGATCAGGTCCGGGGCCTCGGCATCCCAGCGATCCTCCTCCTTATCATCCAGAGCGAGATCGCCCTCGGCAAAATCCCGCAATGTGCGAATGCCCTTGAGCGCCGCGTGGCAACCGGCATCGTCGTCGGCGTCGATCCGTGCCCAGCCGTCCGGGGAAAGCGCCATCGCCTGCGCGAAGCCGTCGATCCACATCTCCCATAGGGTTTCGTCGGTGCGCGTGTCGGTCTCCAGAACCGGCGCATAGGCGCCGGGATGCGCCAGCGCATCGATGATCGCATGGTAATGGATCATCACCAGATTGAGGAAGGCCTGCAGGTCCTCCTCGTTCTCGAATTCGGGCTCACCATCCCCTTCGTCGCCGGCCCAGATCAGCGGAATCCACCGGCCAGGCGTGATGAGGTCTGGGCTGACCACGATTCCGGTGAGAAAACCGTCCAGTTGCGACACCAGCATCGCTTCGGGCTGATCGAGCAATTGCCGGTCGAGGGCGTCGAGATAGGTGGGTTCGGACTCCATGAGCCTTAACTAGCGTCGGCGCGAAGGGCGGTCATCTCATCATTGATCGGGGAGCGTGGACAACGCCATCTGACCCCGGTGACCCAATGCTCGCAATGGTTCTATCGATCCATGGCCTTCGAGATGACGGGCGCCATATCGACACGCTGTCTCATCAGATCCGTGAGCCAGACGAGATGCGCCGCAGCTTCCGCCAGTGGCAGCTCGCATACCTCCTCGAACAGCTCCCGCTGATAATCGAGATCCCGAGCGAGAATATCGCGCAGCCGCTCCCGCGCCGGACTGTCATCCTCCTCGACCCCGGCATTCGCCTCGCGCGCCGCGTCGAGAAAGGCTTCGGCCAGTTCCTGCGCCTCATAATAGCCACCGTTCAGACCCTCGCTCGCGGCTAGGCTCGCCAGCCGCCGACGCACCAGCGGCAGCTCAGGATCGACGGCCGCATCGTTGAGCGGCAGGTTGAAATCATAGGTGGCGAGATAGTCCTGGATCATGGCCGGTTCCTCCAGCGGAAAAGGAACATAAAATGAACGAAGCCGCAAGCGGTATCTCTCGCCATGTGCAACTCGCTCCGATTGGAATGGTTCGCCGCCATCCGCGTCAGAGAAAGGCGGGCCCCGCACGCTTCACCTAAGACGGCAATACTCTTGAGCCTCGAGCGCGATCAGATAACATCCGCGCTATTGGGGGAATAGCCATGCCTTACCGCTATGCACATCTGTGGCTGCTTGCTCTGTTTCCGCTGATCGGGATGGCATTCTGGCCCGGCTATCTGGGACAGTTCGGCCAGGCGCCGTTCGCGCTCCACGCCCATGGCATGACCGCCACAGCCTGGCTGGTCTTGCTGACCGCTCAAAGCTGGTCGATCCATGCGCGACGAGCGCTGTGGCATCGCACGGCGGGCCTCGCGACCTTCGTGATACTGCCGCTCTTCGCCGCAGCCGGGCCGCTGGCGCTGCAAGGCATGGCCTGGCTCTGGCGGAGCAACGCAGACCCGTTCCATGCCGCCTTCGGTGCGCGGCTGGCCATCGTCGATATGGTCGCAGGTCCGTCCGTCGTCATCCTGGTCGTCTATGCCTTCTTTCATCGGCGACACGTTGCGGTCCACGCCGCGGCCATGCTGGCGACGGCGCTGCTTGTTCTGCCCCCGGTGATAGGCCGGTTGTTGCCGGCGCTGCCAGGCTTCCCGCATGGCGGCTGGGCGGGGTTTGCAGGGTTCCGGGCGGCTTTCCAGCTTGCTGAAGCGTTGACCCTCGTGGCCACGCTGTGGCTGGCGAGCCGCACCCCGGCCGCGCGCGTCGGCTTCGGCTTTGCGGCCGCGTCGACGGCAGTGCAGATGATCGCTTTCGAGACGATCGGTCGGACGCCCTTCTGGAACCGATGGGTGATGACCCTGACCGACATTCCATCCGCTCCCATGTCGGCCGCAGCCGGCATCACGACCGCGGCGCTCCTGTGGTGGGCATGGAAAGCACCGCAAAAGGCTGTCATGAAGCGGCGTCCGGCTACGGCCTGACGGAGCGGGCGCGGCATTCCTGCAAAGAAGCGTACAGCAAATCCGGGGGGGCGTTCTGCGTAATGCCACTTGCGCGACAGCGGCATGGGTCCCTTCATCGGATGCCCATCAGCGTGACGCGGAGCTTGCGCGATGTCTCCAACGGTGCAGTTGCGGTTCGATCCGCCGCGCCTTGGCGGCATAATCGACGACGTCCTGAGGTGAAGCGTACAGCATCGTCTGGCTGAATGCCTCGGGCGAGGGCGGAAAGCTTTCGTCCGCGCAGGCGAAGACGACACGATTGCCCCGCCGCTCGGCGGGTACCGTAATAGCCCTCCCGTCGAAGCTGGCCGCGATCCGCCGCTTGAGGATCGTGAAGGCCGTCATATTGTCGCAGAGGTTGGCGACCAGCAGCCCTTCAGGGCCGAGCCGTTCCCGGCAACTGTCGTAGAAGGCCCGTTCGCTCAACGCTTGCGGAAGGCCGCGGCTGTCGAAGCCATCGAGGAGCAGCACGTCGGGCTTGCCCGCAGCATTTGCCACATAATCGACGCCATCAGCCTGGATGACGCGAAAGCGGTGATCGTCGGGCGGGACATGGAACTGATCCCTGAGTGCGATGACCTCGGGATCGATCTCCACGACCGTGATGTCGCAGTCGGGCAGGCAGCGATGGCAGGCCTTGGCGAGAGACCCGCCGCCCAGGCCGATCATCTCGATGCGCCGGGGCTGCGGCCGGAACAGGCGGAAGCCCATCATCACCCGCGTATAATCGAACAGGAGATGGTCGGGATCGCTCAGCTTCATCCCGCTCTGCACCGTCGTCCAGTCGAACAGCAGCGACAACATGTCTCCGAACCGGAACAGCATCGGGCCCGTAGCCCCAAATGGGGCGTCGAGCGCGATCGGGATCTGTCCGGCGCCGTCAAATCGGTCCTGAAGGTTCGAACCCGGTTCCGGCCGCTCGAACCGCAGGTCGAAAACCAGGTCGTGGAACTGGTCGAGATCGACGTCCCCGCCGGGGGAGTGCGGCTCAATCGTGTGAACGGCGTCAGTCATCGTGTATATGCCTTGCCTCGGATGAACCACCGGAAACCGAGAGATCACGCTTCCATCGCGCGAGTTCCACGGCGTTCAGCACCTCCAGCCGTGACAGTCGGTCGGCTTCCTCTCGCCCAAGCGACTGCCGGGCCAGTCCCTCGCGCACGAAATCCTGCAGGACCATGTTCTGGAGCAGGAGGAATCCGGTGAACCGCTTGGCCGCCGTCATCACGCGGACCACGCGCCGCGAAAAAACAGAATGGTCTGGGCGTCAGGGACGGAGGTCACGGTTGGCGTTCCTGGTTCATAGTGGTGTGGAGGTGGATGTTATCACATGGATCGTAATTTTGCACGATTGAACTATGATGCGTTATACATCATAGGACGGCGATGATCACCTCTCAGCAGATGCGGGCGTCGCGGGCCCTGCTCGGGATCGACCAGAAGCGACTGGCGGAACTGGCCGGCGTGTCGCTTCCCACGATCCAGCGGATGGAAACATCCGACGGGCAGGTGCGCGGCGTGATCGAAACACTGGTCAAGGTCATCTCGGCCCTGGAGCGGGAAGGTGTCGAACTGATCGGTGACAATGCGCCCAGCCAGGGCAGGGGGCGCGGCGTGCGCCTGCGCGATCCCGCGGCGGCGTCAGGTTGATAGTTTGATGGACAAGAGCAGATGACGGATAGCAATGACGAGTATGTGTATGACGAGGAGAGCGGCGAATGGATGCCCGCCTCGGAACTGGCGGAGCGGCAGCGCGCTGCTACGCAGGTGGAGGTTCGCGATTCCGTCGGTAATCTCCTCGCCGATGGCGACCAAGTGACGCTCATCAAGGATCTGGATGTCAAGGGCGCAGGCCAGACGCTCAAGCGCGGCACGCTGATCAAGTCGATCCGCCTCACCGGCGACGATCAGGAGATCGACTGCAAGTTCGATGGTATCAAGGGCCTCGTGCTGCGCGCCGAGTTCGTCCGCAAGCGCTGATGGCGCGGCGCAAGATACCGATGCCGTCCGCCGAGGCCATTCGCGCGCTGGCGGACGGTGAAGGCCGTCTCGCGATCCGGGCAACGCCCAACGCTTCTGCGGATGCGATCCAACTGCCTTCGGGGGCTGAAGCCTCCGAATTGCTCGTGCGGACTACTGCCACGCCGGAAGGCGGCAAGGCCAATGAGGCGATCCTGCGGCTGCTTGCCGATGCGCTGGGCCAGCCGGTCTCGACGCTCGAAGTGCTGCGCGGCGGCAGCGGGCGGACCAAGCTCGTGCGCATCGGCGCCGCGCGGGGATGAGGGCGGCATGCTGATCCGCCAGGGCGATGCGCGCGACAGTCGTCTCGACCGTAAGCTCGCTTTCGCGCTGGCGGCGGTTGCGGGCGGGCTCAATGCCGCTGCCTTTCACGAGGTGGGCTTCTTCTCGGCCAATATGACCGGCAATGTCTCGGCCCTGTCCAGCCTGCTTGCCATGGGGCAATGGGCACATGGCCTGGGCTATCTCGCCATCGTTCTTGCTTTCATCTTCGGGGCGATGGCCTCGACGCTCGTGATCGGTGCTGGCCTGCGGCGGGGCATCGTCACCATCTATGCGCGTGTCATCCTGGGAGAGGGCATCGCGCTCGCACTGCTTGGCGCCTCCCGCATGGCGCTCGATCGCACAGCCGGCGTTCCCCTGCTCATCGTCGGTCTGGCCTTCCTGATGGGGCTGCAGAACGCCATCGTCACGCACATCTCCAACGCGCGCGTGCGCACCACCCATGTCTCGGGCATGTCGACCGATATCGGGATCGGCCTTGCCCGGATGATCGATATCCTGCGCGGGAAAGAGGAGTCCGCCGATCGCGAGGCTGTCATGACCCGCCTGCGCCTCCATACGGGGACCGTGCTGTCCTTCCTGCTGGGCGGTGTGGCGGGCGTTCTCGCCTGGCAATCCGTCGGGGACCTGAGCTTTGCCGTTGCAGGGCTGCTCCTGGCATTCATCGCCATCATCTCCATCAGAAGTGCCGCGCGCGCCCCTTTGCCGGAAAACTGACGCGCGGCACATTGGTCGACGGATATTATTGGCGCCCCTTCTGCACGTTCGCTTCTTGCACATCACCACTGAAAGCCGCCGGTTTCGGTCAAGCTATGTGGGCACAACCCAGACCCTTCTGCGCGTTTTTCAGGTTACCAGTCGTTGTCTACACGAGTTGGCCCAACACAAAGTCCGCCCGCTGTTCTACCGTGCGTTTCGGAAGGATGATCGGATCATAGCCGAGATCGGCATAGGCAACCATGAGCCGGTCAAATTCGGCGATGGCCTCATCCAAATCGTGTCTGCGCTCTGAATCGTGCGCAAACAGTTCCGGCCATGGCGGCGTCAGAAACACGCGCCGATGATATGGCTGAAAGGGCGCAAGCGTCATCGACGCTGGCTCGCCGGTCGCATATTCAAGCGCCACGGCGGCATCGATGAGCCCGCGATCGAAGAACGTCCAATTGCGGGCCTGATCGGCGAGCGCCCTATCTTCCGCCGCGATCTCGATTGCACGCCTGGCAAACGCTCCCAGGTCCACCCACGGCAGCGCGCTTCCGGTACCACGCAACTCCTCGGCGACGATCCGCCGTCCAGGCTCATCGACTGTCCTGAACCCCCGACGGGCCAACTCGGTAAGCAGTGTGGATTTGCCCCCGCCTGAGCAGCCGGAAAGAATCACATGCAGGGCATGGTTGCCGATGATCGTCTCCTTCGCTTTCTGGAAAAGGTGCTCAAAGGGGCACGTGTGCAAGAGGGATCGAAGAAAATGGGCGCCGGGAGTTGGCTGCTCATCTGAATTCGTATGTGACGAATCGTGCACATGCGACCGCCATGGCCGGATTTTGCACAACGTGGCTGGATGGAGCAAGGCAATCACACCACGATGCGGCATAAAGCTGAAACACAATCCGGAGTTCGCCATGGCTCACGCCCAATCGAAATTGCGCCTGGTCGGTTCTGAACATGCTCAGATCAGCCCCAACTCTCGCGAGCATATCGTCGTCATGGCGCATGATGCCCGCCAGAAAATGTGTTCGAATGTCCTCAACGTCCACCTGATCAAGGAACTCCTCCCACAATCCTGCCCGAACAATGAGATGATCGCCTCATTGCTCAAGCGTATTGTCGATGCGAGCAGGGCGGCCGACGGGAAACTCAACGACGTGCAGGCCTTGATACTTGACCATGGGCCCTGCGCCAGAACGTTCACGGACGGCATGCTACCGGTTCGTTAATACGCCTTGCCTCAAGTCGGCTCTTCCTCGAACCGGGCGAGCTCGTTAAGCTGGATGCTTCCCGGATCGGATAGACCATGACTTCAGCCGCCCAAGGCTATATTCGACAGATCGGTGGAACCGTCGAGAAGTTTGCGGGCCGCAATGCCGGCAAGGTCGTCGTCGAATCCTTCACGCGCCGCTCGCGCGAGCCGATTCTCTGGAATTCGCTTCAGCCCAAATTGTCGCTCATCTGGTGGAAGGCGGGCTTCGATCATTTCGAGACCGACCTCGGCGGGAGCCGCAGCCAGATCACCAATCCCACTCGCATCAAACTCGGAATCGTGCCGCCCGACTGCCCGGCCCAGGGGGAGTTCTACCCCCAAGAGCTATGCGACTATGATATCGTTTTCATCGAACAAGATTTCCTCGACGCGCATCTGCGGTTCACGCTGGATCGCCCCATGGTCGGCGACGACAGGTTCGGGCTCCATCGCGGCGTCGCCCAACTCCTGCGCTGGAAGGATGATGCAACCTTCAGCCTGATGGCCGAAGGTTGGGCTCTCCAGGCCCTCGCGCAACTGCAACACCAACTCGGCGACTCGGAGCCGGTCGCCGATATGCGCTGGCAGCTCGGGTTGGGAACGGTGAAGCGTATCGAGGATTATATCCTTGCCAACCTCCAAAACCCAATCGCGTTGTCCGATCTTGCGAACGTGGCTGACATGAGCGTTCGCCATTTCACGCGCTGCTTTAGAATGACTATCGACAAGACGCCCGCGCAGTTTGTTTTCGAAACCAGACTGCATACCGCCAAACTGCTCCTGCGCGTGGGTAAAACCAGTATCACGGACGTTGCGATGATGTGTGGCTTCAGCCACTCGCAGCATCTCTCCAACAGCTTCCGACGCTTTTTCGGGCAAACCCCGTCCGAATTTCGCAAGCAGACCGGAAGCCAGTAATCAGGCTAACGTTCGCGATATCCGTTCTGGCTGAGACTGGGCGGCACCCTCGAGCATCCAGCAATCAGACCGAATGCGAAGCGTTTGTCCCGTGGCCGGATCAGAGCCAGAGGGTCTATGCTGCCTGGCGTTTTGCCAGGGTCCATCGCACTTTATCTGCACATCGGTGAAATCCCGCCATAATGACCTAACGCTCTTCCGTTCAGGCGATTGAAGCCTGCCGGGCTAGCTCGCAATAGTCGTTATGCCCAGCGCATGGGGCGCCGGTCGTCACCCCGCATAGCGTGTCTCCAGCAAATCCAGTTCACGTACGAGCTTACGGGCGATCTCGCTGCCAAGTTCTCGCTTCCGAACCAGGCGAAAGATGGCTGTTCGTTCGGCTTTGAGAGCGGCAAGGCGCAGCTCGATCTCGATCCGCTCGATGTGACGCCGGGATTTGCGTTCGGGAGCATCCCCTTCGCGGCTCTCGATCCTCAACCGATAGCTGTCCATGATCCGCGCTGCCGCCGCGACATAGATATCGGCATCGTCTTTCCCGTCCGCCATGGCATGTTCAGCCTTCTCGACTGCGGCGATCGCGGCTTGTGCTGCAATCACACGAGCCTTGTCCTCCTGGGCAAGATGCGAGCCCTCCTGCGGCATCGTAAGTCCATGCAGGAGCAACGGGAGCCCCACGGTTGCCACGAACAACGATACGATAATCACGCCCATCGCGAGAAAGATCGCGAGATCGCGCGCCGGAAACGCGCTGCCGTCCGCCATGGCAAGCGGAAGCGTCAGAACACCGGCCAGTGTGATCGCCCCCCTTACGCCGGCAAAGGACATCGCCGCGACCACACGCCAATTGGGCCGATTTCGCCATTCTCCCGATCGGAACAATGTGAGGCGAAAAGACAGCCAGACCCAGAGAAAACGGAGCGCGGCCAGGCCGAGATTGATCGCGACCACATAAATCGCAAGCCACCAGGGCTCATGGTGACCCGTCAGCCGCACCGTGTTGGTTGCCCCGGCAAGAATGGCCGGTAGCTGCTCGCCCAGCAGCACGAAAATGATCCCGTTTGCGGTAAACTGGATCGTATCCCAGATCCCGGTGCGGCGAATGCGTGTCGCGGCCGCGACCTCGCCGCGCGTCTCGACAAAGCCCATCGTGATCCCGGCCGCGACGGCTGCGAGGATGCCCGAGCAATGCAGATGCTCGGCCACCAGATAGGAACCGAACGGGATGAGCAGGCTGATCAAGACCTGCGCTCCACCATCCTCACCATATTGACGCGACACCCAGTTCTTCGTCCGCGCGACGGCCCATGTCACCCCAACGCCGACAGCGATCCCGCCGATCGCGACCCATAGGAAGTTGAGCGCGGCGGTCTGGATCGAGAAAGCGCCGGTCAGTGCCGCCGCAACCGCAAAGCGCAGGCAAACCAGGCCCGACGCATCGTTCAACAGCGATTCGCCCTCGAGAATATGCATCATCCGCTTGGGGATGGGCACACGCTGGGCAATCGCCGAAACCGCGATCGGGTCAGTAGGCGAAATTACCGCAGCAAGGGCGAAGGCCACGGCCAGCGGCATGGACGGGATCATCCAGTGGATGAACAGGCCCATGCCGAGCACCGTGAATATGACGAGGCCGAGCGCCAGTTCGAGAACCGTCTTGCCGTCTTTGAACAGTTCCTCGCGTGGAATACGCCAGCCGTCGAGAAACAACAGGGGCGGCAGGAAGAGCAGGAAGAAAATCTCCGGATCGAGCTCCACCCGCCAATTGGCGACCAGTCCGATCGCTGCACCAAGCGCGATCTGGAACAATGGCCTTGGCAAGGGAAGCGGCACGATCCGGGAGGCGATGCCGCTCACGATGACGGCTACGAGCAGAAGCAGAACGATCGTGATAATTTCCAAGACGCTGTCCCATGATGGAAGGATTGATCCCTTCTCCCGGTCCGGCGCGGAGGCGTCAATCTGAATAGCTCTGCACGCGCCGGGTTAAATCCCATCCGGCATGACAGGTGTCAGGTCAGGCCGTCAGTTTTGCCTTTCGTCCCGCAGGCGCTGGCGCAGGCGCTTCACATAAGCGGCGTCCACCAGATCGTCGGGACCCAGATCGAGCGCGCAATTGGCAAGTGAGGCCAGCGTGCTGTCGCTCAGCCTGAAGCCGCGCGGGATATGTCCGTGGCTCGCCGTGTCATTTTCCCTGATCAGTTCGAACAAGGCCTTGAAAAAGTCGGCCCGCGAGCCGCGTGAACCCGTCGTTGCCGCCCTGGTCAGCGGATCGGTGGCATTGGTGCCGGCAATGTCTGCATCCTGCCCGATCACCCGGACGATCTCCGCAAGGCTCGGCCAGTATTTGAGATCATAGCGGCTGCTCAGTGGCTTCAACTCATCCTTGAGATGAAAGCGGTAAAAGCCGTTCTCACGCGATGCCGCGTCGATCACATCGACAATATGATAATGGGTGTCGCTGGCGAACCCCGAAGTGTTCCCGATCTCGGAGCGCTCCTCAAGGAGACCGGCAAGGTCCGCCGCCAGTTCGGCGATCTCGCGGTTGACCTCCTCGAGGCGGTTGCGGGCATCGCGGGCATCGGCCACCCGCTCCGGATTCCAGAACGCGGCGACATTGGTGACAATGCCGAGCATCGTCTCAATTCCACATGGCCGCGCGTGCAGCTTCTCATGGATTTCGGCATAAGCCTCGACCAGTTCGAGGCGCCGTCCGAGCATGCGGTCGATGATCCTGTTTTCGCTCGGGAGGATCGCCTTCTCGATATTGCCGGCCTTGTCCGCGCGCAGGATATCCTCGCAAATCCGGGTGGGCTCGGTGGTCAAATCTGTCGCCATTCGTGAAGTCCTGTCATTGGTGATGCGACACCCTACCGCGGGCCGGAACAGAGTGTCGGCACCTGAAACGAGATTTTCTGCATCGCGCTCAGGTACGCGGCGAACATGTCCCTACGAAGCTTGCGCTGGAGATTTTCCATTTTGACATCCACCATATTCCTGCGGCTTTAAGAACTTATCCGCTTCTGGCGCTTAGGTTCGCATGTCCTTCTCCCGATTTCTCCCACATGACACGAAATGAGCCGCATGCGAGGGGCGATGAACCTGTTACCACAATGGACCGATCGAGCGGACAAGCGTGGCCTTGATCCCCTCGGCATGCAGAATAGTGGCGTTCTGCTCTATCAGTCGTTGCTCCCCGGCATCAGCAACGTCACACTGCGCATGCGCTATTATGGCTATTATTGCTGGTTGAGCGAAACTTACGCCCGCAAAGGGGCCACCAACGATTTCGAAGCCTGGCGTAGCTGGGTGCGACGCGCCGAGGCGCTCTACGCGCTGGTGTCGGCGCAGGCCGGCGAGACCGGGGTCGGCGGGATCGACTGGGCGAATCGCCGCCTGACCGCCGCAGACCGCATCGTCGATTTCGAAGCGGCTGCCTCGACCGACCCCGCGCAAGAACGTTATCTGCGTCAGTCGATCGGTGTCTTCGGCGGCGCCTATTACAGCCAGATGGTCGAGATGGGCCTGTTCACCGAGAACAGGCACGGAATCCAGGTCGCGACCCGGGATCTGGGACGTCGCGCCGCCACGCTGTTTGCCGACGCGATCGGTCCAGACCTCGCGAAACTCCTGCGTGCGAAAATCGCCGATGCGCGCGTCAGCCTGCGCGAACTGGAACGGCTCGAACCGATCATACCCTCGGGCATCGGTTCGGACAGCGAGGAACGGCTCTTCTATGAAACGCTCCTGTTCGCCCGGGGAGAAGCCGCGCAGAAAAGCGCCCCCAGTCGCGCCGCGACCCTGGCCCTTATCCTCGATGCGGCGCGTGTCCGCGATGCATGGCCAGCCCCTGACCATGTCCGATGGCATCTGTTCGACCCGCCGGAGACCGCTCTGCCCGGCGATCTGGAAGCACAGCGCCTCAACTGGGAAGCCTATCAGTGCCAGGATCTCATGCAGATCGCCTGTGCCGCGCTCCTCGCCTGGGCCATCGCGATCATCAACAGTACCCCCCAAGGGAGGTCGCTTCCCGAAATCCGCGCCGAGATCGTGGCGCATCTCGAGGCGCATGAGGATGGTGATTTCTCGGCGAGCTGGCGAGACATGCGTATCGGCCTCGATTCCACAGACTTCGCCTATGAAGATGCCTGGGATCGATTGACCAGCGCGCGCGGCGCCGTGGCCGACAAGGCGGTTCAGGCGATCACGCTGATGGCGGCACTGCATCAGCGTATCGCCGATCGATCCGATCTTGCTGCTGCGGCCGCCGAGGGACTTCCCGACAGGGGCTCAGCTCATTCGCTGCGGACAGAAATCTTCTGGCTGGAGCAAAGGGAAGGGGAGGCCGTCATCGACCTTATCGCCGACTATATGCTCGAGCGGGTCGTCCGCCGGCATAGCTGGGTCGCCATGCAGAAGTTGCGCCGCCAGCGCGATTATACCTTTCTGTTCGAACAGCGCGAGGCCAGGCTCGTCTATCTGGCCGCATACCAGCCTGTCGCCACGACGCCGCGCCTCCAGCCGGCGATCCAGTTCCTGGCCGACATCCACCTCCTCGACGAGAAGGGTCCGACAGCACGCGGCCTTGCGGCTCTGGAGGCAGCGCAATGAGGCTCCCCGACCGTCTTGGTCGCCGCGCCGGCCGGCCCTTCCACAGTGCGATTGTCACGAGCTTCGCCGTCGAGTTCGTCGCGGTCGAGGAAATCCTCCTGCCCCAGCTCATGGCAAGCGGTGCCTCCAATCTCCTCCTGATCACCGATGCCCGGATGGCCGCGCTCGCCCTGTCCGATGGATCGACCCTTCCGACCGGGCTCGGCCGGGACTATGCGCTCTACAGCCCGCCGGCCGCCGACGGGATTTTCCACCCCAAGATCATCCTCCAGGTCGGCCGCGACAGTGCACGTGCTTTCGTGAGTTCGGCCAACCTGACCGCCTCCGGCCTCGCGGGTAACGCCGAAGTCGTGATCGAGATCGAGTGCAAGGATGAGGACGGCCCCGAGCGCGCCATCATCCGTTCCGTGTGGCGCTATCTCGATACGCTGGTGCCAAAGACCCCATCACCCGCGCGCGATGCGATCCTGTGGGCACGGGAGCGCGCAGCATGGCTCGATGGCCCCATCGCGCAGGATCTGCACGAACTGGAGGATGGGTCCGCGATCGCCTTGCTCCATGCACCTGGCGAAACCGGCTTCGCCGACCGGTTCGTCTCGCTGGTCGGCGATGCAAAGGTCCGGTCGCTCGTGGCGATAAGCCCCTATTGGGACAGCGATCTCAGCGCACTCGCTGACCTGTCCCGCCGCCTGGCGCCCAAGCATATCATCCTGCCGATCGATCCAGTCGGCCACGAATTTCCCAAGGATGCTCCCTTCGCGAAGAAGGTGCGGATCGTTGCGCTCGACTGGCCGTCCCAGCGCTTTACCCATGCCAAGATCCTGATCGCCTCGACCGCCGAGCATGATCATGTCCTGCTCGGCAGCGCAAACTGCACGACCGCGGCATTCGGTCGCCCCGGCGCGGTCGGCGTCAATGCCGAAGCCTGTATCTATCGTCGTCTGCCGCGAGGGGCGGCGCGCGAGGCGCTGGGCCTCGATCGCTGGCTCGATGGCGATGCGATTGATCTCGATGATCTTCCCGAACCCGTGGAGACTTCGCCCATACCGCTCAAGGCGATCGAGGCACGCCAGCCCGGCGCCTTCGAACTCGAGTCCGGCCTGCTTCACTGGCGACCGTCGCAACCCGACAGTGAGGGCGGGGATGTACGCCGGCACGGGCCAGCGCCGCCTCGGCTATCGCGCAAGCCGCGCGCGATGCGCGCATTGCCTTTGGCGACAAGGCAAAGGATCAACTCGGCGAAGCCTTGACTGCCGTTCAGACCACCGCCGGCAGATTGGGTGTCCCGATCGCTGGACAGGTGCAGGCTCTGCTCGATGCCCACGGCGTGAACGTCACGGGCGGCACGATTTCACTTCATAGTGGTGACGGTGTCCCACTGCGAGGTCTCGGACTAGGGTCGGTTCGCCTGCTTGTGGCCGGCTTGCAGCGGCATGTTGCCGGTGATGCCCCGATGATCCTTATCGACGAACTGGAACATGGCCTCGAGCCGCACCGGATCATTCGCCTGCTCACCGAACTGGGTGCCAAGGAGCAGACACCGCCCTTGCAGGCCTTCGTTACCAGCCATTCGCCGGTCGCAGTGCGAGAACTGTCGGTCCAGCAACTCCATGTCGTGCGACCCGGGTCATTTGGACATACGGTTTCATGGATGGGCCGCGCCGGCGACGTGCAAGGGACGGTCCGCAAATTTCCCGACGCTTTGCTGGCGCGGTCGGTGCTCGTGTGTGAGGGCGCGAGCGAGGTGGGGTTGATCCGGGGGCTCGACCTCTATCGCCAGGTGACGAACCGGCCATCGCTGACCGCCCTGGGTGTTGCACTGGTCGATGGCGGCGGCGACACGACCTTCGCCCGCGCGACAGCCTTCCAGCAGATGGGCTATCGAACAGCGGTGCTGCGCGATAGCGATATCGCGGTGCACGGCAATCTCGAAGCGGGCTTCCTTCAGGCCGGCGGACAGGTTTTCAAATGGGCCGATGGCCATGCCCTCGAGGATGAGCTGTTCATGTCGCTGTCGGTCGGAGCCGCCAAGCAGCTTCTCGAACGTGCCATCGATCTGAAGGAGGAAAGCGTTGTCGCCGATCACGTCCGTTCGGTGTCACAGAACGCCTATCAGCTCCAGAACGTGCTGAACCTGGTGGCGTTCGGCAGCCTCGATGCGCCGACCCGCGCCATGCTCGGCCGCGCTTCGCGCACGCGCAAGGGTTGGTTCAAGAGCGTGGGCGCCATGGAAGCGGTGGCGCAGGAGATTGTCGCGCCCGACCTGCATCAGGTGGTCGGAGGCCAGCTTCGTCCGACGATCGATGCCATCTTCGGATGGATCGATCATGTCTGACGGCCTGCCCGATCTCCTTGCGATCGGGCGCGGAGCGATCATCGCGCCGGCCGGTTGCGGCAAGACCGAGTTGTTGAGCCGCGCGCTGGCTCGCCACGAAGGACGCACGCCGATCCTGGTTCTTACCCACACCAACGCGGGGGTGAGCCGACCACGAATTCACCTATCAAGTCGCGATCAAATGCCGGCGAGAAGGCAGTGCTCTACGCGCGGGTATCGACCGCCGAGCAGGAAAAGGAGGGCTTCTCGATCGATGCCCAGATCGCGCTGGTTCGCGAATATGCCCAGCGGAACGGCTTCGCGATCGTGCAGCAATATGTCGATGTCGAAACCGCGAAGAAGACCGGCCGCACGCAGTTTGAGGCTATGTTGAAGTACCTTCGTGCTCATCCTGGGGTACGGCACCTGCTCGTCGAGAAGACGGACCGGCTCTATCGGAACATCAAGGACTGGGTGACGCTCGACGATTTTGATGTCGAGCAGCACCTCGTGAAGGAGGGCACGGTCCTCTCCCGCGAGTCCCGGTCGTCCGAAAAGTTCATGCATGGGATCAAGGTCCTCATGGCCAAGAACTATGTGGACAATCTTTCAGAAGAGGCCCGCAAGGGCATGATGGAGAAGGCAAAACAGGGAATCTGGCCGTCCCAGGCTCCGATCGGCTACCTCAACGTGGTCGGCCCGCACGGCAAGAAAATCATTGTCCCCGATCCCGAATCGGCGCCGATCGTGGCCCGTGTTTTCGAGTGGTTCGAGACGGGTGATTACGCGCTGAAGGATCTGACTGCAAAGGCGCGAGAAGCTGGCCTGAAGTACCGAAAAAGCCAGCGGCCTGTGGGCGTGAGCACCATGCACTACATGCTTCGGAACCGCATCTACGCCGGGGCCTTCGAGTGGGCTGGCCGTCTCTATCAAGGCACCCACGAGCCGCTCATCACCACTGAAACCTGGGAGAACGTTCAGGAGGTTCTCGACGGGCGGAGCGCGAGCAATGTGCGGGCCGATCCGATCCGTTTTGCCTTCACCGGTCTCATCACATGTGGACACTGCGGATGCGCCGTCGTCGCGCAGATGCAACGGGGCACCTACATCTATTATCATTGCTCTGGCTTCAGGCAGAAATGCCCGGAGAAATATGTGCGGGAGGAGGCTCTTGCCGAGGCGTTCTCGGCGCAGCTGTCGCGGTTGCGGATGGACGACGAGGTCTTCTCGCTGATCGAGCGGGTCATCCGCGAATCGCACGCCGACAAGAGCAGGGAGCGGATTGAGACCCTTGATCGCTTGCGGGCTGATTCCGATCGGCTCCAGCAGCGCCTCGATAAGCTCTACGTCGATCATCTGGATGGGAGGATCACGCCTGACATGCACGATCGGATGGCAGCGACCTGGCGTGACGAGCGGGCTCGCTGCCAGCGACAGATCGACGTGCTCCACAACGCTGAGGATGCCTTTGTCGACGACGGCGTCGCGCTTCTCGATCTAGCGCGGAACGCTCACCGGACCTTCAACATACAGTCGCAAAACGCAAAAAACGCCGCTTTGAATCTGTTGGTTTCGAACAGCACTTGGGCAAACGGCGAGCTCACGGTGACCTTCCGCGAACCCTTTGGAATGCTTGAAGAAAGTGCCTTTGGAGATCCGCCGCCCGGCCCCCCGATTATGCCGGGGGGCGGGGGCGTTTCAAAATGGCTCCCCGAGTAGGATTCGAACCTACGGCCATTCGATTAACAGTCGAATGCTCTACCGCTGAGCTATCGGGGAGCAGCCCGACTTCCGCCGGGCAGGCCGCGCCTATAGCAGCGAGATTCGAAAAATGGCAAGCGCTATTTGCGAGATTTTTTTCACCTTCTTTCAGGCGATGAATTGTTCGGCCGCAATGCGGTCGTCCAGCGTGTGTTCCGGGTCGAACAAAAGGGTAAGGGGCGTGGCGCGATCGATACGCACTTCCACCTGTGCGACATCGCGCACTTCGCGCTGGTCGGCGACGGCACTGACCGGACGTTTGACCGCGTCGAGGACGGTAAAGCGAATGGCGGTATTTTCCGGCAGGATGGCCCCACGCCAGCGGCGGGGACGGAACGGGCTGATCGGTGTAAGGGCGACCAGCCCGGACCCCAGCGGCAATATGGGGCCGTGGGCGGAAAGATTATAGGCTGTGGAGCCGGCAGGCGTTGCCACCAGCACGCCGTCGCATACCAGTTCGGGCAGGACGGGTCGGTCGTTTACCTGCACCTCCAGCTTCGCGGTCTGGCGGGTTTCTCGCAGCAGCGAGACTTCATTGATCGCGGGAATCGAAAATTGTTCGCCGTCGATTGTGTCGACCGTCATGCGCAGCGGATTGACCTTGAAGCTCTTCGCCTTTTCCAGCCGCTGCTCCAGCCGCTCCAGCCGCCATTCATTCATCAGGAAGCCGACGGTGCCAAGGTTCATGCCAAAGATCGGCCGGATGCGACGGCTTTCCAGCATGGAATGCAGCGTTTGAAGCATGAAACCGTCTCCGCCCAGGGCGATGACCATGTCCGCTTCCTCGAACGGCACGAAGTCATAGGTGGCGCGCAGTCTTTCTTCGGCAGCGCGGGCCGCCTGTGTCGGAGACGCGACGAGGGCGCGCCGGGGTTCAGCGCTCATCCGCCAGTCACGCTCATATGGCGGTGCGTCGCTGGTGTGCCGATGTGGAAATCATGGCGAGCAGGTTTGCGTCGCAAAGCGCGATCGACCAGCGGTCCTACAGCGCAAGGGCCATTCTCACGCAGGGCGCTTTTGAAATCGACATGATCTTCATGTCCCAGGCACATATATATTTTGCCTTCGCAACTCATGCGGATGCGGTTGCAGTCGCCGCAGAAATTGTTGGTGAGTGGAGTGATAAGCCCTAGGCGCGTCTGCATCCCTTCCACCGCATGATAGCGGGCAGGGCCGCCCGTGCGATGAGCGATGGGGATTAAATTGTGATCGGCCCGGATGTCGTCCACCGCCTGCGTCAATGGCAGATAATGGTCGGTGCGATCTCCGCCAATGTCTCCCAACGGCATAGTTTCAATGAGGGTGAGGTCAAAACCCTGATCGTCGCACCAGCGCAACATCGGGATAATCTCATCCTGATTGATGCCTTTCAGGGCAACCATGTTGATTTTGATGGCGAGGCCAGCCGTGCGGGCTGCGTTCAGCCCCGTCAGCACGGCACGCACATCGCCGCCGCGCGTCAGATGGGCGAAGCGATCAGGGTCACGACTGTCTAGGCTGACATTGATGCGTCGGATGCCTGCGTCGGCGAGCATATCGGCATGCTGCGCCAGTTGGGTGCCATTCGTGGTGAGCGTGAGTTCATTCAGGCCATGGCCCAGATGCCGTCCGATCCGGCGAACCAGATCGCCAATATCGCGCCGTACCAGCGGTTCGCCGCCAGTCAGACGTATTCTGGTGATCCCCCGCGCGATGAACAGGTCGGCCAGCAGAGCAATTTCTTCCAGCGACAAAACCTGATTTTTCGGCAGAAACTGCATCTTTTCCGCCATGCAATAGCGGCAGCGCATGTCGCAACGATCCGTCACCGAAATGCGCAGATAGCTGATCTGACGGCCAAGACCGTCGATCAGGGGCGCAGGGGATGGATCGGCTAAGGCCATGCCCTTAGCTAAGCGATGGGCATGGCCGGTGCAAGACCGCCGGTTGCGGTGATGACAACGGCTCGCTAACCGATGGCGTATAGGGTCGCGAAATATATGCGCGGGTGGAGTCTGATTTGTGAACGGGGATAGCGCAGGGGACAGTCAGCCAAGCCTTTTCATCCTGTCGCCGGATGATCGGGACGGGCTGTCGCAGGCCGTTCGGCGGGTTGGATGGCGTGTAATTGCGGCGCGACGCCCTGGCGACGCGGCCCAGCGCTTTTTGCGCAGCGAGGCTCAGGTCGCGCTGGTCGACATGCGGCAGGGCGGAAACCCGGATCAATTATTGAAACCTCTGGTCCCGGCAAGTGAAGCGGGCGGCGGCGCATTGATCGTGCTGGTGGAATGGCAGGCGGATGCAAACCTGCCCATGTTGATCGAAGCGGGCGCCACCCATTATCTGACCGCGCCGTTCAGTGACGCGACGTTGCAGGCGACGCTGGCATCCGCTCACCGTATGGTCGAACGAATTGGTGGCGGGACGCGCCGACATCAGCGGGCGCAAAGGATCAGGCGTGGGGACGCGCTCTATTGGCAACTGGGCCATGATGGGCGAGTGCGGTTGAGCGATAACCTTGCCCGGCATCTGGGGCTGGAGGATGATTTGGTGACACCCGCGCGGCTGCTGTGGCGCTTGCCACGGGCCGAACGGCGATCGGTATTGATGGCCTTGCGGGCGATGGTGCGGGCGGGGCAACCGGATTCGCTGGCCCATGCTCTGCCGGGACGGCCGGGTGATCGGCTGGTCCATCATTTGCGTAGCGACGATAATGGAATTGCCGCCGACGTCGAATGGATGTCGGATACGCATGAGCGCGATGGCGCGTCGCGCGATTATCTGACCGGACTGCGGTCGCGGGATGCGGCTCTGCTTTGGCTGGATCAGCGAAGCGGCCTGCCGACGACCATATTGTTGCTGACGATCAGTCAGTTCGAGCGGATGAATGCCGCCTATGGGCAGGTGGTGGGTGATGCGTTGTTGGGGCGGATCGCGCGTCGGATCGAACGAATGGTCGAGGATGTCGCTCCCGGTGCGATGACGGCGCGGATTGCGGGCACCGAATTTCTGGTCGGGCTGACCGGGGAAGCGGCGACCGGGGACCGTGCGACATTTCTGGCCCGGCAGTTGATTGGGGCTATCGGTCGGCCATTCAGCGCGGGCGATCACCTGATCCGTATGATTGCGCGATGCGGCATTGCGCAGGCACGGCCGGAGGATGACGCGACCCTGTTGCTGCGCCGGGCGGGGACGGCACTGGCCGATGCGCGACAGGGCGGGGGCGAAGGCATCCGTATATTGTCGGCCGAAAAACAAAGTCGGCAGGTCGATCCGGACCGTCTGGAAACGGACCTGCGGCTGGCGCTGGATCGGGGCGAAATCGGCATTGTGTTCCAGCCGCAATATCCGGTCATGTCCGACCGGATTAGCGGCGTAGAGGCGCTGGCCCGGTGGAACCACCCGCATTATGGCCCGCTAGGCGCGGGCATATTGTTCCAGACGGCCGAACGGTCGGATTATATGTTGCCGCTTTCCACACACATTCAGGGCGAGGCGCTGCGGCAGGCGGCGGCATGGCCTCGCGCGCTGTCGAACCTGCGCCTGTCAATCAATGTGACGGCGGCTGATATTGCGCAGCCGACATTCATGGCGGACCTGTTGGCGATGGTCGACAATAGTGGCTTTCCGCGGTCGAGGCTGACCGTGGAAATTACCGAAAGCGGCCTCATTCTGGATGTGGACGGTGCGGCGGCCTTGTTGCGTAGCCTGAGGGCCGAAGGGCTGGCGGTGGCGATCGATGATTTCGGAACGGGCTATTCCAGCCTAGCCTATCTGAAAAGCCTGCCGCTTGACTATCTGAAGATCGACAGCGGTCTGGCGCAGGACATTGCCGGAACCGCGCGGGACCGCATCATCGTACGCGGCGTCATCCATATGGCGAAATCCCTAGGGCTGAAAGTCATTGCCGAGGGCGTGGAGACGGAACAGCAACTCGACCTGCTGTCCCGTGAGGGATGCGACTATTATCAGGGTTTCCTGCGGTCGGCGGGCGTATCATCGGCCGACCTCATCAATCTGGTGCTGGCGGGTTAGAGTTTGATGATTTTGCATTGCTCCGTTCGTTTCGAGCGAAGTCGAGAAACGATCAGCGCACCGTTTCTCGACTTCGCTCGAAACGAACGGAGATTCGTGATTCAACCCGTTTTCATTCTGCTCTAGAGGCCGAGTAGCGGGCGAAGCACCATCAGCAGGCCGACAAGGCTGGCCATAAAGATGATGGTGCGGACGACCGGAACACCGACGGCATAGAGCGGCAGATAGACGATCCGTGCGGCCAGCCAGATCCAGCCGCCCAGCACAGTCCATTCGCTGCTACGGCCTGCGACCACCACGCCGATCAGCGCGACGATGGCGATAGGCAGGGTTTCCATGAAATTGGCCTGAGCGCGGGCGAGGCGGCCGGCAAGCGGATTGAGCGGCGGCAGGCTTTCGTCCCGTGCGCCCATATTCCATTTTGCGCCATATTGTTTCGTCTTCACATGCGCGGCGGCAAAGATGTGGACGAGGAGCAGGATCATGCCCCAGGCGATGATAGTCAGTTCCACGGGCATGATTATGTCCTCCCGTTGCGCTTGTATCCAATCAGCCGAGGGTTGGACAGGATAGAATTCCCGTTCGTTTCGAGCCTAGTCGAGAAACGGGAAGGGCCGTTCTCGCAGCTTCTCGACTACGCTCGAAGCGAACGGGTCGGGATGACTATAGCGTGAGGCCCACCCGCGCGATCAGGGTGGCACCAGCATGAGCGCTTCTGGGCGCGTCGATGTCCGTATCGGCGTAGCGCAGCCCTGCCGACCAACGTCCGCGATACCAGTCGAGCGAGACGCCATGATCCCAATAGGCGCCATCAGGGCGCAGGCGGGCAGCGGCCAGTGGATCGCGGACGTCACCGGATGAACGGCCGACATGCCCCGACAGGGTGAAGGGCGTACCGGGAATGCTGACGGCGGATGCCGCCGACAGATAGAGATTGTCGCCGCCGATGGCCGATTGGCGTGGGGCGTATCGCGCACCCATATCGACGTTGGCCGGGCCAAGGGTGAAGCCGGCAATGGCGCCAACCTCTCCATAGCCCTGATGCGAGGCGCCGGGGAACAGATGGTAGCGGCCCTCAGCGGTCAGCCGGAATCCACCCAACTGCTTTGCATAGGTGGCACCAAGGTCCAGTACGGCATCAGCGCCGCCATGGCGATCGCTGCCCCAAAGCGTAGTCGCGGCACCGTCGAGGCTTAACCCTTCGGCGATGGGGACCGAAACGCTGCCACGCAGCACCGGATCGCCGTCGCTCCAGCCAAGGCCTCGGCGGCGTTCGTCGCTGGCGGCTTCGAAGGAGAAACTGGGCGCGGACGCATATTGGGCAGCGGCCGGAATGGCATGGCTGGCGAGCAGGAACGCTCCCAGCCATGCCAGGCGATGGAAATGATCAGTTCGAAGCAAGATTACGTACCGAGTCCAGTTCAGCAAGAAGAGGGGCACGATCGGCCTGCGCCACCGCGACAAGATGGGCCTCTATCTTTTCCTGATGCTGGGCAAGGTTACGTCCGCCAGAATTGCGACCGGGCGTGCAGGCACCGGCTTCGCTGCCGGAAAAGCGCTTGTCGGTGGCGATGGTGCGGGCCAGCGCCGGGCCATGGTCGAGCTTGCGATCGACGACGATGGTCGCGGTCCACTGACAACGCTGGGAATCCATGCGGTTGGGGGTCTTCGCGCCGACAGTCTTGCTGCGCATTTCGGTCCGGGCGGCGTAGGTGGCGCCGACCTGTTGACCGTGATGTTCGATGGAAACGCTATGGGATGCGGCGGCCGCCGCGAGTGCGATGATCAGACTCATGTTCATTCTCCTGCTTGCAACGCCGGGCTTTGATGCCTCGGTCGAGCCATTCGAATTTAGGTTTCCACTGTTGCTGGTTGTTTGCTGATCGATAAAGAATGGCGACTTGAAGGTCGGGCTTCGGATGTTCTGACGCGACAGGTGAAGTTCACAACATTGCAGGCGGGTTCCAACACCAATCGCCCGGAAAGCGCCCGCAAAACCTCCGTTGGGCGACAGGTGCGCGCCACTGACGCCGCAGTGGCGCGACACGCACGTAACAGATGGGCGACCGGCAGGCGACGGCAGGGATGAAGGGGCTTGATAAGTGGCGCTGTCCATCCGACAGGATAGGTCAGAAAAATATCCAGTAGGACAGGCGGTGCTGTCCCAAATGCCCCTTGTGCTTTAAAGTTTGATGATTTTGCATTGTTCCGTTCGTTTCGAGCGAAGTCGAGAAACGATCAGCGTGCCGTTTCTCGACTTCGCTCGAAACGAACGGATATTTGTGATTCAACCCAATTTCATCCTGCTCTATTGGGTGCTTCATTCGAGCAGCCTCAACCCGCCGCCTTCGCCAGCCCCTTCGACAATTGCAGCGCGCCGTTGAGGCGGGATTGCGGATCGGCCCAGGCGCGTTCCACGACGATTTTGCTGTCCGGGCGCAGGCGCGCGACGCCGTTGAGTTTCTGGATATAGGCGACAAGGTTGGCGGGTTTGGGGAAGCGATCCTCGAAGAAGCTGACGAGCGCACCCTTTGGACCCACATCGATTTTCGCGATGTTGGCAGTCATGCAATTCTGCTTGATCTCGATGATCTTGAGCAGGTTTTGCGTGGGCAGCGGCAGCTTGCCGAAACGGTCGATCAGTTCTGCGGCGAAGGCCTCCAGTCCCTGACGATCTTCAAGCTCGTTGATGCGGCGATACAGGCCCATGCGCAGGTCAAGATCGGGCACATAATCGTCGGGGATCAGAATAGGCGCATCGACTGTGATCTGGGGCGAGAAGCTGTCGCTGCGCCGCTCGATACCCACCCCGCCAGCCTTGGCATCCATGATCGCGTCTTCCAGCATCGACTGGTAGAGTTCGAACCCGACTTCCTTGATATGGCCCGACTGTTCGTCGCCGACGAGGTTGCCCGCGCCGCGAATGTCGAGATCGTGGCTGGCGAGTTGGAAGCCTGCGCCCAGCGTGTCGAGATCAGAGAGAACCTTGAGCCGCTTTTCCGCCGTTTCGGTGATGATGCGGTTGGCGGGTGTGGTGAAATAGGCATAGGCGCGCGTTTTTGAGCGTCCCACGCGACCGCGAAGCTGGTAAAGCTGGGCCAGGCCGAAGCGGTCCGCGCGATGGATGATCAGCGTGTTGGCGCTGGGAATATCGAGGCCTGATTCCACGATGGTGGTGGAGAGCAGCACGTCATAGCGCTTGTCGTAGAAGGCGGACATGCGTTCTTCGACATCGGTGGCCGACATCTGACCATGGGCAACGATGGGTTTGATTTCGGGGACTTCGGTACGCAGAAACTCCTCGACTTCGGTGAGGTCGGAGATGCGCGGCACGACGAAGAAGCTCTGGCCGCCGCGATAATGTTCGCGCAGCAATGCTTCGCGGATCACCACACCGTCCCATGGCATGATGTAGGTGCGGACCGCGAGGCGATCGACCGGCGGGGTCTGAATGACGGAGAGTTCGCGCAGGCCCGACATCGCCATCTGGAGCGTGCGCGGGATCGGCGTTGCAGTCAGCGTCAGGACATGAACATCAGTCTTTAGCGACTTCAGCCGTTCCTTGTGGGTAACGCCGAAACGCTGCTCCTCGTCCACGATGACGAGGCCGAGACGCTTGAATTCCAGCCCCTTGGCCAGCAGCGCGTGGGTGCCGACCACGATGTCGATGGTGCCGTCGGCAAGACCTGCCTTCGTCGCTTTGGCTTCCTTATCGGGCACAAGGCGGGAGAGGCGGCCGATGTTCACGGGAAAGCCGCGAAAGCGCTCTTCGAAATTCATGTGGTGCTGGCGCGCGAGCAGGGTGGTGGGGCAGATGACCACGACCTGCATCCCCGCCATCGCCGCGACGAAGGCGGCGCGAAGGGCTACTTCCGTTTTGCCGAAGCCCACGTCGCCACAGACGAGGCGGTCCATCGGGCGGCCTGCGCTAAGGTCTTCGACCACATCGCTGATGGCGCGATCCTGATCCTCGGTTTCCTGATAGGGGAAACGGTCGACGAAGGCGGGATAGCCGGCGGCATCGGGTTCGGCGACGGTGGCGGCGCGCAGGGCGCGTTCGGCAGCGGTTTTCAGGAGTTCGCCCGCGATTTCGCGGATGCGTTCCTTCATCCGGGCCTTGCGGCGCTGCCAGGCTTCGCCACCCAGCTTGTCGAGGCTTACGCCTTCGTTATCGCTGCCATAGCGGGACAGAACTTCGAGATTTTCGACCGGGACATAGAGCTTGTCACCGCCCGCATAAGAGAGGGCGACGCAATCATGCGGCGCCTTCGCCACCGGAATCTGCATCAGCCCTTCGTAACGGCCGATGCCATGGTCCATATGGACGACCAAGTCGCCGGGCGAGAGGGTGGCGAGTTCCTGAAGGAAGGCGTCGGCGCTCTTCTTGCGCTTGGCGCGGCGGACGAGGCGATCGCCCAGCATATCCTGTTCGGTGAGGACGGCGACGTCGGGCGCGGTGAAGCCATGGTCGAGGCCAAGGACCATCAGGGTTACGCTGCCACCGGCCGCGATGCCCAGCGCTTCCTGCCAGGTGTCGGCGGCGGCGAGGCGGGACACGCCATGGTCGGCGAGCAGGCCGGAGAGGCGTTCGCGCGCACCACCGGAGTAGCTGGCGATGACGACCTTTTTCTTACTGCGGCGCAGGTCTGCGATATGTTTGCCGACAGCCTCGTAAATGTTCGTGTTCTGCGCGCGTTCGGGCGCGAAATCGCGAGGGCCGTCGACCGAGAAATCGAGGACGGTCGCGCTTTCCGGTTCATGGAACGGCGTAGTGCCGTGCATGGGCAGGGTCGCGACGGCAGCATCCCATTCGGCGGTGTCGAGATAGAGGGCGTCCGGCTTGAGCGGACGGTAGGAGCCGGGGTCGGAGGATTTCGCCTGCACGCGATTGGCGTGATAATCGCGAATGGCCTCGAACCGGCTTTCCGCCGCGCCCGCGACGCCAGGGTCGCGGATGAGGACGGCATCTTCGCCCAGATGATCGGTCAGGGGGACAAGGCGCTCTTCGAATAGCGGCAGCCAATGTTCCATGCCAGCGAGGCGGCGGCCGTCGCTGACCGCCTGATAGAGCGGATCGCCGGTTGCGGTCGCGCCGAATGTCTCGCGATAGCGGCCACGGAAGCGCTTGATGGTGTCTTCGTCGAGCAGGGCTTCGGAGGCGGGGAGCAGGGTGAAACCGTCCACGCTGCCGGTCGTGCGCTGATCGGACGGGTCGAAGCGGCGGACGGTTTCGATCTCGTCGCCGAAAAAGTCGAGGCGCAGCGGCTGTTCCTCGCCGCCCGGAAACAGATCGACGATGCCACCGCGAATGGCGAACTCGCCCCGATCATGCACCGTGTCGGTGCGGACATAGCCGTTCGACTGGAGCATCTCGGCTAACTTCTGGATTGCGATGCGTTCCTTGGGCGCGAGTTTGGCGACAAGCTGGCGAACACGGAAGGGCGTCAGGGTACGCTGGGTCATGGCCGCCAGCGTGGTGACGACCAGTTGCGGGCCTTTGGGCTTGGCCTGCAAGGCATAGAGACCCGCGAGGCGCGCGGATGCTGCGCGCAGCGATGGGCTGGCGCGGTCGTAGGGCAGACAGTCCCAGGCGGGGATTTCGATAATCTCGATCTCTGGCGCGAAATAATGCGCTGTGTCCGCGACCGCGCGCATCAATTGCTCGTCGGACGCGATGAAGACGGCACGGCCATTCGCAGCGCCCGCGGCGCGGGCGATGTCGGCCAGCAGCCAGGGCTGAAAACCGGCGGGAACACCCGACAGGGTAAGCGGTGCCTTCGCCCTCAGGATTTTCTGGAGATCGGTCATGATGATGATGTCAGACGATCTTCACGAAATCGAGTTTGAGGAACTTGTCCATCATCGGGCCTTTCCATTCGTCCGGCACGGGGATGGTGCCCAGCGCCCAGCCGATGATGTCGGCATCCTGTTCTTCCATGAACCGTTCGAACCAGTCGATCTCTTCGGCAGTCCATTCCGCGTGATAACGGTCGAAGAAGCCGCCGACGGTATAGTCCGATTCGCGCGTGCCGCGATGCCAGGCCCGGAATTGGAGGCGGCGCATCTGGGGATTGTCGTTCACAATTTGTTCCTTTAACGGGCATGGCGCAACCCGCCGATCAGGTATTTGAAGGACCGTTCCGGCTGCTATAGAGCGGCTCAGATAGCCATGCGACCCGATATTCTCAATCCGCTCTTTGCCGAAATATCCCTGTTCAAGGGGATTGGTCCCGCACTGTCCCGTCCGCTGGAGCGACTGGGGCTGGCGCGTGCGGTCGATGTCGTCTTTCATATCCCGGTCAGTTGGGTCGACCGGCACCTGACCGACGAACTGGATATGGCGGATGCGGGTCGGGTGATCGGGACGATGCTGACTCCGGTCGATTATCGCGCCAGCGGCAGCGCCCGTGCGCCCTTTCGCGTGCAGGCGGTCGACGGGCGGGGCAATGCCGTGTCCCTCGTCTATTTCGGGAAGAACAGCGCTTGGCCGCGCAAGCTGTTGCCGCTGGGCGAACCGAAATTCGTGTCGGGCAAGCTGGAGGCCTATGGCGACAATCTTCAGATAGTGCATCCCGACTATGTGCTGCCGCCCGAGGACGCAGCGACGGTGCCGGCGCGCGAGTCGGTCTATGGTCTGTCCGAGGGGCTGACCAACAACCGGATGCGCGACATAGCAGCGCAGGCGCTGGAACGGGCGCCTGAATTGACCGAGTGGATCGAGCCGAGTCTGATGGCGCGCAAGGAGTGGCCACTCTGGCGCGAGGCGCTGGCCCGTGTCCATGCCGATCCGTCCGATACCAAGGCGCGCGAACGGCTGGCCTATGACGAGATTTTTGCAGGCCAACTGGCGCTGATGCTGGTGCGGCAATCGTCGCGGCGGCGGCGGGGCGTGCCGATCCAGGGCGACGGGCGGCTGCGCGATATGCTGAAACTGCCCTTTGCGCCGACGGGTGCGCAGCGGCGGTCGATCGGCGAGATTGAGGGCGACATGGCGCAAGCGACGCCGATGCTGCGCTTACTTCAGGGGGATGTCGGATCGGGCAAGACGCTGGTCGCACTGATGGCGCTGCTCAACGCGGTCGAGGCCGGGATGCAGGGCGCGATGCTGGCGCCGACCGAGATATTGGCGCGGCAACATTATGAGACGCTGCGCAAGATGATGTCGGGCCTGCCGGTCGAAATCGCGATCCTGACGGGTCGCGAAAAGGGCAAGGTGCGTGAGGCGACCCTGATGGGGCTGGCCGATGGCAGCATCGACATTCTCGTCGGCACCCACGCCATTTTTCAGGAGGCGGTGCAATATAAGGCGCTGGGCATCGCGGTGATCGACGAACAGCATCGGTTCGGCGTGGCGCAGCGCATGATGCTGGCGAGCAAGGCGGAACGCTCCCCGCATCTGCTGGTGATGACGGCGACGCCGATCCCCCGCACGCTGACGCTGACCTATTATGGCGAGATGGAGGTGTCGCGGCTGGACGAGATGCCGCCGGGGCGCCAGCCGATCCAGACCGTCGTCATGTCAGCCAATCGACTGGACGAAGTGGTCGATGCGCTGGCCCGCCACGTCGAGGGTGGTGGGCAGGCCTATTGGGTATGCCCGCTGGTCGAGGAAAGCGAGAAGAGCGATCAGGCGGCGGCAGAGGCGCGGGCGGAGTCGCTGAAGTTGCGCTTCGGTGAGCGCGTGGGCCTTGTCCACGGACGCATGAAAGGGCCGGAGAAGGATGCGGCGATGGAGGCCTTCGCCGCCAATCGCACGCAGATATTGGTGGCGACGACGGTGATCGAAGTGGGCGTCGATGTACCCAATAGCAGCCTGATCATCATAGAAGGGGCAGAGCGTTTCGGCTTAGCCCAGTTGCATCAGTTGCGCGGGCGCGTGGGGCGCGGCGACAAGGCGTCAGTATGTTTGCTGATCCGTGGCAATGCCTTGGGTGAGACATCGCGGGCAAGGCTGGCGCTGATGCGGGAGACGAATGACGGGTTCCGCATCGCCGAAGAAGATCTGAAACTGCGCGGCGCGGGCGAGGTTCTGGGGACGCGGCAGTCGGGCGAGGCGGAACTGAAGGTAGCAACGCCAGAGCATGTGGCGGCGCTGGTGGATGCGGCGCGGGACGATGCGAGCCTGCTGATCGAGCGGGACGGCGGACTGGATAGTGCGCGAGGGCAGGCGGCGCGCACATGCCTCTATCTGTTCGAGAAGGACGCAGCGGTGGGGTTGCTGAGAGGCGGATAAGGGTTTGTTCAACGGTTCTGTCCGTAGGACGAGTTTACGCTGCACCTGCGAAACAAAATCGCGCCGGGCTGCGTTGCCCAGCCATGTCCGACATCAGCCTGAACCATATCACGCCGATGGCCGCGCTTTCGATCGCGCTGTCGGTGGCCGTCGCCTTCGTCATTCACTGGGCGCTCTACTGGATCGCGTTGCGTGTGGTGCGTCGCGCAAGGATCGAGCCGGTATTGTTGCCGGCCATATTCCAGCCGACCCGATGGCTGGTGGTTCTGCTGGCGCTGGGCGCTGGCCTCAATTCGATCGAGATGGGACCGCGGATAGAGGCGATATGGTCTATTGGTGCGCGGATGATCTTTGCGCTGCTGGTCGGCTGGTTGATTTTCCGCGTCATGCGCGCTGGCAAAGCGATGCTGGAGGACCGGGCCGACATCAGTGTCGAGGATAATCTGAAAGCCCGGCGGCAACGTACCAAGATCAGCATTCTCTATCGCATATGCCAGTGCATCGTCGGCTTTCTGGTGATCGCGATGATGTTGATTGCCATTCCTGGGGTGCGGACGATCGGCGTGTCGTTGATGGCATCGGCTGGGCTGGCCGCGCTTGCGGTCGGTGCTGCGGCGCAACCGGCGCTCAAGAATCTGATTGCCGGTATTCAGATGGCTTTTTCAGAGCCTATCCGATTGGATGATGTGGTGATTATTGAGGGTGAGTGGGGCCGTATCGAGGAAATCCGGCTGACCTATGTCATCGTGCGTATCTGGGATGATCGGCGCATGGTGGTGCCGGTATCCTATTTCCTGGAGAAGCCTTTTCAGAACTGGACCACGAAGACGTCGGACCTGTTGGGTACGGTGTTCCTCTATGTCGACCCCACTGCCGATATAGAGCGGTTACGCACGAAATTCGTCGAGGCGACCAAGGCCAACGCGCGGTGGGACGGACGGGTCGCGATATTGCAGGTGACGGATCATCGCGCCGACGCGCTGGAATTGCGCGGCCTGTTGTCGGCCCGTAATGCGGGGATTGCGTTCGACCTGCGTTGCGAAGTGCGCGAAGCGATGCTGACATTTTTGCGCAATGAGATGCCCGAAGCGCTGGTGCGTGGGCGTCAGAGACTGGAAAATGGAGAGGCCGGGGGCGATCAGCCGCCCTTTATCACCAGGCCGTCCGACGCGGCGGGATAAGCGCCATCAGCGCGTCGTAGATGCGCGGTTTGATCGGTTCGACAAATTCCATGCCGACGCGGCCATCCTGACACCAGCGGATGTCGGCCGGATAGTCGGTCAGGATCGGCAGCCAGATGGTGGCGCGTTCGCCCGCCAGCCATTCGCCATCGCTGCGGCACATCAGGCCCAGCGGGGATATATTGATGATCTGCACCCCATGGGTGCGGCCGCGGGCCGTCGCATGACTGACCATGTCGACAAGGTCGCGGCTGGCGCGCCTCTGTTCGACGGAGGGATCGCGCGAACGCATCACATGATCGAGATTGGCAAAGACCGAAGGCATGTCCGGCAGCCTAGCGCCCGAAAAATGGACGAAATGCTGCCGGATATGCTTAATTTCGGCCTAGGGCTTTTCTTTAGTCGACGATCAGCCCGTGTTTCTTCGCCCCGAAGCTCAGCTTGTCGCCAGCTTTCAGCATGACCGTATGATCGGTGACGGTTTCGCCATTCACTTTGATCGCGCCTTCGGTCAGCTTGCGGCGGACTTCCTTGTTGGAGGTCGCAAAGCCGAGGCCGGTGGTGGCCTGAACAACGCTCAGCCCTTCCGCGCCCAGACTGACGGTCGGCAGGTTGGCGTCAGATGCGCCTTCCTCGAACGTTTTGCGTGCGGTTTCGGCAGCAGCGGTGGCGGCTTCCTCACCATGGGCCATGGCGGTTGCGGCATGGGCGAGAATCTTCTTCGCCTCGTTGATCTCCGCGCCTTCCAGAGCCTCCAACCGGGCGATTTCGTCCAGCGGCAGGTCGGTGAACAGGCGCATGAAGCGGCCGACATCGGCATCCTGCGTGTTGCGCCAGAACTGCCAATAATCATAGGGCGCCAGCGCATCGGCATTGAGCCACACCGCGCCCTTGGCGGTCTTGCCCATCTTGCCGCCGTCGGCAGTCGTGATGAGCGGAGAAGTCAGGCCGAATACCTGCGTACCATCGACGCGGCGCGACAACTCGATGCCGTTGACGATATTACCCCACTGATCCGATCCGCCCATCTGGAGGCGACATTCGGCGCGGCGCGACAATTCCAGAAAGTCGTAAGCCTGAAGGATCATGTAGTTGAATTCGAGGAAGCTGAGCGACTGCTCGCGATCGAGGCGCAGCTTCACCGAATCGAAGCTGAGCATCCGGTTGACCGAGAAATGCTGGCCGATGTCGCGCAGGAAGGGGATATATTCGAGGGCATCGAGCCAGTCGGCATTGTCGACCATGATCGCATCGGACGGACCGTCACCAAATGTCAGGAAACGTTCGAACACTCGCTTGATGCTGGCGACATTCTCGTTGATCTTTTCGACCGTCAGCAAGGAGCGCGCCTCATCGCGCAGCGAAGGGTCGCCAATCTTGCCGGTGCCGCCGCCCATCAGGACGATGGGCTTGTGACCTGCCTGCTGCATGCGGCGCAGCATCATGATCTGAACCAGACTGCCGACATGCAGCGAAGGCGCCGTCGGATCAAAGCCGATATAGCCCGGCACCACCTGCTTGACGGCGAGGGCGTCGAGACCCTGTGCGTCGGTCAGTTGGTGGATGTAGCCGCGTTCGTCGAGAAGGCGGAGGAGATCGGACTGATAGTTGCTCATGGCGCGCGCCTGTAGCATTGGGGCAGCAAGTGGAAAAGAGGCGGAGTTTTCGATCATGTTGGCAATCGGCCTGATGTCCGGCACATCGCGCGACGGGATCGACGCGGCGCTCATCGAAACGGACGGGGCAGGGACGGTCGAAGCGGTCGCTTTTCATGCCATGTCCTATAGCGATGGGTTCCGGGTGCGGCTGGCGGAAGCGTGTGCGCGGGCGATGACGATGGAGAAGCCGGGGTTCGAACCGTTGATCGCGTCGGTCGAGGCGGAGCTGACCGAATATCATGTGCAGGCGGTTGCCGACCTGCTGGGGCGAAGCGGCCATGTGGCGGAGGATGTGGGCATCATCGGCTTTCATGGGCATACCGTGGCGCATCGGCCCGAATGGGGATGGACCTGGCAGATTGGCGACGGCGCTGCGCTGGCCGGGGCGTTCGGTATCGACGTGGTGGGCGACCTGCGCAGCGCGGATGTGGCGGCGGGCGGGCAGGGCGCGCCGTTGCTGCCGGTATTGCATCGCGCTCTGGCCGATGCGCTGGAAAAGCCGGCGGCGATCCTCAATCTGGGGGGGGTGGCCAATATCACCTATGTCGGGGCGGACGGGACGCTGATCGCGTTCGATACGGGAATGGCGAGCGGCCTGATCGATAACTGGATGCAGGCCCATGGCGCGGGCGCCTATGATGCCGATGGCGCTGCGGCGGCGAAGGGACGGGTGGACGAAGAACGGCTGGCCGCGATGATGGCCGATCCTTGGTTTGTCGCGCCGCCGCCCAAGAGCATCGACCGCGAAGCCTTTACCATCGAGGCGGTTCGTGGCCTCAGCCTGGAGGATGGCGCGGCGACGCTGACGGCGTTCACGGCGGCGGCAGTCGCGCGGGCGGTAGAGCATCTGCCGCATCCGCCGGTGGCGATCCATGTTGCCGGTGGCGGGCGGCATAATGGCACGATGATGGCGATGCTGGCGCAGCGGACCGGGATAATGGTCGAGCCGGTCGATGGCTTGGGCTGGGACGGCGATGCGCTGGAAGCACAGGGCTTTGCCTATATGGCGGTGCGGCATCTGAAAGAACTGCCGATCAGCTTTCCGGGGACGACCGGGGTGCCGGAGCCGATGACTGGCGGCGTGTTGTTTCGGGCTTAACTTCCCATATTTCCCGGCGATTTTGACATAATATTACGCTGGCTTGATCCTATCGCAAAGTCTGCACTGACCCGCACAGGATAGCGGAAAGGGGCCGCTGTAGGACAGCGACCCCTGCTTTCGGCATTACCAGCGGCGATGCTGGCCATCATGTTTCTGAACGCGGATGCGGGCGCTCAGCGCGTCGAAGCGGCGGTCGAGATCGGCGCGTTCGCGGTAGCTGAGGCCGCCCGATCGGCGGTAATCGCCCTCCCGTGCGGCGAGCGCCCGGAAATCGGAGCGGATGCGATTGGCCTCGTTACGATTGAGCGCGCCCGAACGGATGCCCTGATCGATGCGGGCATCAAGGCGTCCCTGACGCGCATTGATATTCTGCCACGGGGCAGCACTGGCGGCCATTGGCGTCGCAACCCCGATCAGGGCGACGCTGGCGGCGATCACAGCGGTCAAACGGTTCATGGCGACTTCTCCTTATGATGTCTTTCGATAGACCCGGATGTAGAAGTCGCCTGTCGCAGATTTGTGCCAGCCACCCCGTTGATTTGTCGCACTTTGTAATCGGACATGCGGATTATCGCCCTCAGGAGGCGTCCTATCGCTTGCGCGTCAGTTCGCGCATGCCCGCGTCGATCCCTTCGATAGTGAGCGGATACATACGGTCGTTCATCAACTGGCGGATGATCTGGGTCGAGTGGCTGTATCCCCAATGAGCCTGTGATGCGGGATTGAGCCAGATGGTGGCGGGGTAGGTGTGGGTGATGCGTTGCAGCCAGACGGCGCCCGCCTCATCATTCATATGTTCGACCGAGCCGCCCGGATGGCTGATTTCATAGGGACTCATCGCTGCGTCACCGACGAAGATCACCTTGTAATCATGGCCATATTTGTGGAGAATATCCCATGTCGGCGTGCGTTCGGCAAAGCGACGGCGATTATCCTTCCACACGCCTTCGTACAGGCAGTTATGGAAGTAGAAAAATTCCATATTCTTGAATTCGCCCGTGGCGGCCGAGAATAGTTCCTCGCACAGGTGAATGAACGGGTCCATCGATCCGCCCACGTCGAGGAAGAGCAGCAGTTTCACCGCATTATGCCGCTCGGGCCGCATGCGGATGTCGAGCCAGCCCTGCCGCGCGGTGCCGCGAATGGTTTCTTCGAGGTCCAGTTCGTCGGCTGCCCCCTCCCGCGCGAAGCGGCGCAGGCGGCGCAGCGCGACCTTGATATTGCGCGTGCCGAGTTCGCGCGTGCTGTCCAGATTGGCGAATTCGCGCTTTTCCCACACCTTGATAGCGCGCTTGTGGCGGCTTTCCCCGCCGATCCGCACCCCTTCAGGGTTGTAGCCGCCATGGCCGAAGGGGGATGTGCCTCCGGTGCCGATCCATTTGCTGCCGCCCTGATGCCGGCCCTCCTGCTCCTCCAGCCTTTTGCGCAGCGTATCCATGATGGTGTCCCAGTCGCCGAGCGACTTGATCTTCTCCATCTCTTCAGCGCTCAGATATTTTTCGGCGACAAGGCGCAGCCATTCTTCGGGAATGTCGGTTTGCAGGTCATCCGCGTCCAGCACCCCCTTGAACACGCGGGCGAACACCTGATCGAAGCGGTCGAGCAGCCCTTCATCCTTCACATAGGTAGCGCGGGCGAGATAATAGAAATCCTCGGGCCGTCGGGCGATGATGTCGCGATCCAATGCTTCGAGCAGCATCAGATGTTCCTTGATACTGGCGGGAATGCCGGCGGCGCGCAGCGCGTCGAGGAAGTTGAGGAGCATGACGCCAGTGTCGGTCAGCGCGCGGCGGGAAGCAAGTCGATTGCGCGGCTGCGCCCTTGGCAGAATATTAAGTGTTGCGGTGCATGGTTAATCCGTCACTATCCTGTGTGACAGCATAGATGGGGCGCGCTTGGAAAACGGGGACTTGTTGGCTGACCTGGGGGAATGGTCAGGCGACATAGCATTGCAATGCAGCGAAACCGCAGGCTTTCTGGGTGAGGTGAACCGCCGCATCCAGTCCGATGCGGCGCATCTGTCCGATCTACAGGCGAATATGACGACCCTGGCCGCCAGTCAGGGGGAAAGCGTGGCGGCGGCGCAGGAATTGAGCGTGACGGCGCGCCGGGCGGGGCAGATCATCGCCGATGGCCATGATGTCGTGACCCATTCGCTGGGCGAAGTGTCGCAACTGGTCACGCATGTCACGGGATTGGAAACCCATCTGCGCGGCTTTCTGGACGTGATTGAAACGGTCGGCGATATTTCCAGCCAGTTGGGGGCAATAGCGCATCAGACCCGATTGCTGGGCGTCAATGCCGCGATCGAGGCCGCGCGGGGCGGCGAGGAAACGCGCGGATTTGCCGTTGTCGCCGACGAGATACGGCGGCTGGCCGCACAGGCCGGGGAATCATCGGCTTCTGTCGGCGAGAAGCTGGGCCAGTTGGACCGGGATGCCCGGACGCTGATCGGCGGTGTCGAGGGGAATATCGTGCGAGGGCGCGATGTCAGCGCGCATATCGACCGGCTGCGATTGACCATGACCGAAATCGCGTCGCTGGTAACGCAATTTGGCGAGCGATCCGACACGATTGTTCATTGCACCGACGCCGCCAATCATGATGTCGGCGCGCTGCGCCATGGATTGTCGATATTCAGCCAGTCGGCCAGCGAAAGCGCCATGCGCGTGGGGACGGCCCGCGATCAGTTGGAAGCGCTGGAGGGCATGGCCAATGACATGCTCAACCGTGCCGCCCATGGACCGCGCCGGACCCGCAACAGCCGCTATATCGCCATGGCGGAGGAGGGTGCGGAAGAGGTGTCGCGCCTGATCGAACGGGCGCTGGATAGCGGCGCGCTGACGATCGATGCCCTGTTCGACCGGCATTATCAGCCGATTGCCGGGTCGGGTCCGACCCAGTATCTGACCGGCTTTACCGGCTTTGCCGACGCGATGATCCGGCCGGTACTGGATCGGGAGACGGGCCGCGATCCGTCGGTCATTGGTTGCTGCCTGATCGACATGAACGGCTATCTGCCCACCCATATTCATTCGCGCAGCCAGCCGCAGCGGGCGGGCGAGGCGCAATGGAATATGGAACATGCCCGCAATCGCCAGATTTTCATGGACGGACAGACGCGCCGGGCGCTGGATGGCGAGGGGGATTTCTTCCTCTACACCTATCGGCAGGATTTGGGCGAGGGGCGGTATCGTGCGTTGCGCAGCGTGTTCGTGCCGCTGGTCTTCGGTGGGCGGCGATGGGGTCTGTATGAGGTCGGCTATCTGATCTGATCGTCCCGCCGGATGCCGTGGACGAGCGAGACGAGGACGAAGGAAATCAGCATCAGCAGATACCAGGCGCCCAGTTTGTTGACGCTGACCATATGCCATCCGTCCCGCTGGCTGGGATAATTCCAGGCATTGGCGAAGGTGCCGATATTTTCCGCCAGCCAGATGAACAGGGCGACGAGGAAGAAGCCGACCAGCAATGGCATCCTCCGTCGTTCGCGCCAGGGCGTGTAGAAAATCCAGCTTCGCCCGAACAGCAGGACCGCCGCCGTGAACAGGGCGATGCGAATGTCGGGCAGCCAGTGATGGGCGAAGAAATTCACATAGATGGCGATGGCCAGCAGCCATGTCGTCCAGAGCGGCGGATAATGGCTGAACGAGAAATCGAAGATGCGCCAGATGCGCGCGATATAACTGCCCACGGCGGCATACATGAAGCCGGAGAAGAGCGGCACCGGGCCGATATGAAGCAGGCTGGCTTCGGGATAGACCCATGATCCCGCGTGGGTCTTGAACAATTCCATGATGGTGCCGACGATATGAAAGGCGCCGATGACCTTGGCTTCGCGCCAGCTTTCGAGACGCAGGGTCAGCATCGCCACCTGAATGGCAAAAGCGGCGAGCGTCAGGAAATCATAGCGATGCAGCGGCGCATGGACGGGATAGAAGAGGTGGGTGGCGAGCAGCAATCCCAGCATCAGTCCGCCGAACAGGCAGGCCCATCCCTGTTTGAAGCCGAACAGCAGAAATTCGTAAATCCATGCGCGGGGACCGGACGTGACATGGCGCGATTCCAGCCGGGTGCGGATGGCGGCGAAACGGGTCGCACCGGCATGACGGATCGTCATGCGCGAAGAGCGGATTTTGTAGTCAGGATGAAGAGGTAGGACACAGGCTCCCCTATGTGACGGGGGAGCCTGTCTATCATCGGCTTCGCCGCCTGTCCTGCATGTTACCGGCCCGTATGTTAGCGTCCGGCCTGCACCATCTTTACCGCGCCGCTGGCATCATAGGCGGCGGTGGCTTCGGCGCGAGCGGTATGGGGATCTTTCCCATCCAGAATAGCAGCGACCTGACGCGCAGTCGGGACGCGATCATAGGTGCCATAGAGGTCTGTCTGGCCGACCATGTGGATCGATAGCTTATATCCGCTTCCCTGTTGGGCAGGGTCGAACGCCATCACGGTGCCGCTGTCATCGACCGGGACGATGATCGCGCCATCGGCATGGCCAACCTGTTGCAGCATATCATAATTGCCTTGCGCGGTCTGCACGGTGCCACGCACGCACAGGGCGTCACGACCTTCACGCGGCAGGCGCACATCCTGCGGCACCGATGCCGTGTCGGCGGCATCGGTGCGCGTCAGGCGTGCATCGCCCTGTTCCGCCGCCGAAGGGCAGGCGGCGAAGCGGGCGGGGGTAGTGGCGTGAAGCGTTGAGGGATTGTCGAAGCTAAGGGCCGAGAGCATGCCGTCGAGGCCAGCCAGCACGTCGGCGCGGCGCTCGGTCGGGCCGGTTACGCGCATCTTCACGATCCAGCGGCCAGCATGGACAAAAGCGGCAGCGGTCGTCAGTGCGCCATCGGCTGCATCGTCATAGACGGCGCGGATCGCACTGTTCGCGTGGCCGGCGACGGGCGCGCTGGCATAGGCGGTGCGGCGGGTCTTCGGCCCGAAGCGCTCCATCACGGCCTTGTCCGTCATATAGGCGGCGAGCGAGGCGTCGGCGTAGCTGGGCAGATAAATATAGAGGGTCGCCTGAACGACGCCGTCGTCCGACAGATATTGGGCATAATTGTCGATCGCGCGGCCGCCATTGGAGGCTTCGCCGCTCTTGGTGAGCGACAGGCCGGCCACAGTCTGCGGCAGGGCAATGCCGGCGGCATCGGCCCGGATTGCGGTGTCGGTGGTCGTCCATGCTTCCGCTTCGTCGGCCGCGCGCGCCAGCGAGGGCGCCGTGAGGCAGAGGGCAAAGGACAACAGGAAGAACGCGCGTTTCGGCATCATCATCCTCTCCAGAACAGGCCGTCTTTGCGCGGTCTTGAACTATGGAGAGGAGGCTACAGACAATGCAGCCCCGCGCAAGCGGCTTTTTCAGGTCACGGGCGGGATTTGGGCCGGATAATGGGGCAAATCGGGATCGATATGCGCCCAGTCGGGGGCAGCGTCGGTCCAGATCACCGCCTGAGGCCCGATCAGCGAGGGATCATCGAGCGCGCCGGCACGAATGAAGGTCAGGTGCGGGCGCGATTCGGCTGCGCTGAACAACGGCGTGCCACAGGCTGGGCAGAAGCCGCGCTTCATCGCATTGCCGCTGTCGGCCACGCTGTCATGCCAGCGGACTTCGCCGGTCGTCTCCACCTTGTCGGCGGGGAAGCAGACATTCACCGTTGCCGTGCCGCCGCCCAGATATTGGCACAGACGGCACCAGCACATGCGGGCGGCCAGCGGTTCTGCATCGATGTGGATGCGGACGGCGCCGCACAGGCATCCGGCGGAGTGAGGCATAAGAATATTCCTGTCCTGTCGGCGGGCCTTATGGCTTGCCCGCCAGTTCATCCTTGAAGGCGTCCAGACTGAGCGGGCGACCGAGGAAATTCTGGATCAGCACATTGGCGTCCTCCGATCCGCCGGGTTCCAGCACCTGTTTGCGATATTGCATGGCGGTGGCCTTGTCGCGAATGCCGTTTGCCTTGAACCGGGTGAACAGGTCGAGCGCGATCGCCTTGGACCAGACATAGGTGTAATAAATCGCCGAATAGCCATCCAGATGGCCGAAGCCGGCATAGGCATGGGTGTTCGGGACGGCCGGGAACATCGAATAGCGGCTGATCTGCGCATCATACATGGTGGCAAGGTCGAAATCAGGCGCACGGTTGTAGAAGTTGAGCGACACGGCCGAGTAAGCAAGCTGCCCCTTCCATCGTCCCGCTTCGCCGAACTGGCGACCGGCATTCATTTTCTTGACGAGATCTTCGGGGATGGGCTGCCCCTGCGCGTTGGAGGCAAAACCCTTCAGCGTGTCATAGTCCCAGGTCCATTCCTCCAGCAATTGCGAGGGCGCCTCGATAAAGTCCCATTGCAGATTGCCCATCGATTGCAGGCTGTAGGTCTGTTTGCCCGAATAGAGGCTGTGGATCAGATGGCCGAATTCGTGGAGGAAGGTCGTCACATCGTCATGGTCCATCGGCCCGCTGGCCGGGAAGTTGCAGATGAGTGCGCCCACCGGCACCTGTTGTCCGGTGACGCCGGTGCGGATCGGGAATTGCGCGGCATGGTTGAACTTGCCCTTGCGCGGATGCATGTCGAGATAGAAGCGACCGACCAGCTTGCCCTGATCATAAAGCTCCCATGCGGTGACGCTCTTGTCCCAGACGGGCGTGTTCCATGGGCGAATGTCCGCGCCGAACAGATCGCCGATCAGTTTGAAAATGCCCTGACGCGCCTTGTCATAGGTGAAATATTGGCGGACGACTTCGGCGTCGACGGCATATTTCTGTTTGCGCAGCAGGTTCTGCATATAGTTGTTGTCCCACCCTTCCAGCCGGTCGATGCTGGGATCGACCGTCTTGGCGAAGGCGAGCAGCTCGTCATAATCCTTGGTCGCGCCAGGTTTCGCCGCGACATTGACGTCATCGATGAAGGTGGCTGCACGGGTCGGGTTGCCGATCATCTTATCGGCGGTGATCAGCGTCGCATAATCGGGCTTGCTGAGCAGTTGCGCCAGAGCGTAGCGCTTTTGCAGCAGCGTCTTGAGGACCGTTTCGTTGGTCGGCCAGCCGCGATTGCGGAACGCGATCGACACTTTGCGCCGGGTGTCGCGGATGGATGCGAAATCGAAAATGGGGAAGATGTCGGGATAGTCGTAGCTGATATGGACCATGCCGTCGGCGCCGGGCTTGTGCGCGTCGATATAATCCTGCGGCAGGCCTTTCAGCTCTTCAGGCTTGAGCGGAATATCGCCCTTGTCGTCACGGATATTCTTGGCGAAGAGCAGGCCGGTTTCGACGATTTCCTTTTGAAGCTGCGTTACCTTGGCGCGAGTTGCTTCATCCTTGTCGACGCCCGCCAGTCGATAACTGACCAGTTGCTTGTTCAGCGTGTAGGCTGTTTTCTTGTCGAGTCCTGCGGTCGGGATGGCTGACAGACGATCATAGATCGGGCGGGACAGGGAGACTTCGGTGCCAAGTGCGGCGAGTTTCTGAACGCAGGCTTCGGCCGCTGCGCGGATTTTCTCGTCAGGGTTGGTTTCCGAAATCAGATACATTTCGCTGGAGCCGTCCGACAGGATCAGTGACAGATGATCATAGGCGGTAAAGTCGCCGGCAATCGCAGCCTTGCCGGTGCGCGTTTCCAATGCCGTCTTGGCCCTGGTTGCCAGCGAGAAAATGGCAGAGCAGCGCGTTTCCACGGCGGCAGTATCGGCCAGCGTCAGCGGCAGGGGATCGAGCAGGCCGTGAATGTCGGCCGTAGTGGGCGCGGTCGTGGGGGCCGCGAACGCGGTGCCGCTCAGCAGGATGGACAGGAGCGGTAAACGAGACAGGACAGACATGAAACCCCCCAGGCTTTATGATTGGGGGGAGAGTGGCAAGGATCAACGGCCCGCGCAAGTGACGCCGCCTGTCACAAATATTACGGCGTCACGCGCCCTTGCGTCGGCTCATGAAGGCGAGCCGTTCGAACATCATGATGTCCTGCTCATTCTTTAGCAGGGCGCCGTGCAGCGGCGGGATCGCCTTGGTCGGATCGCTATTCTGAAGGATGTCGAGCGGCATATCCTCATTCAGCAGCAATTTGAGCCAGTCGAGCAATTCCGACGTGCTGGGTTTTTTCTTGAGGCCGGGGACATCGCGTATCTGGTAGAAAATCTCCATCGCGCGGGACACGAGGATTTTCTGGATGCCGGGGAAATGCACCTCGACGATCTGCTCCATCGTCTCGCGATCGGGGAATTTGATATAGTGAAAGAAGCAGCGGCGCAGGAAAGCGTCGGGCAGTTCCTTTTCATTGTTCGACGTGATGATGACGACCGGGCGGTCGGCAGCCGCCACCGTCTGTCCGGTTTCATAGACGTGGAAGGCCATGCGATCGAGTTCTTGCAACAGGTCGTTGGGGAATTCGATGTCGGCCTTGTCGATTTCATCGATCAGCAGGACGGGCAGGGTGGGGCTGGTGAAAGCCTCCCACAATTTGCCCTTGCGGATATAGTTGGAAATGTCGTGGACGCGCGGGTCGCCAAGCTGTCCATCGCGCAGGCGGGCGACGGCATCATATTCATACAGACCCTGATGCGCCTTGGTCGTGGATTTGACGTTCCATTCGATCAGAGCCGCGCCCAGCGCGGTGGCGATTTCCTGCGCCAGAACGGTCTTTCCGGTTCCCGGCTCGCCTTTTACCAGCAAGGGACGGCGCAGCAGCACGGCGGCGTTGACCGCGACCTTCAGGTCGTCGGTGGCGACATAATCCTGCGTGCCTTCAAAGCGCATATCCTGTGATCCTCTCGGCTCTTGGCACGAAGGGGCTAGGTCATGCGATGGCGTGGCGCAACGGCTTTGTGCGGTGCGATGGGTCAGATATGGGTCTGGACGATCAGGCCTGAACGGCGCGAACGTCGGCGCGGGCGGCCAGCAAATCCCACAGGCCGCGATGCTGGTTCAGCAATTGGCGGGCGCCGAACTGAATGGCCCGGTCGGTGGCGTCGTCACCGCCGATGGCGCGGGCTACATCCAGCGTGACGGCCCGGTCGGGCAGGGTGCAGCGATGCGGTTCGATGCCGGCGCGGATGGCCGCCATGTCCAGCACATGGCGCACAGCGCGCCAGTCCAGCACCAGGGCGATGGCCGCACCCATGGCGCAACCGCGCCGGTCGGACTGGGCCAGCATGTCGAGCGCATGGCGCTGTTGACCGACGGTTGTTTCGCAATCGGCCTGTCCTGCCGTGCTGGGCGCGGGACCGGTCGCGACCGTGACCTGCGTCAGATAGGCGCGTTCGGCGGCAAAGGCGTCGGCCGCGTCGATCAGCCAGCGGCGCGCGGCATTGTCGGCAGAGCGGGTGGCGGCATGATCGATAACGCCGGGATGGCGGCCGTGGAGCATGCAGAGATAATAAGCGGCATCGGCCAGATCGGGCATGGAAAGCTGGCCGTCACGCACCACGCCCATGCTCGCGCGATTCGCATGAACATGCGACGCGGTGCCGTCCGCCGTGACCAATGCTTCCAGAACGCGCGCTATATCGCCGAATTGATAGCGTGGGGCCGCTTCGCTCATGTTTCAGATCCTCATGTGCCCCTCGCATGGGGTAAGACCCGAATATAGGCGCGGCGAGTAAACGTCCGGTTTACACAGACCAGGCGCGAAGCCCCGAAAGCCGCACTCTTCCGTCGAGAATGGTTAATTTTCCGTTTTTGTTGCGATCGGCATGCAGATTCTTCTGTCAGGGCGATCGGGCATGAAAAAGGCCGGGGCCAGACATATGTCCGACCCCGGCCTTTCGATACTTTGCTGTTGGCGGCTTACTGGTCCAGGAAGCTGCGCATCTTGCGGCTGCGGCTCGGATGCTTGAGCTTGCGCAGCGCCTTTGCCTCGATCTGACGAATACGTTCGCGGGTCACGCTGAACTGCTGGCCGACTTCCTCCAGCGTGTGATCGGTGTTCATGCCGATGCCGAAACGCATGCGCAGCACACGTTCTTCACGCGGGGTAAGGCTGGCGAGAACGCGCGTGACCGTTTCCTTGAGGTTCGCCTGAATGGCGGCATCCACCGGAATGATCGCATTCTTGTCTTCGATGAAGTCGCCCAGATGGCTGTCTTCCTCGTCGCCGATCGGCGTTTCGAGGGAGATCGGCTCCTTGGCGATCTTCATAACCTTGCGCACTTTTTCGAGCGGCATGGAAAGGCGCTCGGCCATTTCCTCCGGCGTCGGCTCGCGGCCCTGCTCATGCAGGAACTGGCGGCTAGTGCGGACCAGCTTGTTGATCGTTTCGATCATGTGGACCGGGATACGGATGGTCCGCGCCTGATCCGCGATCGATCGGGTGATCGCCTGACGAATCCACCATGTCGCATAGGTGCTGAATTTATAGCCGCGACGATATTCGAACTTATCCACCGCCTTCATCAGGCCGATATTGCCTTCCTGAATAAGGTCAAGGAATTGCAGGCCACGGTTCGTATATTTCTTGGCGATGGAGATAACGAGGCGCAGGTTCGCCTCGACCATTTCCTTCTTGGCGATGCGCGCTTCGCGCTCGCCCTTTTGCACCATGTTCACGATACGGCGGAATTCGGACAGCGACATGCCGGTCGCCTGCGCGATTTCGCTCACTTCATTGCGGATGCGCTCGACCGAACGGCCTTCGGCAGCGGCAAAGGCGGTCCATTTCTTGTCCAGCCCCTGAACCTTTTCGATCCAGGCATCGTCCAGTTCATGGCCCATATAGCGTTCAAGGAAATCCTTGCGGCTGACCTTGTGACGCTCTGCCAGCCGCAGCATCTGGCCGCCCAGCGCGGTCAGACGCCGGTTATAAGCATAGAGCTGATCGACCAGATATTCGATCTTCTGCTGGTGGAACTTGACGCTTTCGACCTCAGCGGTCAGATTTTCGCGCAGTTCATGATAGCTGTCCTCAGCCTTCTGGCTCAGAGTATCGCCATTGGCCATGGCGACCATGCGCGCTTCCTGCGCCTTCGAAAAAGCCCGGAAAATATCGGTGATGGTCGCGAACTTCTCAAGCGCCATGGGCTTGAGCGTCTCTTCCATCTGAGCAAGGGACAGGGTGTTGTCCTCTTCCTCTTCATCCTCATTGCGGCGGGCGCGGGGCGCACCGTCCTCATCCTCGTCGCCGTCGGCGGATTCCTCCTCCGGCTCTTCTTCTTCCTTGAAGCTCGGACCAGCGGTCTTTTCGCTGATCTCACCATCGTCATCCTCGGCACCTTCCTCCAGATTTTCCGGAGCAGGATCCTTGGAGAGCATGGCGTCGAGATCGAGGATTTCGCGCAGCTGCATTTCGCCGTTGTTGAGGGCGGTCGACCATTCGATGATCGCGTTGAAGGTGGTCGGGCTTTCGCACAGACCCAGAATCATCGTGTCGCGACCGGCCTCGATCCGCTTGGCGATGGCGATTTCGCCCTCACGGCTGAGCAGTTCCACCGCGCCCATTTCGCGCAGCTACTGTCGAACGGGATCGTCGGTGCGATCGACCGTTTCCTTCTTTTTTTCCGTGACGAGCTTGGGGCCGTCATCATCCGCATTGTCGTCGGACGAATCATCGTCATTATCTTCGCGCTGATCTTCGCCGTCTTCCCCGGCTTCTTCATTCTCGACGATGTTCACGCCCATTTCGTTGAGCGCGGCCATGATGTCCTCGATCTGGTCGGTGGACATCTGATCCTGGGGCAAAGCCTCGTTCAGTTCGTCGACGGTGATGTAGCCGCGCTTTTTAGCGCGCGAGATCAGCTTCTTGACGGACGCTTCGTTGAGGTCGAGCAGCGGAGCATCGCCGCCATCCTCGCCATCGCCGATCCCGCCATTCTTGCTGTTCGCCTTGGTCGCCATTTATTCGCCTTACTTCGTCACCCGATGAACGGGCTAACCTGGATCAAATACTATCTTCGGACTGACCTAGTTCCGCCAAACGGAGCAGATGATTGCGATGAGCCGCCAGCGCATGATTTTGCGCCAACAAATTCTCGTCGTTCAGTTCCGCCTTTACCCGCTCGGTGGCCATGGCCAGATTTCGTTCAAGCTCCGGTCCCAACGCCATCACCCGCACGGCCTCTTCCAGATCGCGCGCAACGCGATCAGGGTCAGTGGTCATCCTGCTTGCGGTGAGTGAGAACGTATCGGCCCGGAGCATCCCCTTGGCCATATTATACAAGTCACCTTGCCCCAATATGGTAAGGAGGGCGTGCGTTTCAACTGTTTCTTTGCGGAAAGACAGGCGAATCATCGCATCGAGCAACTGGGCGAGCATGGGATCGCCTATTTGCAGCGCCGCCAGCATCTCGCGATGGGGGGCAATCTGCTCGGGGTGGCGCAGCAGACTGGCCAATGTTGCGCGCAGGAGTCTCTGTTCGAGGCCGCTGGCGCCGATGGCGCGGGCTTCCGTTCCGGCTGGTGGAATGGGCGCTTTCCAGTTGCCGCGCTTGTCGCGTTGCCAGCGTTGCGCGCTAAAACCACCATTGCCGCCGCCCTGTTGACGCTGCTGCGCCGGGGCAGGGGCGCGGCGGGCGAAGAACAGAGCGTCATATCGCTCGCGAAATTCATGGGCGTAATGGGCGCGCACGTCGGGATGCTGGATCGCGTCGGTGACGGCGCGCAGGCGCTGTTTCAGCGCGGCGCGTTGTTCCGGCGTGTCGAGCGGGGCGACGGTCAGTTCATGCGACCATAGCCGTTCGATCAGCGGTTCGGCACTGTCCAGCACAGTTTCCATCGCCTGCGCGCCGCTCGCGCGGATTAGATCGTCGGGGTCCTGCCCGGTCGGGAGGGTGGAAAAGGCAAGGCTATGGCCGGGACGCAGCAGGGGCAGGGCGCGATTCGCAGCGCGGATTGCCGCCTTTTGTCCGGCCGAATCGCCATCGAAGCAGAGGATGGGAACCTCCACCATCTTCCACAGCCGTTCGATCTGATGTTCGGTCAGCGCGGTGCCGAGTGGCGCGACCGCCTCGCCGAACCCGGCCTGGGCGAGGGCGATGACGTCCATATAGCCTTCGACCACGATGACGCGGCCCGACTGGCGGCTGGCGGGCGACGCCTTGTCGATATTATAAAGGGTGCGCCCCTTGTCGAAGAGAGGCGTGTCGGGCGAGTTCAGATATTTGGGTTCGCCTGCGCCCAATATGCGGCCGCCGAACGCGATGGTCCTCCCGCGAATGTCCCGGATCGGCAGCATCAGGCGGCCGCGGAAACGGTCATAGCTGTCGCGCTTGCGGCCCTTGCCGCCATCCTGCTCCAGTGCGTCGGGGTCAATCAGCAAGCCGGCCTCGACCAGCATGGGTTCGCCGAAATCCTTGAGCGCGCCCTTCAGCTTGCCTCGCGAATCGGGGGAATAGCCAAAGCCGAACGCTTGCGCCGTAGCGGGCGTGATGCCGCGCTTTTGCAGATAGGCGCGCGCCTCTCCGCCATCGATGCCGCCAAGTTGGGCGACGAAGAAATCCTGCGCCGCGCCCATTGCATCATGCAGGCCTTTCGCCTGCTCGGCGCGCTTGGCGGCGCGCGGATCGGGGGCGGGGACGTCCATGCCGGCGGTGGCGGCCAGTTCCTTCACCGCCTCCATGAAGGGCAAGCCGCGCTGATCGGTCATCCACCGGATTGCGTCGCCATGCGCGCCACAGCCGAAGCAATGATAAAAGCCCTTTTCATCATTGATCGTGAAGCTGGGCGTCTTCTCATTATGAAAGGGGCAGCAGGCCTTATATTCGCGGCCTGCCTTCTGCACTTTCACCGTCTTGCCGATCAGCGTCGACAAGGATGTGCGTGCGCGCAGTTCGTCCAGCCATTGCGGGGTGAGGCTCATTTAGAGCCCCTCCCTTCCATTGGAGAGGTTGTGTTTCACCTCACCACCTCCGTTCGTTTCGAGCGAAGTCGAGAAACGAGAAGTGCGCGCTAGCCGTTTCTCGACTTCGCTCGAAACGAACGGAAATTGGGCCTTATCGCGCTCTTTTGGCGGACGGGCGAGGTGCGATACCAAAGACCAGTTACCGGCGATCATCGCTTCCTTCTTGGCGCGGGACCATCCGCCGATAATTCGCTCGGCTTCCAGTGCTTCGATACGAGTGCCGAACGTCTCGCTCCAGACTAGCGTGACCGGCAGGCGATTACGCGTGAACTGGCTGCCCTGACCACATTGATGCTGGCCGATGCGATGCTCCAGATTGTCGGTGTGGCCGGTATAGTAACGGCCATCGGAGCATTTGAGCATGTAGGTCCAAAATGGCATTGGGCGATTATGCCCCAACTTGCGATCATGTCGAGCGGGGGTAATCGTTTCTCGACTACGCTCGAAACGAACGGAGGTTGGGAGCGCTCCCTCCCGCAAGAGGGAGGGGAATTGTCGGTTCAGGGTTACGACAGCGCCGCCTTCACCAGTCCGCTGGCCTTGCTCATGTCGATGACGCTGCCGTGGTTTTCTTTGAGGACGGCCATGACCTTGCCCATGTCCTTCACGCTTTCCGCGCCCACTTCCGCCTTGATGCTCAGGATCGCGGCGGTGGTTTCTTCCGGCGACATCTGGGCGGGCAGGAAGCCTTCGATCACGTCGAGTTCGGCCTTTTCCTTGGCGGCGAGTTCGTCGCGGCCGCCGCTCTTGAACATGTCGATCGATTCGCGGCGCTGCTTCACCATCTTCTGAAGCACTTCCACGACCACGGCGTCATCGTCCGGCACATTGGACGCGGTGCGCAGTTCGATGTCGCGATCCTTCAGCTTGGCAAGGATCAGGCGCACGGCGGCCAGGCGATCCTTGTCACCGGCCTTCATCGATTCGATCTGGGCGCTTTTGATGGTGTCGCGAATCATGGCGAATGAATCCTGTTTATCGGGAAAGGAGCAGATATAGTGGCAAAAGAGATTTTTAACAGACGTTGACCTCAACGCATTGCGGGCATAGTGGACCGGCCGTTTAACCCGCACCAGACGGGTTCCCGCAAAAGCATAAAGGACCGCAGACCATGGCAGACGCCAAGACCCTCATTGTGCCCAAAGGAGCGACAGGGGTCGTGGTATTTGCGGATGGCAGCGCGGTGTTCGGCCGTGGCTTTGGCGCAGTCGGCGACGCGGTGGGTGAACTCTGCTTCAACACCTCCATCACCGGCTATCAGGAAATCATGACCGATCCGTCCTATGCCGGGCAGATCATCAACTTCACCTTTCCCCATATCGGCAATGTCGGCACCAATCTGGACGATGTAGAGGCGGACCTGCCCTATGCGCTGGGCTGCATCGTGCGGCAGGATGTCACCGCGCCCAGCAATTTCCGCAATGTCGAACCGTTCGACCAGTGGATGCGTGAAAAGGGGCGCATCGGCCTTGCCGGAGTGGATACCCGCGCGCTGACCCGCATGATCCGGGAGAAGGGCGCCCCCAACGTCGTGATTGCCCATGATCCCGATGGCGCGTTCGACATTGCGGTGCTGGCTGCCAAAGCGGCGGCATGGCCCGGCCTTGAGGGCATGGACCTCGCCATCGAAGTCACGGGCAAGGAAAGCCGCCTGTGGAAGGACGGCGTGTGGAAGCTGGGCCATGGCTATGGCCTGAATGAAGCGGGCGAAGAACGGCCCCATGTCGTCGCGATCGATTATGGCGCGAAGAATAATATCTTCCGCAATCTGGTGCAGGCTGGCGCGCGCGTGACCGTGCTGCCCGCCACGGCGACCTTTGAACAGGTGTCGGCGCTCAGCCCCGACGGCGTGTTCCTCTCCAACGGTCCGGGCGATCCGGCCGCGACCGGCGACTATGCCGTGCCGGTGATCCAGAGCGTGCTGGCGGCCGATATTCCGGTGTTCGGCATCTGCCTTGGCCACCAGTTGCTGGGGCTGGCCGTGGGCGCCAAGACGATCAAGATGCATCAGGGCCATCGTGGCGCCAACCATCCGGTCAAGCGTCTGTCGGATGGTCTGGTCGAAATCACGTCGATGAACCATGGCTTTGCGGTCGATGTCGACACGCTGCCCGCCAATGCGCGTTCGACCCACATTTCGCTGTTCGACGGCAGCAATTGCGGCATCGAGCTGACCGACAAGCAGGCTTTTTCGGTTCAGTACCACCCCGAAGCCTCGCCCGGCCCGCAGGACAGCTTCTATCTGTTCAAGAAGTTCGTCGATGGCCTGAAAGGCGCGGTCGCCGCGTGAGCCAGAACCTGCCCCCCGTTGACGAAGCGCGCCTCGCCGCAGAGTGGGAGGCGGACCGTGAGGTTCTCGCCAACCTGAAGCGCAATGGCGACGTCGCGCGCATCGCGCGGCCCGTGGACGTCAGCTTCAAGGGTAGCGAAAAGGATTTCGAGCGCGTCCTGACCATTGCCAGCCAGTTCGGCTTTGTCGAGCTGGACCGGGAAGAAGATGAAGACGGCGACCTGTTCCTGTTTCTGGAATGCGTGCAGCCGGTCGACGAAGCGTCGATCCGCGCGCTGACCAAGAAGTGCCTTCAGATCGAAATTCTCTGCGGCGTCGAATATGATGGCTGGGGCTGCGAAGCGCAGGCGGGGGGCGTGCATTGAGATATGCTCTATTGACCTGCGGGCTTATGCTCTTTGTCGGATGTGCCGCCAACGCGGGACTGACCCAATCGCAGTTCGACGTCATTGCTGACAAATGCGGTCTGCCGCGATCGTCAATGACATTGCACGGCAAGGATGAGTTGCAGCTTCAACCACCGCGCGACGCCAAATATGAAGCGGTGGAATGCACACTCACCGAACTTAAGGCCATTAAACTGCCCCTGAATCTGGGCTTTGTTGGCTATGAAACTTATCCAGAAGAGGCCAAATAATGCCCAAGCGCACCGACATCTCCTCCATCCTCATCATCGGCGCTGGTCCGATCATCATTGGTCAGGCGTGCGAGTTTGATTACTCCGGCACGCAGGCGGTCAAGGCGCTCAAGGAAGAGGGCTATCGCATCATCCTGGTCAATTCCAATCCGGCCACGATCATGACCGACCCGGAATTCGCCGACGCCACCTATGTCGAGCCGATCACGCCCGAAATCGTGGCGAAGATCATCGAGAAGGAGCGGCCCGACGCGGTGCTGCCGACGATGGGCGGGCAGACGGCGCTGAACACGGCGCTGGCGCTGTTCAACGACGGCACGCTGGAGAAGTTCGGCGTGCAGATGATCGGCGCGGATGCCGAGGCGATCGACAAGGCGGAAGACCGGATCAAGTTCCGCGACGCGATGGACAAGATCGGTCTGGAATCGGCCCGCTCGCGTATCGCGCATACGATGGAAGAAGCAATGGAGGCGCTGGAGTTCACCGGCCTTCCTTCGATCATCCGTCCCAGCTTTACCATGGGCGGCACCGGTGGCGGCATCGCCTATAATCGCGACGAGTTCGTCAACATCGTGCGCGGCGGTCTGGATGCTTCGCCGACGACCGAGGTGCTGATCGAGGAATCGCTGCTCGGCTGGAAAGAATATGAGATGGAAGTCGTGCGAGATCGCAACGACAATTGCATCATCATCTGTTCCATCGAGAATGTCGATCCGATGGGCGTCCATACGGGCGATAGCATCACCGTCGCGCCGGCGCTGACGCTGACCGACAAGGAATATCAGATCATGCGCAACGCGAGCATCGCGGTGCTGCGTGAAATCGGCGTGGAAACAGGCGGTTCGAACGTACAGTTCGCGGTCAATCCCAAGGATGGCCGCCTGATCGTCATTGAAATGAACCCCCGCGTGTCGCGTTCTTCGGCGCTGGCGTCGAAGGCGACCGGCTTCCCGATTGCCAAGGTCGCGGCGAAGCTGGCCGTGGGCTATACGCTCGACGAGATCGAGAATGACATTACCGGCGCGACGCCTGCGTCGTTCGAGCCGACCATCGATTATGTCGTGACCAAGATTCCGCGCTTCGCCTTTGAGAAGTTCAAGGGGGCCGAACCGCTGCTCGGCACCGCGATGAAGTCGGTCGGCGAAGTCATGGCGATCGGCCGCAACATCCATGAATCGATGCAGAAGGCGCTGCGCGGTCTGGAAACCGGCCTGTCCGGCTTCAATCAGGTCGATCATCTGGTCGGCGCGCCCAAGGACGACATCGTCGCTGCGCTGGCTGCGCCGACGCCCGACCGCCTGCTGGTCGCTGCGCAGGCTCTGCGCGAAGGCCTGTCCGTCGCGGAAATCCACAGCATCGCCAAGTTCGATCCATGGTTCCTCGAGCGCCTCAAGGAAATCGTCGACGCGGAAAATGAAGTGCTGGAAAATGGCCTGCCGCAGGATGCGGACGGCATGCGGCGCCTGAAATCCATGGGCTTTTCCGACAAGCGTCTCGCCTGGCTGGCGCTCAAGTCCGCGAACCTGCGCGGCATGGAGCGTGGCATTGCGCGTGGGTCGGGCCTGATCCACGAAGCGGTCAAGGCGATGACCGGCGGCGTGACCGAGGATGAAGTGCGTGCGCTGCGCCACAAGCTGGGCGTGCGTCCGGTGTTCAAGCGCATCGACACCTGCGCCGCCGAGTTCGAGGCGAAGACGCCTTATATGTACTCCACCTATGAAGCGCCGCTGTTCGGCGAGGCGGAGAATGAGGCGCAGCCCAGCGACCGCAAGAAGGTCGTTATCCTTGGTGGTGGTCCCAACCGCATCGGGCAGGGCATCGAGTTCGATTATTGCTGCGTCCATGCCTGCTTCGCGCTGAGCGAGGTCGGCTATGAAACCATCATGGTCAACTGCAACCCGGAAACCGTGTCGACCGACTATGATACGTCCGACCGCCTCTATTTCGAACCGCTGACGGCCGAAGACGTGCTGGAAATATTGCATGTCGAAATGTCGAAGGGGACGCTGGCGGGCGTGCTGGTGCAATTTGGCGGCCAGACGCCGCTGAAGCTGGCGCAGGCGCTGGAGGATGCGGGCATTCCGATCCTGGGCACGTCGCCCGACGCCATCGACCTGGCCGAAGATCGCGAGCGTTTCGCGGCGCTGATCGACAAGCTGAAGCTGAAGCAGCCGGCCAACGGCATTGCCCGCAGCCGGGAAGAGGCGATCGCGGTGGCCAACCGCATCGGCTATCCGGTGCTGATGCGTCCGTCCTACGTCCTTGGCGGTCGCGCCATGGAAATTGTCGACGGTCAGGCACAGCTGGAAGAATATATCGCCACCGCCGTTCAGGTGTCGGGCGAATCGCCGGTGCTGATCGACCAATATCTGCGCGACGCCATCGAAGTGGATGTCGACGCGCTGTGCGATGGCGACGATGTCGTGGTCGCGGGCGTGTTGCAGCATATCGAAGAAGCGGGCGTCCATTCGGGTGACAGCGCCTGTTCGCTGCCGCCCTACAGCCTGTCGGATGATATCATCGCGGAGATCGAGCGGCAGACCGAAGTGCTGGCCCGCGCCCTGTCGGTCCGTGGCCTCATGAACATCCAGTTCGCGGTCAAGGATGGCGTCGTCTATCTGATCGAGGTCAACCCGCGCGCCAGCCGCACGGTGCCCTTCGTCGCCAAGGCGATCGGCACGCCCATTGCCAAGATCGCCAGCCGCGTCATGGCGGGCGAGAAGCTGAAAGACCTGCCGACGATCGACCGCAACGCGATCGACCATATCGCCGTCAAGGAAGCAGTCTTCCCGTTTGCGCGCTTCCCCGGCGTCGATCCCGTCCTCTCGCCGGAAATGAAAAGCACCGGCGAAGTTATGGGAATCGATAAGGATTTCGCGACCGCCTTTGCCAAAGCTCAGTTGGGCGCCGGCACGGTGCTGCCGACGTCGGGCACGGTCTTCATTTCGGTCAAGGAAAGCGACAAGCCGGTCATCCTGCCGGCTGCGCGCAAGCTGAGCGCGATGGGCTTTACCATCATCGCCACCAGCGGCACCGCCCGTTATCTGGCCGATGAAGGCATCGCGGTGGACGTCGTGAACAAGGTCGCCGAAGGGCGTCCGCATATCGTGGACAAGATCACCGATGGCGAGGTCCAGTTGATCTTTAACACGACGGAAGGGTGGCAGTCGCTGAAGGACAGCAAGGCGATCCGTACGTCCGCATTGCGGGCCAAGATCGCCAGCTTCACCACGGCCGCCGCCAGCGTCGCTGCGGCGGACGCGATCGAGGCGCTTCGGGGCCATGCTCTTGAAGTGCGCTCGCTCCAGTCCTATTATCCGCAATCGCAAGCCTGATACCCTGCACCAGGAACCATGCTGCGGGTGGCCCGACGTTCGGGCCGCCAAAGGGAAGTTTTGACGAAGGATTTGCAAGAATGGCGACCGTTGAGAAGATGCCGATGCTGCAGGTGGGCTATGACAAGCTCAATGCGCAGCTTCGCGAACTCAAGGCCGAACGCCCTCTGATCGTGGACGCCATCGAGGAAGCTCGGGCGCACGGCGATCTGTCGGAAAATGCCGAATATCATGCCGCTAAGGAACGTCAGGGTCAGGTCGAAGCGACCATCAACGATCTGGAAGACAAACTGTCGCGCGCGCAGGTGATCGATCCGACAACCCTGTCGGGTGACAAGATCATTTTCGGTGCGACCGTCACCTTGCTCGACGAGGATGACAAGCCGGTCAAATATCAGATCGTGGGTCAGGCCGAGGCGGACGCAAAGGCTGGTATGATCAGCTATAGCAGCCCGCTGGGCCGCGCGCTGATCGGCCGTCAGGTCGGCGAGGAAGTCGAAGTGTCCGTGCCGGCCGGGGACAAATTCTACCTGGTCGACAAAATCCAGTTCATCTGACGCATCAGAAGCTGATCATCATGCGCCTGCCTGCGGGACAGATGACGAATGGAATTGCGGCGGTCACGCTGATCGCATTTCTGATTCTGTATCTGACGGGCCATGTGAATGATGCCGCCATTATCGGTGGCTTCATTCCGGCGCGGATCGGCGATCCAGCCTTGCTGGACGGCATGTCGGCGCTGCCATGGTGGTTGACGCCGCTAAGCTGTACCTTGCTGCATGCCGGGTGGTTGCATGTCGGCTTCAACCTGTTGATGCTCGTCTTTTGCGGGCGGCAGGTGGAGCATGTGCTGGCGCGCGGTGGCATATTGCTACTTTATGTCGTGGGTGCCTATGCGGCCTGCTTTGCGCAATGGGCGATCGACCCGTCCTCGACCGATCCGATGGTCGGGGCGAGCGGAGCGATTTCAGCCGTCATCGCCACCTATGCCCTGCTGTATAGTCAGCAAAAGGTACGCCGGATCGGGCCATTTTCGGCCAATCTGGTGCGATTGCTATGGCTGGCGGCGGGCTGGATCGCGATTCAGTTGATGATCGGGGTGGCGACGGCGGGCGGATTTTCCGATCTGGGCCGTATTGCCATTGCCGCCCATATTGGCGGTTTCGTAGCGGGACTGGTGCTGACCCGTCCCTTGTTGCGCTGGCGCTTCAGGAAGAAGCCGCACGCCATTCAGTGATTATGTCAGGGGGAAGCCCCATTCGCCCCGCGCCATCGCGCAGAGCGAATGGTTGCATAGGCGATTATGCCTTGGGCAGTTCGGGCTCCAGCAGGCGATGGAGATGCACGATCACATAGCGCATCTCGGCGTCATCGACGGTCCGCTGTGCAGCGCCGCGCCACGCCTTTTCGGCGCTGGCATAATCCGGAAAGATGCCGACGATGTCGACGGCGTTCAGATCCTGGAATTCCAGCGTCTGCGGGTCGGTCACGCGACCGCCAAGCACCAGATGCATTTTGCTCATGGCGTACAATATTCTCCCTTATAAGAGCCGTGACCCTAGCAGCGGGACACGGCCCATCCAAGGGGGACCATTGGTGGAACGATTGCGTTTGGTGCAGGTGCGATTAGCTTTTGGGCAATCGCGCCCGGATCGCATCGCTCAGCGCGTCCAGCTTGTTGGCGACCAGCGCGCTGACGTCGTCGGCCAGTTTCGATGCCCTGGCCGGGATTTCGGCAGAGGCAACCGTTTCGCGTGCTTCGGCGGCGGCTTCGCTTGCGCTGTTGATGGCGCTGGCGGCGCTTTCTTTCACGGTTTCAGCGCCATGCTTTACGGTGTCGACCCCCTGGGCGGCAGCCTGTGCCGCCGCAGCGCGGGCCGCGATGGCTGCTTCGGCGACGCGGGTGCCGGCAGTCATGGCTAGGCCCGGCAGCGCCTTCATGGCGCGGCGGCTCTTGGGGAACATCCATGCGATGATCGCCCCGGCGGCGACGGCGCCGGCGACGGCGGCGACGGGATGTTCCTGCACGATTTCATTGGCGCGTGCGGCCACACGCTGCGTGCGGTCGCGGGCGTCACCATAGGCCTCGCTCGCCTTTTCCTTGCTGCTCTGGATCAGGTCGCCCGCACTTTCGCGTGCTTTTCCGGTGCCGTCCTTGATCCGGTCAGTCGCGCTGATCGCAGCGTCGCTTGCCGCGTCGCGAACGCGGCTCAGTTGGGCGCGAATATCAGCCATCATCAGTCTCCGAAATTTGCTGTTGGGCGTCTTTGACCCGAACGTACAGGCGCCCGAAAAGTGCCGCCAGAGGGCGTCGGGCCAGGTAAAGGATGAATGCGGTAGCCGCCGCGCCAATCGCGATCGGCCGTTGCTGTGCCTGCGCAGCGCCCTTGGCAACGCCGCTCAGAACCGCGCCAGTGACGGCTGAGGTCGCATCCTGTTTCAGGCGGGCAGGGGCTATGCGTGCTTTAGCGTCTTCGGCGCTTGCCAGCATCCTTGCGCGGGCGGTCTCCGCGCGAACGCAGGCCTCGGCATAAGCGATAGCTTTTTTCATGGCTTCAATGCTTTCAGCATGCCGGTGATAGTGTTTTTCGCGAGCAGCAACAGGATGATCGCTACCAGAAGGCTGCCCCCCAGCACGGCGAAGGTTGCCAGCAGCGGCCCCATTTGCGGCGACAGTGCGATGATCAGGCCGATGAGGAAAGCAACGATCGTCGCAAAGACGAGCATCAGCGCGACGATGACGAAGATTGCAGCGTTCCGAACGGCCGAACCGATGATGCCGACCCGAAGCTTTTGCCGATCCATCTCTGCCGAAGCATAGGCACGACCATCGGTGAAGAGGCGGGTGAACACCTCTTTCACGCTTTCAGCCTGCTCTTCTTCATTGTCGGCTGCGGGCGTCTCCGGCGCGCCGGTTGGGGGAGGCGCAACATGCACCCCGTCGGCCTGCGGCGTTTCCGCCGTTTCCGCTGGTTGTTGCGTCAATCTCACCTCCGGCCCGCATTCGGACGCTGATGTCCCATGATGGGATGTTCCGTTTGGGGTCAGGGGGCGATGCCCCCGTCACTTATGCGCCCGATCAGGCGTCTTCGTCCGATCCCTTGGCAAGGCGCATCAATACGAAGCCGACGACCGCCGCTGCGCCGATCGCAACAGCGGGGCTTTTGCGCACGAAATCTTTTGCTTCCACCAGCAACTGGTCGACATCTTTGGAATCGAGCGAATTGGCGGCACCGGCCACCTGCTGCGCGGCCTGTCGGGCATAGTCGCCATATTGCGGGCCGAGCTTTGCATCAACCGTACCGGCGGTATCGGAAATCAGCTTGGCCAAGCTCTGCATGACCGTCCCGGTCTTGTCCTTGGCTACGCCGGCGGCGGACATTGCGGTCTTGCCAGCCTGTTCCTTGATAGGGTCGATATGCCCTTTCCAGTCGACGGCATTGATCTTGTCGGCGGCCGCCTTCGCAGCCTTTTCTGCCTGAGCCTTGATCGGGGCGATCTGTGCGCTCCAACCATGCGATGCCGCGCCGTTGCCGGGCTTCTTCGCGGGGGCTTTGCGCGTCGCGGCTTTCTTCACCGGTGCCGATTTCACGGCCGTGGTTGTGGTGGTGGTTGCCGCCTTGGCCGGCTTTGCCTTGGTCGTCTTGGGGGCAGCGGCCTTGCGTCCGCGCTTGACGGGCGGGGTTTCGGGGGTGTCGGCCATCGTGATCAGTCTCCCTATCAAGTCGGCATGGCAAGCCGCAGGGCGCGGCCTTTCGCATTCCAATGCTTGGCGGCGGCGTACAGTTCCGTAGCCGTTACATTTTCGAACATCGACATTTTTTCGGCGCATGCAACCCCCTGCCGCATTGCCAAGGGGCGGAGCGGTGGTTAAGGGAAGCGCCGAACAGAGCCGCCGTGCGGCGTCTCGCGGCCATCTCAGTGCAGGGAGCAATCATGACCGCCATTCTCGACATTCACGCCCGCCAGATTCTCGACAGCCGTGGCAACCCCACCGTCGAAGTCGACGTCATGCTGGAAGATGGCAGCTTCGGCCGTGCTGCCGTGCCGTCGGGCGCATCCACCGGCGCGTATGAAGCCGTTGAAAAGCGCGACGGCGACAAGAGCAAATATCTGGGCAAGGGCGTTCTTCAGGCGGTAGCCGCCGTCAATGACGAGATTGCCGAGCAGATCATCGGCATCGATGCTGAAGATCAGGCCGAAGTCGATGCCGCGATGATCGCGCTGGACGGCACGGAAAACAAATCGCGCCTGGGCGCCAACGCAATCCTGGGCGTGTCGCTCGCCACCGCAAAGGCGGCGGCCGATGCGCGCGGCCTGCCGCTCTATCGCTATGTCGGCGGCGTATCGTCGCATGTCCTGCCGGTGCCGATGATGAACATCATCAACGGCGGCGAGCATGCTGACAACCCGATCGATTTTCAGGAATTTATGATCATGCCGGTCGGTGCGGAAAGCATCGCCGACGCCGTGCGGATCGGTTCGGAAATCTTCCATACCCTGAAAAAAGGTCTGCATGACAAGGGGCTGGCGACTTCGGTCGGTGACGAAGGCGGCTTTGCCCCCAACATCGCATCGACCCGTGATGCGCTCGACTTCATCATGCTGTCGGTCGAGAAGGCCGGTTACAAGCCGGGCGACGACGTCGTGCTGGCGCTGGATTGCGCCGCGACCGAATTCTTCAAGAACGGCAAATATGAGATTTCGGGCGAAGGCCTGTCGCTCTCGCCGGTCGAAATGGCCGATTACCTCGCTGCCCTGTGCGCCGACTATCCGATCAAGTCGATCGAAGACGGCATGAGCGAAGATGATTTCGAAGGCTGGAAGGCGCTGACCGACAAGATCGGCGGCAAGGTTCAGCTGGTCGGCGACGACCTGTTCGTCACCAACCCCGCCCGCCTTGCCATGGGCATAGGCAAGGGGCTGGCCAATTCGTTGCTGGTGAAGGTCAACCAGATCGGCACGCTCACCGAAACGCTGGCCGCGGTCGATCTAGCGCATCGTTCGCGCTACACCGCCGTCATGTCGCACCGTTCGGGCGAAACCGAAGATTCGACCATCGCCGACCTCGCCGTCGCGACCAACTGTGGTCAGATCAAGACCGGGTCGCTCGCCCGTTCGGACCGGCTTGCCAAATATAACCAGCTCATCCGCATCGAGGAAGAACTGGGCGACATCGCCGTCTATGCCGGGCGTTCGATCTTCCGGTAAGAAGCAGGGCGGATCCGCCCTGAAATCGGGTCCGCAACCCGCCTAAAAGGCATCAAAGATTCGGCTGGCCGCAAATTGGCGAATTTTCGCTTGCGGCCAGCCTTTTCCTGTGATTCATGCGGTTTATGGCGCACATCGCTAAGCTCCGTCTTCTCCTTTTCTCGGCCCTTGGTCCTGCGATTGCGCTGCTCCTGTTGCTGTTCTTCGCCGGCTATGTCGTGCTGGGTTCGAACGGGGTGCTGGCGTGGGGCGATTATTCGCGCCAGTTGCACAGCGCCAAGGCGGATTTGAAGCGGGTGCAGGAAGCGCGGGCCGAATTGCGCAATCGCGTCGATCTGCTCAATCCGCGTCGCGTCGATCCCGACCTGTCGGACGAACTTATTCGCCGTCAGCTTGGCGTGATCCATCATGATGAGGTTGTCGTTCCGCTGAATTGAGGCGGATGGCATCGATCAAGCCAGTATTGCGTAGGGTCTACAGTTGCAATTTATGCAACTATGACGCATATCGATGGTCCTTCCATCCTACCCACGCAAAAGGACAACAGCCTTGGCGAAACCAACGACGCCGCGTGCTTCAAGTGCAAAGGTAAAAGCGCCGGTCCCTGCCGGTGCGGACCATAATCGCCCCCGCCCCGAAACCCCCACCGATTATAAGGCCAGCAAGGATGAGTTGCTGGAATTCTACCGCCAGATGGTTCTCATCCGCCGGTTTGAGGAAAAGGCAGGCCAGCTTTACGGCCTCGGCTTCATCGGCGGATTCTGTCACCTCTATATCGGTCAGGAAGCCGTCGCGGTCGGTATCCAGTCGGCGCTCAAGCCCGGCAAGGATAGCGTCATCACCGGCTATCGCGACCATGGTCACATGCTGGCCTATGGCATCGATCCCAAGGTCATCATGGCCGAACTGACCGGCCGTGAAGCGGGTATCTCGCGCGGCAAGGGCGGTTCGATGCACATGTTCAGCGTCGAACATAAATTCTACGGCGGCCACGGCATCGTCGGCGCGCAGGTATCGCTGGGCGCGGGCCTTGGCTTTGCGCACAAATATAATGGCGATGGCGGTGTGTGCGTCGCCTATTTCGGCGACGGCGCGGCCAATCAGGGCCAGGTCTATGAATCGTTCAACATGGCCGAACTGTGGAAGTTGCCGATCATCTTCGTGATCGAAAACAACCAGTACGCCATGGGCACCAGCGTCAACCGCGCTTCGTCGGAAGACCAGCTGTATCGCCGTGGTGAGAGCTTCCGCATCCCCGGCCTTCAGGTCGACGGCATGGACGTCCTTGCCGTGCGCGGCGCGACGGAAGAAGCGCTGAAGTGGGTGCAGGAGGGCAATGGCCCGATCCTGCTCGAAATGAAGACCTATCGCTATCGCGGTCACTCCATGTCCGATCCGGCCAAGTATCGCTCGCGCGAAGAAGTGCAGGCGATGCGCGACAAGTCCGACCCGATCGAAGGCGTGAAGAAATATCTGATCGAAGCCGGCATCAGCGAAGATGAGATCAAGGTCATCGATCAGGATATTCGCAAGATCGTCGCGGAAGCGGCCGACTTTGCCGAAACCTCGCCCGAACCGGAAGCGCATGAACTCTATACCGACGTACTGGTGGAGCAATATTAATGGGTATCGCAATCAAGATGCCGGCCCTCTCGCCGACCATGGAAGAGGGCACGCTGGCCAAGTGGCTGGTGAAAGAAGGGGATGACGTCCGTTCCGGCGACATTCTCGCCGAAATCGAAACCGACAAGGCGACGATGGAATTCGAAGCCGTCGATGAAGGCAAGATCGGCAAGATCCTCATCGCCGAAGGCAGCGAAGGCGTGAAGGTCGGCACCGTCATCGCCGAAATGGCGGGCGAGGGTGGCGAAGCTGCTGCTCCGGCGCCCGCGCCCAAGGAAGAAGCGCCCAAGGCTGAAGCCGCGCCTGACGCCCCCAAGAAGGCGGAAAGCGGCACGTCCAAGCTGGCGTCGGAAGCCAAGGCGACCGTGCAGGATCCCGACCTTCCCGAAGGGACCGAGTTCGTCAAGACGACCGTGCGCGAAGCTCTCCGCGACGCCATGGCGGAAGAAATGCGCAAGGATGAGCGCGTCTTCGTGATGGGCGAAGAAGTCGCCGAATATCAGGGCGCGTACAAGGTGACGCAGGGTCTGCTGGAGGAATTCGGGGCCAAGCGCGTCATCGACACGCCGATCACTGAATATGGCTTTGCCGGCATCGGTACGGGCGCGGCCATGGGCGGCCTGCGCCCGGTCATCGAGTTCATGACGTTCAACTTCGCCATGCAGGCGATTGACCACATCATCAACTCGGCCGCCAAGACCAACTATATGTCCGGTGGCCAGATGCGTTGCCCGATCGTGTTCCGTGGTCCCAACGGCGCGGCCAGTCGCGTCGGCGCGCAGCACAGCCAGAATTACGGTCCCTGGTATGCTGCCGTCCCCGGCCTGATCGTCATTGCGCCCTATGATGCGGCTGACGCCAAGGGGCTGCTGAAGGCTGCGATTCGCTCGACCGACCCGGTCGTGTTCCTGGAGAATGAACTTCTCTACGGTCGCAGCTTCGACGTGCCCAAGGTCGATGATTATGTCCTGCCGATCGGCAAGGCGCGCATCATGCGTCCCGGCAAGGACGTGACCCTGGTCAGCTACTCGATCGGCGTGGGCCTTGCCCTTGACGCAGCGGCGACGCTGGCCGAGGAAGGCATCGATGCGGAAGTCATCGATCTGCGCACTCTGCGTCCTCTGGACACCGCGACCGTGCTGGAAAGCCTGAAGAAGACCAACCGCCTCGTCGTGGTGGAAGAAGGCTGGCCGACCTGTTCGATCGCGTCGGAAATTGCTGCGGTCGTCATGGAACAGGGCTTCGACGATCTCGACGCCCCGGTCCTGCGCGTCACGAACGAAGATGTGCCGCTGCCCTATGCCGCGAACCTTGAAAAGGCTGCCCTGATCGACGCCGCGCGCGTCGTCGAAGCCGCCAAGAAGGTTACGTACAACAAGTGATAAGTTGACGCCGCCCTTATGAGAGGGCGGCGTCGCATGACGAAAAGGGCGTGCTTTCCTGATATAGGGAAGCACGCCCTTTTTGTGCGTCGCGTTTGAGCGGTCGATGATCCGACTGCATCGGATCGACACCGGTGTAGAGCTTGATGATTTTGCATTGATCCGCCCGTTTCTCGACTTCGCTCGAAACGAACGGAGATTTATGATTCAACCGGATTTCATCCCGCTCCAGGCGGCGCGCGCGATCAGGTTGAACCGGACACGGCTTTGATCATCCTTTGTTTTCCGCATTTTTACACCGTCAGATAGTAAGCGGTCCCTGACTACGATCCCGCCTGACGGCAGGATGCCCTATTTCATGGGCGTGGCCGGTTCGCCTGACCGGCGATCAGGCGGCATAGGTGGTACAGGGTGAGTTTGTGCCCTCTGCCCTGATATTATTGGCATCGCCAGTACGTTCTCTGACGCTCATCGCCGATATGGCCGACATTTGCGGCGTTCCAAAAAAAGCCGAAGATATTAATGGCTTGTAGGTAAAATATACCTCGATGAAGATCATTTCGCTGTCTTTCGACGCGGCGATCTTACGACCAGTCGGGCCGATGCCGTCTATGCCCAGCGTGGTCCCTTCGGTGCCATATTTGGACCCTTGAACCAGCGCGCCGGAACAGCGCTGCCAGCGTATCTTCTGATTGATCACATTGCCCGAATTGTCGAGGGTGGGCTGGATGCTGGATACGATGATGCGCCCCCGATTGCGCAGGTCGATATTGTCGCCCAATATCTTGATGCCACCCAGTGCATCGGTAACGTCGTTATTGCTGAGGCCCAGGCGAATGCGGGAGATGCTGTCCGCCGTCAAAGTGGCGATATCGCCTAGCTTCTGCGAGGTGTAGGCCATGTTGGCCGCCTCCGCCCCGACCATGGTCAATCCGACCAGTACCGGAAGTGACAGCGCAAACTCGACAATTGCAACGCCGCTTTTGTCATGGGCTAAACGCCGCAAGCGTGCGGCGCAGCGGGGCAGGAGAGGGTGGGTCATGCCTTGCATCTCACGGTCGGCGTGCTTTGAAGTTCATAGGGTTGTCGGCGGACCATCGTCGTCGCGGTGACGGTTGCCGTGTCGCCGATGCCGATGAAGCGATAAAGCGGCAGGATGCGGTTATAGGTGACAACGGTATTGTATCGGACGATGTCGTCGGCGCCACCGATGCTGTCAGCCTTGCCGGTGGTCACGATGTTGCGCGTGCCGTTATCGTCGACATCTTCCCAGCAATCGCCGCTATCCAATGTACCATTGCTATTGGCGTCCCGCGTCAGGCGCTCCATCGCGTTGATATTGCTATATTGATAGAAGCTGCCCTTGGTTGTTTCCACCTTGGCGCTGGGGATCAGGCGCTTGATCTGGTCCTCGATCTCGGTTTCGGCAGCGCTGCTGTCTACGGTCTGGAGGGTGGTCAGGCGTGTCGCGCGTTCCAGAGCGCCCAGCGTCACGGCGCGGACATAAATCTGGAACCCTATTTCCAGTCCGCCGAAAAGAATCAGGCACAATGGAATGAGGATCAATGCAAATTCCGGCACGGACGCGCCGCGTTGATCGGATGCAAGCCGGATGCGGGGGATGGCGGCCAGCATTACTGCGACAGCCTCAACGATCCGATATTTTCGCCGATATTGCGGAATACGGTGTTCAGGCCGTCGCTGCTGCCGGCTTCGAACGCATATTCATTCTCTGCACCTGACGAGCAGTCGATCAGGTCCTGACTGAGGTCAGACCCCAAGCCGAAGGAGATCGTATAGATTTTCGCGTCCATATTCTTGATCGCCGTGCAGGCGAGGAGGAGGCGTGCGGTATGATTGCGGTTGCTGGACGTGGCTGTCCCGTCCGATGTGACACGCTTCCAGATATATTCCTGCGCATAGGCGCCATAGCCCGAATTGCCGGTGTCCATGGTGCCGTCGGTCATCATGATGACGTAGCGGTTGACCGGATAGGTGTTGAACAGCAGGGGATTATTGGCAGACCAGTTGCCTGTGCGAGACAATAGGCGCGCGGCCCACAACATGCCCAGATCCAGATAGGTGCCACCATTGGCGGCAAAGCCCGTATTGAAGGCGAAGTAATTGTTGAAGTCCGTGGCGGTCATGGGTTGCAATTCGCGCATCGCCTTTGGGCAGGCATATTGGGAATCGCCTGTCTGCGATGGGTCCGCAACGGTCCATTTCGTGGCGGTGGACGACGGCACGGTGTCAAATTTCATGTCATAGGCCGTGGCCGGGATGGTACTTGACGTCGATGTGATGCTGTTGGAAGTACTTTGTTCTTCGACGCAGCCATCCCATGTTTTACTTAACCAAGTGGCGTCATGGTCGACATTGTTCCGATTGTAATAATAGTTGCCCGAGACGTAACGATAGCTACCGGTGGTGTTAAACCAGCCCGGATACCGTGAGTATAATGATGTGCTGCCATCACCTTGGCTCAGGCCCGCATTGACCATCTGGGAAAAGGGAATGATCGCCCAGCGCACACGCTTGCGCTTGCCCTGTTCGGTCATGTTGAACTGGCTTTCGATGGTCGCCATCTGCGATTGAAGGTTACGCAACGCATCGCGCAAGCCCTGCATGCGGGAAACGTTGGTGCCGCCGCTGCATGTTTCGTTGCTATTTTCCTCGCAGACGTAAGTGACGGTCTTGTTGTTGACCGTCATCGTTTTCCCGGCTTTCGAGTTGCGCCGTTCATTGATCCAGTCGCTACAGCTGTCGCCGTCACGTTCGGGCTTGCAGGCCATGGAACCGGTCGTGTCCAGCACCAGTACGATATCGATATTGCTGTAATCGTTCCGCGAGCTGCACGTCGCGGTAACGTTCATCGTATCCTGACGAAACAGGCGCATGATGACGGTCGGCACCGGAGTGGTCAGCGTGAGTTGCAACTGATCGTTCGTGCCGAGCGAGGGATTGACGGTCAGCGTATTGGTGATGCCCAGATAGCCGCTGGGGAAATTGAAGTTCACATATTTGCGGACTTCGGCGGTCACGGCATCGGACATCACGCCGGACGATCCCATCACCTTGCGTCCCGCCAGCACGCCGGCGTCGCAGGCCTGTTGCAGGCGCGTCCTGGCCAGATAGCCCCGGCTGATGTCCAGTCCTCCACCGATCATTCCGGCAAGGGGAATGAGCGCCGCCGCGACAATAGCAATAGTATTGCCGGCCTGATTGCGCGCCAGACGTGTCAGAAAGCCAGTGAGATATGCGTTTCGCTTGCCCATTTGCCTGCATTCACCCATGTCGTGCCCATCACCCCCCACCACGGGTCGGGCCGATTACGCGCCACATACCGGCGCAGTTGTTAGAATGTGTATGAGGGAAATGGTTAAGGCTCCGATAATCGCGCCGGGAATGGACGGCCTGCCGCCGCTGTCACAGCTTTTGAGCGCCCATGCCGGTGCCGACGCAGCGCGTCAGCGAACGGTGTGGGCCTTTGATGCGCGGCTCGCCCATCTGGCCCGTACCACCAGCGAAGCCATGATCGGTCGCATGCGTCTGGCCTGGTGGAATGACGTCATCGACGATGCTTCGGGCCTGAAGGGGCAGGGGGAACCCGTCGTCGACGCCATGCGGGCCAGTGGGACCATGGCGTCACCCGGACTGGTTGCGATGATCGACGGGTGGGAGATATTGGTCGCCGAGCCGGAAATCGATACGACGGGCCTTCGTGATTATGCGCTTGGCCGAGGTGGTGGATTGTTCAGGGCACTTGCCAATGTCGAGGATGCGCCGGACTGGCTCATGCGATCCGGGCAGGCATGGGCGCTGTGGGATCTGGCGGGTCATGTCGGTGATGATGCACTGGCGCAGGCGGCGATGGAGCTGGCGCGTGAAATATTGCCCGATGCCGTCGGGCCATGGCCGCGCGGGTGGAAGCCGCTGCGTATCCTGACGACTTTGGTGCGACAGGATGTGTCGGCCGGGCATCGCGCACCTGTGGGCATGCCACGCGCGCTGGCATGGCGCCTGTTGCGGATCGCGCTTGTCGGCCGCTGACCAGTCGGGATAGTCTGTCCTCCTGACGATTGGGGGATCGGGCCGATGGGGCGATTGCTGGCTGGAGGATTGGGCGCGCTGCTGCTGGTGGCGGCCGGGCTATTCTGGTGGCAGGGCAGGGCGAGCCGCGATCCCTTGCCGCAACTGGCGATGGCACCGCCTCCGCCCGCACCGATCGAGGATTTGCCGGAGGGCGATCCCGATGCGATGGGAGAAGCCCCACCCATGCCCGCCGAAGCCAGCCCGCAAAATCGCGAGCAGAAACGCTTTGCCCGCTATGACCGGAATCGCGATGGCGTCATCACCCGCGTCGAAATGATGGGCAGCCGTACCAAAGCGTTCAAGGCGCTGGACAAGGATGGCGACAACCTCCTCTCGTTCGAGGAATGGGCCGTCGCCACGTCCGACCGTTTCGGTGCAGCCGATGGCGACAAGGACGGCAAGCTGACCCCGGCCGAATTCGCCACCACCGCGCCGAAACGGACGCCCAGGCAGAAATGCAAATGCTAGAATATGATCAGGCGATTTCCATGTCGCCCATCCACACGCCCAGCGATGCGCGAGCGCGGGACGTATAGGCTTCCTTACGCTGCTTCTTCTTCACATCGTCGAGTGTCGGGAACAGGCCAAAATTGACGTTCATCGGCTGATAATCGGCGGTTTCGACATTGCCGGTCACATGGCCCAGCAGCGCGCCCAGCGCCGTGTCGGCGGGCGGCGGTGTCAATGTGCGGCCCAATATCTCGGCCGCGGCAAAGCGGCCCGCGAGCATGCCGATGGCGGCGCTTTCGACATAGCCTTCGCATCCGGTCATCTGCCCGGCAAAGCGGATATGCGGCGCGCTTTTCAGGCGCAGCGTCTGGTCCAGCAGTTTGGGGCTTTGGATGAAGGTATTGCGATGCAGGCCGCCCAGCCGGGCAAATTCGGCCTTCTCAAGGCCCGGTATGGTGCGGAACAGCTCGACCTGCGCGCCATGTTTCAGCTTGGTCTGGAAACCGACCATGTTCCACAAAGTCCCCGACGCATTGTCCTGCCGCAACTGAACGACGGCATAGGGCCAGCGGCCGGTGCGCGGATCGTCCAGCCCCATCGGCTTCATCGGTCCATGGCGCAACGTTTCGGGGCCGCGCGATGCCATCACCTCGATCGGCATGCAGCCTTCGAAATAGGGGGTGTTGGTTTCCCACTCCTTGAACTCGGTTTTTTCGCCCTCGTTCAGGCCGCGGATGAAGGCTTCATATTGCTCCCGGTTCATGGGGCAGTTGATATAATCCTTACCCTCGCCACCGCCGGGGCCGATCTTGTCCCAGCGATTGGCCATCCAGCATTTGTCCATGTCGATGCTGTCGCGGTGGATGACTGGCGCGATCGCATCGAAGAAAGCCAGATGTTCCATACCTGCCGCCTCACCGATGGCGCTGGCCAGAGCAGGCGCCGTCAGCGGGCCGGTGGCGACGATGGTCATGCCCTGCGCAGGCAATGTATCGATCCGCTCTCGCACGATCTCGACATTGGGATGCTCGGTGAGCGCGCGGGTCACGCCTTCGGAAAAGACATTACGGTCCACCGCCAGCGCCGATCCAGCCGGTACCTTGGCCGGTTCCGCCTGCGCCATCAGCAGCGATCCAAGGCGCCGCATTTCCTGATGCAACAGGCCCACGGCGCTCTTGTCCGCATCGTCGGAGCGGAAACTGTTGGAGCAGACGAGTTCGGCTAGCCCATCGGTCTGATGCGCCGGGGTCATGTCGCCTGATCCGCGCATTTCCGACAGGCGTACCTGGATGCCGGCCTGCGCCAGTTGCCACGCGGCTTCCGTTCCGGCCATGCCGCCGCCGATGATATGAACCTGATGATCTGTCATGGGGGGCGTCCATGGCCCCCCATAAGCGTCAGGTCAACGCTTCTTGCGCTACGCTGCCTTCGCCATAATAGGCGCTTTCGTCCAATATGCCTTCGCGCTTGGCGACGATGGTGCCGACCAGCACCTGTCCCGCGACATTGACGGCGGTGCGGCCCATGTCGAGGATCGGGTCGATCGCGAGCAGCAATCCGGCGCCCTCCAGCGGCAGGCCCAGCGTCGACAGGGTCAGCGTCAGCATCACGATGGCGCCGGTCAACCCTGCCGTTGCGGCCGATCCGATCACCGATACGACGGCGATCAGCGCATAATCGATGGCGTGGAGCGGGATGCCATAGAAGCCCGCGACAAAGATCGCCGCCAGCGCGGGATAGATCGACGCGCAACCATCCATCTTGGTCGTTGAAGCGAGAGGAATGGCGAAGGCGGCATAGCCCTTGTCCACGCCCAGCCGTTCGGTCACGGTTTCGGTGACGGGCAGGGTGCCGACCGATGAACGCGAGACGAAGCCCAGCTGAATCGCCGGCCATGCTTTGGCAAAGAAGGGCAGGGGTTTGAGGCCGTTGGCGATCAGCAGCAGCGGGTAAACGACCAGCAGCACGATGGCGAGGCCCAGATAGACCGCGCCGGTAAAGGCGCCGAGCCGCGCCAGCGCTTCCCAGCCATAAGTGGCGACCGCCGTGCCGATCAGCGCGGCCGAACCGATGGGCGTCAGGCGAATGACCCAGCCCAATATGGCGCGCACCACCGCCAGCAGCGAGCGGACGAAGGCGAGGAAAGGTTCGGCCTTGTCCCCGACCTTCAGCGTGGCGAGGCCGACCGCAATGGAAATGACCAGCAGTTGCAGGATGTTGAACCCGATACTGGTCGATGCGCCAGATTCCGTAACCTTGGTGCTGCCCGACAGGGCCAGGCTGTTGGCCGGCACCAGCCCCTTGAGGAAGTCGAGCCAGCCACCCATGCTATCGACCGGCTTGAATACCAAAGGCGCAGCGCCCAGGCCTGCGCCCGGCTGTACCACCACACCGATGGCCATGCCGATCACCACGGCGATCAGGGCGGTGATGGCGAACCACAGCAGCGTCTGTCCGGCAAGGCGGGCGGCATTGTCGAGTGCGCGCAGATTGGCGATGGACGCGACGATCGCGGCAAAGACGAGCGGCGGCACGATGGCTTTCAGCAGGGATACGAAGATTGATCCGACCGTCTTCAGCGTGGTGGCCAGCCAGTTGAGGTCGCCGCCCGGCGCCGTGCCCATTTGACGGGCGACAAGGCCCAGCAGCAGGCCGGCGACCATGCCGACGAGTACCTGAAATCCGAAACTGCGATAATAGGGGGCCATGACTGCTTCTTCCTCTGGGCGACCGCAGGCTATATCGGATGCGTTTCATCCGATTGCGCGCAAGCAATTCTTTCAAGGGGTGCAATGCGGATAAGGTGGCCCTCTTTCCGCAATAACCCTCCAAACGCATTGGCGGGTCCAAACCTCTATGCCACACAGGACGCACTGATCCAGCGGGGAGTGCGAATTTATGATGATGCGGGGCGGCTTTGCAATGGTGGTGGCCGGATTGGTGCTGGCGATGCCACATGGCGCGCTGGCGGCCGCCGACGCCGGGACCGCCAAGGAGATATTGAAGCGGTCCGTCGCTATCCGGTCGGTCGAGGGATCGGGGGAAACGCCGAAGCTGGCGGCTTATTATGCGTCGGTACTGAAGGCGGCGGGCTATGCCGACACCGACATCGTGATTACGCCCATGGAGGGCACGGCGACATTCGCTGCCACGCTCAAGGGCAGTAATCCGGCGCTCAAGCCCATCCTGCTGCTTGGTCATATGGATGTGGTCGCCACCGATCCTGCTGATTGGACCCGCGATCCCTTCGTTCCGGTGGAGGAAAATGGCTATATTTTCGGGCGTGGGGCGGAGGATAATAAATATGATGTTGCCATGATGGTCGCGACCATGGCGCAGTTCCGCAAGGAAGGGTGGAAGCCGCGCCGCACCATCATTCTGCTCCTTTCAGGAGACGAGGAAACCGCGATGAAGACGGCGCGGGTGCTGGCGGCGCAATATAAGGATGCAGAGCTGGTACTGAACGGCGATGGCGGTGGCGGGTTGCTGAATGAAGAGGGACAGCCCGTTCTTTATCAATTGCAGGCGGGCGAGAAGACCTATGCCGATTTCCAGTTCGCCTTCACCGATCCGGGTGGTCACTCCAGCGCGCCGACGCCGGGCAATCCCATCTATCGCATGGCAAAGGCGATAGACGCCATCGCCGCCTATCAATTCCCGCCGATGCGCAATGAGTTGACCAAGGCGTCACTGGCATTGTCGGCCGACCGGATCGGCGGCGAGTTGGGACAGGCGATGCGTCGCTATGCGGAAACGGGCGATGCAGAGGCGGCGGAATTGCTGTCGTCGCGCCCCGAATTTATCGGACAGGTCCGCACGACCTGCGTCGCGACCATGGCGCAGGCGGGGCACGCCCTCAACGCCTTGCCGCAAAGCGCGAAGGTCAGCGTCAATTGCCGCATTTTTCCCGGTATCGCGATCACGGATGTAAAGGCGCAACTGGTGAAGGTGGTGAACGATCCCACCGCCACCGTCACCACGCTGGACGATCCGACCGCCAGCGATGCGTCGCCTTTACGCGCCGATGTGGTGAAGGCCGTGACCGCTGCCATATCCGCCCGCACGCCGGGCATCGCCATCATGCCCGGCATGTCCGCCGGTGCGACCGACAGCCTCTATTTCCGGGCGCTGGGCGTGCCAAGCTATGGCGTGTCCAGCCTGTTCATGAAGGCGGAGGATGGTTTCGCCCATGGGCTGAACGAACGGGTGCCGGTGGCCGGCATCCCGGAGTCGCTGGAGCAATGGGACCGGGTGGTCCGGGCGTTGGCGAAGTAAGGAAATTTCCGTTCGTTTCGAGCGTAGTCGAGAAACGCAGAGCTAACCGCTTCTCGACTTCGCTCGAAGATGAACGGCTGTTTTTTAGCCCCGCGCGGCAATCCCGTTGGCGGCCGACAATACGGCCTTGACCGATGCGGTTGCGACGTCGCTGTCAGTGCCGATGCCGAACACGGTGCGCCCGTCGGCGGTGCGGCATTCGACATAGGCGGCGGCGTTCACATTGCTGCCGGCGCCGATCGCATGTTCGCTGTAATCGGCGATTTCCAGTTCCACGCCCAATTCGTCGCGCAGCGCGGCCAGCACCGACGAGAGCAGGCCGTTGCCGCGCCCGGAAATGCTCCGCTCGCCGCCTTCATGGGCGATCTTGCCCGTGAAGATGCGGTCGCCCGCCGCGCCGCTTTCATGATAGTCGATCAGCGCATAGGGCTGATCGCCGGACATGCGGTAATAATCCTCGAACGCGGCCGAGATGTCGGCTGCGTTGAGTTCACGGCTGGAACTGTCGGCCAGTGCCTGAACCACCTTCGAGAAGTCGGCCTGCATCCGCTTGGGCAGCTTGAAGCCCTTATCCTGTTGCAACACCCATGCGACGCCGCCCTTGCCCGACTGCGAATTGACGCGGATCACCGCTTCATAATCGCGGCCCAGATCCTTGGGGTCGATCGGCAGATAAGGGACGTTCCAGATCAGGTCGTTGCGCGCATCCTGCGCAGCAAAGCCCTTCTTGATTGCGTCCTGATGGCTGCCGGAGAAGGCCGTGAACACCAGTTCGCCAGCATAGGGATGGCGGGGATGGACGGGCAACTGGTTGCAATATTCGACGGTCTGGATGACCTCATCAATGTCGCTGAAGTCCAGTTCGGGGTTGATCCCCTGCGTGTACATATTGAGCGCTACGGTCACGATGTCGCAATTGCCGGTGCGCTCGCCATTGCCGAACAGACAGCCTTCTACGCGATCCGCACCCGCCATGATGCCCAGTTCCGCCGCCGCGACGCCGGTGCCACGGTCATTATGGGTGTGCAGCGAGATCACCACACTGTCGCGCTTGCTGATATTGCGGCAAATCCATTCGATCTGATCGGCATAGATGTTGGGCGTCGCGCACTCGACGGTGGCGGGCAGGTTCAGGATCAGCGGACGCTCCGGCGTCGGCTGCAAAATTTCCATCACCGCCTCACAGCATTCCAGGCTGAAATCCAGCTCCGCGGTCGAGAAGGTTTCGGGCGAATATTCGAAATGCCAGTCGGTGTCGGGCTGCGCCGCAGCATGATCGCGCAGCAACTTTGCGGCGTTGACCGCGATCTGTCGTACTTCGCTGCGTTCCATCTGGAACACGATGTCGCGCCATGCGGGCGATACCGCATTATAGACATGGACGATGGCCTGCTTTGCGCCGCGCAGCGATTCAAAGGTCGTCGCGATCAGGTCAGCGCGGGCCTGCGTCAACACCTGTGGCATCACATCGTCGGGGATGGCGCCGGTCTGCACCAGCCCGGAAATGAAATCGAACTCGGTTGCGCCCGCGCTGGGGAAGCCGACCTCGATTTCCTTCACGCCGACCTTGAGCAACAGGTCGAAGAAGCGGCGCTTCTTTTCCGCGTTCATCGGGTCGATCAGCGACTGGTTGCCATCGCGCATGTCGGTGGACAGCCAGCGGGGCGCCTTCGTAATGACCTTCGACGGCCATTGGCGGTCGGGCAGGTCAACCTGCGGGAAAGCGCGATATTTTTGTGCGGGATCGGTCAGCATCATGGGATCAAACTACTTCCTGACACGGCGCGCCTGAAATTCCGAAAAGGGGGGCGTCCGGGGTACGACTTGACTGTGATGAATGCCCTTAGGCGGATCGACGCTGCCCTTAGCCGGAAGGCAGCATAAAAGCCACGCCTAAGGGCGTGTAAGTCGTAGCAGGGTAAGAAGCGCGACGCTCTGCATGATGGAAGCGCCCATAACGCGAAACGGGGCCGACTTGCAAGCCGGCCCCGTATTTTTGACAGATTATGTCGCAGAACGCCTTATTTCTGGAAGGCGGCGATGATCTTCAGTTCGATATTGTCGCCCACGACAGGCACGAAACCGCCCATTCCGAAATCGCTGCGCTTGATCGTGCCGGTCGCGATGAAGCCGATATTTTCCTTCTTGTTCATCGGATTGGCGCCAGCGCCGTAAAATTCGGCATCCAGCGTTACCGGCTTGGTCACGCCCTTGATGGTCAGGTTGCCGCTGATGGTCGCGCCGGTCGCGCCTTCGGCTTTTACGCCCGTCGATACGAAGGTGGCGGTCGGGAATTTGGCGGCGTCGAAGAAGTCAGGCTTGGCCAGATGTTCGTTCAGCGCCGGAATGCCGGTGGTCAGGTTTGCAATCGGCACTTCGATCGAAACCTTCGACGCGGCGGGATTGGCCTTGTCCAGCGTCAGCGTGCCGGTCGGCATCGCGATGACGCCCATATTGTTGGTGAAGCCCATATGGTCATAGGCAAAGACGATCTGGGTATGGGTCGGTTCGACCTGATAGGTGCCACCCGTAACCTTGGCGACATCCTTGCTACCCGGCGTGCCGGCACCCTGGGCAACGACAACGGAACCGCCGGCAATGGCGATCAGGGCGGCGGCGGGGATCAGAAACTTACGCATGGGACAAACACTCCGAAAAGCACTCAAGGGATGCCGCCAGAATAAGCAGCATCCCTTGATTGTTCCAGAGCCGTAACCGGAAACGGATCGTTCCGTTTCCGGGTTTCGAACGCTGTTAGTTCTTTTCCTTGTCCACCAGTGCGTTGGCACCGATCCAGGGCATCATGGCGCGCAGCTTGGCGCCGGTTTCCTCGATCGGGTGACGCTGGGCGGCGATGCGGCTGGCCTTCAGTTCCGGCTGGCCGGCGCGGTTGTCGAGGACGAAATCCTTGACGAAACGGCCCGACTGGATGTCGGCCAGAACGCGCTTCATTTCCTTCTTGGTTTCTTCGGTGATGATGCGCGGGCCGGTCTTGATGTCGCCATATTCGGCGGTGTTGCTGATCGAATAGCGCATGTTGGCGATGCCGCCTTCATACATCAGGTCGACGATCAGCTTCAGTTCGTGGAGGCATTCGAAATAGGCCATTTCCGGCGCGTAGCCGGCTTCGACCAGGGTTTCGAAACCGGCCTGCACCAGCGCGGTCGCGCCGCCGCACAGAACGGCCTGCTCACCGAACAGGTCGGTTTCGCATTCTTCGCGGAAATTGGTTTCGATGATGCCGCTGCGGCCGCCGCCGACGCCCGAAGCGTAGGACAGGGCGATGTCATGGGCGTTGCCGGTCGCATCCTGATGAATGGCGATCAGGCAGGGGACGCCGCCGCCGCGCTGATATTCGCTGCGCACGGTATGGCCCGGACCCTTGGGGGCGATCATGATGACGTCGACGTCGGTGCGCGGTTCGATCAGGCTGAAATGGACGTTCAGGCCATGGGCGAAGGCCAGAGCCGCGCCGGGGCGCAGATTGGCATGCACGTCGGCGGCGTAGATGGCGGCCTGATGCTCGTCGGGTGCCAGGATCATGAACACGTCGGCCCATGCGGCGGCTTCGGCGTTCGGCAGCACCTTGAAACCTGCGCCTTCGGCCTTCTTGGCGGACGGCGAACCGGCGCGCAGGGCGATGGCGACTTCGGCAACGCCGCTGTCACGCAGATTCTGCGCATGGGCGTGGCCTTGCGAGCCGTAACCCAGAATAGCGACCTTCTTGCCCTTGATCAGGCCGATGTCCGCGTCGCGGTCGTAATAAACCTTCATGGATATTCCCCTTCTCGTCCTCCCATGCGGGAGGCGTTAGATGTTGATGATGAATGAAATGACGGGTGGATGGGCCGCCCTTGCGAGGCGGGTAATGGATGGGGTCAGACCGGTTCCTTGCCCCGGATAAGGCCGACCACGCCGGTCCGGCCGACTTCGACCAGACCGATCTGGCGCATCAGAGCCACGAAATTATCGACCTTTTCGGTGGTGCCAGTAATTTCGAAGATGAAGCTCTCGATCGTGGTGTCGACCACCTTGGCACGGAACACGTCAGCCAGGCGCAGCGCTTCGATCCGGTCCTCGCCCGTGCCAGCAACCTTCACCAGCGCCAGCTCGCGTTCCACGAACGGTCCGGCCTCGGTCAGGTCAGTCACCTTATGAACCGACACCAGCCGGTCGAGCTGTGCGATGATCTGGTCGATCACCTTGGGCGGGCCGTTGGTGACGATGGTGATGCGGCTGACGCCATGATCAGGCGTAATGTCGGCCACGGTCAGGCTGTCGATATTATAGCCGCGCGCGGTGAACAGGCCGGCGATCCGCGCCAGCATGCCCGCTTCGTTGGAAACGGTCAGCGACAGGACGTGTCGCTGGCTCAATTCTTCCTGAATATGCATCAGATGCTCGTTCCGTTATCCATATCCTGGCGCTCGTGGCGCTCGGAAATCATTGCCGCAAAGGCGAATTGCCATTCCCCGTCCAGCCGGTGGGCGAGCCGTACCGGGAAACCCGCCACGGCATCGAACATCCGGCTCAGGCTTTCGCCGACATAACGGGGGCTGGCCAGCAGCGTACCGATATGGCGCCGGTTGAAATCGAACCCTTCATCCAGATGCACTTCCCAATCGCCATTGTCCGGGTCGATATGGTCGATGGTCCATCCGGTCAGGTCCGATGTGCCGGCACTCCGTTCAAAATCCCACGGTTCCGTGATATGCAGCCGAAGTTTGAGATGCTGTGCCAACGGACCGCTCCTCTTACACCAGTGCCTTCGCCTCGTCCGACATCACGCCTTCAATCTGTCGGGGGTCGAGCAGCATGTCGGTGTGCGCGGCGCCCGACGGGATCATCGGGAAACAGTTGGACAGTTTCGCCACACGGCAATCGACGATCACCGGGCCGGGTGTCTCGATCATCCGGCGGATGCCCGCCTCCAGATCATCCGGTCCTTCGATACGGATGCCGGTCCAGCCATAGGCTTCACCCAGCTTCACGAAATCGGGCAGGCTGTCGGAATAGCTGTTGGAATAGCGGCTTTCATAGGTCAGTTCCTGCCACTGACGGACCATGCCCATATATTCATTGTTCAGGATGAAGATTTTGACGGGCAGGCGATATTGGGTCGCCGTCCCCATTTCCTGAATATTCATCTGAATGGAGGCGTCGCCCGCAATGCAGATGGTCAGGCTGTCGGGATTGCCCATCTGCGCGCCGATCGCGGCGGGGAAGCCATAGCCCATGGTTCCAAGCCCGCCGGAGGTCAGCCATTTGTTCGGCTCGTCAAAACCGAAATGCTGGGCGGCCCACATCTGATGCTGGCCGACTTCGGTGGTGATGATCACGTCCTTGCCGGTCGCGCGGGTCGCCTGATACAGGTCGGCGATCGCGCGCTGCGGCATGATTTCCTTACCGTCTTCGGGATAGGAGAGCGACTTTTTCGTGCGCCAGCCATCGATGCGATCCCACCATGCGGACAGGTCGCTCTTTTCATGGCCGCGCTGCTTCCACAGGGCGATCATGTCTTCCAGCGCGCTGGCGACATCGGCGACGACCGCGACATCGACGTCGATGATCTTGTTGATGCTGCTGCGGTCGATATCGATATGGACCTTGCGGCTGTTGGGCGCGAAGGCGTCGAGACGGCCGGTGACGCGATCGTCGAACCGCGCACCGATCGCGATGATCAGGTCGGCCTGATTCATCGCCCAATTGGCTTCATAGGTGCCATGCATGCCCAGCATGCCGACCCACTGGTCCGACGTCGCCGGGAAAGCGCCCAGGCCCATCAGCGTGGACGTAACCGGCGATCCGGTCATGGCGGCCAGTTCGCGCAGCAGTTCGGTCGCGCGCGGGCCGCTGTTGATCACGCCGCCGCCGGTGTAGAGGATGGGTCGTTCCGCCGCAGCCAGCATTTCGACGGCTGCGTCGATACCTGCCGCATCCGCCTTCACCTGCGGGCGATAGCTGGCATGCTGGACTGGGCCGGGCTTGATGAAGGGCGCGGTGGCGATCTGGACGTTCTTGGGAATGTCGACGACGACCGGGCCGGGACGGCCGGTGGTGGCGATATGGAACGCCTCATGGACGATGCCCGCCAGTTTGGCCGGATCCTTGACCAGATAATTATGCTTGGAACAGTGGCGTGTGATGCCGACCGTGTCCGCTTCCTGAAAAGCGTCCGTGCCGATCAATTGCGTGGGAACCTGTCCGGTGATGACAATCATAGGAATGGAATCCAGCAGCGCGTCGGTGATGCCGGTGACGGCATTGGTCGCGCCCGGACCGGACGTGACCAGAACGACGCCCGGCTTGCCGGTCGAACGGGCATAGCCCTCCGCCATATGGGTCGCGCCCTGTTCGTGGCGGACTAGCACATGCTTGATCGTGGGGTGATTATAGAGCGCATCATAAATGGGCAGCACAGCGCCGCCCGGATAACCGAACACGACTTCCACGCCCAGATCGACCAGGCATTGAACCAATATGTCCGCGCCGCTCTTTTCGGCCACGATGGATTCCTTCCTTTTGACTGCAAGCCGCGCCTTTGCGCCAATGCGCCTGCGATGGCAAGGCATGGGCGTCTAGTGGACATAAAATGATCGGTCAAGCGCTTATTGTTGTAATTTAATTACCAAATCCTTGATAATTTCGTCATCAATCTGTCGCCGTTCACGCGGCCAGTCTGGCGGAGGCTGATTGGAAAACCACGTATATTGCCGCTTGGCATATTGCCGGGTCGCCAATTGCCCCTTCGCCACTACAACGTCCATTTCGCTGTCGCCTTTTAGATAGGCGGCGATTTCCGGCACCCCGATCGCCCGCATCACCGGCAGATCGGGGTTGAGATGGCGGGTCAGCAGCGTCTCGACCTCAGCAACGGCGCCGCGTTCCATCATGATGTCGAACCGCCGGTCGCATCGTTCGATCAGCCAGTCGCGCGGCGGCAGCAGGATCATCGGCGAAAGGCGGATGTCCGTACCGATTCCTCCGACCTTCACCTTCTGCCATTCTGCCAGAGTCCGCCCGGTCGAGCGTACGACTTCCAGCGCGCGTGCCACCCGCGTCGTATCGGCTGGCGCAAGTCGCGCCGCCGCTGCCGGGTCTTCCTTGCTCAATGCTTCATGCGTCAGGGCCACCGGCATCGCGCGAACCTCTGCCCGTATGTCGGCATCGATTTCCGGCACCGGCGCAATCCCGTCTAGCAGGGTGCGCAGATAAAGGCCGGTGCCGCCGACCAATATTGGCAGCCGCCCGGCGTCATGCGCCGCCGCAATCTCTGCCTTCGCCTCCGCCGCCCAACGCGCGGCGGAACAAGCCTCCGCCCCGTCGATATGGCCGAACAGGCGATGCGGCATGCCGCCCATCTCCTGTGGCGTCGGGCGGGCGGACAGGATGGTCAGGTCGGCATAGACCTGGCTCGCGTCGGCGTTGATGACGACGCCATTGGTCGCCTGTGCAAGGCGAACGGCAAGCGCGCTCTTGCCGCTGGCGGTCGGCCCGGCAATAAGCGCGACCCGTGGGCGGGATTCGCCTGTGTCTGGTTCTGGAGTAAGCATGTTCGTCGCGACCTTAGTGGCAAGTGGCTCGATGGGGCAGGGGGATATTGCGCAGGCGGCCGATCGGTTGCGCGATGCAGGCTGCGAACCGGGCGAAACCGCATGGCTGGACAGCGGCAAGGCGGCCGATCTCTTCTTCGACGCCGATCCGATCAAGGCCCGCGCCGCGTTGATCGGCGTGGGGCAGGGTATCGACGTCATCGTTCAGGCCGTCGCCGTCCGTCAAAAGACGCTGCTGATCGCCGACATGGATTCCACCATGATCACCGTCGAATGTATCGACGAACTGGCCGACTATGCCGGCATCAAGCCGCAGATTGCGGAAATCACCGAACGCGCCATGCGGGGTGAACTGGACTTTGCCGGTGCGCTGGATGAGCGCGTCGCCTTGCTCAAAGGATTGCCGGACGAAGCGATCGACCGTTGCCGGGCCGAGCGTGTCGTCATCATGCCCGGCGCAAAGGCGCTGGTCCGCACGATGAAGGCACGAGGCGCCCGCGCTTTGCTGGTGTCCGGCGGCTTTACCCGTTTCACCGGGCCGGTGGCACAGGAAATCGGGTTCGACGCAGCCGTCGCCAATGTGCTGGACATTGCCGATGGCGCGTTGCTCGGCACGGTTTCACGCCCGATCGTCGATGCGGCCCGCAAGCGTGAGGAACTGGAAAAGGCGATTGCCGGCGGTGTCGACCGCACGCTGACCATGGCGGTGGGCGACGGCGCCAATGACATTCCGATGATCGAAGGTGCGGGGCTGGGCGTCGCCTATCATGCCAAACCCAAAACCCGCGAAGCTGCTGCGGCCGAGATCATGCATGGCGATCTGTCCGTGCTGCTCTATGCGCAGGGGATCGCGTCGGCGCACTGGATTGCAGACTGATCGAGTCTGGAACGGGCTGTCGCGGTTAACGCACCATTCGCCGTCATTGCGTTATGGTAATGGATTCTTCTGGACCCCTGCGGCGTTAGGCGTGGGCGGCGCCCAGCGCGGCAATATATCTATTGGCGTCGAGGCTTGTCCTTGATGCACAGGGAGATGGTATGAAGATCAGATTTATGGCGCTGGCCGCCACCGGCTTGCTGGCGTTGAGCGCCTGCTCCAAAAATGAGGCCCCGGTCACGAGTGCGCCACCTGTCGGCCCCGGTGCGATTGCCGGCACCGTCGCTGCCGACCGCGATGGCGACGGTATCGTCGATGGCTATTACACCGCCGACGGCATCTATCACGCCATCCAGGGACCGCCTTGCCCGCCGCCTCCGCCGCCCCCGCCGCCCCGTCGTGGAGAACGCGGCTGATCCATATTTTTGACCGGGCGCGGCGCAGCCGCCGCGTCCGCTTCACCTTTTTGCCGCTGTTGCTTGCTGGCCTTGTCGCCCTGCCTCAGGCCGCGTCCGCCCGGTCAGAGGTCGGATCCGACGCGGTTCGATCTGGCGTGGCTGCGGAAATCCGGTCGGCCGTCAGCGGCAAATATAAGGATTTTTATGGCCCGCGCGGCTATTGGCCGCTCTGGATCGAGAAAGGGCGCGTGGGGCCACAGGCCAATGCCTTGCTGACCCTGATCGAGGATAGTGGCGCCGATGGCCTCAATCCGCGCGATTTCGGCGCGCGTGATCTGCGCCGCCTGATCGAGGATGCAAATGGCAGCGGCACGCCCAAGGCGCTGGCCCGTGTTGACCTGGCCTTGTCGAAATCGCTGGCCGATCTGGTCATCGCAATGCGCCGTCCATCCCGCAGCGTGAAGATGCGCTATCTCGATCCCGAGGTAGAGCCGCGCTCGCCCGACCCGGCCGAGATATTGCGTATGGCGGCGCTGGCGCCATCGCTCGCCGACTATGTCGAGACGGCGGGATGGATGAGCCCGCTCTACATGCGTCTGCGCGATGCGCGTGTGCGCTATCTCGACCGATGGGGCAGTCTGCCTGCGGTTTCCGTTCCTGTCGGCGTCAAGATGCGCCCCGGCGGCGAAGGGGGTGAAATAGCCATATTGCGCCATCGCCTCGGCCTGCCGGATGGCGTTGCGTATGACAAGGCGCTGGCGGCGCGGGTCCGTGCCTTTCAGGCGGACCATGGGCTGGATGCGGATGGCGTTGCCGGGCCGATGACCATTGCCGCGCTCAATCATGGGCCGGGTGACGACGAAAGACTGCTGGCGCTGAACCTCGAACGGGCGCGGTTGCTGCCCGGACCATGGGTGCGGCATGTCATGGTCGATGCGGCGTCCGCCCGGCTTTGGTATTATAGCGACGGTTCGGTCGATGGCACGATGAAGGTCGTCGCCGGCACCAATCAGACGCAGACGCCCTTCATGGCAGGCATGATCCGTTACGCGACCCTCAACCCCTATTGGAACATCCCGCCCGATCTGGTGGAAAGCAAGGTCGCACCCAGGATTTTGAAGGGCGCGACGCTGAAGGGGCTGAAATATGAGGCGCTGTCCGACTGGAGCGCCAATCCTCAACCCCTGGCCCAGAGCGCGATCGACTGGAACGCGGTGGCCGCAGGGCAGCAGGAGGTGCGCGTGCGGCAATTGCCGGGCGGCAGCAATGCGATGGGGAAAGTGAAGTTCATGTTCCCCAACGACCTCGGCATTTATCTGCACGACACGCCGCAGCGCGACCTGTTCGGCAAGGCTGACCGGCATTTCAGCAATGGCTGCGTCCGGCTGGAGGATGCGCAGCGACTGGGGCGATGGTTTTTTGGCAAGGCCATAGCGGCCGAGGGCAGCACGCCCGAACAGCATCGTCCCCTACCGCAGCCGGTGCCGGTCTATCTCACCTATCTGACCGCCGTGCCGACGGCCGACGGGGTGCAATTCCTGCCCGATATCTATGAGCGGGACGGTCAGCATTAAGCGTCAACGGATGCTGAACAGCATCCGCGCCTATTTTTTAGAGTTTAATGATTTTGCATTGATCCGTTCGTTTCGAGCGAAGTCGAGAAACGATTAGCGCGCCGTTTCTCCACTTCGCTCGAAACGAACGGAGATTTGTGATTCAAACTGATTTCATCCTGCTCTAACGGATGCTCACCAGCATCCGCGCTGCTTGTTCAATGGATGCTTTGCAGCATCCATAGGGCCATGGCCACCATCATCACATTCTCGGTCAGCGATACGAAGCCCAGCGGCACATTGCTGCCACCGCCGACACAGGCGCATTTGAGTTCGCGCTTTTCGATATAGACCGCCTTGAACACCGATACCGCGCCGATCCCGCCAATGAACAGCGCCACCGGGATCGACAGCCAGTCGAGCGTCCGCGCCAGCATCAACAGGCCCGCGCCCAGTTCCAGAAATGGGTAGGCCAGTCCATAAGGCGGCAGGCGCCGGGCGAGTAGGTCATAGTTCAGGAACATGGTCGCAAACCGATCCACGTCCTGCAATTTCAGCATAGCGAGCAAAGCCATGGCGATGGCGACGAACCGTTCCAGCGTCATCATCGACAGCAACGGCATGGCGGTCAGCCAGTCGATTGTCAGCGCCAGCAAAGCGGCCACGGCAAAGACCGCCAGCACCGGCACATAGCTGGTCGCCTTGGGATCGCGCACTTTCAGGCCCAGAAAGCGGCGCAGATCGTCATGGCCGCCGATCCTTTGTCCATCGACGAAGATTTGCGGCGTTGTCTTTACATCATATTCGGCCTTGAAGGCGTCGGTTTCCGCCCGCGTCTTCAGCCAATGATCGTCCACCTGATAGCCATGGCGCTTCAGCAGCCAGCGTGCCTTGACGCCATAGGGACAGATATGGCCCGGCATCACCATGCGATAGATTGCAGCGCTCTTGCGGGTGGGGTCGGTCATCACAGCATCCTTGGCGATCGAGTGGATGCCACCCATATAGGGTCCGTACCATGGTACGGAGTCAAGGCATGGGCATGACGATTTCTGCGCTGGCGCACAGTGCCGGCGTGAATGTAGAGACGGTGCGCTATTATCAGCGGCGCGGCCTTCTCGATACGCCGGAACGCGGCGCGGGCATGCGGCGCTATGACGATGCGGCCGTGCAGCAGCTGAGTTTCATTCGATCCGCGCAAGGTGCTGGATTCACGCTGGAGCAGATCGGCGAACTACTGCATCTCGACGCCGGGCAGGATCGCGAGCGGGCGCGTGAATTGGCGGCGGAGCGGATCGCGGCGCTGGACGTGAAGATCGCGCAGTTGCAGTCGGCGCGGGATGCGCTGCATAAGCTGGCGCGGCAATGCCATGCATCGGAAGAAGGGCCATGCCCGATCATCGCCGCATTCGAGCGGTGATGATCGGTGCGCGCCTTTATTCGGCGGCTGCCTTTTTCAGCATCGGCAGGACTTTTTCCAGCGGCAGCGCCTGCGCCGTGCCGCTATGGCCGACCACCGTTTCGGCACGGAACAGGGCGTTGAGGACGGCTTCCTCGGTCGCCTCGATCGTTGCCTGAAACAGCGGCGAGACGCGGTCATTGGACAGGTCTTCGTAATTCGCCATCTTGTCCCGCCGATCGGCCGTGCGCCGGACGGCAGGATTGGTGGAAAAGGCGATGGCATAGTCGCCCGACCCATTGGAGAAACTGGAGCCGGTCCGCGCAATCCCGGCAAAGGCTCGCTCGGCCACGCGGCGCAGATTGCGGTCGGACAGGGGGGCATCGGTTGCGATCACGATGACGACCGATCCATCGGCCTTTTTCTCTTCCACCTGCTGGCGATAATTATATTGGCCGAGTTTAACGCCAACCGGCACGCCGGATATGGTCAGTACGCCGCCATAATTGGCCTGCACCAATACGCCCACGGTCCATCCGCCGAGAGAGGCAGGCAACAGGCGCGACGATGTGCCGATGCCGGCCTTATATCCAAACGCCACCGTGCCGGTTCCCGCGCCGACTGCGCCTTCCGCCACCGGGCCGCCCTTCGCGGTTTCGATGGCGCGGCGTGCATCGGCGATGGTCACGCGGCGGGCGCGAATATCGTTCAACATGCCGTCATTGGTTTCGCCCACGACCGCGTTGACGGACTTCACCTCCTGATTGCCCGGCTGCGCCAGCGTCCATTCCACCGATGCGGCGGCGGCCTCCGCCACGTTGAGCGTATTGGTGAGCAGGATGGGCGTTTCCAATTCGCCCAGCTCGGCAACCTGTGTCGATCCCATGAATTTGCCAAAGGCATTATAGGCGACGAAGCCCGCAGGCACCTTGTCCTGAAACAGGTTGCCACCATGGGGCAGGATGGCGGTGACGCCGGTGTTGACGTCATGGCTGCGGGGCAGGGTGATTTGCCCCACTTCCACGCCCGCCACATCGGTGATCGCGTTGAGCGGTCCCGGCTTCAATATACCGACCGTCACGCCCGCTTCCCGCGCCCGTGGACGCGCTGCCTCTTTCCCCAGCGCCGGATGGACCAGCGCGGGCGCTGTGGACAGGAGCAGAAGGGTGGCGATGGCGTGACGCATGAAATTCCCTTTATCGATAGGCCTGAACTGCCATAGCCGCACTTGGCGCGGCGGCGCGAGTGGGTATAAGGCGCGCATGACCGACTTTACTGACGAAGAACTGGCGCTCGATCCGCATTTCGCCGACCAGTTTGAGCAGGGCTTTCGCCCGGCCTGCCAGCTTTATCTGATTTCGCCTCCGGCGATCGACCTGCAATTTGTCGATCGGCTGGCTGCGGCCTTTGACGGCGGCGACGTTGCGGCGTTTCAGTTGCGGTTGAAGGATATTGATGACGACATGATCGCGCGCCTTGCCGATCCGCTGCAAAAATTATGCGCGGAGCGGGAAGTCGCCTTCATCATCAACGATAGCGCGGAACTGGCCAAGCGGTTGGGTGCGGATGGCGTGCATCTGGGGCAGGGGGACGGCGACCCCAAGGCTGCCCGCACGCTGCTGGGACCAAAGGTCCAGATCGGCATTACCTGTCACGACAGCCGTCATCTGGCGATGGAAGCGGGTGAGGCTGGCGCCGACTATGTCGCGTTCGGCGCATTTTATCCCACCACGACCAAGGAAACCTCGCATCAGGCCGATCCCTCAATCCTGGGCTGGTGGACGACGTTGTTCGAACTGCCCTGCGTCGCGATCGGTGGTATCACGGCGGATAATGCTGCGCCGCTGGTGGCGGCCGGTGCCGATTTCCTGGCGGTCAGCGGGGCTGTGTGGAATCATGCGGATGGTCCGGGGGCGGGGGTCGCCGCCTTTGCACCGGTTTTGGGCAAGGCCTGATCTGCGACAATTGCCGCATCCCTTCACCTGATGGTGCGTTGTTCCCTTCATGGAATGGAAGACTATGATCCTGAACAGCCGCCTGCTGGGCGTCACGCTGATATGCGCGGCCTGCAGTGTGTCGACGACCAGCGGCGCGAACAACAGCGCCGCCGTCGCGCCACAGGCTAATGGCGGGCAGGCCATGCCTCCCGCTCAGCCCGCTATCCCTGCGCCCGATCCCTATGGATTTTCGATCGTGCCGGATAACAGGCCGATCCCGCCCAATCCGATCTTGCAGGCGCAGGTTCTGCTCGACCGGCGCGGCTTTTCCCCCGGCGTGCTGGATGGCAAGGCTGGCATGAGTTTCAAGGCGGCGCTGCGCGGTTTTCAGGAAGCAGGCGGCTTGCCGATTACTGGCGAATATGACCGCAAGACTGCGGCCGCCCTGCTGAACGGGCAGGATATTCCCGCCACATGGCTGGTCAAAATTCCTGAAGGTTTTGCACGCGGACCCTTTTTCGATATTCCGTGCGGGCTGAACGAACAAGCAAGCCTGCCTGCGCTTACCTATCGCAATCTGCTCGAAAAGCTGGCCGAGCGATTTCATACCACGCCTGAAACGCTGGTGGCCCTCAACCCCGCCGGCACGAAAGCGGCGGCCAATAGCGTTATCCGGGTGCCGGCCATCGCCAATCAGCCAGTGGCGCAGATTACGGGCGATCAACGCGGCTGGGGTGAGACGCTGGCGATGCTGGGCGTGGCAAAGGATCAGCCGCAGGCTGACCATCTGGTGGTCGACAAGTCGGACGGATTGCTGCGCGCTTATGATGCGCAGAACCGCCTGATCGCGCAATTCCCCGTTACCACCGGGTCACAGCATGATCCTTTGCCGCTGGGCGAATGGTCGATCCTGGGGGTCAGCCGCAATCCGGTTTTCCATTATAGCCCGAACCTGTTCTGGGATGCCTCGGCAAAGGATCAAAAGGCCGTATTACGTCCCGGTCCTAACGGTCCGGTCGGTGTCGTATGGATCGACCTGTCCAAGGATCATTACGGCATTCACGGCACGCCCGAGCCTCAGTTGATAGGCCGCACCGAAAGCCATGGCTGCATCCGCCTGACCAATTGGGACGCGGCGCGGCTGGCGCAGATGGTAAAGCGCGGCGTAAAGGCATTGTTCCAGGAATGAAGCGTGACGAGGCGCAGTCGACCGGCCTCGACAAGGCGCCTCTTGCCCTTCGCGCCGTCCCGCTGTAAAGGCGCGCCCAGCCTCTCAGAGGCCGGCTCTTTTCCACATATAGACATATAGGCAGGCTCTTCCCATGAAGATCAGCGGCGTCGAGATTCGTCCCGGCAACAACATCGAGTATGACGGCAGCCTGTGGCGCGCCGTGAAGATCCAGCACACGCAGCCCGGCAAGGGCGGCGCCTATATGCAGGTGGAACTGAAAAACCTGATCGACGGGCGCAAGAATAACGTGCGCTTCCGCTCGGCCGAAACCGTTGAGCGCATCCGTCTCGACACCAAGGATTTCCAGTATCTCTACGCCGAAGGCGACATGCTGGTGTTCATGGACACCGAAACCTATGAGCAGATCAATCTGGCGCAGGATCTGATCGGCGATGCCTCTGCTTTCCTTCAGGACGGCATGATGGTCGTCCTCGAAATGTATGAAGAGCGTCCGATCAGCGTGCAGTTGCCCGAAACCATCGAAGCGACGGTTGTGGAGGCTGACGCCGTGGTGAAGGGGCAGACCGCTTCTGCCAGCTACAAGCCTGCCATTCTCGACAATGGCGTGCGCGTCATGGTGCCGCCGCACATCGTTACCGGCACGCGCATCATTGTCGATGTGTATGAACGCGAATATGTGAAGCGGGCCGACTGATGCGGTTCGGGCGCAACACGGTACTGGCCGCCATCTTTGCGATCGGCGCCATGCCGGTTGCGCTTCCCGTTTCGGCAGCGGCGCAGACGACTGTGCCCAGCAAAGCGCAACTCGACAACGCTGCGCATGTGCTGCGTATCGTGATGACGGCGCTTCAGTCGAACGAGGTCGAACAGCCGATCAAGACCGCCTTGTTCGACTGCCTCTATTCCAATTCGGTCAGCAAGATCAGCGAGGCGACGGACAAGGTTATCGCCGCCAATGCTGGCAAGGTGGACCGCAAGGATGCGTCGCAGATGCTGGCGGTGATCGCCGGCACATGCGGCTATCGTCCGGCATCCGGTGCGCCGGCTACGAAGAAAAAGCCCGCCCCGTCCAGATAAACCCATCAGGCCGCTGTTCCTCGAAACTGGCGGCGGAGACAAAAAATGGCATCGCATTCCGGCCTTCTCACCGTCATGGAGCGCGCCGCGCGCAAGGCAGGCTCCAAACTGCGCCGCGACTTCGGCGAAGTCGAACATCTTCAGGTGTCCCGTAAGGGGCCGGCGGATTTCGTGTCCAAGGCCGATCATCAGGCCGAACGCACGCTGGTGGAGGAATTGCAGAAGGCGCGTCCCGACTGGGGCTTCCTGCTGGAAGAGGGGGGAGTGATCGAAGGTGATCCCTCCAAGCCGCGCTGGATCATCGATCCGCTCGACGGCACCACCAACTTCCTGCACGGCATCCCGCATTTCGCCATTTCGATCGCGGTCGAAGAGCCGCTTTATGGCGGCAAGCGTGAAGTCACCACCGGCCTTATCTATCAGCCCGTCACCGACGAAAGCTATTGGGCGGAAAAGAGCCGCGGCGCATGGCGCCATGACCAGCGTCTGCGAGTTTCTGCTCGCCGCGATCTGGGGGATTGCCTGATCGCTACCGGCATTCCGTTCATGGGGCATGGCAACATGGCCGAATGGACCCGCATCTTCGGGGCGGTCGCTCCGTCGGTTGCCGGCATCCGCCGCTTCGGCGCAGCGTCGCTCGATCTCGCCCATGTCGCATCGGGTCGTTATGACGGTTTCTGGGAAAGCGGACTTCAGCCATGGGATGTGGCTGCGGGAATGCTGCTTGTGCGAGAAGCGGGCGGCTTCGTCAGCGATTACCGTGGCGGCGATCAGGCGATCGAGCGCAAGGAAATCATCGCCGGCAATGATGCAATTCACAGCAAATTGCACAAGTTAGTAGCTGGCGCGCTACGTTGAGCAATCATTGGGCCAAGCGCTTCAGGCGCTTGGCCTTTTTGCGATTCATTCTCATGCCCTTGGCCCCTTGCTTCGCATATGCAGCGGGCCTAAAGCGCCCCCAACAGTGACAATTTGTCCTAGGGGATTCCATTGGTCGATCTCGCCCAATATCTGCCGATCCTGATTTTTCTCGGGATCGCCCTGCTGCTCTCCACGGCTTTCGTTTTCCTGCCGATGCTGGTTGGCCGCCTTACTGGTGCCCACAAGCCTGACGCAGCCAAGCTTTCCGAATATGAGTGCGGCTTTCCATCGTTCGAGGAACCGCGCAGTCAGTTCGACGTGCGCTTTTATCTGGTCGCCATCCTTTTCATCATCTTCGATCTTGAAGCGGCGTTCCTGTTTCCTTGGGCCGTCAGCCTTGACCAGATCGGCTGGGCCGGCTGGGCGACGATGATGATTTTCATAGCGGAGCTGGTTCTCGGCCTCGTCTATGCATGGAAAAAGGGAGCCCTGGAATGGGAGTAGAACTGACCAGCCCCATCCCCGGCACGATGCCGCCGGTGGGGACGCAGCCCGACCAGGCGTTCTTTGATTCGCTCAACAGCGAAGTGAATGACAAGGGCTTCCTGATCACCTCGACCGAGGAACTTTTTCAGTGGGCGCGTACCGGATCGCTGTGGTGGATGACCTTTGGTCTGGCCTGCTGCGCGGTGGAGATGATCCACGTCAACATGCCCCGTTATGACATGGAGCGCTTCGGCGCTGCGCCGCGCGCGTCCCCGCGTCAGTCGGACGTGATGATCGTTGCCGGAACGCTCTGCAACAAGATGGCCCCTGCGCTGCGCAAGGTCTATGACCAGATGTCCAATCCGAAATATGTGATTTCGATGGGCAGCTGCGCCAATGGCGGCGGCTATTATCACTATAGCTATTCGGTGGTGCGCGGTTGCGATCGCATCGTTCCGGTCGACATCTATGTCCCGGGTTGCCCGCCGACCGCCGAAGCCCTGCTTTACGGCATCATGCAGTTGCAGCGGAAGATCCGCCGCGTCGGGACGATCGAGCGTTAATATGGGCCATTCCGCACCGAAGATTGCGAACCCCGAAGGGATTGCCGAGGAAATCGGCGCCCTGCTGGGTAGCATGCTGATCGAAACCGTCGATCATGCCGATGAACTGTCCTTCACCGTCGTTCGCGAGGATCTGGCCAATGCCATGGTCGCGCTGCGCGATATGGGCCATTATCAGCAGTTGATGGAAGTCGCCGGCGTCGATTATCCCGAACGTCCGGAACGGTTCGAGGTCGCCTATCATCTGCTCAGCGTGACGCGGAACCATCGCATCCGCGTCAAGGTGACGACGGATGAGGATACGCCGGTTCCCACCGTCACGCACCTCTGGCCGGTCGCCGGCTGGCTGGAGCGTGAGGTGTTCGACATGTATGGCGTCCTGTTCGACGGCAATACCGACTTGCGCCGCATCCTGACCGACTATGGGTTCAAGGGGCATCCGCAGCGCAAGGACTTCCCGCTGACCGGCTATGTCGAGCTGCGCTATTCCGAAGAAGACAAGCGCGTCGTCTATGAGCCGGTGAAGCTGGCTCAGGATTTCCGCAGCTTCGACTTCATGTCGCCATGGGAAGGTGCGCAATATGTGCTGCCCGGCGATGAGAAGGCCGCTGCCCCGGCTCCCGCACCCGCCGCTGCTCCCACCACGCCCAAGGCGACGGAAAAGAAGGGCGAAAGCGGCGCTGGCGAACCGACCGACAGCAAGGCGAAGGAAAAATCGGAGGATGCGCCGGCCAAGCCCGCCGCCGCCACCGATGAAGGCAAGGGGGCTGCCAAGCCCGAAGGTAAGGCCTGATGTCCGATTATCTGGAAAAGATGGATCATGTGATCAACGCGGACGACCCGTCCTATGGTGATACGCAGATCCAGAATTACACGATCAACTTCGGCCCGCAGCATCCTGCGGCGCACGGCGTGCTTCGTCTGGTCATGGAACTGGACGGCGAAATCGTCGAACGTTGCGACCCGCATGTCGGCCTGCTGCATCGCGGTACCGAAAAGCTGATCGAATATAAGACCTATATGCAGGCGCTGCCCTATTTCGACCGGCTGGACTATTGTTCGCCGCTCGGCATGGAGCATAGCTATGTTCTGGCGGTCGAAAAGCTGCTGAACCTGGAAGTGCCGCTGCGCGCGCAATATCTGCGCGTGTTCTTCGCGGAACTGACCCGCATCTGCAATCATATGCTCAATCTCGGCTCGCACATCATGGACGTCGGGGCGATGACGCCGAACCTGTGGTTGTTCGAAATCCGTGAGGATTGCCTCAACTTCTTCGAGCGCGCATCGGGCGCCCGCATGCATTCGGCCTATTTCCGGCCGGGCGGCGTGCATCAGGATGTGCCGCTCAAGCTGCTGACCGACATCGCCGACTGGCTCGACACGCGCCTGCCGCGTCTGTTCGAAGACGCCATGAGCCTGGTGGTCGACAACCGCATCTTCAAGCAGCGCAACGTCGACATCGCCGTTGTCAGCAAGGAAGATGCGCTGAAATGGGGCTTCTCCGGTCCGATGATCCGTGGTTCGGGCATCGCGTGGGACATTCGTAAAGCACAGCCCTACGACGTCTATGATCGGATGGAATTCGACGTTCCGGTCGGCACGCAGTTCGACTGCTATGACCGCTTCATGGTCCGCGTCGAGGAAGTGCGTCAGTCCGCGCGCATCATGAAACAGTGCCTCAACGAAATGCCGGAAGGGCCGATCGCCAGCTTCGACCGCAAGGTTTCGCCGCCCAAGCGTGGTGAGATGAAGCGTTCGATGGAATCGCTGATCCATCATTTCAAGCTCTATACCGAGGGCTTCCACGTGCCCGCAGGCGAAGTCTATGTCGCGACCGAAAGCCCCAAGGGCGAATTCGGCGTCTATCTGGTCAGCGACGGCAGCAACAAGCCCTATCGTTGCAAGATCCGTCCGACCGCCTTCTCGCATTTGCAGGCGATGGACTTCCTGATGAAGGGCCACATGCTGGCCGATACCACCGCTGTCCTGGGCGCCATGGACATCGTGTTTGGAGAGTGTGACCGCTAATGGCTGACGCAGTTCATATCCCGGACGAGGCCGAAACCCGCGCGCGCTGGGGCGCGTTCGAGTGGACCGCCGAAAATGCCGAACAGGCCAAGAAGGTGATTGCCCGCTACCCCGCCGGTCGTCAGCAGTCCGCCGTCATGCCGCTGCTCGATCTGGCCCAGCGTCAGGTTGGCGCAGAGACGCAGACCAATGGCTGGCTGCCGGTGCCGGTGATGGAATATATCGGGCGTCAGCTCGATATGCCCTATATGCGCGTGTACGAAGTCGCGACCTTCTACACCATGTACAATCTCGCGCCCGTCGGCCGTTATCATGTGCAGGTCTGCGGCACGACGCCGTGCATGCTGCGCGGGTCGGATGACGTCTTTGCCGCGTGCAAGAATAAGGGGCTGGTCAAGGGCGGGACGACCCCCGACGGCCTGTTCACCCTGACCGAAGTCGAATGCCTCGGCGCCTGCGCCAATGCCCCGATGGTCCAGATCAACGACGATAATTTCGAAGATCTGACCTATGACAGCACGGTCGCCATATTGGAAACGCTGGCCTCTGGTGGTCAGCCCAAGATCGGCCCGCAGATCGACCGTCAGACCAGCGCGCCCGAAGGTGGCCCGACCACTCTGAAAGAGATGGTTAGCGAAAATCACGATTATCGTGGTCAATGGAATGAAGGAGCGACGGCATGACCGATGCACCTGCACCGGCCCCGTTCGTCGGGCCGCTGTCCGACAAGGACCGTATCTTCACCAACGTCCACGGCTTTCAGGATTGGGGCATCGATGCCGCCATGAAGCGCGGCGATTGGGACAATACCAAGAAGCTGATGGAAATTGGCCAGGACGCGATCATCGACGCCATCAAGGCGTCGAACCTGCGCGGCCGTGGCGGCGCCGGCTTCCCGACCGGCATGAAGTGGAGCTTCATGCCCAAGGAAAGCAAGGATGGCCGTCCCAGCTTCCTCGTCATCAACGCCGACGAATCCGAACCGGGTTCGTGCAAGGACCGCGAAATCATCCGCCACGATCCGCACAAGCTGATCGAAGGTGCGCTGATCGCCGGTTTCGCGATGCGGGCGCGCGCCGCCTACATCTATATCCGCGGCGAATTCATCTATGAAGCGAAGGTTCTCTTCGCTGCCGTCGAGCAGGCCTATGAAAAGGGCTTCATCGGTAAGAATGCCTGCGGGTCGGGCTATGATTTCGACGTGTTCGTCCATCGCGGTGCGGGCGCCTATATCTGTGGCGAGGAAACGGCCCAGATCGAAAGCATCGAAGGCAAGAAGGGCCAGCCCCGCCTGAAGCCGCCTTTCCCGGCAGGCGCGGGCCTCTATGGCTGCCCGACCACCGTCAATAACGTGGAATCCATCGCGGTTTCGCCGACGATCCTGCGTCGTGGCGCGGCCTGGTTCAACGGCTTTGGCCGTGAGAATAATCGCGGCACTAAGCTGTTCCAGATCAGCGGTCATGTGAACAAGCCGTGCGTGGTCGAAGAAAGCATGTCGATCCCGTTCCGCGAACTGATCGATCGCCATTGCGGCGGCATCCGTGGGGGCTGGGACAATCTGCTCGCGGTCATCCCCGGCGGTTCGTCGGTGCCTCTGGTTCCTGCCAAGGAAATCATGGACGCGCCGATGGATTTCGACGGTTTGCGCGCACTCGGCTCAGGCCTTGGTACTGCCGCTGTCATCGTCATGGACAAGTCGACCGACATCGTCCGCGCCATTTCGCGTCTCTCCTACTTCTACAAGCATGAGAGCTGTGGCCAGTGTACGCCGTGCCGCGAAGGCACCGGCTGGATGTGGCGCGTCATGGAGCGTCTGCGCACCGGCGATGCTGACCAGAGCGAAATCGACATGCTGTTCAATGTGACCAAGCAGGTCGAAGGCCACACCATCTGCGCGCTTGGCGACGCAGCGGCATGGCCGATTCAGGGGCTGATCCGGCACTTCCGTCCGGAAATCGAGCGCCGGATCAATGAGAACAAGGGTAGTGCCCCCGTCATGGAGGCAGCGGAGTAACCATGCCGAAGGTCAAAGTAGACGGCGTAGAACTGGAAGTCCCGGCCGGGGCGACCGTTCTTCAGGCTTGCGAGCAGGCGGGGAAGGAAATTCCGCGTTTCTGCTATCATGAGCGCCTTTCCATCGCGGGCAATTTCCGCAGTTGCCTGGTCGAGGTGAAGCCCGGACCGCCCAAGCCGCAGGCTTCGTGCGCTCTGCCGGCCGCCGAAGGTCAGGAAATCCGCACCGACAGCGAAATGGTCAAGAAGGCGCGGGAAGGGGTGATGGAGTTTCTCCTCATCAACCACCCGCTCGATTGCCCGATTTGCGATCAGGGTGGCGAATGCGATCTTCAGGATCAGTCGGTCGCCTATGGTCGCGGTTCGTCGCGCTATGACGAAAACAAGCGCGCCGTGACCGAGAAATATATGGGTCCGATCGTCAAGACGGTCATGACCCGCTGCATCCAGTGTACGCGGTGCGTACGCTTTGCAGAGGAAGTCGCGGGCGTGCCGGAAATCGGCGCCATCTATCGCGGCGAAAATATGCAGATCACCACCTATCTCGAACATGCCGCCAAGAGCGAGCTGTCGGGCAATGTGGTCGACCTCTGCCCGGTCGGCGCGCTGACGTCGAAGCCCTATGCGTTCGAAGCGCGTCCGTGGGAACTCAAGAAGACCCATGCGATCGACGTGATGGATGCGGTCGGCACCAACATTCGCCTCGACAGCCGTGGTCGTCAGGTGTTGCGCGCCGTGCCGCGCATCAATGACGACGTGAACGAGGAATGGGCGTCGGACAAGACCCGCCATGTGGTTGACGGTCTGGTCCGCAAGCGCCTCGACAAGCCTTATATCCGCAAGGACGGCAAGCTGGTCCCCGCAACCTGGGCCGAAGCCTTTGCCGCCGTCGCAGCGGTTCAGCATGGCGGCAGCGTCGCGGCGATCGCCGGCGATCTGCTCGATTGCGAAACCATGTTCGCGGGCAAGGCGCTGGTCGAAAAGCTGGGCGGTTCGCTGCTCGAAGGGCGCCAGACCGGTCTGTCCTACGACGTGTCCAGCCTGTCGTCGGTGGTGTTCAACACGCCGCTGGCCGACCTTGAAACGGCGGACGTCATCCTGCTGGTAGGCACCAACCTGCGCTGGGAAGCGCCGCTGGTGAACACCCGCATCCGCAAGGCGATCAAGAAGGGCGCAAAGGTCTTCGGCCTCGGCCCGGAAGTCGATCTGACTTACAAGGTCGAATGGCTGGGTAACGATGCATCGCTGCTCGCCAAGCTGCCCGAAGCCGTGATTGAAGCGTTCAAGGGCGCTGCCCGCCCGGCGATGATCGTCGGCGGCGGCACGCTGGCCAAGGACGGCGCGCATGGCGATACGCTGGCGCTGGTCGAAACGCTGGGCCTCATCAAGGATGGCTGGAACGGCTATAACGTCCTGCACTTCGCGGCGGCTCGCATGGGTGGCCTGATGCTGGGCTACGCGACCAAGGGCGGCATCAAGGCTGTGGCGGAAGCCGCTCCCAAGCTGTTGATTTCGCTGGGCGCTGATGAAGTCGACTACGCGGCCTTCGAAAACAGCTTCAAACTCTATATCGGGCATCATGGTGACAAGGGCGCCCATGCGGCGGACGTGATCCTGCCGGGCGCCGCTTACACCGAAAAGGCTGGCACCTACGTCAACCTGGAAGGTCGCGTGCAGTTCGGTGAAAAGGCCGTGTTCGCGCCGGGCGATGCCCGTGAGGACTGGTCGATCCTGCGCGCCCTGTCCGAAGCGCTGGGTGCGACCCTGCCGTTCGACAGCTTCGACGCGCTGCGCGCCGAAATGGCGAAGGCGGTTCCGGCTCTGGGCGTCGAAGGTCTGGCCGACTATGGCTGGTCCATCCCTTCGCTGCCCACCGGTGCCACCGGCGAAATCGGTTCGCCGATCAAGGATTTCTACATCACCAATGCCATCTGCCGGGCCAGCCCGACGATGCAGACCTGCTCTGTCGAGCTGATCCATGGTGAGAGCTTCGTGGAGGCCGCAGAGTGACCGCTTTCTTTCAAGGCCTGGGCCTTCCTTTCGAAGGCGCCTGGCTGCTTTCCACGATCATAGGCATTTTAGTCATCGCGCTGCCGCTGATGCTGGCCGTCGCCATGATCATCTATGCCGACCGCAAGATCTGGGCGGCGATGGCGCTGCGCCGTGGTCCCAACGTCGTTGGCCCGTTCGGCCTGCTTCAATCCTTTGCGGACGGTCTGAAGGTCTTCCTTCAGGAAACCATCGTCCCGTCGGCCTCGAACAAGGCGCTGTTCCTGATCGCGCCGATCATCACCTTCACGGTGGCGCTGATGGCGTGGGCCGTCATCCCCTTCGGCGTCGGCGTGCTGGTGTCCAACATCAATGTCGGCCTGCTCTACATTCTCGCGATCTCATCGCTGGGGGTCTATGGCGTGGTGCTGGCGGGCTGGGCGTCCAACTCCAAATATCCCTTTTATTCCGCGATCCGCGCCAGTGCGCAGATGATCAGCTATGAAGTCTCGATCGGCTTCATCATCATCACCGTGGTGCTGTGGGCCGGCAGTTTCAACATGTCGACCATCGTGGAAAGCCAGAAGGGCTATTATGGTTTCATAAACGGCAACGGTTTCAACCCGCTGCTGTTCCCGATGGCGATTATGTTCCTGATTTCGTCGATGGCGGAAACGGCGCGTGCGCCTTTCGACCTGACCGAAGCGGAATCGGAACTGGTTGCGGGGTATCAGACCGAATATTCGTCCATGGCCTTCGCGCTCTTCTGGCTGGGTGAATATGCCAACGTCATCCTGATGAGTGGCCTTAACGCGATCCTGTTCTGGGGTGGCTATCTGCCGCCGTTCGACTGGGCGCCGCTGTACATGGTGCCGGGCATCATCTGGTTCCTGGCCAAGATCGCCTTCTTCTTCTTCGTCTTCTCCTGGGTGAAGGCGACGGTCCCCCGCTACCGTTATGACCAGTTGATGCGACTGGGCTGGAAAATCTTCCTGCCGACCTCGCTCTTCTTCGTCTTCCTGGTTTCGGGCTTCCTCATGCTGACGCGCTATGGAGGCGCACAATGAGCCTCGGTTATTACGTCAAGAGCTTCACCCTCTGGGAATTTGTAAAGGCGCACTGGCTGACCTTGAAGTATTTCTTCAAGCCCAAGGCGACGATCAACTATCCCTATGAGAAGAACCCGATTTCGCCGCGTTTCCGTGGTGAACATGCGCTGCGCCGCTATCCCAACGGGGAAGAACGCTGCATCGCGTGCAAGCTGTGCGAGGCCATTTGTCCGGCGCAGGCGATCACCATCGAGGCGCAGCCGCGCGAGGATGGCAGCCGCCGCACCACGCGCTACGACATCGACATGACCAAGTGCATCTATTGCGGCTTCTGTCAGGAAGCCTGCCCGGTGGATGCCATTGTCGAAGGCCCGAACTTCGAGTTCGCGACCGAAACCCGCGAGGAGCTGATCTACGACAAGGCCAAGCTCCTGGAAAACGGTGACAAGTGGGAGCGTGCCATCGCTGCCAATCTTGCCGCCGATGCCCCCTATCGTTAAGCCGCCGGCGTCAAAGGGAATATGAACCTGTGATCCACGTCCTCGCCTTTTACCTGTTCGCCATTTTGGTGGTGAGCAGCGGCGCGCTCACGATATTGTCGCGCAACCCGGTCCACTCGGTCCTCTGGCTGATCCTGGCCTTCTTCAACGCCGCCGGTCTGATGATCCTGCTCGGCGCCGAATTCATCGCGATGCTGCTTGTCATCGTCTATGTCGGCGCGGTTGCGGTGCTGTTCCTGTTCGTCGTCATGATGCTCGACATCGACTTCGCCGAACTGCGCGCCGGTTTCGTCAGCTATCTCCCCTTCGGCCTGCTGATTGCGGCGGTGCTGCTGGCGGAAATCATCCTGGGCATCGGCCTGTGGAGCGTCGGCCCGATCGAGCTGGCGCAGCGCGCCGGCCCGGTGAACCCGGAACTGAGCAATATTCAGGCGATCGGCGGGCTGCTCTATACCCGCTACATCTTCCTCTTCGAGGCGGCGGGCATCGTCCTGCTGGTCGCGATGATCGGCGCCATCGTGCTGACCCATCGTGCCCGTGGCGGCGTGCGTGGCCAGAATATCGCCAAACAGAACCGTCGCCGTCCGCAGGATGCGACGCGGAACATCAATCAGCCCGTGGGGCAGGGGGTTGAATTGTGATCGCGACCCTTTTCGTCATGCCAGCGCAGGTCGCTGAGAGGCGCGTGACTCTCAACGACATCTCATGCCTTCGTGCGCAACGGCCTGAGGCCCCAGCCTTCGCTGGGGTGACGGCCTCCTTAAAAAGGATGCCGTCATGATCGGCCTTCAACATTATATGGTGGTCAGCGCCATCCTCTTCGTGATGGGGGTGCTCGGCATCTTCATCAACCGCAAGAATGTCATCATCATCCTGATGGCGATCGAACTGATCCTCCTCAGCGTGAACATCAACCTCGTCGCGTTCAGCGCCTTTCTGGGCGATCTGGTGGGGCAGGTCTTCTCGATGTTCGTGCTGACCGTCGCGGCGGGTGAAGCGGCCATCGGCCTTGCCATCCTCGTCATTTACTTCCGTGGTCGCGGCACCATTGCCGTCGACGATGTCAACCGGATGAAGGGCTGAGACTGACCCAATGATCCAGTTCATAGTTCTTCTTCCGCTGCTGGCGGCTGCCATCGCCGGCCTTGGCAACAAGGCCCTTGGCAAGCTACCCGCAAAGATCGTCACCACCGGCGCGCTGTTCGCAGCCTGCGCCATGAGCTGGGCGATCTTCATTCCCTTTGTCACCGGACATGCCGAAGCGTCGGTCACGCCGCTGTTCACCTGGATCGAAAGCGGCAGCTTCGATGCCCAGTGGGCGCTGCGCGTCGACACGATGACGGCGGTCATGCTGGTGGTCATCACCAGCGTGTCCAGCCTGGTCCACCTGTATAGCTGGGGCTATATGGACGAAGAGCCGGATCAGCCGCGCTTCTTCGCCTATCTCTCGCTCTTCACCTTCGCGATGCTGATGCTCGTGACCGCGAACAATCTGTTGCAGATGTTCTTCGGCTGGGAAGGCGTGGGTCTGGCTTCATACCTGCTCATCGGTTTCTGGTTCCGTAAAGCGAGTGCAAACGCGGCCGCGATCAAGGCGTTCGTCGTCAACCGCGTGGGCGACCTTGGCTTCATGATGGGCATTTTCGGCACCTATCTGGTGTTCAACACCATCTCGATCCCGGAAATCCTGGCAGCCGCGCCGTCTATGGCCGGTTCGACCATCGGGTTCCTGGGCTATCGTTTCGACACGATGACCGTGCTTTGCCTGCTGCTGTTCATCGGCGCCATGGGCAAGTCGGCGCAGCTGGGCCTTCACACCTGGCTGCCGGACGCGATGGAAGGCCCGACCCCGGTGTCGGCGCTGATCCACGCGGCCACCATGGTTACGGCCGGCGTCTTCATGGTTTGCCGCCTGTCGCCCATGTTCGAAGTCAGCCCGACGGCGCTGACCGTCGTCACCTATGTCGGCGCGGCAACCTGTCTGTTCGCGGCCACCGTCGGCACGGTGCAGACCGACATCAAGCGCGTCATCGCCTATTCGACCTGTTCGCAGCTGGGCTATATGTTCTTTGCGGCCGGTTGCGGCGCTTATGGCGCGGCGATGTTCCACCTGTTCACGCACGCTTTCTTCAAGGCGCTGCTGTTCCTGGGCGCCGGTTCGGTCATCCATGCGATGCATCACGAACAGGACATGCGTTACTATGGCGGCCTGCGTAAGAGCATTCCGATCACCTTCTGGACGATGACGCTGGGCACGCTGGCCATCACCGGCGTCGGCCTGCCGCTCGTCGGCGTGGGCTTTGCCGGCTTCTATTCGAAGGACGGCATCCTGGAAGCGGCCTTCGCTTCGGGCGGTGCAGGCGTCGGCGCCTATTATGTCGGCGTGTTCGCCGCGCTGCTGACCAGCTTCTACAGCTGGCGTCTGGTGTTCCTGACCTTCTTCGGCAAGCCGCGCTGGACCCAGTCCGAACATATCCAGCATGCCCTCCATGACTCCCATGGGCATGACGCCCATGGCCACGGTCATAGCGATCATGGGCATGACGATCACGCGCACGCCGCGCAGGATCATGGCTATGGCCATGACGATCATCATGCCCATGATGCAGGCGACGGCACTGGTGGCTACCACCCGCATGAAAGCGGGCTGGTCATGCTGATCCCGCTGCTGGTGCTCAGCCTTGGCGCAGTGTTCGCAGGCTTCATCTTCCACGATCAGTTCATTGGTCCGGAAGGCGGCGTCGAATTCTGGAAGGGCGCTCTGGCGTTCAACAGCCATCTGATGCACGCGGCGCATGAAGTGCCGACCTGGGTCAAGTTCGGTCCGTTCACCGTGATGCTGACCGGCCTGGTCATTGCCTGGCTGGCCTATATCAAGAACACCGACTGGCCGCAGCGCTTCGTCGCTACCTTCGGCGCGCTGTACCAGTTCCTGCTGAACAAGTGGTATTTTGACGAGCTGTACAACTTCCTGTTCGTCAAGCCTGCCTTTGCCATCGGCCGGTTCTTCTGGAACTTCGGTGACATTGGCCTGATCGACCGCTTTGGCCCCAACGGGCTGGCCGCTCTGGTCGTGCAGGGCAACAAGATCACCCGTCGGCTTCAGTCCGGCTACCTCTACACCTATGCGCTGGTGATGCTGATTGGCCTCGCCGCGGCTGCAACCTGGGCGATGACACGATAATGGACGGCTTCCCCATCCTTTCCCTGATGATGGCAGT
>JAJZQN010000008.1 GCA_021847605.1 Pseudomonadota bacterium | reverse complement strand
AATTTAGCCCTTCGCTAAATATCATATACGACCGACGGCATGCCCGGACATGGTCATACCATATAGCTGCGGCTCATGCCGCGCAGATGGGGCCTTAGCTCAGCTGGGAGAGCGCCTGCATGGCATGCAGGAGGTCAGCGGTTCGATCCCGCTAGGCTCCACCAATTTTTCGGAATTAGAAAATGTCCGGGGGACATTTTCCCGAAAAATTCCCGAGCGTCGGCGAGGGCTTTCCCTTTTCCTAATCGCTACAGGCTTACGCCTCACGCCATTCGCCCGGCGCCAGATCGTCGATGCTCCAGTCGCCGATGCGCCAGCGCACCAGACGCAGCGTGGGATGCCCCACGGCCGCCGTCATGCGTCGTACCTGCCGATTCTTGCCCTCACGAATGGTCAGGCTGATCCAGCGATCCGGCACGGTCTTGCGGAAACGCACGGGCGGATCGCGCTGCCATAGTTCCGGCGCTTCGATCAGTTTGGCATCGGCGGGCAGGGTCATGCCGTCCTTCAGCATCACGCCGCGCCGCAACTGGTCCAGCGCCTCAGGCTGGGGATCGCCCTCCACCTGCACCAGATAGGTTTTGGGCGTCTTGAACCGCGGATTGGCGATCCGCGCCTGTAGCCGCCCGTCGTCGGTCAGCAGCAGCAGCCCCTCACTGTCGAGGTCCAGCCGCCCGGCCGGATAGACGCCGGGCATGTCGATATAGTGCGACAAAGTGGGGCGCTGCGTTTCCGATCGGGCATCGGTGAATTGCGACATCACCCCATAGGGTTTGTTGAACAGGATCAGGCGCGCCATGGCGGATCAATCCTCCTCCTCTTCATCGTCGAACGCAATGCTGCCCTGATCGATCAGGGCAGCGATCAGTCTGCGGGCATCAGGCGATTCGGTCAGGGCAGGATCGAGGTCGATCATTGCCTCAGCGCACAAGGCTTCAGCCAATGCCGCGCTTTCGCCCGTGCAATCAAAGCTCTGACCATCCACGAACAACGTGATTGCGCCCGTATCCTGTCGGATGAACGAAAATCGGCTGGCGGGATTGCGGGCCAACGACACGCCATCCTCGATCGCCGCGACCAGATCATCCGTTTCGACAGGCTCTTCGGGGCGCCAATCGGCCTCGGGATATTTGCGCATGCTGCTATATTCGCCGAACCAGCGGGCAAAAGCGGCGCGATCGGAAAGCCCCTCCATCACCATGGCATGCAGCTGGTCGAGCGCCGCGGGCAGAATTTCGCCGGGATTATCCTGCGTCCGCAAATCCGGGTCGGCAAAGCGGTCATCCTGAGTCAGCGAATCGATCAGATGGTCGCACCATCCCGCGATCAGGTCGCTGCGCGACGGCGCACGGAACCCGATGGAATAGGTCATGCAATCATCGCCCACGGCCACGCCGTCATGGCCGAAACCGGGCGGGACATAGAGAATGTCGCCCGGCTCCAGCACCCATTCATCGGTTGCCTCGAACCCGGCGAGCAGGCGCAGATCCTCATGCGGCAGCAAGGGGCTGCTATCATCATAGACCGGCCCCACGCGCCAGCGCCGCTGGCCCATCCCCTGCACCAGAAACACGTCATACTGGTCGAAATGCGCGCCCACGCCGCCGCCATCCGTGGCATAGCTGACCATGACGTCATCGATGCGCCAGTCGGGTACGAAGCGGAACGGGGCGATCAGCGCCGCGACATCCGGCACATGATGGTCGACCGCCTGTACCAGCAGCGTCCACGGCGCCTTGCCCAGTTCGCCAAAGCGATCTTCCGCAAAGGGGCCGTGCGCCAGCGTCATCCTGCCATCGCGGCTTTCGATCAGGCGCGATTCGATCCCCGCTTCGCAGGCAAGGCCGGCCAGTTCATCCGGGTCGAGCGGATTGTGCCACTCCGCCCACGGATTGCGGATCAGCAGCGGCTTTTTCTGCCAATAGTCGCGCAGGAACAGGTCAAAGTCGAAATCGGGCATATGCATGGCCCGCCCATGTCACAGGGAAGGCGGCGCCGTCACTCGCTTTCTTTGTGGGCGTGGGTCAAGCGATGGAAACGAAGCTGTCCATCACCCGCTTGCGCCCGGCCGTTTCGAAATCGATCTCCAGCTTGTTGCCCTCAATCTGGGCCACTGTGCCATAGCCGAATTTCTGGTGAAAAACGCGCAGGCCCACGCTCATGTCGCTGCGCCCCTTGTTGCCGATCGACACGGCGGATGTGCGGGCCTCCACGATGCGGACCGGCTCGCGGCTGAACTGGCCCGACGATTGCGCCCGCTGCCAGCCGGGGCCGCGCCCATCGCCGCGCTTCACATTGGCGAACGGGTCTTCGCGTTCGGACCAGTTGGCCCGCCACAGCGACGCTCCGCCTGACATGCTGCTTTCCTCCTCCACATGCTCGGGCGGCAATTCGCCGACGAAGCGAGAGGGGATGCTGCTGGTCCACTGGCCATAGATACGGCGATTGGCGGCATGCAAAATGGTGCAGCGTCGCCGCGCGCGTGTGATCGCGACATAGGCGAGGCGCCGTTCCTCCTCCAGGCTGTTGAGGCCGCCCTCATCCAGTGCGCGTTGGGAAGGGAAGATGCCTTCCTCCCACCCGGCCAGAAACACGGTGTCGAATTCCAGCCCCTTGGCGGCATGGATGGTCATGATCGTGATTTTGCGTTCATCCGCCTGAGCCTCATTGTCCATGACCAGACTGACATGCTCCAGGAACGCGCCCAGCGTTTCATATTCTTCCATCGCGCGGGCCAGTTCGGACAGGTTTTCGAGCCGCCCGGCGCTTTCCGTCGTGCGCTCGGCCTGCAACATCGCGGTATAGCCGCTTTCGTCCAATATCTGCCGCGCCAGTTCGGCATGGGGCAGTTGCGCCGCCCGGTCGCGCCAGCGCGCCAGATCGCCGACGAATGCGCCCAGCGACCGGCGTGCCTGCGGCGTTAGTTCATCGGTGTCGAGGATGCGGGCGGCGGCGAGGGTGAGGGGAATGCCCTCGGCCCGCGCCAGCCGATGCAGTTTCTCCACCGCCTTGTCGCCCAATCCACGCTTGGGGACATTGACGATCCGTTCGAACGCCAGATCGTCGGCAGGCTGGTTGATCAGGCGCAGATAGGCCAGCGCATCGCGAATTTCGGCGCGTTCATAGAAGCGGAAACCGCCCACGATGCGATAGGGCAGGCCGATCTGAATGAAGCGGTCTTCAAATTCGCGGGTCTGATGCTGGGCGCGGACGAGGATGGCCACTTCATCCAGCGACGCGCCGCTGCGCTCTATCGTCTCAATCTCTTCGCCGATGCGGCGCGCCTCTTCCGGCCCGTCCCACACGCCGATGACGCGCACCTTTTCGCCGACGTCGATGTCGGTCCACAATGTCTTGCCAAGGCGGTTGCCATTTTCGGCAATCACACCGGACGCTGCGCCCAGAATATGGGGGGTGGATCGATAATTCTGCTCCAGCCGGATCGTTACAGCGCCAGGAAAATCCTTTTCGAACCGCAGGATATTGGCAACCTCTGCGCCGCGCCATGAATAGATGGACTGATCATCGTCGCCCACGCAGCAGATATTTTTGCGGGTCTGCGCCAGCAGGCGCAGCCACAGATATTGGCTGCTATTGGTGTCCTGATATTCGTCCACCATGATATAGCGGAATTTCTGCTGATATTGCTCCAGCACGTCACGATGCTTTTTCAATATCGTCAGAACATGCAGCAGCAAGTCACCGAAATCGCATGCATTTACGTCGCGCAGTCGAGCCTGATAGGCGGCATAGAGCTTTTGCCCCTTGCCATGGGCATAGCCCTCGCTCTCGCCCGCGCCGACATCTTCGGGCGTCCAGCCCTTATTCTTCCACTGGTCGATCAGCCCGCCCAATTGCCGCGCGGGCCAGCGCTTTTCATCGATCCCCTCCGCCTGAATAAGCTGCTTCATCAGGCGCAACTGATCGTCGGTGTCGAGGATGGTGAAGTTGGATTGCAGGCCAACCAGTTCGGCATGGCGACGCAGCATCTTGGCCGCAATGGCATGGAATGTACCGAGCCATGGCATGCCCTCCACCGCGTCGCCGATCATCTTGCCGACGCGCGCGCGCATTTCCCGCGCCGCCTTGTTGGTGAAGGTGACGGCCAATATTTCCGACGGCCATGCCCGCTTCGTCGCGATCAGGTGGGCGAGGCGCGCGGTCAGCGCCGCCGTCTTGCCCGTGCCTGCGCCCGCCAGCACCAGCACCGGCCCTTCGGTCGTCAGCACCGCCTCCCGCTGGGGCGTGTTCAACCCGGTCAGATAGGGCGGGTCATTGGGGGAGGGGGCTGGCAAAGTCATGGCGATCAACTAGGGTCAGGCGGGGGCAGGGGCAAGGGGCAGGACGTCGGACAGCCCCTTGCGGCGATGCCCCTTCTATGAGAACAAAAGGCGAATCATGCAAGAGGAGGTCGAGGGATGCTGACGGGTAAATGCCAGTGCGGGGCGATCCGCTACGAAGCATCGGGCGATCCTATTTACAGCGCGGTGTGCCATTGCGCCGATTGCCGGGCCAGCACCGGTGCGCCGCTGACCGGATGGGCCTTGTTCCCGCAGGACGCGGTGAAGATTGAGGGGCAGCCGGTTCTTTATAAATCGTCCGAACATGCAACGCGCCAATTTTGCGGTACGTGCGGCACCAGCCTTTTCTATACCAATCCGGTGGCCTTTGCCGGAGCCATCGATATTTTGAGTGCAACACTGGATGACCCCACGGCCATCCCGCCGCAGGTGCATGTGCAGGTTGCCGAAGCGCTGCCATGGGTGGCGGCTATGGACGGCCTGCCCAAGTTCGACCGTTATCCTGAAGGGTGATCAAGCCATCGGGCGCTGACGAACCTCCGTTCGTCGCGCCCTTTGGAACATCGGACATTCCATGCCGGTTTTCGCCTCGTCCGGGGCGCAGAATGAAGGAAAGGATGATCCGATGAAAACCATCATGCTTGCCGGTATCGCGGTGCTTGGCCTGACAGCCGGGGCGCCAGTCATGGCGCAACAGACGCCCGCACCGTCCAGCCTGCCGCCCGGCGACGCCATGACGCCGGCTCCGTCTGCCGATCCCAATGCAGGGCAACCGACCGGCGCAGTCCCGTCCAGTGTCGATATGGCGCCCGCGCCTGCCGATGTGCCGAACGACCCCGGTGCGCCTGTGGGGTCGTCGGCCAATCCGGTAACGGTCGGCGGGAATATGACGCCCGCCCCCACCGAGGCGAAGCAATATCCCAAGTGCAGCAAGAGCGTGCAGGATAGCTGCGTCAATCCGGGCGAGGCGAAGAAACCGCGTTAACCGGCCAATATTGGCGTCAGGCGGGGAAAACCCGCCCCGCCCTGACGCTGATCGGCCATGCCATGGCGACTGGCCTGTCCTCATCCCCCCACAGGGCGCGCATGTCCGCTTCGAAATCGACCAGTATCTGCGCCTGACCGGCATTCAGCGCATGGCGCACGGCTGACCATGTCGCGACATAGCCCATCAATTGCTGCAAATTCCATCGGCGCTCGATCGCGACCGATGGCATCTCCACACCATCGAACGGAAAATCCATGTCGGCATAACCGCTGACGACCAGCTTGCGTTCGGCGGGCCACCATGGCCCGACATCTTCGTCATGAAAGCGACGAAGCAGGGTGTGAATGTTCGGATCATCCGGCGCTTCCATCACGCCATAGCTGACGAGAGCCACTACCGCGTCAGGGGTGGCGATCCTGCGCACCTCGTCATAAAATACGGGCAGGTCGAACCAGTGCGCTGCCTGTGCCGCCATGATCAGCCCGGCCGATCCATCGTCGACCGGCAGCGCTTCAGCGGGCGCCACCCGATAGTCTATCCGCTCGGCCGGTATGGCATGTGCGATCTGATCCGCGCTGGGGTCGAGGGCGATTACCCGGTCAAAGTGGGCGGTCAGCAACCGGCTGAACTGCCCGTTGCCGCACCCCACGTCCACCGCCAGCCGCCGGTCGGGCGTCAGGTCGGCCAGCGCGCCTGCCAGCGCCTCAGGATAATCGGGGCGATAGCGCGCATAATCGGCGCCCCCCTGATCGAACCAGTTGGTGCCGTTAGCGCTCAACCACTTAATCCTCGGCCCGCAACAGGGTGATCCGCGCCTTGCCGACATCGCGCACCGTGTCGATGGCAAAGCCCTTTACCGCCACATCTTCGCGCCGGTCGGTTTCAATGCTGATCCACGTCGCCGCATTGGTCCATCCCAGCCGCGCCAGCTTGTCGAGCGCCACCTGTCCCGCGCCGGTGCCATAGGGCGGGTCCATGAACAGCAGGTCGAGCGGAGCGGGAGCCGGGCCAAGCGACAATACGCTCGACGCCCGAATGTCCGGGCGGATGCCCAGCTTGTCGCCATTGGCGCGAATGATGTCGAGCGCCGCCCTGTCCTGCTCCACGAACAGGCAGGATGCCGCGCCCCGCGACAATGCCTCAAAGCCCAGCGCGCCCGAACCGGCGAAGAAATCCCCGACTTTCAGCCCCTCGAACGACCCGACCCGGCTGGTCAGCATCGAAAACAATGTTTCGCGCGTACGGTCGGCGGTGGGGCGGGTGGCATCGCCCTTGGGGGCGGCGAGTGGACGTCCGCGCCATTGGCCTGAAATGATCCTCATTCCGCGCCGCCCTTTGTCAGGCTCTTGCGAAAGACGATCAGGTCATGCTGGCGCACTTCCTCAACCGCACCGACCGGCAATTCGCCCAGCGTGAAGGGACCATAGGATGTACGGATCAGGCGATTGACCTTCAGGTCCAGATGCTCCAGCACCCGTCGCACTTCGCGGTTCTTGCCTTCGGTCAAGGTCATTTCGATCCACTGGTTGCGGCCCGTGCGCCGTTCCAGATTGGCCTCGATCTGGCCATATTGGATGCCGTCAATCTCTATCCCGTCGAACAGGTCTTCCAGTTGCTGCTGGCTGACTTCGCCAAAGGCGCGAGCGCGATAGGTGCGCGGCACGCCGGTCGCGGGCAATTCCATCTGCCGCTTGAAACCGCCATCGGTGGTCATCAGCAACAGCCCCTCGGTATTCATGTCCAGCCGCCCAATGGGCATCAGGCGCGGCAATCCTTCGGGCAGGCGGTCATAGATGGTCGGACGGCCAGCCGGATCGCGCTCCGTGGTGAGATAGCCGGTCGGCTTGTGGAACAGGAACAGGCGGGCAGGGGCGGGGGCGGCCACCGCCACGCCATCGACGGTCACGCCATGCAAGGATGTCAGCAGCGTCGCCGGCGTGTCCAACAGCACGCCGTCCTTTGCGATCCGGCCGTCCTCGATCATCCGCTCGATTTCGCGACGCGATGCGACACCGGCGCGGGCCAGCAATTTGGCGATACGCTGCGGTTCGCCCTTGCCATCGTCCATGGCGGCGGCGTGAGCCGGATGCGGATTGGCGGGGGCATCGGCCGAAGCGCCCTTGCGCGGACCGGGCCTGCGTGGCGGATAGGATGGTTTCGTGCCGTCGCGCGCGGCGCCGCGTGGGCCACTTCGAACTGGGGCGGCACGGTCGGACGCCCCTCTATCCGGGCGCGCTCTGTCGGACTGCGGCCTTTCGACGCGGGGTCTGTCGGAACGCGCAGCGTCGGACCCGAACCTGTCCGAACGCGGGCGATCAAAGCCGGCTCCGTCCTTGCGGGCACGGTCGGACCGGGGAGCATCGGCACGTGGCTTGCCTCCGCGCGGTCCACCCGCATGCGGGCGATCGCCACGCGGCTTGTCCGCATAGGGTCTATCCGAATAAGGTTTTTCGGCACGTGGCCTATCCGATCGGGCATTTTCCGAGCGCGGAGCATCCGAACGACGGCCATCGGATCGGGGGGCATTCGGGCGCGGGCCGCTGGGGCGTCCACGTTCCGACCGGAAAGCCTCCGACGCTCCGCCGTCCCGGCCGGACTTGCCGCGGACGGGGCGGCGCTCGCCATCGGCCGCTCTGTCTGCGCCTGCTTTTCCGTCACGATTGAAACGGCCCGGACCGGATTTCCGGGTGTCGTTCGGGCGTCTGGGGCCACCGGGTCCGGCCCGGCGGGGCGGTCCTGATTTTTTCGGCGGTTCCAACGTTGAATTCCTTTTCATGGGCACTGGCTCTTCCCATATGGGAAATCAACCAGCAACAGGCTGAATGGTGCCGTCCCGGCGCTTGCCCGAAGGGGCCATGATGTCATGGCCGGCAACCGGGCGGGCGGGCGCGGCGTTTGTTCGGGTGCATGGCGGAAACAGGGTGGGCTTGGCAAATGTTTTTCGGACTGGTCAGGGGTGAAGGAGGGCGTGTTACCCGCCACAGCGGCATCCGCACCGTGCTGGTGGTGGAGGACGAACCGCTTGTCGCCTTTGACAATGAGCATGCGCTGGTACAGGGCGGCTATCGCATTGCCGCCACGGTGGAGGATCATGGCCATGCCATTCACGCCATCGACGCCGGCGGCATCGATCTGGTCATTGCCGACGTGGGTTTGCGCGGTGCGCTGACCGGGATCGACGTCGCCGTCTATGCCCGTGAAAAGGGGCTGCCCGTGCTGTTCGTTACTGCATCCTGCCCGGTTGACGCGCGCACGCTGGCGATGGGCTGTCTTGCCAAACCCTATCATCCCCGCGACCTGATCGCCGCAATTCGCGTCGTCGATGCGATATTGCGTGGCGTGCGCCGCCCCAAATCGCCACCGGGCCTCAGCCTCTTCACCGATTGACGTCATCACGCCAAGGCATCCCTCTTGCCAGCCGCGCGTCAGATCATATGGTGGCGGCCAAATCACAAGTTGCGGGGGACGCACCTATCATGACCGACGCCACCACCGGCCGCAAAGGCTGGGCCGACGCGGTAAAGCCCTATGTTCAACCGGCACCGCTCGCCTCCTTCTTCCTGGGGGTGTCGTCCGGTGCGCCCTTTGCGATGATCGCCGCGACGCTCACCACCCGGCTGGCGCAGGACGGCATCGACAAGAAAGCGGTGACGACCTTCACCCTCGCTTTCCTCGTCTACAACCTCAAATGGCTGTGGGCGTGGATGGTCGATGGCGTGCGCCTGCCGGTGCTGGGCCGTCTGGGTCAGCGCGTGTCCTGGCTGCTGGTCGCCGGTGTCTTCGTCATGGGCGCCATTGCCTGGCTCGCCTTGGTCGATCCAAAGGCCAGCCTGGTTCAGACCGCTTATGCCGCCGTCCTCGTCGGGGTGGCGGGCGCAACCTTTGACATCGTGATCGACGCCTATCGCATCGAATTGCTGAAGCCGGAGCAATTGGGTGTCGGATCGGGCATGTCGCAATATGGCTGGCGTATCGGTTCGGTCGCGGCGGGATCGCTGGCGCTGGTGCTGGCGGCGCGGATCGGCTGGCACGGCGCCTATCTGGCCTGCGCCCTGTTCGCGCTGCCCGCGATGCTCACCGGTCTTATCATGGGCGAGCCGGAACGGCATCGCGATCCGGTCGCCCGCCGGGGCATAGGCGAAGTCGCCCAGTCGATCGCCGGGCCGCTGGTCGAATTCTTCAAGCGGCGCGGCGCTGTTCTGGTGCTGTTATTCATCCTGCTGCACAAGATTGGCGACACGCTCGCCAACCTCACATTCCGCCTGTTGTTCGACGATCTGGGTTTCAGCAATGATGAAATCGCGATTTATGACGTCGGCATGGGCTTTTGGGCCTATCTGCTCGGCATCTTCATTGGCGGCATTCTCTATGCGCGCATGGGCCTGAAACGGTCGGTACTGCTCAGTCTGATCCTAATGTGCGTGTCCAATTTCAGCTTTGCGGCGCTGGCGGCGCTGGGCAAAAGCAATTGGGGCATGGCGGGCGCGATCGGCTTTGAAAATATCGCCAGCGGCATCGGCGGGGTCACGGTGGTGGCCTATTTCTCTGCCCTGTGCGACCTGCGCTTCACCGCTGCGCAATATGCCCTGATTTCCGCGGCGGCCAGCATCGTCGGCCGGTTCCTGACCGGCACGACGGCGGGAGCGTTGATCGAGCGCTTTGGCTATGTCCAATTCTATCTGTTGACGACGGCGTTGGCGGTGCCGGGCATCCTGCTGTTCTGGCTGATGATGCGTGCCGGCCTGATCGACGCCAGCGTCGGGACGGCTGCCACGGAAGATACACAAAAGGCTGCTGAGATCGCCCCATGATCTTCCTCGTCGCTTCCATGTGCGTGCAACTTCTCTGCGCGGTGCATGTCATCCGGTCCGGGCGCAGCCAGATATGGCTGCTCTTCATCTTCTTTTTCTCGCTGATGGGCTGTTTTGCCTATCTGGTGCTGGAAATTCTGCCTGCGCACTGGAACAACCGGCACCTGCGCACCGCCCGGTCGCAGGCAACGGTCCGCGTCGACCCGGAACGCGATGTTCGCCGGGCGCAATCCGCCGTGGAACTGGCCGACACCGCCGCCAATCATATCGCGCTGGGCGATGCACAGGCTGCGCGGGGCCGGTTCGAGGAGGCGGAGCGCGCCTATCGCACGGCATTGGCGCTTGGCCCCGGTGGAGACTGGGGGACGCAGGTGAAGCTGGCGGGTGTCCTGTTCGAACGGGGCGACAGCCATCAGGGGCTGGAACTGCTCAACGGAGTCCCCGACCTGTCACCCGGATCGGAATGGGACCGGCGCGCCCTGCTACGCGCGCGCATTCTGGCTGATCTTGGTCGTGCCGCCGAAGCACGCAGCCTGTTCGAACAGGTGGTGACGCGCATCGCGGGCGAGGAGGCGCGCTGTCACTATGCCGCATTCTTGCTGGATCAGGGCGACCGGAGCCGCGCGCGGGAGATATTGGAAGAAGTCGAGCAACGGGCGCGGCGCATGGATCGGACCCAACGCGCCGCACAGGCCGACATGTATCGCTGGGCCAGTGAAAGGCTGAACGAATTGCGCGCCTCTCACTCCGCTGCGTAAAGCTGCAACGGCCGACCAAGGTCATTATGCGCCTGCGCCACCGCCTGTAGGCAGGTGAGCGCACCCAGCGCATGGTCGTTGCCCAGCAGCACGCTCAATTCGTCATAGGCGGTGTTCGGTTCGCGCAGGGCTTGCCCGGTCGCCTGCATCAACCGCGCCTCGTCCGCCGTCATCCGCGCGCAGCAGCAGGGGGCGACCAATATCTTGCGGCTCGATACCCGCGCCAGTTCCAGCATCATCGCCCGCATCAGCACCAGCGGCCGGCGATAGCTGCGCCCGAACGCCCCCAGCATCGCATTGGCGGCATGGGCATCATTCACCCCCGCCGTCGCCATCCGCCGTACGGCAAACAGGAACAGTCGGTTGCCATAGCCGCCGGGAATGGGGCGGGGCAGATCGAGGGGGGAAGTCTCACCATAAGCCATGTGAAGCGCCTTGCTGCGTTGGTCCGTGTTCCGCAGAGTACGCTATTGCGAGTCAATCGCAAGTCTATTCAGTCCGGCAATTGGTCATTCAGTCGCAAAATTTCGCCTGCCAGATAAAGCGAGCCACCAATCAACAGCTTGGGGGCCGTTTCTCCTGACGCCACAATAGCTGCGATAGCGCTCTCTGGCCGGTCATGCGCGGTGCAGCCTATGCCCCATTGCGCCGCGATGGCGGCGAATCGATCCGGTCCGTGATGCTCATGCCCCGGCACCGGCAAGGCATGGATATGTGCGATCTTGCCGGCGAAGGGGGCAAGGAAGGCATCGACCTCCTTGTTTGCGAGCATCCCGATGATGAGGTGCAGTTTCTGCCCTTCCAGCCGATCGTCGGTGAAATAGGCGCCAATGGCCTCACCCGCGCCTGCATTATGCCCGCCGTCCAGCCATGCGGTCGTCGCCTGGGGCAAAGGCGCCAGCAGCGGTCCATGGTCCAGCCGTTGCAGCCGGGCGGGCCATTGCGCCCACAGCGGCGCGGCCTTTAGTGCCGCTTCGGACAGCGGCACCGCATTCTGATGGCGTAGCATGGCGAAGGCGAGGGCCGCATTCTGAATCTGGTGGGCGCCCGCAAGGCGCGGCAAAGGTGTATCCAGCCTGCCCAGATCGTCGCGATAATGCAGCCGGTCGCGATAGGCTGCGGCATCCCATGCCTCGCCCTGCGAAATCCAGCGGGTACGAACCTTTGCCACCGCGTCGATCATCACGGGGAACAGGGATTCGGGATAACGTTGCGTCACCAGCGGCGCGCCGGTCTTGGCGATGCCGGCCTTTTCCCCGGCGATCTGTGCCAGCGTGTCGCCCAGAAAACTCTGATGGTCGATGCCCAGTTGGGCGATGCCGCACACCACCGGATTGGTGAGGATGTTGGTGGCGTCCAGCCGTCCGCCCAGACCCACCTCGACAATGCAGGCATCGGCATCATGTTCGGCAAAGGCAAGGAAGGCGGCGGCGGTCGTCACTTCAAAGAAGCTGGCGCCGATCCCTTCGGCAATATCCAGCACCCGCTCCAGATAACGGGCGAGCATGTCGTCGGAAATCAGCTTGCCCGAAACGCGGATACGCTCGTTGAAGCGCACCAGATGCGGGGAGGTGAAGACATGGACGCTCTTGCCGTCTGCCTCCATCGCTGCGCGCAGGAAGGCGCAGGTCGATCCCTTGCCGTTGGTGCCGGCGACATGGAAGACGGGCGGCAACGACAAATGCGGGTCGCCCAGCCTTTCCATCAGCCGCCTGATCCGCGCCAGCCCCAATATGTCGGCGCCCGGCGACAGCGACCATAGTCGGTCAAGCTGTGCCTGCACCTGTGGATCGTCCGAAACGGCACCGTCTGGCATGCGCGCCTGATCCTCCCCCTGTTGCGCGACTATGCCGGTGTCAGGCGGCGGCGCGGGGCGTCAGATAACCGATCACCCGCGCCAGCGTATCACGCAACTCGCTGCGATGCACCACCATGTCCAGCATGCCATGGTCCAGCAGATATTCGGCGCGCTGGAACCCTTCGGGCAGCTTTTCGCGGATCGTGCTTTCGATGACGCGCTGTCCGGCAAAGCCGATTAGGGCATTGGGTTCGGCAATCTGAATGTCGCCCAGCATGGCATAGCTGGCCGTCACGCCGCCGGTCGTCGGATCGGTCAGAACCACGATATAGGGCAGGCCCGCCGCATGCAGCTTCTGAATCGCCACGGTCGAGCGTGGCATTTGCATGAGGGACAGGATACCCTCCTGCATGCGCGCGCCGCCTGCTGCGGTGAAGATCACATAGGGGCATTTATGGGCGATGGCGTCGTTGACGCCCTGAATGAAGGCCGCGCCCACACCCATGCCCATGGACCCGCCCATGAAGGCGAAATTCTGCACGCCCATGACCAGCGGCACATCGTCGATGGCGCCGCGCGCGTTGATCAGCGCATCCTGATCGCCGGTGGCGGCGCGGGCCGCCTTCATCCGGTCGGGATAGCGCTTGCTGTCCTTGAATTTCAACGGATCTTCGGGGACGTGGGGCGTGGGCAACAGGACGAAGCCCGCGTCCAATATCTGTTCGAAACGGTCCGATGGGCCGATCCGGCCATGATGGTCGCAACGCGGGCAGACGGACAGATTGTCCTCCCATTCCTTGATGAAGATCATCTCCATGCAGGACGGGCATTTGTGCCACAGCGTTTCGGCGGTGGTTTCCTTCTTGGTGAAGGGCAGGGCGTTGCGAACGCGATTGATCCAGCTCATGCTGCGGTCTCCTGGGTTCGGGGAAGAATGGCGCCGCTCAGCGACGCGACGAAATCCTGGACAAAGGGGGCGGCGGCATCGCCATGCGACCCCACAATGTCGACGATGGCGGAACCGACGACCACCCCGTCGGCGACACGGCCGATGGCGGCCGCCTGTTCGGGCGAACGCACGCCGAAACCGACGGCGATGGGCAGGTCGGTCGCGGCCTTCAGCTTGGCCACGGCCAGTTCGATATTGGCCTGTGCCGCCTGCTGCTTGCCGGTGATGCCGGCGACGGCGACATGATAGAGGAAGCCGCTGGCGCCATCCAGCACGGCGGGCAGGCGCGCCGCATCCGTCGTCGGGGTGGCGAGGCGGACCAAATGTACGCCCACGGCGCGTAGCGCCGGGCCGATCTCCGCATCCTCTTCAGGCGGAATGTCGACGCAGATGACACCATCGACGCCGGCCGCCTTGCACTGATCGGCGAACCATGTCGATCCGCGTGCCAGCATCGGATTGGCATAGCCCATCAGGATCAGCGGGGTTTGCGGATGACGCGCACGAAAATCGGCGGCCAGCGCAAACACGTCGCTGGTCTTCGTGCCGGAGCCGAGGCTGCGCAGGTTCGCCAGTTCGATCGCGGGGCCATCAGCCATCGGATCGGTAAAGGGCATGCCCAGTTCGATGATGTCCGCCCCGCCCGCGACCAGCGCGTCGAGGATGGCGGGTGTCGCAGCAACGTCAGGATCGCCCGCAGTCACGAAGGTGATCAGCGCGGCGCGGCCCTGCGCCTTGCAGGCGGCGAAACGGGTGGAAAGGCGATCAGTCACGGGCATGTCCAAACTTCCGTTCGCCCTGAGCCTGTCGAAGGGCTGTTCTTTTCTTCGCACCTCGGAAGGAAGAAGTGCAGGGCTTCGACAGGCTCAGCCCGAACGGGGTGGGGGATTGGCTGCTGACGCTCACATCTCCACTCCCAAAGCATCGGCGACGGTGAAAATGTCCTTGTCCCCCCGGCCCGACAGGTTGACCACGATGATCTTGTCCGCGTCCAGCGTCGGCGCAACCTGTTCGGCAGCGGCCACCGCATGGGCGGATTCGAGCGCGGGGATGATGCCTTCAAGGCGCGAAAGCGTCTGGAAACTCTCCAGCGCCTCGTCATCCTTGATCGGCATATATTGCACCCGGCCGATTTCATGCAGCCAGCTATGTTCAGGACCGATGCCGGGATAGTCCAGCCCTGCCGAAATGCTGTGCGCTTCGGTGATCTGGCCGTCTTCATCCTGAAGCAGATAGGTGCGGTTGCCGTGCAAAATGCCCGACTTGCCGCCGGCCAGCGACGCCGCATGCTTTTTGTCCAGCCCTTCGCCCGCCGCCTCGACGCCGATCATCGCGACTTCGGGATCGTCGAGGAAGGGGTGGAACATGCCGATGGCATTGGACCCGCCACCCACCGGGGCGATCAGCATGTCGGGCAGGCGACCTTCGGCCTCCATGATCTGCGACCGGATTTCCTTGCCGATGATCGACTGAAAATCGCGCACCAGTTCGGGGTAGGGGTGCGGGCCTGCGGCCGTGCCGATGATGTAGAATGTGTCATGCACGTTCGACACCCAGTAACGCAGGGCGTCGTTCATGGAGTCCTTGAGCGTCGAGGAACCCGAATGCACCGGGATCACTTCCGCGCCCAGCAGCTTCATGCGGAACACATTGGGCTTCTGGCGCTCCACATCCTTGGCGCCCATGAAGATCTTGCATTCCATGCCGAACAGGGCGGCGACGGTCGCGGTGGCGACGCCATGCTGGCCCGCGCCGGTTTCGGCGATGACCTTCTTCTTGCCCATGCGGCGGGCGAGCAGCGCCTGCCCGATGCAATTGTTGATCTTGTGCGCGCCGGTGTGGTTCAGTTCCTCGCGCTTCAGGTAAATCTTGGCACCTTTGCCCGGCTCGGCCTTCGCCCGCAGCGCTTCCGTCAGGCGCTCGGCATAATAAAGCGGGTTGGGGCGGCCGACATAAGTCCGCAGCAATTCGGCATATTCCGCGTCGAATGCCGGGTCGGCCTTTGCCGCCTTATAGACTTTCTCCAGCTCCAGGATCAGCGGCATCAGCGTTTCAGCGACATAACGGCCGCCAAAGGCACCGAAATGGCCATTCTGGTCGGGCTGCGATCGCAGGCTGTTGGGCAAGGTGGCGGTATCGGTCATGGTATCGATCTTTCCGGGACAATGATGGGCGTTCGCTTCGGTACGGGGGAAGCGATCAGCGCCATCGTCCTTCGATGCGCGGAACAGGGTTGTTCAGGCTCAACATGCCGACACCGCTTTGCAGAAGGCCGTGATCTTGTCCACACTCTTGATGCCCGGCGCGCTTTCCACACCGGAAGAAACATCGACCAGCGGTGTGCCGGTCGTGCGGATCGCCTCGCATATATTGTCGATGCCAAGGCCGCCCGACAGCCCCCATGGTGTGACAAGCGATGCGCCGCGCAGCAATTCCCAGTCGAAACGCAGGCCCATGCCCCCCGGCAGCGCCGCTCCATCGGGCGTCTTGGCGTCAAACAGGATCAGGTCGGCCGCCCCATGATAGGCTTTGGCGGCGTCGATGTCGGCTCGGGTCTTGACCGATATGGCCTTCCACACGGGCAGGGCGAAACGCTGGCGGATGGTCGCTACCCGCTCCGGGCTTTCCTTGCCATGGAGTTGCAGCGCGGTCAGCGCGCCAGCGGCCGTCAGCCGTGCCAGTTGCGCATCATCCGGCTCGACCAGAACGGCGACCCGTTCCACATGAGCGGGGACGATCGCGGCGAGCGCAGCAATCTGGTCCGCCTCCACGTGACGCGGGCTTTTCGCGAAATGGACGAAGCCCACATGGCTGGCGCCCGCACGCACGGCGGCCCCCACCGTTTCGGGCGTGGACAGGCCGCAAATCTTGATCGCGAGTCGGGACATGGGGGCGCTTTAGCCGGGATGACCGCTCAAGTCACATCATGGCCCGGCTGGCGCAAATCCATATCATGCAATGCCAGCCAGTCGTCGGCATGGTCGATGCAGGCCTGCCCCAAATAGGCGTCCAGCATCGCCATCACCTCACCCTCGTCCACCTTGTTCGGGTCAATCGGGGGGTGCCAGTGCAGGTCGAAATGCGGGCCGCCGGTTCGGGCAAGATAGAATGGCGTCAATCGGGCACCGGCCTTGCGCGCCAGCCGCAGCGTGAAATCCAGATTGCCCGACGGCGGCAACGCACGGCCGAACCGGGGGAACCACACCTGCTGCTCGCGCCGTTCATCGACCAATATGTACAGCATGGCCCGATCCTTGGCCAAATGGCGCAGGATGGCTCGTGCAGCGCCGCCGCTGCCGGTGATCGCTTCGCCCATATAGCTTTTGCGTGCGCGTTTTAGCTGGGCTGCAACCCTTTCCTCGGCAGGCGGATCATAGACGCCTAGCGGCGGTCGATCGGTCGCCGCCTTCAGGTGCGCCGCCATCAAATCCCAATTGCCGATATGGGTCGTCAGGAAAATCATCGGTCCGGGCATGTCGAGAACCGCCTGATACCCGGCTTCGTCATGAACCTTGACATGTTTGGGGCTGACGAGGCGGTCGATATTGGCGAGTTCCGCCATGGTCCGACCCAAATTCTGCCAGCGTCGCGACAACATGGCTTCGCGCGTCGCCCTGTTCAGGTCTGGACGCAGCAGTTCCAGATTGGCTCTGGCCCGGGCGTCGCGCAGCTTCATTTTGTGGCGTGCGACGTGGAGCGAGAGAAAACCGCCAATCCACGATGCGATCCGCGCGGGCAGAAAACGCAGCAGCGCGAAAAGAAAGGGGTTGGATAGCATCGTTTAAGGCTCATACAGCAGCCGGAGACACGGTAAAGAGGTACAGCCATAGTGATGATGATAGGGCTATGGGCGTTGCTACAGGCGCTGACGCTGATCGGCGTCGTCAATTACCGGCGCAATGTGCCGTTCGACCGGCGGGAACAGGGACCGGACGGAACGGTCGTCATCCTCAGCCTGCGCGACGATTGGGATGGCGGCGCCGACCTGATCGCCCGGTTGAAGACGCAGCCCGTGCCGTTTCGCCTGATATTGGCGACGTCGGGCCAGTGCCCGGCCGCTACGGCGCTCGTCGCGCGGGAGGGCAACTGGGTGCAACTGGTGTCCGCCGGTGTCGCAAATGATGAGGGGCAGAAGGTGCATAAGCTGCGCGCCGCCCTGTGCGCCTTGCGTGCCGATGACCGCTGGCTGGTCTTCATCGACGCCGACATCGCGCCGCCCGCCCGCCTGGTCGGTCGTCTGCTTTTCCCGCTTGTGCGCGGGAAGGCCGACATTGCGACCGGATACCGGCTGCTGCTCCCCGCGCCCGGCCTGATGTCGTCGCTGGTGGGAGCCGTCGAGATGCAACTCGCCACCCTGCCACGCGCCGCCAGTGCCACCATGCCCTGGGGCGGCGCGATGGCGCTGACGCGGATGGCGGCGGACCGGATCGATCTGGACGCGGCATTGGCCGGGCGCCTGTCCGACGACATGGCCATTGGTCTGGCGGGATGGCGGGCGAAGCTGCGTATGCGGCCGGTTCGCGACCTGCTGGTCGCCACCCCATTGGAGGGAGGCGTTCCCTCCCTTTTTGGTTTCGGCGTGCGCCAATATCGCCATATCGCCACCAACAGCATCGGCATGTGGGCGCTGGCGACCGGCGTGGTCGCGCTGCAATCGGCTTTGTGGCTATGGGCGCTGATCTGGGGTGGCTGGCTCGCGTTGGCCATCGGCTATGTCGCCGCATGGGGCAGGGGGCTGGCCCGCGCCGCCATCCTGAATTCGGTGCTGGAACCCGATCAGGTGCCAGCGGCGCAACGGTCGCTGTGGTGGGATGCCATCGCCCCCTTCGCCGTTGTCTGGGCGCATCTCGCGGTGCAAATCGCCGCCATCACCTCCCGCCGCATCCGCTGGGGCGGCTGGGACTATTGGCTGAAAAACGGCCGGGTCATGCGGATGGAGAAGCTGGGGTAGGGGAGGGTTAGAAATGTATCTCGAATCACCGGTCCCCCGGGTCACGGGAGTGACGATTTGGGTAGGTTCAGGACACTCAAACTCCGTCATGCTGAACTTGTTTCAGCATCCATCCAGCGGCCCGATCCATTGTTCGATGTGGAGAAATAGATCCTGAAACAAGTTCAGGATGACGTCCCTCTCAATGGCTAACTATGCTCGCTTGCCGACCATCCGAATGTGTTTACGCGGCCCATGCTGGAATGACGAGGGGCGCAAAGAGGCAAATCCCCTCTCCGCCGAACCCCGTCACGCCCTTCACCATCCAATGGCTTCGCGCGGTTCAGAACCCCGCTGGAAACAGATGCGCGCCATCGTCGCCGATGCGCAGCACCACCTTGCCGGCGACCGCGCTGATCGGCAGGTCGCCGTACAGATGTGGGAACAGCGCGCCGCCGCGCGATTCTTCCCATTTGATCGCGTCGCCGAACGGGGCGAGGTCGATCATCAGCATGACCAGCCTGTCCTGTCCCGCGAAATGCTTGGCGACCGTTTCGGCCGCCTGATCGCGCGTGGACATATGGATATAGCCATCGGTCAGGTCGATCGGCGCGCCCTTGAACACGCCGTCGGCCTTGAACTGATCATATTGCTCGGCCGTCAGTATCTTGTAGGCGAAGAGGTCGCTCACGCCTCGCCAGCCTCGGTATCGGCTTCGGGCGTTTCGACCACCTCGTCGCTTTCCTCGATCTTCGCGGCGCTCACCACATGCTCATTGTCGGCGACGTTGAACAGGCGCACGCCCGCCGATCCGCGACCGATGACGCGCAGGCTGTTCAGGCCCATGCGGATCAGCTTCGCCTGATCGGTGACGAGCATCAGCTGGTTCGCCTGCGTCGCCGGGAAGCTGCCGACGACCGGACCGTTACGGCCGATATTGTCTATATTGGTGATGCCCTGACCACCGCGGCCGGTACGGCGATAATCATAGGCCGACGACAGCTTGCCATAGCCATTGGCGCAGACGGTCAGGATGAACTGTTCGCGTTCCTTCATCAGGGCGAACATGTCCTGATCGGCCATCTCGCCTTCCTTCTCCGGCTTCCACGGGGCAAAGCGCAGATATTCCTCGCGCTGCTCCTGATTGGCGCCGGAACGGTGCAGGACGGACAGCGAGATGACCTCGTCATCGTCCTTCAGCGTCATGCCGCGTACGCCGGTCGAGGTGCGGCTCTGGAATTCACGCACATCGGTCGCGGCAAAGCGGATCGCCTTGCCCATCCGGGTGGCGAGCAGCACGTCGTCGCCCTCGGTCAGCAGCGCGACGCCGATCAGGCGATCCTCGCTGCCTTCGTCGAAGCGCATCGCCAGCTTGCCGTTCGACGGGATATTGGCGAACGCATCCATGCTGTTGCGGCGCACCGTGCCGTTCGCCGTGGCGAACATGACATGCAGATCCTTCCAGCTTTCCTCATCCTCGGGCAGCGGCAGGACGGTCTGGATCGTCTCACCCGGACCCAGCGGCAACAGGTTGACCATCGGGCGGCCGCGCGTGGCCGGGCCGCCTTCGGGCAGGCGCCACACTTTCATGCGATACACCTTGCCCGCGGTCGAGAAGAACAGCACCGGCGTATGCGTGGACGTCACGAACAATTCGGTGATGGCGTCCTCATCCTTGGTCGCCATGCCCGAACGGCCCTTGCCGCCGCGTGCCTGCGCCCGGAAACTCTCCAGCGGCGTGCGCTTGATATAGCCCTGCACCGTGACGGTGACGACCATCTCTTCGCGCTCGATCAGGTCTTCGTCCTCGATCCCGTCGGCGGCGGCGGTGATTTCGGACAGGCGCGGCGTCGCGAAATCGCGCTCGATCACCTCCAGCTCCTCGCGCATCAGCGCATAGAGCTTCACCCGGTCGCCCAGGATGGCGAGATATTCGGCAATCGCTTCGGCCAGTTCGGCCAGTTCCTTGCCGATTTCGTCGCGACCCAGCGCCGTCAGGCGATGCAGGCGCAGGTCGAGGATGGCGCGAACCTGAATGTCGGACAGGCGATAGGTGTCGCCCGTCACTTCCGTCTCGATCGCTTCGACCAGACGCAGATAGGGCGCGATCTCACCGATCGGCCATTCCTTGACCAACAGGGTTTCACGCGCTTCGGCCGGGCTGGACGATCCGCGAATGATCTTCACCACCTCGTCCAGATTGGTGACGGCCACCACCAGACCGAGCAAGATATGCGCGCGGTCGCGCGCCTTGTTCAGCTCATATTTGGTGCGGCGGGTGATGACTTCTTCGCGGAAGCGGATGAACGCTTCGATGATGTCGCGCAGACCCAGCAATTCGGGGCGTCCGCCACGGATCGCCAGCATGTTTGCCGGGAAACTCGACTGCGCCGGGGTGTTGCGCCACAACTGGTTCAGCACCACGTCCGGGGTCGCATCGCGCTTCAGGTCCATGACGATCCGCACGCCTTCGCGGCTCGATTCGTCGCGAATGTCGCTGATCCCCTCGATCCGCTTGTCCTTGGCGGCTTCGGCGATCTTTTCGACCAGGCCGTTCTTGCCGACCTGATAGGGGATGGCGGTCAGGACGATGGAGCGGCGATCACCGCGTCCTTCCTCCACCACATGGCGCGAGCGCATCATGATGGAGCCGCGACCCGTGTTATAGGCGCTGCGCGCACCCGACTGGCCCAGAATGAGGGGAGCGGTCGGGAAATCGGGACCGGGAACAATCTGGATCAGTTCGTCGGTAGTGATGCCGGGATTATCGATATAGGCAAGGCAGGCGCGCAGTACTTCGCCCAGATTATGGGGCGGAATATTGGTCGCCATGCCGACCGCGATGCCGCCCGCGCCATTGACCAGCAAATTGGGGAAGCGCGCCGGCAATACCTGCGGCTCGCTTTCCGACGCATCATAGTTGGGCTGGAAATCGACGGTGTCCTTGTCGAGATCGTCCAGCAGCGCGTTCGTTACCTTGGCAAGGCGCGCTTCGGTATAACGCATCGCGGCCGGCGGATCGGGGTCCATCGAACCGAAATTCCCCTGACCATCGATCAGCGGCACGCGCATCGACCAGTCCTGCGTCATGCGCGCCAATGCGTCATAGATCGCGCTGTCGCCATGCGGGTGATATTTACCGATCACGTCGCCGACGATGCGGGCCGACTTGCGATAGGGCTTGTTGAAATGGAAGCCCGATTCATGGGCGGAAAACAGAATGCGGCGATGCACCGGCTTCAACCCGTCGCGCACGTCCGGCAGGGCGCGGGCGACGATGACCGACATGGCATAATCGAGATAGCTCGCCTTCATCTCGTCGACGATGGAGATGGGGCTGATGTCCGAAGGGTCGGCGAGGGCAGTCTCGTCGGTCAATGCGATTCTCTTTATGTGGGTGAATGGATTTCGTTGCTGTAGCACTAGCGGAGCGAAACAAATCTGTCACCCCTCGCGCATGCCCGTACAGGCCCGTACGTGCTTGCCGGGCGGCGGCCGTCGCCAGCAACGAACGCTTACGGAACGAAAGGCGATGCAAGACAGTTGCAAAACGCAGCGATATAGGCTTGTTCAAAAGTCGTTCACGCGCCGTCCCCTATACGGCGCTCAACCCCGGATGCCCGCCTGAACCCCTTATCAGGCGCGAAAAGGAGATGAGGATCATGCGTTTTGTTACCCCGGTGGCGCTTGCCCTGACTCTCGCGCTGACCGGCGGCGCGATGACTGCGCCTGCCTTTGCCGCGAAGAAGGAAAAAAAGGAGGAAGGGCAGAAGCTGAATGTTTCGCCCGACGTGCTGAAGGCGCTTCAGACCGCGCAGGCTGCGTCCGAAAAGCAGGATTTCGCCGGGGCCAAGGCCGCTCTGGCCGAAGCCGACAGCAAAGCGCAGTCGCCCGACGACAAATATCAGATCGGCGCCATCAAGCTGAACACCTCGATCGCGAGCAAGGATGCCGCGCTTCAGGGTGAAGCGCTGAACCAGATGCTCGACAGCGGCAAGACCCCGCCCGAACAGGCCGGTCAGTTCAACGCCATTTCCGCCGATCAGGCGCTGGGCGCCAAAAATTATGACGTCGCCATTCAGCGCGGTCAGGCTGCTCTTGCTGCCGGTTATAAGCCGGAAGCCGTGAACCCCACCATCGCGCAGGCCTATTTCGGGAAGGCTGGCACCACCAATCCTTCGGCCGAACCGGCTCGTGGTTTCAATCAGCAGGGTCTGGCTGCGCTGAAGGCTGCGGCGGACGCGATGAAGGCGTCGGGTCAGCAGGTTCCGGCCCAATGGTATCAGATCGGCGTCAGCCGCGCTGCCGGCGCGAACCTGCCCGAAGTGACCGAATGGGCCAAGCTCGCCTATCAGGCACAGCCCAGCGGTGAAAATCTCCGCACGCTGATCCGCCTGTTCCAGCGCGCCAACCCTAACATCTCGAACCGTGAAAATCTTGACGTGCTGCGTCTGATGAACGTGTCGGGCGGCCTCGTCGTCGCGGCCGACTTCATCGAATATGCCGAAATGGCGTCGAAGACCGGCATTTATGGCGAAGTGAAGACTGCCATCGATGCGGGCCGTTCGAAGGGTGTGCTGAACGCTACCCAGGGGGCCGACCTCTATCAGACCGCCGTTCCCAAGATCGCGGGCGACAAGGGTTCGCTGGGTTCGGCCGAAGCCGATGCGCAGAAGGCCGCCAATGGCAAAATCGCTGCCGCCACCGCAGACGCCTATATGGGCTATGGCGATTATGCCAAGGCGGCGTCGATGTTCGAACTCGCCAAGCAAAAGGGCGGCGTGGACGCGGATGAGGTCAACACCCGCCTTGGCATCGCCAAGACCCTGGGTGGCGACAATGCCAGCGCAAAGGCGGCCTTTACCTCGGTTCAGGCTGGTCCGCGCAAGCAGATCGCTGACCTGTGGCTGGCCTATCTGGGCACCAAGGGCGCCTGATATAACTCTGTCAATCGATCCGGGCCGCCCTGCCGATGGGTGGCCCGGACCGATATTCAATGAATGGACCGGATGGCGTCCGGCCATAAGGCGGGGAGGCTCCGGGGGCTAATGCGGGGACAAGTTCAACTCATGCGTATCATTCCGCTGACGGCGATCGCCGTCGCTGGGTTGCTGACCGGCACGATGGTGCAGGCCAAGAAGAAGATCGTGGTCGCGGGACCGCCGATCGCCATGTCGGAAAATTTCAAGACGGAAGCGCAGGCTGCGAGCGCCGCGATCAAGGCGCGCGATGCGGCGACGGCCGGCACGCGGATCGGGATGCTCAGCCCGACCAATGATTTTGAATCCTATGTCGCGGCCGCCCTGCGTTTCGAACTCGCCATGTTGCGCGGCGATATGCAGGCGGAACGGATCGCGCTGACCGATATGTTCAAGACGACGTCGGTGCCGGCAAAGGATGCGCCGCGCCTGCGCTATGTGGCGGGCTATCTGTCCTTCCGCGTCGCCAATTATGACGACGCCATTGCTCAGCTCGATTATGCCAAGACGCTGGGATATACCGGCATCGACGCTACGCTGCTGCGCGCGGACATTGCCCTGCGCCGCAACAAGCCGAAGGATGCGCGCGTTTATGTTCGTGAAGCGTTGACGCAGCAGCGCGCAACCGGACAGCCGGTGCCTCTCGCCTGGCTCGATCGCGCGATTTCCATGGCCTATCAGGCGAACGACTGGCAGGAAGTCGGCCAGTTGTATCGCGAACGTCTGGCCCAGACATCGACGGCGGAGGAATGGCGGTCGGCTCTGACCAATTATCTGGCGTCGTCGGGCATGGACACGCAATTGCAGCTGGACCTTTATCGTCTTCAGGCCGCGAATGGCGCCATGGCCAGCGAACGCGATTATCAGGCCTATGCCCAGCTTGCCGAAAAGGCCGGCTATCCTGCCGAATCCAAGGCGATTATCGAAGCAGGTCGCAAGGTTGGAAAGCTGACGCCGACGCAGGCGGCAACCAGCCAGCTGCTCAAAACCGTTACGCCCAAAGCGACGAAGGAACTGGCTGCCCTGCCGGCTCAGGCCAAGAAGGCGGCGGCCGCATCCAGCGGCAAGGATGCGGCATCGGTCGGCGACGATTATTTCGCGCTGGCGCAATATCCTCAGGCGGTCGAGCAATATCGCCTTGCCCTCAGCAAAGGCGGTGTCGATGCAGACCGCGCCAACGCGCGCCTTGGTGTCGCTCTGGCGCGATCGGGTGATATGGACGGGGCCAAGGCTGCCTTGGCGCAGGTTGGTGGAAACTGGGCAAATGTTGCCGGTTTCTGGCAAATCTGGGTCGATCATCAGAGCCGCAAGTCGGCCTGACATCCTATGCTTTGCCGGGGTGGCGTGACGCCATCCCGGCAAACCCTGTTCGATTGGATCAAAGGGGCAGGGGAACGCCCGGCATGTTTTTCGACGTACGGATCGTCAGCGACGTTTTGACACTGACCACATTGGGCGCCGGCGTCAGTTTCGACGTCAGGAATTGCTGAAAACTCTGCAAATCCTTCGCCACGACTTTCAGAATGAAGTCGATTTCGCCGTTCAGCATATGGCATTCGCGCACTTCGGCCAGACCCGCGACATGATCCTGAAATGCCTTCAGGTCTGCTTCGGCCTGACTCTTCAGGCTGACCATGGCGAACACGGTGATGGTATAGCCCAGAATCGCCGGATCGACCACGGCATGATAGGCCGTGATGGCGCCCGCTTCCTCCAGAGCGCGCACGCGGCGCAGGCACGGCGGCGCCGTCAGCCCCACTTTGCGCGCCAGGTCCACATTGGTCATCCTGCCATTGTCCTGCAACTCCGCCAGAATGTGCAGATCGATGTCATCGATATTAGGGCCGGCCATTATCTTGCTTATTTCCTGTCCTGTTAATGCGCGCCATCATAATAATATTTCAGCGCATTGCAATTGTCCCACTATGCGACGGTCGATTTCGTTCATGTCCCGCGCCTCTTTCCCTTTGCGGAATAACGGCCTATCCATGAATCGACCAAGCGATATTGCCGCCATTTTTTCCGGCTGTGGCGCGCGCAAATACGGGGATTATCTTTGCGTTTCAACGATCTCATGCAGACAGTTCTGGCGGTCAACGATCGCAGCGGACTGAGCGGCGTGACGTTGTGGCGTCAATGCGTCGACCTGCTGGCCCAGCGTGATCGGGCCGATCATTCGTCGCTGGCGGATGAAGAGCGTCTGGCATTGCTGAACCGGCTTGGTGAACTGCGCAAAACGGTGTCGGAAACGCAGCGTCTGGCCACGGTGGTCGAATTGGGGCGACGCCTGCGATCGCCCGCGCTCGCGGCCTTTTTTGCGGATGACCGGCCATCGATCGCTGCGGCAGCCATGTCGCGCGCCGACCTGCCCGATGCTCAGTGGATCGCGTTGCTGCCGCATCTGAACCCGACCGCGCGTGGGGTTTTGCGTGGCCGACGCGACACTGGAGAGGCTGTTCGGCAGGCGCTGGAGGCATTTGGCGCTACCGATCTGGTGCTGACGACCGACCGGGACGACATGGTGGGGGAACCCGCGATGTTGTTGACGGACGAGATGGCGACGCCCGTGCAGGACGAGGTAGCCGATCTGCTGCCGCCACCCGCATTTGCGCCGCCAACCAGCGAGGTCGAAACCAGTCAGGCCGAAACCAGTCAGGCGGGAATTGGCGAAGAAAGCCAGATTCGCAATCTGGTAGATCGTATCGCGCGCTTCACCCATGGCCGTGCGCCGTTGGGACAAGCGGGCATGGCGCGTGCGGACGCGGTTGAAGATGTCCGCGCACCACAGGCTTTCGCCTTCGAAACCGACGCCATGGGCACGATATTATGGGTCGATAAAGGGCCACGCGCGGCGCTCATCGGGCTGGCGCTGGGCGAGGTCGCACTGGAAGGGGGCAGCGGACCCGACGGTCATGTCGCGGGCGCTTTCGCGCGGCGCAGCGGGTTTCAGAACGGGCGTTACACCATCAATGGCGGCGCGATGGAGGGGGAATGGCGTCTGTCCGCCACACCCTTCTTCGATCCGCGCTCCGGTCGCTTTCAGGGGTATCGGGGGCAGGCGCGTCGCCCCTATCTGCATGAAGTGGCGGTGCGTCCGGCCTCTGCCGTGGCGATTGCGGGCCTTTCCGCCGATTCCCTGCGCCAGCTGGTGCATGAATTGCGCACGCCGCTGAACGCCATATTGGGCTTTGCGGAAATTATCGAGCAGCAGTTGTTTGGCCCGGCCGGTCCCGAATATCGCGACATGGCGGGCAAGATTGCTCTGGATGCGCGCCACCTGCTGGCCGCCTTCGACGATCTGGATCTGGCCGCCCGCGTGTCGCGCGGGGATGAGGGGAATAGTCCTCAGCGCATGGACCCGGCATTGCTGGTGACACAGGCCGTCGCGCGCTTCAGCGAACCCGGTTCGCCGGCTATCGACATCGCCATTGCGCGCGATCTGCCTCAGGTGCAACTGGATGCCGTCCATGGCGAACGCATGGTTCAGCATCTGTTGCGGACTATGGTGTCGGTGGCTCCTGTCGGCGAAGCCGTTACCGGCGCCTGCTGGTTTCAGCCTGACGGTGGCGAAGGTCGCGTTGTTCTGGCGATTGACCGGCCATCGTCTCTGGCGGGGCTGGAGGAAGCGCAATTGCTCGATCCTGCCTATGTCGGCGAGGGGGACTGGGCCGATGGTCCGCTGCTGGGGCTGGGATTTTCCCTGCGGCTGATCCGTGGTCTTGCCACAACCTGCGGCGGCGCGCTTTTCGTCGAAGCCGGTCGTATATTGCTGACCATTCCTGCTGTCGGCGTGGCCGAGGATAATGCCGACATCGGCTGATGATATTTCGCTGTCCTACGATATTGGCGATGTCGGATGATCGCTGAAAGCGGATGGCGGGCTTTCCCTGCATATTTGCGATAGTTACGGGGATGCGACATGAAATTTCAAAATGTCCGGGAAATATGAGAAGCTAAGCTCTGCTTCTCCTACAATCGACCGGCCGAATCATGTCGTCCTGCAACCCTATTTCAATCATTCCCGACTAGGTCTTCCCCATGACCGCACCTCATCATGACGGCAATCTGCTGGCGCCGCCGCTGCCGCAGGACATGATCGCCCTCGATCCCGCTTTCGGCACGCGCTTCATGCTGTTCGTCGATACGGAGGAAGAGTTTGACTGGGACGCGCCGTTCAGCCGCACCGGCCATGGCGTCAGTGCGCTGGCTGGGATGGCACGGGGCCAGGCCTATTTTGCCGCCGCGGGTGTAAAACCCGTTTACGTGACCGACTATCCGGTCGTTGACGACGATGCTGCCGCTGCGATGATGGGCCAATGGTTGGCGGATGGCGCCGCCGACATCGGCGCCCATCTCCATCCATGGGTCAACCCGCCCCATGTCGAGGAAGTGAATGCCGCCAATTCCTATGTCGGCTTTCTCTCCGAAGCTGTCGAACGGGCCAAGCTGGAGGCGCTCTGCACCCGGATCGAACAGCGTTTCGGCCGCCGCCCGATCGCCTATCGTGCCGGGCGCTATGGCGTCGGCCCCAACAGCGCCCGTCTGCTGGAAGAGGCGGGCTTCCGTCTCGACAGCTCGGTGCGCAGCCGCTTCGATTACAGCCATCAACATGGTCCCGATTTCAACGCGCTGCCTCAGCACCCCTATTGGGCCGGGCCGGGCCGCACCTTGTTCGAACTGCCGCTCTCTACCGCCTTCACCGGACTGCTGCGCGGGGGTGGCGAACGTCTCTATCGCGCCGCGCAAGCCATGGGACCACTGGCCGGTGCCCTGTCACGCGCCCGCATGCTCAGCCGCGTTCCCCTGACACCCGAAGGCGTCCCCGCGCATGAAGCGATCATGGCGATCGATGCCTTGCTGGACGAAGGCGTAAGGGTACTGAACCTCAGTTTTCACTCCCCCACATTGGAACCGGGGCACACGCCCTATGTCCGCGACGAAGCCGATCGCACAGCTTTCTACACATGGTGGGACATGATTCTGAACCATATGGCCCGGCGCGGCGTGATGGCCGCCAGCCTTGATCAGCTATTGGATGCAACGCCAATGCGCGGACAAGCTTGCAAAGCGGCGTGATGCTGCTTATTCGGCTGCCTCCAACAGGTGGGGCCTGTAGCTCAATTGGTTAGAGCTGTCCGCTCATAACGGATAGGTTGCGGGTTCAAGTCCTGCCGGGCCCACCAAATTCACGCGATCTGCTAAACAGTTGCTGCAAACAGACGCATCAGTAAGCGCGTCTGCGGTTTTCTTTGATGGATAAATTTGCAGTTCATCGTCCCTCCGATGACGCATCGACCTTTTCCATTTCCTTTCGCGGCGCTAGAGCGGGGGCATGACTTCTCAGATTATGATCCGCCGCCCCGACGACTGGCATGTGCATCTGCGCGATGGCGACATGCTGAACATGGTCGCCAACTTCACCGCCCGCCAGTTTGCGCGGGCCATCGTCATGCCGAACCTGACGCCGCCGGTCGTGACCGTCGCTGCGGCAGCGGCCTATCGGGACAGGATCATGGCGGCGCTGCCGCAGGGCGCCGACTTCACGCCGCTGATGGTCTGCTATCTGACTGATGGCGCCGATACCGAAGAAATCGCGCGGGGCTATGAGCAGGGCGTGTTCGCCGCGTGCAAACTCTATCCCGCCCACGCCACCACCAACAGCGCGCATGGCGTGACGGATATTCGCAAGCTGACCACCGTGCTGGAAACCATGCAGCGGATCGGCATGCCGCTGTTGATCCATGGCGAAGTCACCGATCGGGACGTCGATATTTTCGATCGCGAGGCCGTTTTCATTGAGCGTACCCTGGCGCCGCTGGTTCGTGACTATCCCGCGCTCAAGATCGTGCTGGAACATATCACCACGGCCGAGGCGGTCGATTTCGTGAAGGCCAGCGGACCGCAGATCGGCGCGACGATCACGCCGCAGCATATGATCATCAACCGCAACGCGATTTTCGACGGGGGCATTCGTCCCCATGCTTATTGCCTGCCGGTCGCCAAGCGCGAGCAGCATCGTCTGGCGGTGCGCAAGGCGGCCGTTTCGGGATCGCCCAAATTCTTCCTGGGTACCGACAGTGCGCCCCATGCCATCGGCCGTAAAGAAAACTCCTGCGGTTGTGCGGGCATATTCAACGCACCCTATGCGATGGAAAGCTATACGCAGGTGTTCGACGAGGAGGGCGCGCTTGACCGGCTGGAAGCCTTTGCGTCGGAGAATGGTCCCAATTTCTATGGCCTGCCGCTCAATGAGGGCAAGGTGACGCTGACGCGGCAGGATGTGGTTGTGCCGGATGTCATTACCGAGGGTGACATCAGCGTCGTTCCTTTCCATGCTGGTGAAACGGTGCGCTGGACCTTCGCCGATGCTTGAAGGCTGGGCGCTGTCGTCGGAGGTTAAAGGAACGGGGCATTGGGCGCCCGTCCGGCGGTTGCATCGGGCGGCGAAGCTGTAAGGATTCGCCGCCTTAGCTTCGCATATTTCCCGGCGATTCTATTTTTATCTTTTCCCCTGTTGAAATTATCGGAAAAGTTGCGGGCAGCGGCCCCCGGTGCTGCCAATCGATCATTCATGGTGCCACGATCGTAGGACAGCAAAATCTTCGTTCAGTCCTTCCGTCGATATGATCTCATTCCGCCGCGATCGGCTGAGGCTCGGTTTGCGCTCTGGCATAGCGGTTTTCCGGCACCGGCAGGCCCAGATGGCCGCGCAGCGTATCATGCTCATAGTCCTTCCGAAACAGGCCGCGTTCCTGAAGGATCGGCACCACCCGTTCACGGAACAGGGCAAAATCGCGGGGGCGCGTGACGCGCAGGTTGAAGCCGTCGGCGGCGCGGCCGACGAACCAGCGTTCGATTTCGTTGGCGATGGTTTCGGGCGATCCCACGAAATCCGATTTCCACTGGCCGAAACGATAGGCGGCCTGCCGCAGGGTCAGCCCTTCCTGCGCCGACACCTCAATGATGCGTTCGGCCTGCCCCTTGTAACTGTTGAGCGTGACGCCGGACAGGTCGGGGAAGGGGGCGTCCAGATCATAGACGGAAAAGTCATGATAGTTGAACGCACGGCCGACCTGGGTCAGCAGCTTGCCGATGTCGAGCGCGCCCTGCGCCTGTGCGGCGATGGCCTGTGCCTCTTCGTCGGTTTCGGCGATGGTGGGGACGAGGCCGGGCAAGACCTTGATCAGGTCTGGATTGCGGCCCAGCGCGGCGGCCCGTGCTTTCAGATCGGCATAATAGGCCCGGCCGCTTTCGAAATCCTGTGCCGCTGCAAAGGTGCCATCGGCGATGGCGGCACCCAGCGCCCGGCCTTCGCCGCTGTCACCGGCCTGGAATATGACGGGCTGCCCCTGCCGCGAACGGCTGAGCGCCAGCGGCCCGGCGACGGAGAAATGCGCGCCCTTATGATCCAGCCGATGCTGCTTGCTTTTGTCGAGGAACGTCCCGGTCGCGCGGTCGCGGACAAAGGCGTCATCCTCATAACTGTCCCACAGCCCCTGAACGACCTCCACAAACTCGCGGGCGCGGGCATAGCGTAGCTTATGATCGAAATGCTCTTCGCGACCATAGTTGCGGGCGGCGCCCTCCAGCCCGGTGGTGACGACATTCCATCCCGCACGGCCCCGGCTGATATGATCGAGCGACCCGAATTGGCGCGCCACATTATAGGGTTCCCAATAGGATGTGGTGAGCGTGCCGACTAGGCCGATATGCGATGTCGATGCCGCCACCGCCGACAAGAGGGTCAACGGTTCCAGCCGGTTGAGGAAATGGGGCGCGGTATCCGGCGTGATATAGGGGGAATCGACGATGAAGATAAGGTCGAACTTCGCCGCCTCGGCCAATCGGGCATTGTCGATATACCAGTTGATGTCGATGCTGGCGTCGCCCGGCAGGTCCGGGTCGAGCCAGCTGCCATGTTCCGCGCCGACGCCTTCCAGAATTGCGCCGAGATGCAATTGTCGTTCGTTTGCCTGCGCCATGCTACATCCTTTCGTCCGAATATGGGCTGACGATAGGGTGATGACGGAGCGGAGAATAACGAGTGCTTCTCAACCGCTGCTGAGTTCGGCCAATGGGTGGCGCCTCTTTGCCGCCTTATGCGGGGCGTCGGGCCGTGCGTGTCGATGCGATCACCAGTGAGATGGTGGATAGCGCGAAATAGAAAGCACCGAACGCCGCATAAGGGGCGATGTCGGACACGCCCGCGGGCAGGGCGGGGTTGAAGGCTTTCGATAGAAAATGCGTACCGGCCAGCATCGATTGCGCGCCGCTCAGGATCATCGGCCATTGCGCGCTGGCCCCGCGCCAGCGCCGCACGGCGGTCGCCAGTTGCAGCAGGCCCGCCAGCAAAGCCCACAGGCCGATCACCAGCAGCACGTCATGATAATCGCGCATGACGGCGATCCCGACCGCAACCGTGACGATGGCGCTGACAAGGGCGTTGAACGCCTGCGTCGGGTTGCGCCGCAGCCCGCCATTATAGCGCGCGTCATAGAGGTTCGCGACGCAATCCCATGCCGGATAGGCCAGCAATAGCAGGATCGCAAAAGGCGATGACGTGCGCCCGGCGATCAGGGCGAGGCCCACCCAACTGGCCGAAAACAGGGCGCGGATGCCATAATAGCCGGTGAGATAGCGGGCATTGGCGGCGGACATGGTGGACGATTGGGTCATGGTGCAAATCCTTGGGTGGATGGGGACAGGGCGTACCGATCCGATCGCGCCAAGGGGGCGGCGCGTCGGTTGTGGCAGGGGGGGAAGGAGGAGGGGGGGGTTAGAGGCGATAGCCTTTGGGCAACAGCCATCGCGCCATGGCGGCGACGATCGCGCAGCCGATCATGTACCAGAGCGCGACGTAGAGCGGATCATCGGACGGGCAGCAAAAGCTGAACAGGAACGCGCCCCAGCATCCGGCCGCCAGTCCTGATATGATGGCGCTGCGCCTCGTATCGACCGGCGCCCCCCGCCGCATCAACCAAGCCATCGCGCCGACCATCGGCAGCGACAGCGCTATGATGGCAACCGCGCATCCCATACCATGCAGGGGAGAGAGACGGTGGCCGATGGGCAGTCCGCCCGCCGCACCCGGATCGATCATCAGAGCGGTGGCCAGCACAACGGCGGCAAGGCCGCCCGCCAGGGCCAGCCCGCGTCGCGCCGAACCCAGCGGAGACAGCGACCGGACTGCGATGATGGACGCAACCGTCGCCAGCAGCGCGAGGCTGCCCAGCTTCCACAGCATATAGGGGGTAGCGATCATATGGCCCATGTCTGGACGCATCACGCCAAGGCTCAGGAAAATAGCGAGTTCAGCGCCCGCCATGCCCAGCAGAAGGCCGGTTTCGCGCGCCATGCTCCACCGGCGAACCGGTGGCAGCCCGGTGGCAAGCTGATCGATCAGGGAGTCATGCGACATGGTCATTCTTCTCGATAAGGGCAGTGATGCGGGCGAGGCCGCGATGGATGTTGACCTTGACGGCGGAGGGCGACTGGCCGGTTTCGCGGGATGCTTCCGCGATGGAGAAACCGCGCAGCTTGACCAGTTCGATCGCCAGCGACTGGGCCGGGCGCAGTTCGCGCAACAGGCTGGTCAGCACCGACATGGCGGTGACGCCGCCTTCATGGTCGGCGACGGAAACGTTCTCGGGCAGGGGCTGGTCGGGGCGGCGCTCGATCAGGCGTAGCTGGTCGATCCATTTGCGCCGGGCGATGGCGGCCAGCCATGGGCCAAAGGGTTGAGACGGGTCAAAGCTGTGACGCCGCCGGTGGATGGCCAGCAATGTTTCCTGCACCGCATCGTCGACATCGGCCATGGGCAGGCGGCGGGTGAAATAACGGTCGAGCCATGGCGTCACGTCGCCGAGCAGACGACGATAGGCGCCGCCATTGCCATCCTGCGCCGCCGCCATCAGTCCGCTCCATATGTCCTGCGTCGCGGGTGCAGCGCCCTCGCCACGGCCGATCGCCGACAGGCCGTCAGCACGGGATGGTGGGGACTTCCCTTTCGAAGAGGATAGGAAACGCATGACCCCTTATTCGCTGCGAATGCGGCAAAGGTTACATCGGGCGTCAAAAAAATGAAAATGGGGCGATCCTTGCCGGACGCCCCATCGGGTCAGCGCAATTTGGGAAGGGGCGATGAATGGCCGATTGGCCCCTTCCTGTTCGTGGTGACGGTCGGCCCCGTGTCGCCCCCCTTGTTATTTTTTCAGGGTGGCGAGATAGGCGACCAGAGCCGCCCGTTGTTTTGCATCCGGCACGGAAATCACCATGCGCGTGCCGGGAACCAGCTTGCCCGGACCGGACAGGAATTTGTCCAGCGTGGCCGTATCCCATTTCAGTTTCGACGCCTTCAGTGCTGGCGAATATTTAAAGTCAGTGCTGGCCGCTGCGCGCCCGCCGACGCTGGCAAGATTTGGTCCCATGCCGGGCTTCGCGCCGGGCGTGACGCTGTGACACATCATGCAGCGCTGTTTGAACAGGGCGCCGCCATCCTGCGCCATGGCGGGTGCCGACAGTGTTGGGATCATCGCAAAAGCAGAGAAAAGAGAAAAGGTGCGACCGAAGGCCATGGATTGTCCCGTTGTCTTTATAAGGATTGGAATGGCCCCTGACTGCGCATTTGGACGCAGGGGTTCAAGCATAAAGGGCGCACCGCATGGTGACAAACCGGCGACGGCGGCGCTTCCCCGACACCATGTCATGCCCTTACCAGCCGATTGCCACGCCATCCTTGCGATGATCAGACCCGCCGGCATAGGTGCCGTTGATGCCGCCGCCCGGAGCCGCGCGGCCGGGCAGGTCGCCCGGCTTTTCGGGGATGAAGCGGATCGCCTGATAGCCGCCCATCTCTTCGCCGGTGACATATTCTATCCTGTGACCGCGTGCCGCCAGCGCCGGACCGATCTCTCCCGACAGGCTGGACTCCAGCGTCAGCAGATCGCGCCCCTGCATATGCGAAAAGCGCGCCGCGTCGCTCGCCGCCTGCATATTTGCGCCGAAATCCAGCATGTTCGCGATCACCTGCGCATGGCCCTGCGCCTGCTGGCTACCACCCATCAGGCCGAATGCCGCGACCGGCCGTCCATCCTTCATCAGGAATCCGGGCAGCAGCGTATGAAAAGGCCGCTTGCCCGGCGCGATGACGTTGGGGCTTTTCTCGTCCAGTGAGAAGAGTGCGCCGCGATCCCCCAGCACAAAGCCATAGCCCGGCACCGTGATGCCCGATCCGAACGTGTCGTAAACCGAGTAGATGAAGGACACCATATTCCCGTCCGCATCGGCCGTCGCGATATAGACGGTTCCGCCAATCGCTTCCTCCGTGCGCTCGGCAGGCGTAGCGCGCTTCATGTCGATGCGGGGGCAGAGCGAAGCGGCATAATCCTTCGAAATCAGCCGCTCGACCGGAATGTCGACAAAATGGGGGTCGCCGTTGAACCGCTCCAGATCGGCATAGGCGATCTTCTTCGCCTCGACCATCAGATGCCAATAGTCGGGCGACCGTGGTCCCGACGCTGCAATATCCAGCCCCAGTTTGGGTGCGCAGGCCTCCACGATGTTGAGCATTTCCAGTGCGGCAAAGCCCTGTGTCGCGGGCGGCATTTCGACGACGTCATAACCACGATAGGATGTGGAGATCGGCTCGTCCCAACTGACCTGACTTTGCTCGAAATCCTTCGCTTCCAGAAATCCGCCCAGTTCGTGGGAGCGTTTGACGATCGCATCGCGGATCGGCCCCTTGTAAAAGGCGTCGCGCCCGCCCGCTGCCAGCAGGCGGAATGCCTTGCCCAGATCGGGGTTGCGAAAGATGGAATAGGTCGGTGGTGGCTTGCCCCCGACCAGATAGGTCGAAACCGATAGCGGATCGGGGGCCAGCACCTTGGCGCCATATTCCCAGTCCTGCCGGATGCGCTCCGTCATTGGAAAGCCTTCTTCGGCGATGCGGATGGCGGGGGCGAGCAACCTGTCGAACCCCATTGTGCCGCCGCGCTTTAACAAGGCGTCCCATCCATCCACCGCGCCCGGCACGGTGGCGGAATGGATGCCATGCAGCGGCATCTTCTTATATCCCTTGGCGCGATAGGCGGCCAGCGTCGCGCCGGCGGGCGCCTTGCCACTGGCGTTGAGCGCGATCAGCTTCTTTTCACGCGCCAGCCAGACGATGGCAAATGTGTCGCCGCCCATGCCCGCGCTGCCCGGCTCCACCACATTCAGTACGGCCGCCGTCGCGATGGCCGCATCGATGGCATTGCCGCCCTGCTTCAATATATCCAGCCCGGCCTCGGCCGCCAGCGGTTGACTGGTCGCCACCATGCCATGCCGCGCCAGCATTTCCGATCGTGTCTGGCCGGCCCATCCGCTGGCGCGCACCCCGGTTATCGCCTGATCGATTGCAGGCTCCGCTGCCTGTCCGCTTGCCTGCACGCTCATCGCGACGGATAGCGCGATCGCCGTCATCCGCTTTCTCATTGCCATATCCTCCGGTCTTTCGCCATGTGTGCGAGCCGGGACAGTGGATACAAGCACGCGCATGCGGACATTCTTCGCACCGGGCGGTGCGGCTTCGGCACCGCATGGCTCTTGCTGCGTCAGCGAGGCCCGATTTCAACTGTCGGATAGTGGTAGCGGTGACAGTGGGACACCAGTCGGTGTATTTTGGCGTCTTCTTCTGTCGCTGCATTGCGTCATGCTGACCAAATCAGCAATAAAATTGTCTGAAAATTTAGCCGCTTAATCGAAACCATATGTGCGATGTCGGCGAGATATTTTTCGGCGGATGACTCCTTTCGTCCGCTGCGTGTGCGCGAAACAAGGGGGTTAGCAATGGATAGATTTCGATGTTCCGCGAGTATCGCGGGACTGGTCGCCGCGTTCATGTCCGGTGGCGCTCTGGCTCAGGATGCTGTACCACAGGATGGCGCTGCTCCCGGCGGCGACATCATCGTTACCGGCACGCGCCGTACCGACCGCTCCGTCAAGGAATCGACTGCACCTGTCGACGTCTTCACGCAGGCCGATCTGGAAACCCAGCCTTCGGCCGATCTGAACGCTGTGCTGCGGACGCTGGTGCCGTCCTTCAATACCCAGCGCTTTGCCGGCGTTTTGAGCGACGGGTCCGGTTTCGTCCGTCCGCCCACGCTGCGCGGCCTGGCGCCAGACCAGGTTCTGGTGCTGGTCAACGGCAAGCGCCGCCATCGCTCCGCGCTGGTGCAGCTTAACGGCGGCTCGCTTGCGGGCGGATCGCAGGCGGTCGACCTGTCGCAAATCCCGACTATCGCGCTGGAACGGGTTGAGGTGCTGCGTGACGGCGCTGCCGCCCAATATGGCTCCGACGCGATCGCCGGCGTGATGAACTTCACGCTCAAGAAAAATCGCGAGGGCTTTGCGCTCGATACCCGCTACGGCCAATATTATAAGGGCGACGGCAGTAATGTTCAGATTGCCGGGAATATCGGCCTGCCTCTTGGCCCGGACGGTTTCCTGTCCATCAGCGGCGAATATGTGAAATCGGGCCAGACCAGCCGCGGCGGTCAGCGCCCCGGCGTCGTCGCCATGCTGCTGTCGCATCCCGAACTGGTCGGTTCTGTCGACGATCCGGTGCAGAAATTCGGCGATCCCAAGCTGGAAACCTACCGCACCTTCGTCAACGGCGGCATCACGCTCAGCGACCAGGCGGAGATGTATTTCTTTGGCAATTACGGCCACAGCAAGAACGAAGCGCAGTTCAACTATCGCCAGCCCTATGGCGGCGTTGGTCCGGACGGCGCGACCTATAGCGCATCGAGCGTCTATAACCCCATCTATCTGGATCAGCTTTCCGACGGCACATGGGATGCGAATGGCCGCACCTTCACCTTCCATGACATCTACCCCAATGGGTATACGCCCCGGTTCAAGGCGAAAATCACAGACATTTCCGGCACCGCCGGGGTCAAGGGGACGCTCGATTTCGGCCTGACCTATGATCTGAGCGCCAGTTATGGTCAGAGCCGCGTCGAATATCGCATGGGTGAATCCATCAATCTGTCGATGGGACCGGACTCGCCGACCTCCTTCTACATGGGGTCGCTGGAAGAGCGGGAAACCAACTTCAACGCCGACTTCTCCTACCCGCTCGAAATCGGCATCGCTTCGCCCCTGACGATCGCGTTCGGTGCCGAACATCGCAACGAGGCCTATGAGATCGGCATTGGCGATCCGGCATCTTATGAAGTCGGCATCTATAATGTTCAGCGGCTGAGCAACGGTCAGGTGGCGACACAGGCGGCCAGCACCAATGGCTTCCCCGGTTTCAGCCCTTCGGTCGCCGTCAACGATTCCCGCAGCAGCTATTCGCTCTATCTGGATGTTGAGGGCGATCTGACCAAGGCGCTTACCTTGGGCGCTGCCGCCCGATACGAACATTATTCCGACTTTGGCAGCACCACCAATTTCAAGGCGTCGGCGCGCTACGAATTTTCGCCCGCCATCGCCCTGCGCGGCACCGCCAGCACCGGCTTCCGCGCACCGACCGTAGGGCAGCTTTATACCAGTGCGGGCATCACCGGTTTCATCGGCGCCAACCCGACCGAATTCGTGACCCTGCCGGCCTCCAGCGCCGCTGCCCAGCTTTACGGATCGCGTCCGCTGAAACCCGAAAAATCCTTCAACCTCAGCGGTGGTCTGGTCCTCGATCCGACGGATAACCTCACCATAACGGTCGATTATTATAATATCCGGGTAAAGGATCGGCTTGGCCTGTCGGGCAGCGTCAGCATATCGACCGATGCCCAGCGTCAGGCGTTGCGTGCCGCGGGGCTGGTCAACTGGGCGACCGTCGGCAGCCTCAATTATTTCGCGAACGGTTTCAAGACGCGGACGCAGGGCATCGATATGGTGATGAGCCATCGCCTGGAAACCGGCCTTGGCCGTTTCAACACCACGCTGGCCGGCAATTATAATAATACCAAGGTGCTGAGCTTTGATCCCGTCGTCGTCGATGCCCGCAAGCGAGGCAATATCGAGGATCAGCTGCCCAAGCTGCGCGGTACCCTGTCTGAAAACTGGTCGAGCGGCCCGCTGTCGGTCACGGCTCGCGCCATCTATTATCATCATTATACGGTGATCGCGTCGGATAACAGCGCACGCCGCTTCGGCGCGGAAACCACGTTCGACCTCGAAGCCCGCTATGCGATCAACGATCATGTGACCGTGGCCGTCGGCGGCGAGAATATCTTCGACAATTATCCCGACAAGGACATCCGCGCCGGCAACTGGTGGGACTTTACCCAGAGCCAGGCCAATGGTGCGCGTTATCCCGACCAGTCGCCTTTCGGCTATAATGGCGGCTTCTGGTATGTCCGCGTGAATACACGCTTTTAACGAACCTGCGTCGCAGCGTCCCGAGTGTCAAAGGGGCGCTGCGAACATCCTGCCCGGCGAGGTGTGATCCTCGCCGGGCCTTTTATTTCAGGTAAGCCCCCGGCTGATCAGGCATTCGTTCACCGCGCGATGGGCTTGATCGATGGCGACATTGGTAAAGGCCGACGCGCCGGAATCCGCATTGGCAATGGCGATCCGCCCGAACGGCTGACGCCCGATGACATGGGGCCGCTGCGCATCCGGCACGGCGGGGTCGCCCAGCGTGTCATAGGTATAGGCATAGCCGTGCGGCCAGCGATTGACGGTGATCGCCAATATGTCCCGCTTCGACTGAAAGCCGCCGGCGCCCAGCATCGCGTCCAGCTGCCCGCGAATTTCGCTCTCTATGGTTTCGAAAGGCGTATTGAGAATGTCCCATCGGCCCAGGCGGTTCTGTTCCTTGCGGGGTAATCCGGGTTGATTGGGGTTGCGCACCATATGGATGACGACGGCCTGATCGGGCGTCGCCGCGCTTTCATAGCCGCCGATCGACATGGGAATGTCGAGCGTCGCCCATTGGTGATAGCCATTGGGGGCGCTCAGCATATAGATGCCCAGCTTCTTCCACGCCTGCCAGTTGCGGATCAGCACATTGGTATAGAGCAGCGGCACCTTCGACGGATAGGCCAGCGCGGTCTTTTGCTCCTGTGGAATTTCCGGGGCGATGAACGGGATGATATTGTTGAAACAGGCCAGGATGACGTTCGCGGCCGTCACTTCCTGATTTTTGCCCCCGTGGCTATAGACGACACGTACCGCCTTTTCGGTGGTCTGTTCGGTCTTGCCGATATGTTCCGTCCGCACGACGATGCTGCTCAACCGGATGCGGGTCGGGTTGGCGGGATCATCCAGCTTGCTGTAATCGGCCGGTGCCAGCACGATCGAGCTTTGCGTCTGGGGGCCGGGAAAAACGCCCGGCACCAGTTTCGCCACCAGCAGGCGGGCGACCGACGCATTGCCGTCGGGCCAGTGGAAATGCTCCGCCTCCGCCTCGATCTGATGGGCGATTTCCATGCCCTGAAAGCCCGGAGCGTTGGCGCGAAACGCCATGAAGGCAGGACAGGTATCGACCCGCATATTGTTGCGATACCCCTGTCCCAGAAAGAAGGGCAGGGCGTCCTTCGACATCTTCACATGGTTGAGCAGAAAGTCCTGATAGCTCATGGCTTTCAAAGCCTGCGCCTTCGCGTCGGGGGACAGGTCCGGCAGATAATCGACCTTCGCCTCATGCACGCGGATCAGGTCGGCGCGAACCTTTTCGGTCAGTGGCGCTTCGGCGAAAAATTCGGCGGCCGGTCGACTGCGATAGCCCGGCACGATCTTGTCCCGACCGAACGTCGCCTTGTCGAAATAGATGCCGCGCGACAGGCCGGCATAGGTCGTCTTCGATCGGTCATATTGTGGGTAGCTGCTGGGCTGGATACCCAGTTCGGCGAGCAAGGCCTTTGCCGTATAGCTATAGGGGAACGGCGTTTCGATGCTCATGGTGCCGCCGTACGACAATATGGTGCGGCCATCGGCGTGAAATTCGTTCCTCTTGGCATGGCCACCAAAATCATCATGATTGTCGAGGATCAGGATCTTGCGCTCTTCGCCGAGTGCGGTGCGATAGAAATGCGCGGCCGACAGGCCGGAAATGCCGCCGCCCACGACGACCAGATCATAATGCTCGCCGGTTGGGGTAGCTTCGACCGGGCCGGTAAAGGCGCCGTCGCGCGCGGCATGGGCCGCCTCGAACGATCCGGGATGTTGCCCGCGCAGGCCGGTGCGGACCGGCGGATAGGTCGCCGGATCGGGAATGGCGGCGGCGGAGGCCGCGGGAGATGGGGTATCTGCCATCGCACTGGCGGAGGCCGGCCGCGTTGCCAGAGCCACCAATCCCGCACCCGTCATGCCGCTGATAAAGTCCCGGCGCGCTATGCCATCCGGCTGCGGCGCATCATTTTTCTGTCTGGTCATATGCAAACCCCTTCGGTCGTTACCGTCATCCTGCGCGCAGGGATGACCGAAAAACAGGAGCCTAGCCTGATGTACGTGGTGCCAATTCGCCACCGATATTTGACTTATGGGGTGTCTGCACTGCACCATGCAGACAGATCTTCGATGTTTTTGGGCGCAGGGAACATAAAGTGACAGATCGAAAGCTACTTCCGCCGTTGGTCGCGCTCCGCGCGTTTGAGGCTGTGGGCCGGTTGGGGGGGATCCGCCGGGCCGCCAAGGAATTGATGATCGACCATGCGGTCGTCAGCCGGCACATCCGTTCGCTGGAGGGGTGGGTCGGCACGCAATTGCTGGTGCGAACCGGCGCCGGCTACACCTTGACCGACGCGGGTGAGATTTATCATCATCAGATTTACGGCGCGCTCAACGCCATTGCAGAGGCGACCGGAGCCCTTATGCAGGGTGCCGAAGACCTGAAATTGCGTATCCAGTGCATCCCCGGTTTCGCCAGCCTCTGGCTATCCGACCGCCTGGGTGATTTCATCAGCGGCAACCGCGATATCGACGTCGAATTTCAACCTACCGATCAAAGCCCGGATTTCCGTGGCAAGGATGTGGATGGCGATATTCGGTATCTGCGCAAGTGGGAGGAGGAGGCGCTGCCGCGCATCGTCCACTGTTTCGAATTTGCCCGCCCCTATGTCTTCCCCGTAGCCAGTCCCGACTGTGCGGCCCAATTGCCCGATATCACCAGCGCGGCCGATCTGCTCACCGCGCCGTTATTGCATGAGGATAATGACCTTGAATGGCAGGCCTGGTTCCAGAAACAGGGTGTCGAGCCGCCTGAACGGCTGACCGGATCGCGGCTGTGGCACGCGCATCTGACGTTGAAAGCGGCACGGCAGGGGCATGGCATCGCGCTGGCCAACCCCTTGCTGTTGCGGGATGATCTTCAGGAAGGACGGCTGGTGATGATCCAGCCCAAAGAGGGCGTGTTCGAACCCGTCAGCTTTGGCGGCTATACTTTCATCGCGCGCGAAGATCGCTGGAATGCGCCTGCTACCGTGCGCTTCCGCCGCTGGTTGCAGACGACCATGGCGGCGGAGGAGAAAGCGCTCGCCTGAGGGTGGTGACTTGTTTTGCCTGTGGGTGGTGTCAGCCAGTCACTGAGGCCTGCCAGATTAGCACCTTTCGGTCGCCGCCGGGCTGAGAGAAGGATGATTCCAGCAGTTCTGCTGTTTCATCACTATGTCGGGCGGGCGATCGGGAAGCGGACGGCCGGCACGTACCAAAGGGCGGGCATGAAAATCATCAACGATCTTTCGCAATTCTGGATGCCGTTCACGGCCAACCGGCAATTTAAGGCTGGACCCCGCCTGCTGGTCGCGGCGAAGGGCAATTATTACACCAGTCATGACGGGCGTCAGGTTCTCGACGGCACCGCTGGTCTATGGTGCTGTAATGCAGGGCATGGCGACCCCCGCATCGTCAAGGCGATCCAGGATCAGGCTGCCACGCTCGACTATGCTCCCTCATTCCAGATGGGGCACCCCGCCGCGTTCGAAGTGGCCAGCCGGTTGACGGCGATGGCGCCGGATGGTTTCGACAAGGTGTTCTTCTGTTCTTCCGGTTCGGAAGCGGTGGACAGCGCGCTCAAGATCGCGCTCGCTTACCAGCGTGCTATCGGTCAGGGCAGCCGTACCCGCCTGATCGGCCGGGAACGCGGCTATCATGGTGTCGGCTTCGGCGGCATTTCGGTCGGCGGCATCGTGGGCAACCGCAAGCAATATGGCACGCTGCTCGCCGGCGTCGATCATATCCGCCACACATATGATCCCGCGCAGGCTTTCACCCGCGGCCAGCCACAGGACGGCGCTGAACTGGCGAATGATCTGGAGCGGCTGGTCGCCCTGCATGATGCCTCCACCATCGCAGCGCTTATCGTGGAGCCGGTCGCGGGATCGACCGGGGTGCTGATCCCGCCGGTCGGCTATCTTCAGCGGCTGCGCGAGATTTGCGACAAATATGGCATCCTGCTGATCTTCGACGAAGTCATCACCGCCTTCGGTCGTGTCGGCCCCGCCTTTGCGAGTGAGCGTTTCGGCGTGATGCCGGACATCATGACCACGGCGAAGGGGGTTACGAGCGGCACTGTTCCGCTGGGCGCTGTTCTGGTGCGCAAAGGCATTTTCGAGGCTATGTCGGAAGGACAGCCCGAAGGCGCGATCGAACTCGCCCATGGCTATACCTATTCCGCCCACCCGCTGGCCTGCGCAGCAGCGCTGGCAACGCTCGACGTCTATCGCGACGATGGCCTGTTCGAGCGGGCCATGGGGCTGGAGGAGCATTTCGAACAGGCTATCCATGCGCTGGCTGGCAAGCCGCACGTCGCCGACATCCGCAATTTCGGCCTGATCGGCGGTATAGAGCTGACCCCGCGTCCGGGGGAACCGGGCAAGCGCGGCTATGAACTTTTCACCCGCTGCTATGATGCCGGCGTGCTGATCCGCGTCACGGGCGACATCGTCGCCCTGTCGCCGCCGCTCACCATTGAGCCAGGCGAGATCGACCGGATCATGGAAACGATCGGCCGCGAACTCGAAACATTGCCATGATCGATGGCGTCAACGGGGGATGTTGATGTGAAAAAGCTGGTAACTCTGGCGGTTTTGGCCGCTGCCGCCCTGATGTCGACGACGCCTGCCGCAGCGCAGTCGCCGGCCCAGTCAGCGCCCTGCGCCGATCCGCTCTATGCGGGGCAGGATTTCACCGTCGGCACATGGGACGTCTATAGCAACGGCAAGAAATCGGCCGAAGTGAAGATGGAAAAGGTGCTGGATAGCTGCGCCATCCATGAAACATGGACGGTGGAGCCGGGGCGCAAGGGCAATGGTATAGGCCTCTTCGTCTATTCCTCCCTGCTCAAAGGGTGGAGCTATTTATGGGCGTCCGACACCGGCGCGACCACGGCCTTCACCGGCCAGATCATCAAGCCGGGTGAAATCCGCTACGTCACCGAAAAACCGCTGGGCGATGGCAAGGTGCGGCTTCGCCACTGGAGCCTCATCCAGTTGCCCGATGGCAAAGTGCGCGAACTGTCGGTCGGCACCGAAGATGGCGGCGCGACCTGGACCACCGAATATGACCTGCTGTGGGTGAAGAAGGGCAGCGCTGCCCCATAAAAGGGTATCTGCCTCTCCCATTTTCCTGTTCCCGGCGGCCGGAAACAGGGTGCGCGAACGAATGAAGGCCGCCGATCGGGAAGGAAATGCGTGTGAACGACGACAAGGCGCTCGGTATGGGCAGCGCGATCAGCCGCCGGGATTTCATCAACGGCACGGCGGCCGTCATCGGCGGTGCCATGACCACCGGACCGCTGTTTGCGGCCACCGGCGCGGTCGCCCCGTCGTCCAGCTATCCGCCCGCGAAGATGGGCATGCGGGGCAGCCATCCCGGATCGTTCGAATATGGCCATTTGCTGCGTGATGGTCAGTTGGACGTTGCGGGTGTCACCAGCACCGGTGAAACCTATGATTGCGTGATCGTCGGTGGTGGCCTCAGCGGCCTTGCCGCCGCGCATTTCTTCATCAAGAACGCGGGCACCTCCGTCCGCGTCCTCATCCTCGACAATCATGATGATTTCGGCGGCCATGCCAAACGCAATGAATTCACCGTCGATGGCAAGCCGCTGGTGGTCAATGGCGGCACGCTGAATGTCGAATCGCCCCAGCGCTACAATCGCTGGGCGCGGCAGGTTCTCGAAGACCTTGGTGTCGATCTCGAACGGTATGAGGTCGCCAACGAACCCAATTCCAAACTCTATAGCGGCCTTGGCCTCAAGCGCGGCATGTTCATGGACAAGGAAACATGGAAGCGTGACGCGCTGATCGTGCCAAAGGGCGCGGGGCGCCGCGCCGGTCGTCTGCTCGACGAAAATCTGCCGATCAGCCCCAAGGCAAAGGCCGATTTCCAGAAGCTGATGGCCGACAGCCAGCCCGACTATCTCGCCGGCAAGTCGGTGGAGGAAAAGAAGCTGTTCCTCGCCACCACCTCGCTCAAGGATTATTACGAGAAGACCATCGGCGTCGATCCGCAGGTCACATGGTTCTTCCGCACCTTCGGCTATGGCAGCTTCTGCGTCGGTTCCGACGCCACGCCCGCGCTCTATGCCTGGGTTCAGGGCATGCCTGGCTTTTCCGGCCTCGGCCTTGGTCCCATTCCCGACGATCTGTTCGCCGACCTGCCCGGCGGTCAGCATGGCCGTCAGAAGGAATCCAACCGCGCCGTCCACTTCCCCGACGGCAACGCCACGCTGGCGCGCCTCTTCATCTCCAAACTCATCCCCGATGCGACCGCCGGCCGCACGCAGGAGGATATGGGCACCGCCGTCATCGACTATGGCACGCTCGACCGGCCCAACCAGACCACCCGCATTCGCCTGAGTTCCATCGTCGTCAATGTGAAGCATGACGGCGATCCATGGTCGGCGAAGGAAGCGGTCGTCACCTATGTCAACGACGGCAAGCTGAAAAGCGTGCGGGGGCAGGCGGTGATCATCGCCTCGTGGAACATGATGATCCCCTATATCATGCCCGAACTGCCCGCCGCGCAGAAGGAAGCGCTGGCCTATGGCGTGAAGGGGCCGCTCATCTACACCAATGTCGCCGTGCGCAACTGGCGCGCATGGGAAAAGCTGAAGATCAGCGCAGTCGATTGCCCCGGCATGTTCCACGAACAGATGGAACTGACCGAAGCGGCGACGCTGGGCGGGCTGCACCATGCCGCCACGCCCGACGATCCGATTGCGGTGCATTTCGTCAAGACGATGGCGGTGCCGGGCCTCCCCCGTCGCGATCAGCACCGCGCCGGGCGGCAGTTGTTGCTCGATACCAGCTTCGAAACCTTCGAACGGGAAACCCGCAGCCAGATGGCCCGCGTCCTCGCCGGCAGCGGTTTCGATCCCGCCCGCGACATTGCGGGCATCACCGTCAATCGCTGGCCGCATGGCTATGCCTATACCTATAACAGCCTCTATGACCCGGTGGAGTGGGTCTATACCGAAAGCCCCAATCGGCCCTGCGTGATCGGGCGTCAGCCCTTCGGCCTCATCTCCATCGCCAATTCCGACGCAGCCGCCAGCCCGCACACCGACGCTGCCTTCCTTGAAGGACATCGCGCGGCGCAGGAGCGGCTGGAACGACGGGCCTTCCCCTTCACCAAGGGCTGATCGGGATGCAATGGGGCAGGGGGGCTTTGGTCGCGGCGCTGTTTGCGGTTGGGGCGGGGGCGATTGGCGCGCCCCCATCCTCGCTCCCGCCAGCGCCCGATACCGGCTGGCTGGTCCATGGCGGCACGAACGACGAACAGCGTTTCAGCCCGCTCGATCAGATCAATGACGGCAATGTCGATCGCCTCGGCCTCGCCTGGTATCAGGACATCGGCCTTGCCCGTGGGCTGGAGGCGACACCGATCGTCGCCGATGGCGTCCTTTATCTCTCCACCGCATGGAGCATGGTCCGCGCTTTCGACGCGCGCACCGGCAAGCCGCTGTGGAGCTTCGATCCGGAAGTGCCGCGCGACACATTGGTCAAGGCGTGCTGCGATGCCGTGAACCGGGGTGTCGCGCTGTCGGATGGGAAGGTCGTCGTCGCCACGCTCGACGGCCGCCTGATCGCGCTGGATGCGAAATCCGGGCGTCAACTCTGGTCGGTCGTCACCGTCGATCAGGCTCAACCCTATACCATCACCGGCGCCCCCCGCATCGCGAAGGGCAAGGTGCTGATCGGCAATGCCGGCGCGGAACTGGGCGTGCGCGGCTATGTGTCGGCCTATGATCTTGCCGACGGCAAGCTGGCGTGGCGCTTCTACACTGTCCCCGGCGACCCGGCCAAAGCGCCCGAAAATGCCGCCATGGCCAGGGCGCGTCAGACTTGGAAGGGCGATCTGTGGTGGAAGCGGGGCGGCGGCGGCACGCCATGGGACGCGATCGTCTATGACGAGCGGCTCGATCTCGTCTTCATCGGCACCGGCAATGGCGCGCCCTGGAATCAGGCGGAGCGCAGCCCCGGCGGTGGCGACAATCTCTACCTCTCTTCCATCGTCGCCCTGCGCCCCGACACCGGTGAATATGTCTGGCATTATCAGGAAACGCCGGGCGAGACATGGGATTATACCTCGACACAGCCGTTGATGATCGCGGATTTGGCCGTGGGTGGCCGCACCCGCCACGTCATCATGCATGCGCCCAAGAACGGCTTCTTCTACATATTGGACGCGGCCACCGGGGAATTGCTGTCCGCCCGCAACTTCGTGCCGGTCAACTGGGCCAGCGGCATCGACATGAAGAGCGGCCGTCCGATCGCCAATCCCAAGGCCCGTTATGAGCAGACCGGCAAGCCTGCCGTGGTCCTGCCGGGCAGCCGGGGCGGGCATAACTGGATGCCATGGTCCTACAGTCCCCGGACCGGCCTCGTCTATTTCCCGGCGCAGGAAACGGCGGAGGTCTTCTTCGCCGAACCCGGTTTCCGTATGCGCCGCAATGCCTATAATACCGCCGACGACCTGTTCGGCCTGTCGCCGCAAACCAATATCCCGACCCCGCCCGGCAAGGGCTATCTGCTCGCGTGGAACCCGGTCGAACAACGCGAAGTCTGGCGCGTTCCCCATGCCGATGTCGGCAATGGCGGCACGCTGGCCACCGCTGGCAATCTGGTGGTGGAGGGGGAGGCGCGCGGCATGCTCGGCATTTATCGCGCCACCGATGGCAAGCGTCTGTGGGCGATGGATGTTCAGGGTTCGGCCATGAGCGGGGCAGTCAGCTATGCCGTGGGCGGGCAGCAATATATCGCCATATCGGTCGGCTGCGGTGGCGATTATGTCGGCACCTGTCGGCTGGTCGATGCTCAGGGGCGCCGCCCCATCCTCGACCGGCTGATGGTGTTCAAACTGGGCGGACAGGCCCAATTGCCGCCCCGGCCCGCACCCCAACCCATCGCCCTCGATCCGCCACCCGCCACCGCCACGGCGCAACAGGTGAAGGCTGGCGGCCACCTCTTCGGCCTTTATTGCGCCATCTGCCATGGCGGCGAAGCCCGCAGCAGCGGCCTCAACCCCGACCTGCGCGCCAGCCCCGCCCTGCACGGCGACCTGTTCGAACAGGTGGTGCGGGGCGGACTGCTCAAAGACGCCGGCATGGCCTCCTTCGCCGACGCACTCACGCGCGATGAAGTATCGTCTATCCGCGCCTATGTCATCGCGCGGGCGAATGAGGATAAGCGAGCGGGGAAATAGGGTAAGGACGGACGCCCCAATTCTACACCGTCATCCCCACGTAGGCGGGGATGACGAAAGGGGGGAGGGAGCGGAAGGTTTGATTCTAGGCTGGAATTCATCAGGAGCCGACATAAAAACACCCGTCATGCCAGCGAAGGCTGGCATCTCAGGCGAAGGCGCGTCACGGTAGGGCATGGCGCGTGGCGGCTACACCTATATCATGACGAACAAGGCAAGAGGCGTTCTTTACATTGGCGTCACAGCCGACCTAGCTGCGCGCGTAGTGCAACACCGAAACGGCACTGGTTCGATTTTCTGCAAGAAGTACGGCCTTACCCGGCTCGTTCTCGCTGAACATCATGATGACATCACGTTCGCCATTGCACGCGAAAAGGCACTAAAGGCTTGGAAGCGCGAATGGAAAATCCGGCTCATTGAAGAGAGCAATCCAGATTGGCGAGATATTTCAGACCTCGTCCTCTGACCGCATGAGACCCCAGCCTTCGCTGGGGTGACGAGAAAGAGATGGCAGTTCTTGAGTAACGGCGCAGCCCCCGTAACCGTCCGCAACTGCTCGTAACCAGTCCTCTCTCATCGTCATGCCGGGCCTGACCCGGCATCCCGCTTTCTTCGGCCCGCATCCGACCTGTCGAGAAAAAGTCACAGCGCCTCAGAAATCTGTCCTACATCTGAAAAGTGGCGCATCTTTCCGCTGTCCTACGTCACCCCAATCGGAGCAGATCCGTGGCGTCTTGTCCGTATCTGTCGCGCGCCCTCCATCCCACGCGCGCCCGCCCGCGCGCGGGCGCGGATGTCGTGAACTTTGGAGGTGGAAATTGATGCAGCGACGAACTGAAATCGCGATATATCAACGGTTTGCGCGACAAGTTGACGTTACGTCAATTTGCCCCCCGACGCTCGAACCATTCCAACAGCCGCGCAATGTCGATGGGTGAATAAATGGATCGCGCAACGGCCATTATTCGTAATGATAAAATAACATGACGACAGGAAAATTTAAAATCGCCGGGAAATATGCGAAGTTAAGCCGTCAGTTGTAGGATTGTCAGACTGTCTCCGTCCCCGCCAGCCCGATCCGAACCGGCGGGGCAGGGCGTTACGCCGTCAGCACCTTGGCAATGGGCAGTTTGCGGATACGCTTGCCGGTCAGCGCGAACACCGCATTGGCCAGCGCGGGGACGATCGTCGCCACCGGCGGTTCGCCCATGCCACCAACCGTCTGGCTGCTGGGGATGATATGGGTTTCGATCACCGGCGCCTCGCTGATCCGCAGCAGGCGATAGTCGTGGAAATTGGATTGTTCGATCCGCCCGTCCGCCACCGTCACCTCGCCGAACAAGGCGGCGGTCAGGCCGAATATGACGCCACCCTCGATCTGTGCCTCGATACCCATGGGATTCACCGGCTGGCCGCAATCGACGACCGCCGTCACCTTCACCACCTTCACGCCATTTTCGGGATGTTTCTCCACCTCCACGACCTGCGCCATATAGGTGTCCCATGTGTGGATCAGGGCGACGCCGCGCGCCCGTCCGGCAGGAGCAGGGGCGGCCCATCCCGATTTTTCCGCCACCATATCCAGCACCGCCTGCGTGCGCGGGTCGCTGGTCAGGCTGCGGCGATAGGCGATCGGATCGGCCCCGGCGGCATGGGCCAGTTCATCGATGAAGCTCTCCACGACGAAGGCGCTGCGCGCCCCGCCCACGCCCCGCCACCAGCTTGTCGGCACCGCGCTTTCATGGCGGATGAACTCCACCCTTTGCGCCGGCAGCGTATAGGGCGTCGTCACCGATCCATCGACCGCATCGGCATCCACGCCCTTATAATATTGGGGGTAGAGCCGCGCCATGATCGACGATCCGGTGATCTTGTGGGTCCAGGCAATGGGCTTGCCATCGGCGTCCAGCCCGGCCTCGATCGCGTCATGGTAGAAGGGGCGATAGAGGTCATGCTGCATGTCCTCCTCCCGCGACCAGATCAGCTTCACAGGCGCCTGCACCTGCTTGCCCACCTCGATGGCGCGCAGGATATAATCCGGCTCCAGCCGCCGACCAAAGCCGCCGCCCATCAAGCGATTGTGCAATATCACCTTGTCAGCCGGCACGCCCATCGCCTTGGCCGCTTCGTCGCGAGCCGATCCGGGGATTTGCGTCCCGGTCCAGATTTCGCACCCGCCATCCTTCACATGGACGACACAATTGCCCGGCTCCATCGTGGCATGGGCCAGAAAAGGTTGTTCGTAGACGGCGCTGATCTTCTTCGTCGCCCCGGCCATCGCCTTGGCCATCATGGCTGCATCCAGCCCGCCTTCCGCCATGGCCGACGCGCCTTCGCCCTGTGCCGCCTTGGCATAGCTGGCCATGATCGCCGCCTGCGATGCGGTGGCGTTGGTCCCGTCCTTCCATGTCGGGGACAGCGCCTCAAGCCCCTTGCGCGCGGCCCAATAATGGTCCGCGACCACCGCGACCGCATCGGGCAGGCGCACCACCTGCACCACGCCCTTCACTGCCATGGCGGCGGCTTCGTTCACGCTATCGAGCGTGCCGCCGAACACCGGTGCCTGCGCCAGTGTCGCGACTTTCATGCCGGGCAGGCGCACATCGATGCCATATTCCGCCTCGCCCCGGACCTTGGCCGGGGAGTCCAGCCGGTGCTGCGGCTTGCCGATCACCTTATAGCCCGACGTCTTGACCAGGGTCTTTTCCGGCAGCTTCATCGTCGCCGCGCTGGCCACCAGCGCGCTATAGGGCAGGGCGCGTTTGCTCGCCGCATGGATCACCTGTCCGTCGGTCGCGCTGCACTCGCCGGGCGCGACCTTCCACTGGGCCGCCGCCGCCGCGATCAGGGCGCCGCGCGCATCTGCCGCTGCCTGTCGCACGGGTTCCCAGCATTCGCGGATGGTTGTCGATCCGCCGGTATCCTGCGTCACCTTGCCGAACCGGCCGGTTGCGCCATCGGGCAGCAGGATGGCAATGGACTGCGCCGTCACCTCCATCTCTTCGGCGATCATCATGGTGAGCGCGGTGTAGACGCCCTGACCCATTTCCGTCTTGGGCAGCGACAGGCTGATCGCCCCGGCCGCATTGATGCTCAGCATCGCATTGGGGGTAAAACTCGCCGGAGCGATCGCCGCGCCAGCACCGTCGAAACGGATCGCGATGGCGAAGGCGCTGGCGCCCGCTGCGCGCAGCAGGCCGCGACGGCTGATCGCCATGGTGTCGGTATCCGCGCCCGTCATGCCGCGACCTTTCCGGCGCCGGTGGCCTTGTGAATGGCGGCGCGGATACGCGGATAGCATCCGCAGCGGCACAGGTTGGTGTACATCACTTCGTCGATTTCGGCATCGGTGGGCTGCGGGCTTTTCGCGATCATGGCGCAGGCACGCATGATCTGACCCGGCTGGCAATAACCGCACTGAACGACGTCGGTGTCGATCCACGCTTCCTGCACGGCCTTGCCGATCGGGCTGTCCTTCATCGCCTCGATCGTGGTGACTTTGGATGTGCCGACCGACGCGATCGGCGTCTGACAGGCAAATTGCGCCTCGCCGTCGATATGCACGGTACAGGCGCCGCACAGGCCGGCACCGCACCCGAATTTGGTCCCCGTCATGCCCAGCACGTCGCGCACCACCCACAGCAGCGGCATGTCGTCGTCCACATCGACCTGATGATCGACGCCGTTCACATTGACGGTGGTCATATCTACCCCTTTCGGTTCATATCGCATGTCCCGACCCATCAGATGCTTTATCTGCCTATCTTGACGGGCGTCCGGGAAATATCGACCTCACTATGGTCCCAAGTCAATGTGGGACTTGCATCGCCCGCTTTATTTCGCGGCGCCCTCTGGTTCATAGGTCACATAATATTTGGTGTAGCCCTGTGTATCCCAAACGCCTTTCCATCCCTTTGGAATGGTTACGCCATCGCCAGCCTTTATTTCGGTGACGGTGCCGTCCGCCGATGTCAGCGTTACGCCGCCCGCGATGAAATACATGAACTCGTCTTCGCCATAGGCGTCGATCTCGCTGCGGGTCGCGGTGGACGAATAGATGCCGGCCGATAATTTCCTGTCCTTCGACGCCAGCATCTCGACCCATTTGGTCTGAACGCCGTTCTTGCCGCCGGGAACGGCGCTTGGGCCGGTCAGCAGCGCGGACGCCTCACCGGACGAGATTTTGACCGGGTGTCCGGTTTCGGCGGCGGCGGGTGCAGCCAGCAGGGCCATGATCGACAGGGCGGGGGCAAAGGGAGTGGATCGAACCATGATGATGTCCTCAGCGAACGGGGGGCAGCGCGATGGCGTCCAGTTCGGACGCTGCGGCGTGGGATGGGCCATCGGCCGCGCCGTTGGTGCGCGCGATCAGCGCGGTGATGGCGAGTGTTTCGTCCGGGGTCAGCGTGCCGGGATCATTATAGGGCATGGTGCTGATGATCCGGCTGTACAGCTTGCGGGCGGGCTGTCCCTGCCAGGCGGTCCAGAAACCCGCGCCTTTGAGTGCTGGGCCATGATCGCCGCCCTGGAGGGCATCGCCATGGCACAGCGCGCATTTTTCGGCATAGACGGGCTGCGCCTGTGCCGCCTGATCCTGCGCGAAACCGGCTAGTGGCAAGTCGGCGCCAGTAGCGATGGCGGGAATGAACATTGCCATCGCCATCACCGGCAGGAACAGGCGATTCATTGTCCTATTCCCATGGCGACCCATTCGCCGGCATGCGCGCTGCTGCCGATCGGGACGACGATCATTTGCTGATCGGCGACCGAATAGGTTACGGGGCCGCCTGTGGTGCCAGCGGGCAACTGCGTCTGCCACACCACCGCGCCGGTTGCCTTGTCATAGGCGCGGAAGGTGGAGGGGCCGGCATTGCCGACCTTCCCATAAAGAGCGTCGCTGCTTTCACCCAGGAATAACAGGCTCTTGGTCAACAGGGGGACGGGTCGCCCGATGCTACCGAGTGGTGGGAGTTTCAGGTCTTTGAGCAACGGGTGATTGCGCGGGCCATCGCCATTGGCGACGACCCATAATTGCTCGCCCTTGTTCATGTCATAGGCCGTGATGCGACCATAGGGTGGCTTTAGCAGCGGCAATCCCTGTGGCCCGATGCCGTAAAGGCTGGACTTGGGTTCGTCGGGGATATTTTCGGCCCATCCATAGGCGATGGTCGCACCGGGTTTGCTGGGTTTGGACAGGGCGAAACTGTCCGGCAGGGTCATCGATACGGCATAATAATATCCGGTTTCCGGGTCGAATGCGCCGCTGTTCCAGTTGCCCGTACCCCATGCTCCCGGAGCGGTGAGCGCCCCCAATTTGCCACCGGGTTTGTACAACAGGCCGGGAGTGAAGATCGGCGACAGCTCATATTTGCTGGCAATCGCCTTTGCCTCGGCCGCCAGTTGCGGGGTGAAGTCGATCAGATCGGCTTCGGTAATACCCTGCCGGTCGAACGCAGGCGGTTTCGACGGGAATGGTTGGGTCGGCGACGTATATTCGCCCGGCGTCTTCGATTGCGGGACCGGCTTTTCCTCGATCGGCCATACCGGCTGTCCGGTCTTACGGTCGAACACGAACAACATGCCCGACTTGTTGGGCTGGATCACGGCGTCGATCGCCTTGCCGTCAACTTTCAGATTGGCGAGCGTCGGCGGCGAGGCATTGTCATAGTCCCACAGGTCATGATGGACCATCTGATAATGCCAGACTTTCTTGCCGGTCTTCGCATCCAGCACGACAAGGCTGCTGGAATAGAGATTGTCGCCCTTGCGATGTCCACCATAATAGGAATTGGTCGGCGCTGTGAGCGGCAGATAGACATAACCCAGTGCTTCGTCGGCGGACATGGATGCCCACGCCCCCATATTGCCGACCTGCGTTGCGGCGTCGTCGGGCCATGTTTCATGCCCCGGTTCACCGCCCTGTGGCAGGATGTGGAAGGTCCACAGCAAGGCGCCGGTACGGACGTCATATCCGCGCACGTCCTCCGGTGCGGCTTCCTTGAACGCGCTGCCATCGCCCGCGCCCTGACCGCCGCCATTGCCACTGACCACGATGACGTCACCGACGACGATCGGTCCATTCAACCCGACAAAGGCACTATTGTCGCGCGTGATCCGGCGAAGGGAGACGCGGCCCTGCTGACCGAAATCCTTATAATAGGCGCCTGTCTTTGCATTGAGGGCATAAAGATATTCGCCCCGGATCGCGATGATCCGCTGATCATTGCCACCTGTCCAGAAATCCACGCCACGGGTGCTGTTGCCCGCCGCTTCCTTCAGCGTTTCCGCAAAGGGCTGCTGCACCCATCGGGTTGCGCCGGTTTTCGCATCGAACGCCTCGATCAGGCCGACACCATCGGGGGCGTAGAGCGTATCCCCGATCATGATTGGCGTGCCACGGAAATAGTTGGACGGCGAGAGGTCGGGAAAACGCTTCATGATAGAGGCATCGACGGCTGGCCGGGTCCACATCACCTTGAGTTTGCGAACATTCTTCTTGTTGATGGTATCGAGCGGCGAATAGCGGTCGAACTTGTGGCTGCCGCCATAATAGCGCCATTCCTCGGCACTGGCCGGGGACAGGCATGTCCCGGCCAGTGCCAGCGCTGTGACGAGGATGGATTTCATCTGAGGCTCCCCCGATCAGTAACGATAGGTTGCCGTCAGGCCCACGGTGCGCGGCCGGAAGGTGCTGGCCGTGAACAGATCGGTGTAGCGATCAGAATGGCTGCGGGTCAGGCGGGTATGGGCATTGAGCAGATTGTCGCAGAACAGCGAAACGTCGATGCCGTTCAGCGTCGTACCTGCGCGAACGCGGACGAAATGGGTCGCGGGAACAACCGGCAGGCGCGAGTCATATTGCGATGTGTTGACGTTCTGGATCGGCGTGTCGCGCTGACGGCTGCTATATTCATAGTTGAACCGCGCATAGGCGGGCAGACCGGCTATTTCGAAATTGCTGGTGCCGCCGATAACCACTGTCCATGGCGAAACCCCGTCCAGCGCGTCGCCCTTTTGTACGGCCAGCGGTGCATCGGGAGCGGGCGAGCGATAGGCATTCTGGGTATATTTTGCGTCGGTATAGCCCAGTGCAAATTCCAGCGTGAAGAAATCGGTCAGCTTGGCCGATCCCTGCATGTCGAAACCGCGCACCTTCGCCTTGCCGTTATTATCGGTATAGGCAAGGCCGCATTCTTGCAGGTAATTGCGCTGCTGAATGTCGTTCCAGTTGATCTGATAGACGCTGGCATCATAACGGAATGCGTTGCCGAAACGGCCCTTCGCGCCTGCTTCGTAGCTCCACACCGTATCCGACCGGATGCTTTCGGGCAGGCCGGGCAGACCCAAACTCTGGATCGAATTGAGGCAGCCGGGCGACAGCGGAGCATTTGCGCCGCCGATGCGATATCCCTTGGCGACGGTGCCATAGACCATATGCTCAGGCGTTGCCTGATAGGAAACGTTGAACTTGGGCGTGAACGGCTTTTCACTGGTGCCGCCGGTCGAACTGGCGTCATAGCCGGGATAGGCGGAGCGGCTGTCGAACTTGAACTTGTTCTTGGCATAACGGGCGCCTGCCGTGATCTTCAGCTTTTCGAACAGGGTCAGCGTCGCATCGCCGAATATGGCATATTGTTTTTCTGTGATGGTCGTATCGCCAATCCACTGATAGCGTCCGTCCAGCAGGCCCGTCCCCTCCGGCGCGCCGTTCCAGCAGGTGAAGAAATCACAGTCATCCAGAACGTTGGCATAGAGTTCGCCGACCTGAAGAGAGGTCATCGCCTCGACATTGCGCTGTTTGTTCTTCTGGAAGAACGCGCCCACGACCCATGTTAGCGGCGAGTCCGGGGTGTTGGACTGCAACCGCACTTCCTGCGTCCAGTTGCGCTGCCGGTTGGTGATTTCGCCGGTGCTTTTATAATCATAGATGCCATAGGCTTCCCAATTGGGGCCGCTCGGCAGCAGGAATGGTCCCTCGACGCCGGGGGCAAAGCTGTCGGACTGTTGTTGCAGGTAGGACAGGTCATAGATGGACGCATCATAGAAGCGCGTCTGGTTGCGGTTGAAATAGGAGGTATTGGAAATGATCTGGACCGGTCCGGCATCATATTCCACCTTCAGCACCGGCATCACATAGCGGTCCCGATCGAATAGCTGCATCGGGTTGCCGTTCTTGAACTGGCCTTCGCCAGGGTCGCTATAATATTCCCAATAGCTGTCCGTATTGTTGGAATAGCGCTTCTGATAGGTAATCGACGGCGTGATGAGCAGGCCGTCCGCTGGCTGCCAAGTCAGCGCACCGCGCAATTGCGTGGTATTTTCCCAGTTGCTGTTTGCGTCGCGCGTCGTGCCGTCATGATAGTCGATCGCATCGACATAACCGCCTTCATGGCGGAACCATCCGCTTACCCGAAAGCCCAGTACATCCTGTACGATCGGCCCGCCGACCGCGACACCTGCCTCATATGTCGGTTCGCCGCCTTCCGTGAAAGCCAGCTCGCTGCGGCCATAGACGCTATATTTCTCCAGGCTTGGCTGCGGCGTGATGAAGCGAACCGTGCCACCTTCCGAGCCGGCGCCGAACAGCGTTCCCTGCGGGCCGCGCAATACTTCCACACGTTCCAGATCGAATACAGCGGGCAGCGTATTGGCCGCGCCGATACCGAATGTGCGGATCTGAATGGGCGTGTCGTCCAGATACACGCCGGTGGTCGAAGCCCCCGCGCTCGAAGCGATGCCGCGGATCGATATGTTGTTGAGCGGTTCGGTAATCCGCACGCCCGGCGTCTGCCGTGCGATGGAGGTGAAGTCCTTGAGGCCGAGGCGGTCCATTCGCTCCTGACTGAACGCGGCGACCGAAATCGGCACCTTGCTCAGCGGTTCGCTGGTGCGCCGTGCCGTCACCAGAATATCGCCCGATGTATCGACCTGGCCCGCGTCAGTGCTGTCCGGGCCTTGTGCAGGAACTGGCGCCTGCGCCATGGCCTGTGAAGCCGTCGCGATTGCCATAAGTGCGGCGCAGCCCATGATTTTCGTGCGAATGTGCATATGTTTTCCCCCCGAATTTTGCCTGTATCTTCCCGCCTCCGGTCCTCATCCTGTCGCTCCGCATAGTCTTTCGCCATGCCTGGAGCCTTCGTTCTGTAAGCGTGCTGGATGGCGGAATGGATCGCATCACGATGCCCGCTCTTGTCCATCACCGACGATTAGATGCTGTATGCAGGCCGCCATATAGTTGTTAAATCGTGGGGGCGTGGTGACAGAGCGTCACCGCATATCCGCTGCTGCCAAAAGGGTCGCACTTGTTGCCCGGCCTGCACCAATCTCGGGCAACTGTCAGATATTTCTCTATAAAACTGCTAAAGTCGCGATGATCTTGGTCGTTGACAGTCGTTTCGCACATCCCCCAGCTTCGTTCGCACATCATCCTTCATGCTGGCGGGGGCGCATGCGTATATTTATGAAGCGGACGGCACTCGCCGCGCTCGCTATCGCGATAATGGCAGCAACACCTTCTGCGCCACCATCGCCCGGCTGGGTTGATGGTCCGCTGCCGGAGGGCAACATTCTTTTCTGGCCTTTGGCGCAACGCCCGGCCGGTTTTTCCCATATGGAGGATATTTATCCGACCGCGATCGTGCGGCGCGGCGATCAGGTGAAATCCTTTGCCGTAGCCCCCACCGAATTGAAGGTGCGTTACACCGTCGCTGGTCATCCCATGAACAGCGACGCCTTCATGGCGGCGAATAATGTCGCGGGCCTGCTCATCATTCGCGACGGTACCATCCTGCTTGAACGCTATCGCTTTGGCTTTGGTCCGACGATGCGCTGGACTTCTTTCTCCACCGCCAAATCCGTCACCTCGACCCTCGTCGGTGCGGCCATTCAGGATGGCTATATCAAGAGCATCGATGACCCTGTCAGCCGCTATATCCCCGGCCTTACAGGCAGCGCCTATGACGGTGTGTCGATCCGCCACATGATGATGATGAGTTCGGGCGTAAAATGGGATGAGGACTATGAAGATCCGGCTGCCGATGCTTCAAAGATGAAGGCCGTTTATGACGATCCAAAGGGAGACATGGTAGCCTATATGGCAGCGCTGCCCCGTGTCACTGAACCCGGCACCAAATTCCATTATAATACCGGTGACAGCAATATGCTGGGCCTGTTGGTCGCCAACGCGACGGGACGCCCGATGGCGCAATATCTCTCCGAAAAAATCTGGGCGCCCTATGGCATGGAGGCGGACGCTGCCTGGGTAACGGTTCAGGGGCAGGCGCTTGGTGGCTCCAGCCTGTCGATGCGCTTGCGCGATTTTGGCCGCTTTGGTCAATTCTTCCTCGATAACGGGGTCATCAATGGTCGCTCCATCCTGCCCGATGGCTGGCGCGATCAGGCGACCGGCCATCTGCTCCCCACTGGATGGGGCGATGTCGGCTATGGCTATCAATGGTGGGCAAATCGCGATGGCAGCTATCGCGCTCTCGGCATTTTTGGCCAGATGATCTTCACCGATCCGAAAACACGCCTGATCGTCGTGGCCTTGAGCGCATGGCCGCGTGCCGACGCGCAGGAAACCTATGCGGTCGAGGATGCCTACCTCGCCGCCGTAAGAAAGGCGATACAGTGAAAATCCACTCCCTCATCGTGCTGTCGCTTATGGTCGGCACCGCAGGTTTGGCGCAATCAAGAAGCGCGGACACCCTCATCCTGCACGGCAACGTCTATGCGGCCGATGGCACCGGCCGCCACGCGCAGGCGCTCGCCATTAGCGGCGACCGCATCATGGCTGTGGGTAGCGATGCGAAAATGTCCGCCCTGCGTGGCCCCGCAACAAAGATCATCGATGCCAAGGGCGGTGCCGTTACGCCCGGCATCATCGACACTCATGTTCATTTCCTGATGGGCGCCAGCACGCTGGATCAGTTCGACGCGACTGGTGCAAACACGGGCGCCGAAATTTCCCGTCGGGTAAAGGCGTTCGGGGAGGCCCATCCCGATCGGCCTTGGCTATTGGGATTCGGCTATTTTTCCGACAGCCTGACCGCGAAGGATTTTGATGCGGCCAGTGGCGGCCGTCCCGTCGTTATCCGCGCGGGCGATGGACACTCTATGCTTGCTAACAGCAAGGCGCTGGCCATGGCAGGTCTTACCGCAGCCACACCCGACCCGGAGGGTGGTCGCATCGTCCGTGACGCAGCCGGTAATCCCACCGGACATCTGCTCGAAACGGCGCAGGGGCTGATGGCAAAAGTGGTACCGCCCTTGACCGAGGCGGACAATATGCGGCTCCTCGCGCTCGGCACCGAGGCTGCATATAAAGCGGGCGTTACCTCCATCGTCAATGTCGGTGGGACCGACGATCTCGCTCTGTTCGAACGCGCCCATGCCGCCGGGAAACTCGGTCTGCGCATCTATTCCGCACTTTGGTTGACGAAGGATTCGACCTCGGCTGAATTACCTCAGAGCTTCGACTTCAACCGTGCCGATCTCGCCAAGTTCGACGCCGTCCGCAAAGCGCACAAGGATGATCCCATGCTGCGCGCCGGTATCGTGAAGATCATGCTGGACGGCGTGATCGAGTCTCACACTGCTTCGATGCTCAGCCCCTATACGGATGATGCTTCGACCAGCGGACACGCCAATTATAAGCCGGAAGAACTCGCCCGCATCATCACCATGATGGACGCAGATGGTTGGCAGGTGATGACCCACGGTCTTGGCGATCGGGCCGTTCGTATCGCACTCGACGCCTATGAAGCCGCCGAAAAGGCCAATCCAGCACCAGCCCGCGGTCGCCGGCACAAGATCGAACATATTGAATCGATCGATCCGGTCGAAGTGCCGCGCTTCGCCAAACTGGGCGTCACAGCATCGATGCAGCCCGACCATGCCGGCGGTATGAACGATCCCAAGATGGAAGCGCGCCGCTGGAAATATATCGGCTATGAACGTTCTGCCTGGGGCTTCCCATGGAAGAGTATCAAGAATGCAGGTGGTCGGGTGGCTTTCGGCAGCGACTGGCCGGTCGCCCCGCTCGACATCGGCCCGGGTATGGAGGTCGCCACCATGCGTATTCCGCATAAGCCCATCCCTGACCAGAAACTGACCGTGGACGAGGTGATTGATGGTTATACCCGCGATGCCGCCTATTCCATCTTCGCCGATAAGGATGTCGGCACGCTGGAACCGGGCAAGCGCGCCGATGTGGTGATTTTCCGCGATGACATTTTCAAGGGCCATGGTGGCCCGTCGCTTCCATCCGCCTACACCTTCGTCGATGGCAAACTGGTTTATGAGGCGAATAAATGAAGCATGATTGGGACGCATGATCGGGAGGGGCAGGATGCGATCGAAACTTTGGACTTTATGCCTTAGCGCCGGGCTGTTGCCGGGCGCCGTTCTCGCGCAGCAGCAGCAGCCTGTTGACTTGCTCCTGCGTGGCGGTCGGGTTCTCACCGTGGACAAGGATTTCTCGATCGGGTCCGCTATCGCGATCAAGGATGGGAAAGTCGTCGCTGTCGGCGGCGATGATCTCGCCACACGTTACATGGCTACCCAGACCGTGGACCTGAAGGGCCGTACCCTGATGCCCGGCTTCAACGATACCCACGTCCATATGCATCCCATGTCCCATCGTCAGATCAGTATGGACGGTGTCACGTCTATCATCGAACTGAAGGCGCGGATCGCAGCCAAGGCCAAAGAACTGGGGCCGGGCGAATGGATTACCGGCGCAGGATGGGATGAGGCGCAACTCGATGAGAAGCGGGAACCGTTACGCGCCGATCTCGATGCCGTGGCGCCGAAAAACCCTGTGATGCTGGTACGTGCTGGGGGCCATAGCAGCGTGGGCAACAGCCTTGCGCTTCAGATTGCCGGTGTCACTCGTACCACCCCCGATCCGCAGGGCGGTGTCATCGAACGCGACCCCGCTGGGGAGGCGAATGGCATTATCCGCGAACGCAGCGACCTGTTCCGCAACCATGTGCCCAAGGATAGCTGGGAGGCGCTGCGCCCGACCTTTATCGCCGCGATGAAGAAATTGCTGACGCTGGGCGTTACCAGCTTTCACAACGCCACCACCACCATTGACGACGAACCCGTGGGGCAGGGAGGGATCACCGATCCGGGGCCGGGCCTGACCTATCGCCGGCTGCGCGGTATCTATGATGAAATGGGTGCCGATCTGCCGCGCGTAACCGCCTATATCGCCTATCCGGGGCCGGAACGGCTGGCGGCTTTTCCAATGCGTAGCGGTGATGGGGATGTGCGGGTTCGCGTAGGCGGCATTGGCGAATCTTCGGTCGATGGCGGTTTCACCGGCCCGGCGGCATGGCTGCTGGCAGATTATAAGGGCATTCCCGGTTATCGCGGCAAAGGACTCTATACCGATGCACAGATACAGGCGATGGTCGATGATTGCGCCCGCAACGGGTGGCAGATGGCGCTGCATGCCATTGGCGACGCCGCCATCGTTCAGGCGGTCAATGCCTATAGCCATGCGCTGACCACCATCCCCGGTGTCGGTCCCCATGCACAGGACAGGCGATGGTTCCTCGACCATTTCACCATCATGCCGCCCGAAGCCACCATGAAGATCATGGCGCGCGATCATATCATGATCTCGCAACAGCCCAATTTCCTCTATAATCTGGAGGCGCGGTACGAGAAATATCTCGACGATGATCGGCTGGCCCATAATAATTCCGTCGCCACGCCGATGAAGCATGGCATTTTCGTCGCCTTCTCCAGTGACAATCTGCCGATCGGGCCGATGGTCGGCCTTTATGCCGCCATCACGCGCAAGGGGCCAAGCGGCCGGGTTCATGGGGCTGAGGAGGCAATTCCTCGCGATCTTGCGATCCGCATGTACACCGCCAACACCGCCTATCTGTCGTGGGAAGAGGGGGTGAAGGGGACGTTGGAACCCGGCAAGCTCGCCGACATGATCGTTCTGGATCATGACCCGCTGACCGTGCCCGCCGAACAGTTGCTGGACACCAAGGTGGACATGACCTTCGTCGGCGGAAAACTGGTCTATAGTCGGCCCGGCCTGTAGGAGAATTTGTAGGAAATGAGAAAGGCGGCACCCGTCAGGATGCCGCCTCTCAATCTGTCCAACTCGCTGTTGCGTTACGTCATTCGTCGATATTCCGACGGAAAGTTTCGGGCAGGAACAGCAACCCGATAACCACCGTAGCCGCCGCAATCACGACCGGATACCACAGGCCGTAATAGATGTTCCCGGTCGCCGCGACCATCGCGAATGCGGTCGTCGGCAGGAAACCGCCGAACCAGCCATTGCCGATATGATAGGGCAGCGACATGGAGGTGTAGCGGATGCGGCTGGGGAAGAGTTCGACCAGCATGGCGGCGATCGGGCCATAGACCATCGTCACCAGCATCGCGAGCGCCCACAGGATAGCCACGACGGCAACCTTGTTGATCTGGGCATTGTCCGCCTTGGCCGGGTAGCCGGCCGAATTCAGACCAGCTTTCAACTCGTCCTGGAACGCGGTGATCGCGGCCTTCTTGTCGGCACCGGCGAGGGTTGCCGCATCGGGCGCGGTGTAGCTGACCGAACCGATCTTCACGATCGCGGCGCTGCCTGCCGGTGCTTCCTGATTGTCATAGCTCGCGCTCGCCTTCGCCAGATAGGTTTTGGCGATGTCGCAGCTCGACGTGTCGAACTTGTTCTTGCCGACCGGATCGAACTGGAACGAGCATTCCTTGCTGTTGGCGACGACGACGATGGGCGCGTTGGCCTGTGCCGCCGCCAGTGCAGGGTTGGCCGCATTGGTGAGCGCCCCGAATAGCGGGAAATAGGTGATCGCTGCCAGTGCGCAGCCGCCCAGGATGATCGGCTTGCGGCCAATCTTGTCCGACAGCCAGCCGAAGAAGACGAAGAAGGGGGTCGCCAGAGCCAGTGCAACGGCAATGAGGATATTGGCCGTTGCGCCATCGACCTTCAGCGTCTTTTCGAGGAAGAACAGGGCGTAAAATTGCCCGGCGTACCAGACTACGGCCTGACCCATGACGGCACCCAGAAGTGCGATGATGACCCAGCGCAGATTGCCCCATTGGCCGAATGCTTCGGTCAGCGGCGCCTTCGACGTCTTGCCCTCTTCCTTCATCTTCTGAAAGACAGGGCTTTCATTGAGTTGCAGGCGGATCCACATGGAAACACCCAGCAGGACGATGGAGATGAGGAAAGGCAGGCGCCAGCCCCAGGCGGCGAATGTCTCTTCGCCCAGTGCGAAGCGGAAGCCGATCACCACCAGCAGCGCGGCAAACAGACCAAAGGTGGCCGTCGTCTGAATCCAACTGGTGTAGAGGCCGCGCTTTCCTTCGGGCGCATGTTCCGCGACATAGGTCGCCGCACCGCCATATTCGCCGCCCAATGCCAGACCTTGTGCCAGACGCATGATCAGCAGGATGATGGGAGCCGCAACGCCGATGCTGGCATAGCTGGGCAGCAGGCCGACCGCGAAAGTCGACAGACCCATGATACCCATGGTGACGAGGAACGTGTTTTTGCGCCCGACGAGATCGCCGATCCGACCGAACACCAAAGCGCCGAACGGACGTACCGCAAAGCCTGCAGCGAAAGCGGCCAGTGCGAAGATGAACGCCGTAGTTTCGTTTACGCCGGAAAAGAACTGTGCAGAGATGTAGGTGGCCAACAGGCCGTAAAGGTAGAAATCATACCATTCGAACACCGTGCCGAGCGAGGAAGCGGCGATGACCAGCTTCTCGTTCTGGGTGGCCTGATGGTGCTTCGGCATGCCGTCATAAGTCGTCGCCATATGCCCCTCCTATTTTAGAATGTATATTTTGCCGCCATTTCGAGGCGGTCCATCTGACCCGTCAGCCCGCTCACGACTTCACGCTGGCCGTGTCGATATTCGATACCCAGATCGAGGTTCTTGACCGGCGAGTAGAAGAGATTGCCGGCAAAGCTGTAGGCCGCTTCGTTGGCCAGACCGGGAACAGCAATTCCGTCGGGGTACCAGGCCTTTTGATAGGATGCCATGAAGGTCGAGCGCAGCTTGTCCGTCCAGCCGAGTTTTAAAGCCGCAAAGCCGGCGAAATTGTCGATCACATAGAGTTTGTCGGCAACGGTCGCATCATAGATCGCGTCGGGAACATAGCCCACGGTGAAGTAGCGGCCCATGCCATGGCCATAGGTCGCGCTGAAGCGCAGGTCATGGCGGCCCTTTTCCCCAAACAAAATCTTGCCCGCCGCGCTGACGCCCCATCCATTGGCGTTGTCGCCCATACCGTTCGAATGGACCGACAATTTCCTGTAAATGCCCGCGACATGCATTTCACCCAGCTTGCCCTTATAGGCCAGCTTGGCGACCATATCTGGCACACGGTCGGTATCATTGTCGCCCAAGGCGGCCGAGGTCGTGCTGATCGTCTCGGTCTGCGGATTTTCTGCCGCTACGTAGAGGCTCCAGTCGGGTGAGATCGGGTGTCGATACTGGATAATGGCCTGACGTACGAAGATCGCGCCGTCCATCGGCCCGACGAAATCGGTGGTTTCGGGGAAATGATTGGGGTTCTGGAATGTCGTCCATTCCTGACCGACCAGCCAGTTGCCCCATGTGATGAACCCGCGGCGGAAGGTCGGATTATAGGGGTTGGTCGCCCGCTGCGCACCAAGAGGCGCGGCCGCCAGTGCGAAGTCGAATTCGATATGGCTCTTCAACTCGTTGCCGGCAAAGGGCGTCGATGTGGTGAAGAACAACCGCGTCTGGCGAGCGTGGCCGATAATGTCGCGGCTGCTGTTCGAGCCACCGACAGGGATTTGCTGCGGCAGGTAAAATTCCTTGCCCAGCGATCCGCCCGGCACTTCGCCATCATCGTAGCGGGTCGCGCTGCCCACCACCTTGACGAAGCCGCCCATCTTGAAGGTCGTCGCACCGACCTTGAATCCTTCTGCTGGGGCTGAAGGTTTGGATTCCAGCGCAGCAACGCGGGTGTCGGTCTTTTGCGCAGCCTCGGTCGATGCTGTCTGTTGGGCGGTCGCCTGTGCAGCGGCGGCCTGTTGCTCGGCACGGGCCTGCGTCAGTTCGCCTTTCAGGGCCGCGACCGCCGCCTCCAGCTGATTGAGGCGGGATTCCAGTTCGGCTTCGCGGGCGGTTTGCGCCGATGCCGTCGGATTGACAGCTATCCCCGCCGCCAATGCGATGCATGCTACGCCGCTACGCCAGCGGGCACCATGAATCCGATATGTAAAGGGCGTTGCCGTCATCCATCCTCTCCTTGCCGACGCACCGGTTTTCCGGGTCTGATCGTCGGGTAACTGAGCATGCATCATGCGTATGGGGGGAGGGTGGAGAGAAGGAGGACCAAGGTCGGAAGGTGTTCCGACTTTGGTCGAGGATGGCGCTGTTCTGCACCCGCGTTACGCTGATGCAAAATAATATGGAGAGGCCTGAACCATATGAGCGAATCCCTCTATCCCGTTCCCGCAGCGCTGGCCGCCAATGCCATCATGCCTGCCGCCAAAGCCGCACGATTATATGAAATGGCGGCGGCCGACCCGGATGGCTTCTGGCGGGAACAGGCGGAGCGGCTCGACTGGATCAGGCCTTTTACGAAAGTTGACGAAAGCAGTTTCGACGAAGCCGATTTCGGCATCAGCTGGTTCGCGGACGGGCAACTCAATGTCAGCGCCAATTGTATCGACCGCCATCTGGAAGAGCGCGGCGATCAGGCGGCGATCATCTGGCAGGGCGACAATCCGTCCGACAGCCGGATCATCACCTATCGCGAGCTTCATGCCGAAACCTGTCGCTTCGCCAATGTGCTGAAGGCGCAAGGGGTACGCCGCGGCGATCGCGTCACCCTTTACCTTCCGATGATCCCGGAGGCGGCCTTTGCCATGCTGGCCTGCACCCGTATCGGTGCGGTTCATTCCATCGTATTCGCAGGCTTTTCGCCAGATAGTCTGGCCAGCCGGATCCGCGATTGTGACTCCCGGCTGGTCATTACTGCCGACGAAGGCGTGCGGGGTGGCAAGAGCGTTCCTCTCAAGGCCAATGTCGATGCGGCTTTGACCCATTGTACCTCTGTCGATCATGTTCTGGTCGTCCGCCGGACGGGTGCGGCAGTCGCGATGCAGGACGGGCGCGACCTTTTCTATGATGATGCCGTCGCGCTGGTCGAAAGCGATTGCCCGGCAGAAGCTATGGGCGCTGAAGACCCGCTTTTCATTCTCTACACCTCCGGTTCCACCGGCACGCCAAAGGGAGTGCTGCACAGCACTGGCGGCTACCTGTTATGGGCGGCGATGACGCATGAATATGTGTTCGATTATCGTCCCGGCGAAATATACTGGTGTACGGCCGACATCGGTTGGGTCACGGGGCATAGCTATGTCGTCTATGGTCCGCTGGCCAATGGCGCGACGACTTTGATGTTTGAAGGCGTCCCCAATTATCCCGATCACAGCCGTTTCTGGCAGATTTGCGATCAGTGGAACGTGTCGATCTTCTACACCGCTCCCACCGCATTGCGCGCGCTGATGCGGGAGGGCGATGGCTATGTGAAGGCGGCCAGGCGATCGTCGCTGCGCATATTGGGCAGCGTGGGTGAGCCGATCAACCCCGAGGCGTGGGAATGGTATCATCGCGTGGTTGGCGATGCGCGCTGCCCGATCGTGGATACATGGTGGCAGACGGAGACGGGCGGGATCCTCATTGCGCCGTTACCGGGGGCCACGGACCTGAAACCCGGATCGGCGACAAAGCCGCTGTTCGGCGTTCATCCCCTGCTGGTCGATGCCGAAGGCAAGGAACTGGACGGCGCGACCGAAGGCAATCTGTGCATCGCCAAAAGCTGGCCGGGGCAGATGCGGACGGTCTATGGCGATCATGAGCGTTTCTTCCAGACCTATTTCACCACTTATCCGGGGCGTTATTTCACCGGCGACGGGGCTCGCCGCGATCAGGACGGCTATTACTGGATCACCGGACGGGTCGATGACGTCATCAACGTATCGGGCCACCGGATGGGCACGGCCGAAATCGAGAGCGCGCTGGTCGCCCATGCCAAGGTCGCCGAAGCGGCCGTCGTCGGCATGCCGCATCCGATCAAGGGGCAGGGCATCTATGCCTATGTCACACTGAATGCCAGCGAGGAGCCGTCCGACGATCTGCGCAAGTTGCTGGTCGCTTGGGTCCGCAATGAAATCGGGCCGATCGCGACGCCCGACGTCATCCAGTTTGCACCCGGCCTGCCCAAGACGCGGTCCGGCAAGATCATGCGGCGTATCCTGCGCAAGATTGCGGAAGGGGAAACCGGATCGCTCGGTGACATCTCCACATTGGCGGATCCGTCGGTGGTAGAACGACTTATTGCCGATAGCCAACTCGTCAGCGCGTAAGAAGACTTGTTCCGGCCGGAGGAAGTTCCTATTCACGCCAGCCTAGACTGGCGTGGAACGGGAATGGAGAGGACGGAAACGCTGACACAGGTAGGCACCATCTTGGTGGCGGACGATCATCCCTTGTTCCGCCAGGCACTGGTCATGGCGGTCGGGAATGTCGCACCGCGCGCCCGGATCATCGAAGCGGCGACGCTGGAACGGGCCGTCGAAAGCGCAACGGGCGCAAGCGATCTGCTGCTGATCCTGCTTGACCTGAAAATGCCGGGATCGGCCGGATTTTCCGGCGTGGCTTTGCTCCATGCCGAACGGCCATCCGTCCCCATCCTGGTCATATCCAGCGCCGAGGCGCAGGTCGCCGCGCCAGAGGCCCGGCGTTATGGCGCGGTCGGTTTCATCGGCAAGGATCAGGATTTGACCGTGATCGAGGAGGCGATCGCCGCGGCGCTTGAGGGGCATAGTCCGGCGCCGACGCCCGGCCCCCAGGACGAAGTCGATGATATGGCCAGCAAGGTCGCATCCCTCACGCCTACGCAATTGCGCGTTCTGCTGGGTGTTCTCGATGGCCAGCTTAACAAGCAGATCGCCTATGAGATGGGCGTGGCGGAATCGACGATCAAGTCGCACATGACGACCGTATTGGCGAAACTGGGCGTGCAGAACCGGACGCAGGCGGCATTGGCGGCCAGAGCCTTGGGACTGGGCGGGCAACGCTAAACCCAACCGATGCCGATTCTGTCGTCGGCTTGTTGGAGACGTGCGCCTTAGCTTCCCATATTTCCCGGCAATTTTGAAATTTCATATCTCAATGGCGTAACTATCAAAAAGTGGATGGCGATTTTGATGGCGCTCTGATCCTTAAAGGCAGAGCGACATTTTCGCGACTTCTGCGCCGTAGGACAGCGAAATATTCGTTGGTATAAACGTCCGATATCAGGCTGCGTTTCTGGCCCCCTGCGCGATCCATTGGTGCAGCGCGCTGGCCGCCATCGGCTTGGCCAAAATCGGAATATGCCGCCGACGCGCACGGGCGATCATGGTGTCGCTGCGGTCGGCCGTAACCAGTGCGACGGCCAGTCCCGGCCATCGCGTGCGAAGCCGGTCGATCAGCATGATGCCGTCCGACGATCCATCCAGCTGGAAGTCGATAAGCGCGCCGTCGAACGGCCCGTCCAACGCCTCTGTTTCCTTTTCGCTCGCGGCGGTCGTGCAGTTGTGGCCCATCCCTTCCAGCGCGGCGCGCATGGCAGCGCGGTTGGCAGGATCATCGTCCACCACCAGCAGGTGCAGGGGCGTCGCCATGTCATTGTCCCGCACCGGAACGGGAGCTGCCATGGACCGTTCGGGCGCGGCGACCATCGGCAGGCTGATCGAAAAGCAACTGCCCTTGCCCGGACGCGAACGGACTTCCACCGCGCCGCGGATCAGCGCAGCGGACCGTTCCACAATGGCAAGGCCAAGGCCCATGCCATTTTCGCTGCCCTGTCCAAGTCGTTCGAATTCACGGAATATGGCACTAATCTTGTCGGGCGGGATGCCGATGCCGCTATCCCATATTTCTATACGCAGGCTGGAGCCGCGCCGCCGTGCCGCGACGATGATGCCACCCGCTTCGGTATAGCGGATCGCATTGGTCAGGAAATTCTGGACAATGGATTGGAGGATGGAGCGGTCTGTCTCCACCCAGCCGTCGCCCGGAGCGACCCTGACCGTCAGCCCCTTTTCCGTGGCCAGCGGGCGCAGGCTTTCGACCAGATCGACCAGCATGGCGCGGGCCGGGAAGCGATCTGGCTGTGGCGTGACGCCGCCCGCATCCAGCTTCGATATGTCGAGCAGGGCGCGCAGAAGGTTGTTTGCGCCCTCCATGGACCGATCCAGTCGGGCGAGCATCGCCTGTTCCGGTTCGGCCAGACGCCGCCGCAGGGCCGATGAAAAGAGCATGGCCGCGTGCAGGGGCTGAAGCAGGTCATGGCTGGCAGCGGCGAGGAAGCGGGTCTTGTCGGCATTGGCCCGCGCCAGTTCGAGATTGAGTTGCGACAGTTCGGCGGTGCGTTGTTCGACGGCCCGTTCCAGATCGCGCCGGGCGGTTTCGGTGGCGGCACGGGCCTGCGCCTCTATCGTGATGTCGGTGAAGGACATGACATAGCCACCATCGGGCATGGGGCCGCCGACCGTCTTGATGACGCGGCCATCGGTGCGATGCCGTTCGAAACTATGCTGACGACGGCTGCGCATATGGTCCATGCGCCGGGCGACATGATCCTCCACCGCGCCGGGGCCACATTCGCCGCGTTCGGCATTGAAGGCGATGAGGTCTGCCACCGGCACGCCCACCCGGATCATGCCGGCGGGATAGCGAAACAGATCGAGATAACGGCTGTTCCATGCGACCAGCCGCAGGTCGCGGTCGATCACGCTGACGCCGATGTCGATATTTTCGAGCGTGGCCGCCAGCAGTCCTTGCGAGAAATGCAGCGACTGGCCCGACGCATCGAGCATCTGGGCGACTTCGGTATAGCCGAGCCCTTGCCCCGATATGGCGGACGCCATGATCGCGCGGGCGGAGGAAGCGCCCACCACGCTGCCGATCAGGCGTTCCGCAGTGCGGGCGCTGCCACGATCGACCGGGCGGTGGGACGGCCCTTCATCCCCCAATGTTTCGATAGCGGCTTCGACCCCGACGAAGCGTGCGACCAGATCGATAAGGGCATCCATCGTCGCGATCGGCGCGATGCCCCGTTGCCGCACCAGCCGGACATGGCCGACGCTGCTGCGGGCGGACACCAGCAGGAAGGCAAGAAGATTGCCGCCCAGACTGATAAGGGTGCCTATCGTCACGACATCGTGATGCGACAGCCATGAGGGCAGGGAGATGGGCCGCCCGCCGACCGCCGGCAGGAACAGCAGGAACAGCCACAGGAGGAAACCGATAGTCAGCCCGGCCTTTGCCGCCAGCGCATCATTGCCGGTACGGTAAACGGCGCAAATCAGGGCGGGGGCGCATTGGGCGATGGCGGCAAAGGCGATGAGGCCGACCGAGGCGAGTTGCGTCGACGATGGCGTCCCGACGGCGTAGAAGGTCGCGGCCGCGATCAGGGCGACGATGGCCACTCGCCTGATCCACAATAGTCGTTCGCCGACATGGGTGTCTCCGCGCGACCGGCGCAGCATCATGGGGGCAAACAGATCGTTGGAGATCATGCTGGAAATGGCGACGATTTCCGTGACCACCATGGCGACAGCCGCCGACAGTCCACCCAGGAACACCAGCAGGGTCAGTCCTTCGAAGCCGAAATGCTGGGGCAGGGATATGACGAACAGGTCCGGTGCGGCCTTTCCGTCGAGGAGGGCTAGGCCGGCGGCTGCGATCGGAAGAACGGTCAGCGACGTGACGGCGAGATAGGCAATGAACCCCCATCGTGCGCGCATGATGTCGTCGGGGCGGCGGGCCTCCAGCACGCTGATGAAGAAATGGCGCGGCAGGCAGATGATGGTCAGCAGAGACAATATGCTGGTGACGAAGAAGTCGAGATCCAGTTTCGGCAGGGCGAATCCTGCGCGAAAACGCGCCAGCCCTGCGGCCATTTCGGGCGGATGGATGCGTCCCATCAGCCACAGCGCCAGCCCGGCGACGAGGCACAGGGCAGCGAGTTTCAGGATCGATTCGACAGCCACCGCGAAGAGGATGGCTTCATTCTGTCCGCCCACCTGATAACGGCGGGCGCCAAAGACGATAGCGAAGACTGCCAGCACGGCCGATACGCCAACCAGCGTCGCCATGCTTTCGGGCGTGTCGGACACCAGAGCGAAGCTGAGCGCGACCGATCGCAATTGCAGGGCGATATAGGGAATGGTGCCGAACAGCAGGATCAGCGTGACCAATGCCGCCACGGTGCGGCTTTTGCCGAAGCGCGATCCGATGAAATCGGAAATGGAGGTGGCGCCATCCTGATGCACGGCCAGATGCAGGCGGCGCAGGAACGGGCCACCAAAGGCCATCAGCACCATCGGGCCGACATAGATGGGCAGATAGTCCCATCCGCCTGTCGCCGCGCTGCCGACGGCGCCGAAATAGGTCCAGCTGGTGCAATAGACCGCCAGAGCCAGTCCATAGGCGTGGATGCGCAGCCGCGATGCCGCCAGTGCATGGCGATACCGATGCGCCAGAGCCGTCCCGCCGAAGAGCAGCGCAACATAGGCGGCGGCTATGATAATGGCGGGTGACATCGGATGGTCATAGGCCGGGCCGGGGCAAAAGGCCAAGGGCTTCCCGCTCTGTCCCGCGCACAAAAAAGGCCGCCCGAAGGCGGCCTTTCACAAGCGGTTTATCCGATCAGCGGATTGGCGAATCCGGCGACAGGCGCATGTCGAGATAATTGTCGACCGACTTCATGAGCTGATCGAGTTCATGTTCGAAGAAGTGGTTGGCGCCGCGGATTTCATCATGATGGATGGTGATACCCTTTTGCGTGCGCAGCTTGTCCACCAGCTTTTGCACCGCGCTGGCGGTCACGACTTCGTCCGACGTCCCCTGAACGATGATGCCCGACGAGGGGCAGGGCGCCAGGAAGGAGAAGTCGTACATATTGGCCGGCGGCGCGACCGAGATGAAGCCACGGATTTCCGGGCGGCGCATCAGCAATTGCATGCCGATCCACGCGCCGAAGGAGAAGCCCGCGATCCATGTGGTCTGCGCTTCGGGATGGAAGCTCTGTACCCAGTCGAGCGCCGCTGCCGCATCCGACAGTTCGCCGATGCCATTGTCGAACGTACCCTGGCTGCGGCCGACGCCCCGGAAGTTGAAGCGCAGCACGGCAAATCCGCGCTTCACGAATGTCTTGTACAGTGCCTGCGTGATGCGGTCGTTCATCGTGCCGCCGCCCTGAGGGTGCGGATGCAGGATCATGGCGACCGGCGCGCGCGGGCGGGGCGGGGGGCTGAAGCGGCCTTCGAGGCGGCCTTCGGGTCCGGGGAAAATTACGTCGGGCATGGCACCTGTTATATCTGGGCCGCCGAAAAGGCGGGAGGGAAAGGCTGTGTAACGCGCGCCAAGGCTTGCGCTGGCGCTGCGCGGCAATCCGCCTATATAGATGCCGCCGCCATTTCCGCAATCAATGAGTATATTTCCCTTGGCCGCAGACCGTCTTTATCTCGATCATGCCGCAACCACCCCCATGTTGCCCGCCGCGCAAGCCGCCATGGTGGCGGGCATGGGCAGTTGGGCCAACCCGTCCAGCCCCCATGCCGACGGGCGCGCCGCGCGGGCCATGCTGGAGGATGCGCGGCGGCGGATCGGGGCGGCGCTGGGGTGGAGCGGGCATGTCATCTTCACCTCCGGCGCGAGCGAGGCGATCGCCATTGCGCTGGGACGGGCGAAGGCCGGGGCGATCCTGACATCGGCGGTCGAGCATGATGCGGTGCTGCGGGTCACGAAGGGAGCGGATCGGCTGGCCGTGGACGGGGACGGGCGGATAGATCCTGTCGCTGTCGTGGCCGAGCAGTCGGCAAAGCCTCTGTTCGCCGTGCAGCATGTGAATAATGAGACGGGCGTCATCCAGCCGCTCGACCGGATCGATCGCGACGGAGCGATCCTCTTCGCTGACTGTGCGCAGAGTGCGGGCAAATTGCCGCTGCCCGATGCGGATATGATCGCGATTAGCGCGCATAAATTCGGCGGGCCGCCGGGGATCGGCGCGCTGCTGATCCGCGACCTGACGCTGATCGAGCCGAGCGGCGGACAGGAGCAGGGCTATCGCGCGGGGACGGAAAATCTGCCTGCGGTACTGGCCATGGCGGCGGCGCTGGAGGCGCGCGAGGACTGGTTGCCGCAGGCGGCGGCATTGCGGACTCGACTGGATGCCGGGGTGGAGGCAGCCGGGGGCGAGATTGTGGCGCGGGATGCGGAGCGGCTGCCCACCATCGCCAGCTATCGTATGCCGGGCGTTTCGGCGCGGGCGCAGCTTATCCAGTTCGACATGGCGGGCATTTCCGTGTCGGCGGGCAGCGCCTGCTCATCCGGGTCGCTCAAGACCAGCCATGTGCTGACCGCGATGGGATGGGATGATGAAGCGGCGGCGCAGGTGGTGCGCGTCAGCTTTGGCCCGCAGACGGGCGAGGCGGATGTGGACCGTTTTCTTGCCGCATGGACGGCGATGGCGGACAAGGCGCGGCGATGATCTACCTCGATTATCAGGCGACGACGCCGCTGGCGCCCGAAGCCTTTGACGCGATGGTCCCGCTGCTGCGCGATCAGTTCGCCAATCCGCATAGCGCGCACCGCGCGGGGCGGATGGTCGCCGCGCAGGTGGAGATGGCGCGGGATGAGGTGGGCAGGCTGCTGCCGCCGGGCGGGAAGCTGATTTTCACGTCTGGCGCGACCGAGGCGCTGAATATCGCGATACAGGGCGCGCCTGCTGGCGGCATCGTGACGATCTCCACCGAACATGCGGCGGTGCTGGATACGGTTCAGGCGCTTGGAGCGGGTGGACGGGCCATCACCGTGCTGCCGGTCGGGGGTGACGGCATCGTCGATCTGGATGCCGCCGAACAGGCTATCACGCCCGGCACGGCGCTGGTCGTGGCAATGCTGGTCAATAACGAGATTGGCGTCATCCAGCCGATCGAGGCGCTGGCCGATCTGGCCCATCGGGCAGGCGCGCTGTTCCTGTGCGATGCGGTGCAGGGCTATGGCCGCGTGCCCATTCCCAACAATTGCGATATGATCGCGGTGAGCGCGCACAAAATTCATGGGCCAAAGGGGATCGGCGCCCTGTGGCTGAAGGACGGGGTGAAGCCCGTCCCCCTCATCCATGGTGGCGGGCAGGAGGGCGGCGTGCGGTCCGGCACATTGTCCCCGGCGCTGTGTGCAGGATTCGGCGTTGCTGCGCGGTTGATGCGGGAGCGGGCCGACGCGGATCGCCTTCATGTGGAGGCGCTGGCCCGGATCGCGCGCAGCCTTTTCGCGGATTGGACCCTCAACGGCAGCGAGAGTGTCCGTTATCCCGGTAATCTCAACCTTCGGCGTGACGGCATCGATGGCGCCCGACTGGTGTCCGATTGCCGCAATGTTGCTTTTTCGTTGGGAAGTGCTTGCGCGAGCGGGTCCGGGCGGCCTAGCCATGTGCTGCGCGCGCTGGGGCTGACCGATGCTGAGGCGCGTGGATCGGTGCGGATCGGTTTTGGCCGATACACGACGCCGGATGAACTGGAGAGAGGAATTGCAGCATTGAACGAGGCGGCAGCCGCACAAGCGGCGCCGTGACCAGGGAGCGTCGCATCTATGACCAAAGTCACCTTCATCAGCGCTGACGGCGAACAGCGGCAGGAGGTCGACGCACCGGCCGGTTCCAGCCTGTTGTCCGTCGCACAGGCGGCGGGGCAACCGCTGGAAGGGACGTGCGAGGGGCAGATGGCCTGTTCCACCTGTCATGTGATCATCGACGCCGCCGATTTCGGGAAATTGCGCCGCGCCAGCGAGGATGAAGAGGATATGCTGGACCTTGCCGCTGCGGCTACCCGCACCAGTCGTCTGGCGTGTCAGATCATGCTGGACGAAAAACTCGCCAGCCTGACCGTCCGTATTCCGGGCGAATTCTATAATATGCAGGGCATGTGATCATGAAATTCCGTCTGTCCAGAACCGTCGCTGCCCTGACCATCGCGCTGATGATCGCAGTGCCCGCAGGTGCTGCGCCGAAGAAGAAGGCTCCGGCGAAGGAGCCGGTTCCGACCGGGCAACTGGACGGGCTGCTGAACAATGTGCCGCGCTATATCGTGCCGCAATCGGCTCTGGCGCAGGCGCGCAATCCCAAGGAGATCGAGACGGAGAGCGGTGGCCGGCTGGGCGTGGCGCTGGTGGACCGTCGCGGTGCGTTGCTGCTGGGCTTCAATCGCGATGATCGATTTGCGATGTGTTCGACCTTCAAGGCGCCGATGGCCGCCGCCGTCCTGATGGGGGCGGATGCAGGCAAATTCGGCATCGACGGGCAAATTCCGTTCAGCAAGGACGATATTCTCGATTATGCGCCGGTCGTGAAGCTGAACAAGAAACGCGGCCGCATGTCGATGGGTGAACTGGCGCAGGCGGCAGTCGAGGTCAGCGACAACAGCGCCGCCAATCTGTTGTTGCCGATGCTGGGCGGGCCGGAGGGGCTGACCGCTTTCATGCGCGCCCATGGCGACAGCGTGACCCGGCTGGACCGTAATGAGCCGACGCTCAACGAAAATGCCGAGGGTGACGAGCGCGACACGACGACGCCCGCCGCCATGGCCGCGTTGATGGCGCGGCTGTTGTTCACGGATATGAAGGCGGAAAGCGCCGATCAGTTGCGCGCCTGGCTCAATGCCAGCAAGACGGGCGACAATCGGATCAAGGCCGGGCTACCCGAAGGATGGACGTCGGGCAGCAAGACCGGCACCTGCGGCAACGCCTATAATGACGTGGCGCTGGTCAAGTCGCCGGCGGGCGAGGAATATATATTGGCCATCTATCTCGACCGGCCGACCGTCGATCAGAAGGCGTCGGAGGCGGCCATCGCAGACGCCGCCCGTGCTGCGCTGGACTTCATTGCCAAGGCGCAGAAAAGCGGCGTCGAATAGATCGCTGCGGATGGAAGCAGCAGGCGCGGCAGGCAATAAATGACTGAGCAAGTGCAAGCCATGCTATCCCCCTTGCCATCCGTGCCGCACTTCGCCATATGCCGCGCCGGGAGTCGGGCGGACGTGATCGTCGCGAACCGGGTCAGGTCCTGACGGAAGCAGCCACAGTGATTTCGTCACGGGTCGTTCCGGCTCCTACATTCCAACCATCATCCATCTTCGACAATGGCCGCGTGAGCGGCTAGGACAGGATCATGTCCGATTCCCCGCAGCCCTATCGCGTCCTTGCGCGCAAATATCGACCGCGCAGCTTTCGCGAACTGATCGGTCAGGATGCGATGGTCCAGACGCTGGGCAATGCCATCAATCGCGGGCGTCTGGCCCATGCATTTCTGATGACCGGCGTGCGTGGGGTGGGCAAGACGTCGACCGCGCGCCTGATCGCCAAGGCGCTGAACTGCATCGGCCCGGATGGGCAGGGCGGCCCGACGATTGATCCCTGCGGTGTCTGCGAACCCTGTGTCGCGATCGCCGAAGGGCGCCATATCGACGTGGTGGAGATGGACGCCGCCAGCCATACCGGCGTGGACGATGTGCGCGAGATCATCGAAGCGGTGCGCTACGCCGCCGTGTCGGCGCGCTACAAAATCTACATCATCGACGAAGTTCACATGCTTTCCAAAAACGCCTTCAACGCGCTGTTGAAGACGCTGGAAGAGCCGCCGGCCCATGTGAAATTCCTGTTCGCCACGACCGAGGTGAACAAGGTACCGGTGACGGTCCTGTCCCGATGCCAGCGGTTCGATCTGCGCCGCATTCCCGCCGAACTGCTCGCCAGCCATTTCGCCCATGTGGTGGAGGCGGAGAGCGTGGCGGCCGAGCCGGATGCGCTGGCGCTGATCGCGCAGGCGGCCGAAGGGTCGGCGCGTGACGGGCTGTCCATATTGGATCAGGCGATTGCCCATGCCGAAATGGGACCGGATGGCGAAAGCGAAGCGCCGATCGTCACCGCCGCACAGGTGCGCGACATGCTGGGCCTGTCGGATCGCGGCGCGACCCGGCGTCTGTTGGAGCTGTTGCTGACAGGGGATACCGGCGCGATGCTGGGCGCCGTGCGCGATCAGCATGGGCTGGGCGTAGAGCCGCTGTCGTTGATGCGCGGGCTGATGGAACTGGTCCATGCCGTGACGCTGGTAAAGGCCGGCCGCGACATTGCCAGCCCCGGCCAGTCGGCGGAGGAGCGCGAAGCGCTGGCCGAGTGGGCGTCGCAACTGGGTTTCGCGCCGCTCCATCGCCTGTGGCAGTTGTTGCTGAAGGGGCATGAGGAGGTGGCGAATGCCGCTCTGCCCATCGAAAGCTGTGAAATGGCGTTGTTGCGGGTCATGCATGCGGCGAGCATGCCCGATCCGGGCGAACTGGCGCGGTTGCTGCGTGAAGGTGTCCCGGCGTCTGGCGCGTCGGTTGCGCCCGGTGCCGCTGCTGCCCCAGCCGCAGCGCCCACAGTGCAACTGCCGACGACGATGAAAGAGGTCGTTGCGCTGATCGACCGGCAGAAGCCGGCGCTGGCGAACCATCTGAACGATTGCGCAGCGCTCATATTGCTCGATGCCCCTGACATCGTAATCCGCTTGACCCATGGGTGGGCGCAGGGCGACATAAAACGTGACCTGAACCTGGCGTTGAATGATGCGACGCCCGGCACGAAATGGACGGTGCGGCTGGAGGATAGCGGCGGCGAAGCCACCTTGCAGCAGCAGGAAAATGCGCAGAAAGCGGCGGCTCGCGCAGAGATTTTGGAAACCCCGGTGGTCAAGGCGGCGATGGCGGCCTTCCCCGATGCCGAGCTGGACGACCGGCTGGAACAATGGAGTGCATGAAGCATGAAGGATTTGAACGAAATTCTGGGCATGGCGACCCGTGTTCAGGAGGAATTGCAGCGTGCCCAGGATAATCTGGACAAGCTGGAAGTCGAAGGCGTGGCCGGTGGCGGTCTGGTCAAGGTGAAGGCGTCGGCCAAGGGGCGCATCATTGGCGTGGCGATCGACGACAGCCTGCTGATGCCGACCGAAAAGGCGATTCTGGAAGACCTGATCACGGCCGCGTTCAACGATGCCCGCAAGAAGGCCGATGAGGTCAGCGGCGCGGAGATGAGCAAGATGACGTCGGGCCTGTCGCTGCCGCCGGGCTTTAAACTGCCGTTCTGAATGGAACGGGGCGGATCAGCGAACGTTCATCGTTCCTGCATTATGCCGCTACCGATTGATTGGCGCGACGGACATCCCCATAATGGCGGTGAACCGTATGTAGGGTCGGCATTTGCGACCCCGGAGTGTGAATGACAGTGCAATATCCTCTTCTGCCCCTGCGCGACATCGTGGTGTTTCCGCAGATGATCGTCCCGCTCTTCGTCGGTCGTGACAAGAGTGTCGCAGCGCTGGAAGCCGCGATGGAAGGCAATAAGGAAATCTTCCTCGTATCGCAGCTCGACCCGGCCGAGGACGATCCGGGCCGGGATTCGCTCTATGACACCGGCGTGGTCGCTATCGTGCTGCAATTGCTGAAGCTGCCCGACGGCACCGTTCGCGTGCTGGTGGAAGGCAAGCATCGCGCGACGCTGGCGTCCATGGACGGGAGCGGCGATTATCTCATCGCCGACATCGACACTGTGGATGACATCGTTGCCGAAGGGCCGGAAGCCGCCGCGCTGATGCGGTCGGTCGCGGAACAGTTCGAAAATTATGCCAAGCTCAACAAGAAGCTGCCGGCCGAAACGCCGGTACAGTTGCGCGAGATCGAGGATGCCGGGCGTCTGGCCGATGCGGTGGCCGCCAACATCAATGTGAAGGTCGCCGACAAGCAGTCGCTGCTGGTTGAGGCCGATCCGGTCAAGCGTCTGGAAATGGTCTTCGCCTTCATGGAAGGCGAGCTTGGCGTGCTTCAGGTCGAAAAGAAGATCCGCGGGCGCGTGAAGCGCCAGATGGAAAAGACCCAGCGCGAATATTATCTGAACGAGCAGCTGAAAGCGATCCAGCGCGAGCTGGGCAATGGCGAGGGCGAGGATGGCGACGAACTCGCCGAACTGGCCGACAAGATCGCCAAGACCAAGCTGAGCAAGGAAGCGCGCGCGAAGGCGACGGCCGAGCTGAAGAAGCTGAAGGCCATGCAGCCCATGTCGGCGGAAGCGACGGTCGTGCGCAACTATCTCGACGTATTGCTGGGCCTGCCCTGGGGCAAGAAGGGGAAGGTGAAGACCGACCTCAAAAAAGCGCAGGATATTCTGGATCAGGACCATTTCGCGCTGGAGAAGGTCAAGGACCGGATCATCGAATATCTGGCGGTTCAGGCGCGCACCAACAAGCTGAAGGGGCCGATCCTGTGCCTCGTCGGCCCGCCGGGCGTGGGCAAGACCTCGCTTGGCCGCTCGATCGCCAAGGCGACGGGCCGCGAATTCGTGCGCCAGTCGCTGGGCGGCGTACGGGACGAGGCCGAAATTCGTGGCCACCGCCGCACCTATATCGGATCGCTGCCGGGCAAGGTCGTGTCGAACCTGAAAAAGGCGGGGACGATGAACCCGCTGTTCCTGCTGGACGAGATCGACAAGCTGGGTCAGGATTTCCGCGGCGATCCGGCGTCGGCGCTGCTCGAAGTGCTGGACCCCGAACAGAACAGCAAGTTTCAGGACCATTATCTGGAAATCGACGTCGACCTTTCCGACGTGATGTTTGTGACGACCGCCAATTCGCTGAACCTGCCGCAGCCTCTGCTCGACCGCATGGAGATCATCCGGCTGGAGGGCTATACCGAGGATGAGAAGGTGGAGATCGCTCAGCGCCACCTGATCGCCAAGCAGGTTGAGGCCCATGGCCTGAAGGACGGTGAGTTCGAGGTGACGGAAGAGGCCGTTCGCGACCTGATCCGTTACTATACCCGCGAAGCCGGCGTCCGTACGTTGGAGCGCGAAGTGGCGCGTCTGGCGCGCAAGGCGCTGCGTCGCATCCTTGAGGGTGCCTATGACAAGGTCGTCATCACGCCGGACAATCTCGCCGACTTTGCCGGGGTGCGGAAATATCGCCATGGCGTGGGTGAGGAGGAAAATCAGATCGGCGCCGTTACCGGCCTGGCGTGGACCGAAGTGGGCGGCGAATTGCTGACCATCGAAGCCGTGACCGTGCCCGGCAAGGGCATGATCAAGACGACCGGCAAGCTGGGCGAGGTGATGAACGAATCGGTGCAGGCCGCCTTCTCTTACGTAAGGGCGCGCTCGCCGGGCTATGGCATCAAGCCGAGCCTGTTCAATCGCAAGGACATCCATATCCACCTTCCCGAAGGGGCGGTGCCCAAGGATGGCCCGTCCGCCGGCATCGGGATGGTCACGACCATCGTGTCGACCCTGACCGGCATCCCCGTCCATAAGGACGTGGCGATGACGGGTGAGGTGACGCTGCGGGGGCGTGTGTTGCCGATCGGCGGCCTGAAAGAGAAGCTGCTGGCGGCTCTGCGCGGGGGGATCAAGACGGTGCTGATCCCGCAGGAAAACGAGAAAGACCTAGCGGAAATTCCGTCGAATATCCGCGAAGGGCTGGAGATCGTGCCGGTGTCCCATGTGGACGAGGTGCTGGCCCGCGCTCTGGTATCCAAGCCGGAAGCGATCACCTGGACGGAGGAGGATGACCTCGCCGCCCAGCCGACCGGAGCCGCCGGTCGCGAGGGTGATCCAGCGTTGCGCCATTAAGATGTTGGGAAACGGTGTCAACCCGCCGTTTCCCGCCATTTTCGGTGCTGCATCGCAAAATTGACCGGGGAAGCGGTACTTTGTCGCTTTCTCTTTGACAGGCGCGGAAAGCTGCGCCTTATTGCGCGGCCTACGCCGCGATTCCTAACTAACCAACAGCACAAGGGGGTTCCCAAGGCATGAATAAGCAGGATCTGATCAGCGCGGTTGCCGAAAGCAGCGGCCTCAGCAAGAATGACGCCACCAAGGCAGTCGAAGGCGTTTTCGACGCCATCACCGGCGCGCTGAAGAAGGGCGACGAAGTTCGTCTCGTCGGCTTCGGCACTTTCTCGGTTTCGCAGCGCAAGGCTTCGACCGGTCGCAACCCGCGCACCGGTGAAACCATGACCATCAAGGCCTCCGCCCAGCCGAAGTTCAAGGCCGGCAAGGGCCTGAAGGACTCGGTCAACTGACGGTCTGGGCGCCGGTCTTCGGACGGGCGCCCACGTCCGACAGATGACGGTTTCGCGGCCGGAAGTCTTTAGGAGAGTTGAGCGGCCAGAGGGGTTTCCCCGGCTGTTCCTGATAGCCAGGGGAAGGGGTGAACGCCGCAAGGGTGTTCGCCCCTTTCTTTTTGTCCCGTTACCCTCGACCTTGCCAATCGTGAGCGTTAGGGCAGGGACATGAACAATCCTGCCCGCAAGGCGATGCGTCTGACGACGCAGCTATCCTGTCTGGCCATGTTCGGCCTGCTTGCAGCCTGTGGGGGTGGAAATTACCGCCCCGTCCGCGATCTGCCGGTTCGTATCGGTCCGCCCTATAAGGTGCGGGGCGTCACTTACGTCCCGGCTGCGCAGCCCGACTATGACATGCTGGGCTATGCCAGTTGGTATGGGTCGGAATCGGGCAACCGGACCGCCAATGGCGAACGGTTTCGTACGGGCTGGATCACGGCGGCCCATGTCAGCCTGCCATTGCCCAGCTATGTCGAGGTGACGGCGCTCGATACCGGCCGGACCATCCTGGTCCGGGTCAATGATCGTGGGCCGTTTGCCGGGCGGGGGCGGGTGATCGACCTGTCGCGCGGCGCTGCCGAAGAACTGGGCATGCGGGCGCAGGGGCATGCGGCCGTTCGCGTGCGCGTCGTGCAGCCGTCGGAGTCCGACCGGGAGAGGTTGCGCAAGGGCAAGCCTGCGAAAAAGCGGCCTGACATTCCCGAACGGCAATTGGTCAATTTGCGCGCGCAATTACGCGCGGCGGGCCTGTAACGGGCATGGAGACGGGGGAGGCGGCGGTCTGGCGCATCGCAACCGGCCATCCGCTGATCCGCGTCATTCTGGACCGCTGGCCGTCGGTCGCTTTGCCTGATGGCTGGCTGTCCGGCAGTCTGCTGGCGCAGGCGCATTGGAATGCGATCTTTGGCCTGCCCCCGCTCAACGGCATAGCCGATGCCGACATCATCTATTTCGATGCCGACGATCTGACGGAAGAAGGGGAGGCACAGCACGCCGCGCGCGTGGCGGCGCTGTTCGCCGACCTGCCTGTCCGGTTCGACGTCAAGAATGAGGCGCGGGTGCATCTGTGGTATCCCGATCATTTCGGCAGGGTGATCCCGCCCTATCTATCGTCGCGAGACGCGACCGAGACTTTTCCGACGACGGTTTCGGCCATCGCCATCACCGATCGCACCCTGTCGGCCCCCTTTGGTCTGGCCGACCTGCTTCATCCTCTGGTGCGCCCCAACGCGACGCTGATCGACAGCGGCTATTATGCGAAAAAGGCGGAGCGATGGCGGCAATATTGGCCCGAGCTGCTGATCCTGCCCTGGGCCGATGCGGTCCATCGCGACCGGTGGGCATGACAGGCCCGGAAAGATGTTCGCCCAAGCGCATTTGTTCGCTTGACGGGGGAGTTGGAGCCGCATATGTGGCCCTTCTCTCGGGGCGCTGGTCCCTGTGGCGATCGTAGCTCAGTTGGTTAGAGCGCCGGTTTGTGGTACCGGAGGTCGCGGGTTCGGATCCCGTCGATCGCCCCATTCTTCCCCTTTTCTTTAGAGGAAGAGGCTTCGCAGCGCAGCGATTGCGCTCTATAGGCGCGGTCATGACCGACGCGCGCGACCGGGGGCTGACCCTCAATCCCAAATATGACGATAATGGCCTGATCACCGCCGTGGTGACGGATGTCGATAGCGGCGACGTGCTGATGGTCGCGCATATGAATGCGCAGGCGCTGTCGCTGACGGTGGAAACCGGTTTCGCCCATTTCTGGTCGCGCAGCCGCCAGTCTCTGTGGAAGAAGGGCGAAAGCTCGGGCCATATGCTGGCCGTCCGGGATATTCGCATCGACTGCGATCAGGATGCGGTGTGGGTGAAGGCCGTACCGGCGGGTCCGACCTGTCACACTGGTGCGCAATCCTGTTTCTTCCGCCGCGTCGGGCCGGATGGCCTGTCGGCCGTAGACTAGGCGCGAATGAAGCGCTTCGCCTTTGCATCTATGGCGATGCTGGCGGCCTGCCAGCCGCCCTCTGCATCCAAGGATGCGGAGGGGGAGTCATCGTCGGCGCCCGTATCGGGGCTGGAGCGGGCGGCGATCGAGAGTGGCGCCATCCCGGACAGCGCCCATATTTCACCCGTCGGCCTGTTTCGTCGCAATCATGAAGCGGGCAGCGATTCGCTGTGTGTCATGCCGGGCGCAGATGGCCAGTTTCGTTTCGGCCTGGAGGCGGTGTTCGGCGAAGAGCCGAATTGCCGGGGGCATGGCAGCGCACGGCGCGCGGGCGACAAGTTGATCCTTAGCTTCAAGGGTGGGGATCGCTGTATCATCGTCGCCCAATATGACGGTGATCAGGTCGCCCTGCCCGGCGTAGTCGACATGGCCTGCGCCGACCTGTGTGAAGGGCGAGGGTCGCTGGAAGGTGTCAGCTTCCCCCGTATCGCCAATGATGCGGCCACCGCCCTGCGCGCGCGCGATCGCGGTGGAAAGGCGCTCTGCGAGGGCTAGAGCATCGTGCCTTAAATCTGAACCGTTCAGGCTGTACTTGTCGAAGCCCTGCCCTTTCTTTGCAGGGTTGGAAAAGAAGTGCAGCCCTTCGACAGGCTCAGGGCGAACGGATTGTGGAGTGATCCTGATTTAACGCAGCGCGCTCTAGTAACCGATATAGCGGCCGGGGCGGTGATTCACGATGAGTACCGCGTTGATCGCGGCGGCCGACAGGACGGACAGACCGAACCGCTCAGCGCTTAGCACCGGCAGGGACGCGAGCAGGATCACCACATCGCTGGCCATCTGGGTACGGCCAGCATTCCATCCGCGCGATTTTTGCAGGATCAGCGCGACGACGCCAACGCCGCCTACGCCCGCACCATGACGGGCGATCGCCAATATGCCAAAGCCGATGATCGACCCGCCAAACAGGGCGGCGAAGAGCGGATTGACCTTTGCCAGCGTCAGGGCGGACGGCATCATCATGCCCATCGCCATGATTGCGACATTTGTGAACAATGTCTTCAATCCGAAGCTCATGCCCATGGCGCGCCCGGCGAACAGGAAGAAGGGGATGTTGATGAGGATGAACAGCGTCGCGGGCTGATAGGGGATAAGGTAGGACAGCAGCAGGGCGATGCCCGCCATGCCGCCGGTGACGAGATTGGCCTGTTTCAGCAGCAGCAGCCCCATGGCGATGAAAGCGCAGCCAAGGATGATGGCATAACCATCCTCCGCAAGGCTGTGCGGGCGCGGATTGGGGGCGGGCGCGGAGGGTGCCGGAATTACAGGGGGCATGGCATATCCATCGATCATGAAGCGCCCCGGCCATCCCCTCATTCTCTTATGTTCGTGGTGATAACCCGAAGCGCGCCCCGTGGATAGTGCGCAATATTATTACCCGCCATTATCCATTTGTGTCGGACCGAAGCGATCGATCGCCTGGAACAGGCGGCCCAGAGCCTCCTGCTCCTCCGCGCCGATTTCCGGTCGCCAAATTTCAAACAACAGGATGACGCGCGTTTCCGTGCTGCGGTTCCAGGCCTCATGTTCGATACTGTCGTCGAAAATCAGCATCTCACCCGTTTGCCAGGCGCGTGTCTCTGCGCCCACGCGCAGGGCGCAGTCATTTGGAACGATCAGCGGCAGGTGACAGATCAGGCGGGTGTTGAGCAGGCCGTTATGCGGCTGAATATGGGTTCCCGGCTTCAGCAAAGACCATAGCGCCATGGGGGAACGGCCCGCAATCACCGGCATGGGAGCGTAGGACAAGGCCTCCATCACGGCGGGGCAGCGTTTTGCATTTTCCGCGACCGGCACGCCATTCTGCCAGAAATAGAAGGCCCCCCAGCTGGGATCGTCGCGCAGCGGATTATTGGGGGCGGGGCGATCATCGGGCGTTTCGACATAGGGTGCGAAATCATTCTGATCCGCCCGGATGGCGACCAGTTCGTCGATGATGGCGCCTGTCGCGGCTTCCATCGGGGCGATCCAGTCAAATTCATGCCGTTCGTAAAAGGCGCGCTGTGGCAGGCCGGGGAAATAGAACATGCTGGGTTGTTGCAGATAAAGCTGGCTTCGGCCCAGCAGCAGATCGGTCGCATGGGTGATGCGGGGCAGGGGCGGCAACCCCTCTATCGCTGCGGTCAGATGATCCTCAAACCGGCGGCTGGCGGTGGCGACCCGTTCCTGCGCCCGCTGAAGCAGCGGTTGCAACTGGGGCGGTGCGCCGGTGGCTGTGGCCTGCGCCAGTGCGCTGCGAAACCAGGCGGTCGCTTCCCGTTCATCCTCACGCGCCAGTGCGTTTTGGCCCATGGCGAGCAGAGCAGGCAGATTGCGTGGGTCGCCCGCCAATATTTGCTTGAGAGCCTGTGCTTCGCCGTCGAGATCGCCCGACCGGCTACATATTTGCGCCAACAGCATCGGGGGTGGATTATGCATCGCATCCGCATTGGCCCGTGCGGCCGCCATGTCCCCGTTGCGCAGGGCGGCGATTGCCGCCTGCGCCAATGCAGTCTCTCTTGCCTGATCCGTCATATTCCCCGGCTTAGCCAGCTACCAAGCCGGGGAAAAGCCGCTTATTCGCATGCGATGGCCGCAAGCTGTGCCGTCCGTCGTTCCAGCGTGATCGCCAGTACGAAAACGGCAAGCCCGCCCAGCGACAGCGCGCAGCCGATCCAGCCAGTCGAAATCAACCCATAGCCTGCCGCAATCGCCATGCCGCCGAGCAAAGGGCCGATGGCATTGGCGATGTTGAATGCGCTATGATGCAGGGCGGCGGCCAGCGTCTGCGCATCGCCCGAAACATCCATCAACCGCGCCTGAAGCGGGGTGCCAAGGCCGCCGCCGATACCGATGAGGAAAATCGACAGGCTGAGCGTCCAGATATTTCCGGCCATGAACGGGAACAGGGCGAGCGATGCCGCGCTCCACAACAACACGCCGATGACGGTGCGATTGGCCGCCCGGTCGGCCAGCCATGCGATCGCCAGATTGCCGAGCGTCATGCCGGTGCCGAAAATCGCCAGGACCACCGGCACCAGGCTTTCGGATACATGGGTCACTTCGATCATGGTCGAGGCGACATAGGTATAGACGGCGAACAGTCCGCCAAAGCCGATCGCGCCGGTCAGCAGCGTCAGCCATACCTGAACCCGGCCGAGAGCGCCCAGTTCGCGCATCGGGCTGGCCTGCCGGTCGCCCGGAATGCGCGGAGCGTAGAGGGCGACGAGCGTCATCGTGATGACCGCCAGACCCGACACCACGAAAAAGCCCGAGCGCCATCCCAGCACCTGACCCATCCAGTTTGCCGCAGGCACGCCGATGATGGTCGCGATCGTCAGGCCCGACATCACCTGCGCGATGGCGAGCGTGCGGCGTTCCAACGGGACCAGGCTGGCCGTCACCAGTGCCGCTACGCCGAAATAGGCGCCATGGGGCAGTCCGCTCAGAAAGCGGAACAGCAGCAGCCAGTGATAGCTGGGTGAGATTGCGGACAGCGCATTGCCGATCGCAAACATCGCCATCAGGCCGATCAGCAGCGTGCGGCGCGGCAGGCGTGCAGCGAAGGCGGCGATCACCGGCGCGCCAACAACGACGCCCAGCGCATAGGCGCTGATGGCGTGGCCCGCCGTTGGCGTGCTGATATGCAGGTCGCGGGCGAAGAAGGGGAGAAGGCTCATCGCCGCAAATTCGGTCGTGCCGATTGCGAATGCGCCCATTGCGAGCGCGAACAGAACGAGCGCGGGATGCGCGTGATGGGGTCGGGCGCCCATGGCAAGCTCCATGCTGCAATGCAAAATATGTGGAAGACCGCCACATGGGCGCGATGACAGCGTCGGTCAAGTGCAGAAAAATGCGTGCGCTGAAAACGATTGCCGTCGCGCCTGTTCAGCCGATCCAGTAGGGTACGATCTGGCGATTGTCCGGGTCGACATGAATGGGGCGGTCGGCGGGAGGAAAGGCGCGCTGATCGCAGCTTTGTCGGGGACAAAGGCGGCAAGTGATGCCGATGGGGGTGGCGGCGCCTTCTTCCTGTAGATGCAGCCCGTCGGCATAGACGAAATTGGCCGCATGGGCGACTTCACAGCCTAGCACTACGGCGAAACGGCGGGGCGTGCGCTTGTAGCTGCCCGACGGCTTGACCAGCCCCTTGGCCATGGACACATAGCGCACGCCGTCGGGCGTTTCCCCTAGTTGGACGTTGATACGGTCAGGCACGGCGACGGCTTCATGCACATTCCATAGGGGGCATGCCCCGCCGAAGCGGGCGAATTGCAGGCGGGTGGCGCTGTGGCGCTTGGTGATGTTGCCGGCCATGTCGACGCGGCAGAAGAAGAAGGGGATGCCGCGCAGGCCCGGTCGCTGCATGGTCGACAGGCGGTGGCAGGCCTGTTCGAAACTGACGCCGAAGGTTCGGGCCAGCCGGTCTATATCGTGCCGCATCGTCCGGGCTGCTTCCCGAAAGGCGGCATAGGGCATCAGCAGCGCCCCGGCGGCATAATTGCCAAGGCCGATGGCCAGCAGCCGGTCTGCCCCTAGCACCGGCAGCGCGGCCTTGCTCACGACATCGGCGATCACCGCCTGTCCCTCCAGCATCATCAACTGGTGGGCCAGCATGAATTTGCGACTCTCGGTCGGCAGAGCCGCATTGATGAACAGGCGCCGGTCTGCCGCGCGATAGGCACGCAGCGCGCTGTCGGGCGTTTCAGCGATCAATGTTTCAATGCCGTGGCGGCGCGCCAGCGCCTCGACCAGCATGCCTTCGTCCAGAGCCTGTCCCTGCGTGAAGCTCTCGGCCATATCCTCCGCCAGACAATCGAGCGGATGGACATAATTGCCCGCTTCGTGAAACCAGTCGCGGGCGGCCTCCCATGGCAGGCGGGCCTGCACTTCATGATCGTTGGCGATCGCCTCCTCGATCATGTTGATGCGTTCATTGGCGCGCATATGCGCGTTGTAGAGATCGACATAGCGCGCGGCGAATTCGGGAAATTGCAGATGCAGTTTTTCGATCCGTTCCGGCTCCATCGCGGTGCCGGGCAATTCGGGATGGCTGAGCGCAAAGGCGAAGGCGCCCAGCAATTGCTCATCCTCCCGGCTGTCGAAACTGGCCCAGTCGGTGGGGAAGCTGTTGGCGACGGCGGCCTTCACCTTTGCCGTCAAAGGGCGATCGTCATTTTCCAGCTGCGAGAGATAGGATACGGATATGCCCAGCGCCTGTGCCATCGTCGCCTGATCCATCCGATGGTCGAGGCGAAGCTGGCGCAGACGTGGACCTGCAAAGATACGGTTGCCGCGTGCCATATGCCCCTGCTGCGCCTTTCGTGATGATGTCGCCATTTTGCTGGTTTGTGGATGATGACGCAATGATGGTCTTAATTTGCGAAGTCGTGATTTGCAAATTGGCAAATTTGCATTTGCGAAAAGTGCGAAGGGCTGGGTAGGAGTTTAAGGCATAACAACCGTTCGCCTGAACCGGAGAGAAGCCTGTATGTCGAAGCTCGCCATCATCGAACAGCTGGAGGCCAAGCGTGAAGCGGCCCGGATGGGGGGCGGCCAGCGCCGCATCGATGCCCAGCATGCCAAGGGCAAGCTGACTGCGCGAGAGCGGCTCGACGTGTTGCTGGACGAAGGCAGTTTCGAAGAGCTGGACATGTATGTCGAGCATAACTGCACCGATTTCGGCATGGACGAACAGCATGTGCCCGGCGACGGCGTCGTTACCGGATCAGGTACGGTCAACGGGCGTCTGGTATTCGTGTTCAGTCAGGATTTTACCGTCTATGGCGGTGCGGTGTCGGAACGGCATGCCATGAAGATTTGCAAGATCATGGACATGGCGCTGAAGGTCGGCGCGCCGGTGATTGGCCTGAACGACAGCGGCGGCGCCCGCATTCAGGAGGGCGTCGCCTCGCTGGGCGGCTATGCCGAAATCTTTCAGCGTAATGTGCTGGCGTCGGGCGTGGTGCCGCAGATCAGCGTTATCATGGGGCCGTGCGCAGGCGGCGCGGTCTATTCGCCCGCGATGACCGACTTCATCTTCATGGTGAAGGATAGCAGTTTCATGTTCGTGACTGGCCCCGATGTGGTGAAGACCGTCACGAACGAAGTCGTCACGCAGGAGGAACTGGGTGGCGCGGTGACGCACACCACCAAGTCGGGCGTTGCGGACGTGGCGTTCGAGAATGACATAGAGGCGCTGCTGGCGGTTCGCGATTTCGTGGACTTCCTGCCCGCGTCCAACAAGGAGCCGGTGCCGGAGCGTCCGAGTGCCGATCCGTGGGATCGCGTGGAGGAAAGTCTCGACACGCTGATCCCCGCGAACGCCAACCAGCCCTATGACATGCACGAACTGATCCGCAAGGTCGTGGACGAGGGCGACTTCTTTGAAGTGCAGCCCGCCCATGCCGGGAATATCCTGTGCGGTTTCGGCCGGATCGAGGGCAAGACGGTGGGCATCATCGCCAACCAGCCGATGGTGCTGGCTGGCGTACTGGACATTAATTCGTCCAAGAAGGCCGGGCGCTTCGTGCGCTTCTGCGATGCGTTCGAAATTCCGATCGTCACCTTCGTCGACGTGCCGGGCTTCCTGCCGGGTACCGCGCAGGAACATAGCGGCATCATCAAACATGGTGCCAAGCTGCTCTACGCCTATGCCGAGGCGACCGTGCCGAAGATTACCGTCATCACGCGCAAGGCCTATGGCGGCGCCTATGACGTCATGTCCTCCAAGCATCTGCGCGGCGATTTGAACTATGCATGGCCGACCGCCGAGATCGCGGTGATGGGTGCCAAGGGCGCGGTCGAGATCATCTTCCGCGGCAAGACGCCGGAAGAAATCGCGGAAAAGACCAAGGAATATGAGGACCGCTTCGCCAACCCCTTCGTGGCGGCGAGTAAGGGCTTCATCGACGAGGTGATACAGCCCCACTCGACCCGCAAGCGGATCGCGCTGGGCCTGCGCAAGCTCAAGAACAAGGCGCTGGAGAACCCCTGGAAGAAGCACGATAATATTCCGCTGTGACGGCCCGCAGGGTCGTCATCCCAGCGAAGGCTGGGATCTCGTGCGGCCCTGGTCTGCCCGTCATGGCCTGAGATCCCAGCCTGCGCTGGGATGACGAGAATAGGATAGGATATGAAACTCGGCCGTCTCAATCATATCGGCATCGCAACGCCCTCGCTGGAGGCGAGCCTTGCCTATTATCGCGACGTGATGGGTGCGACGTTGGCTCATGAGCCGTTCGACCTGCCGGCGCAGGGGGTGAAGGTGTGCTTCGTGGATACGCCCGGCGAGGGTGGCGCGGCAGGGACTCAGATCGAACTGATCGAGCCGTTGGGCGAGAATAGTCCGATCCACGGCTTCATCGTCAAGAACCCGGCCGGGGGGCAGCATCATATGTGCTATGAAGTGCCAGACATTCACGAAGCCAAGGCATGGTTCGAAGGACTGGGCAAGAAGGTGCTGGGCGAGCCGCGCATCGGGGCGCATGGCACGCCGATCTTCTTCGTGCATCCCAAGGATATGAACGGGGTGCTGACCGAGATCATGGAGACGCCGAAGGACGGCCATTAATCGCCTCGCCCCTTTAGGGGAGAGGCAGCGAGACTTGGGGCTGCGCAGCAGCCCTTAGTCGCAGCGGAGAGGGGCTGATTTGCGCGATGTCGCAACCCCCTCTCCAACTTCGGCTAGGCGGGCAAGCCGCCAAGCCTGCGTATCCTCTCCCCCGAGGGGGCGAGGAAAAGGATGGGACTATGACCGAGAAGCCGACGCCAGCGCCGACAATCGACCAGTGGGCCGCCGCTGCCGCCAAGGAAGTGAAGGGCAAGGATCTGAACTGGGACACCCCGGAGGGTATCGTGGTGAAGCCGCTCTACACCGCCGAGGATGTCACCGCCGATCCGGGGCTTCCCGGCTTTGCGCCCTTCACCCGTGGCGTGCGCGCGTCCATGTATGCGGGGCGGCCGTGGACTGTTCGCCAATATGCGGGCTTTTCCACCGCCGAGGAATCCAACGCTTTTTATCGCCGTAACCTTGCTGCCGGGCAAAAGGGTTTGAGCGTCGCGTTCGACCTCGCCACCCATCGCGGTTATGACAGCGACCATCCGCGCGTAACCGGCGATGTGGGTAAGGCGGGTGTGGCGATCGACAGCGTCGAGGATATGAAAATCCTGTTCGACGGTATCCCGCTCGACAAGATGTCGGTTTCCATGACCATGAACGGCGCGATCATCCCGGTCCTCGCCTTCTTCATCGTCGTCGGCGAGGAACAGGGGGTGGAGCGCAAGCTGCTCGACGGGACGGTCCAGAACGACATCCTCAAGGAGTTCATGGTCCGCAACACCTATATCTATCCGCCCGAACCCAGCATGCGGATCATTTCGGACATTTTCGGCTATACCAGTCGCGAGATGCCCAAGTTCAACAGCATCTCCATTTCCGGCTATCATATGCAGGAAGCCGGCGCGACGCAGGTACAGGAACTGGCCTTCACCATCGCAGACGGCATCGAATATGCCCGTTATGGCATGGCGTCGGGGCTGGACCTCGACAATTTCGCGGGGCGCCTGTCTTTCTTCTTCGCCATCGGCATGAATTTCTTTATGGAAATCGCCAAGCTGCGCGCCGCCCGCGTGCTGTGGCACCGGGCCATGACGAAGCTGGGCGCGAAGTCCGAGCGATCCAAGATGCTGCGCACCCATTGCCAGACGTCGGGTGTCAGCCTGACCGAGCAAGACCCGTATAACAACGTCATGCGGACCACGATCGAGGCGATGGCAGCGATGCTGGGCGGGACCCAGTCGCTCCATACCAATGCGCTCGATGAAGCGATCGCGCTACCCACCGATTTTTCCGCCCGCATCGCGCGCAACACGCAGATCGTCATTCAGGAAGAGACGGGCATGTGCAATGTCGTCGATCCGCTGGGTGGCAGCTATTATATCGAAAGCCTGACCCAGCAACTGGTCGACGCCGCGCAGGAGATTATTGATCGCGTCGAGGCAGAAGGGGGCATGGCCAAGGCGGTCGCCGCCGGTTGGCCCAAGGCGATGATCGAAACCGCCGCCGCCGCCCGTCAGGCACGGGTGGACCGGGGCGAGGACGTGATTGTCGGCGTCAACAAATATCGCCTCGCCAACGAAGACCTGTTGGAGACGCTGGAAGTCGACAATACAAAGGTCCGCGAAGCACAGATCGCCCGCATCAACAAGATGAAAGCGGAGCGGGACGAGGATAAATGTCAGGCCGCGCTTCAGTCTCTGCGCGATGCAGCCGCAGCACCACAGTCGATCGAGACGAACCTGCTGGCGCATGCCGTCGAATGTGCCCGTGCGCGCGCCACGCTGGGCGAGATTTCCTCCGCCATGGAGGATAGTTTCGATCGTTATGGTACACAGCCGACCCCGGTGAAGGGCGTCTATGGCGCGCCCTATCAGGATGATAGCCGCTGGAAACAGGTACTCGACGGGGTGCAGGCCGTCGAACGGCGCCTCGGTCGCAAGCCCAAATTGCTCGTCGCCAAGATGGGGCAGGATGGACACGACCGGGGCGCCAACATCATCGCATCGGCTTTCGGCGACATGGGCTTCGATGTCGTTTCCGGGCCGTTGTTCCAGACGCCGGAAGAAACGGTGGTGCTGGCGCTGGACAGCGGGGTCGATGTGGTCGGTGCATCGTCGCTTGCCGCCGGGCACAAGACGCTGATCCCCGAACTCATCAACCGGCTGCGCGAACAGGGGCGCAACGACATCAAGGTGATCGCTGGCGGCGTCATCCCGCCGCAGGATTATGACTTCCTCCGTGACGCGGGCGTTCAGGGCATTTATGGGCCGGGTTCCAATGTCGTGGAATGCGCCGCCGATGTGCTGCGCCTCCTCGGCCACAACATGCCCCCAGCGGGGCTAGAGGAAGCTGCGTAAATGAATACCCCCTCCACCCTGACCGCCCGCAACGACTGGACGCGCGAGGAAATCGCCGCGCTGTTCGACCTGCCTTTCAACGACCTGATGTTCGAAGCGCAGTCGATCCATCGCGCGAACTTCCCGCGTAATGAGGTGCAGTTGTCGACCCTGCTGTCGATCAAGACGGGCGGTTGTCCGGAGGATTGTGGTTACTGCAACCAGTCGGCGTCGGCGGAAAGCGGCCTGAAGGCCGAAAAGCTGATGAGCGTGCAGGCGGTGATGCAGGCGGCGGCGCAGGCGAAAGACGCGGGCAGCTCGCGCTTCTGCATGGGGGCGGCGTGGCGCAACCCCAAGGATCGCGACATGCCCGCCATCGTCGAGATGGTGAAGGGCGTGCGCCAGATGGGCATGGAAACATGCATGACGCTGGGTATGCTGAGCGAGAAGCAGGCCGATATGCTGGCGGAGGCGGGCCTCGATTATTACAATCATAATATCGATACCTCGCCCGAACATTATGAGAAGGTCATCACGACCCGGACCTTTGACGACCGGCTGGTGACGCTGGAAAATGTGCGTAATTCGGGGATCAACGTCTGCTCAGGCGGCATCGTGGGCATGGGCGAGACGCGCGAGGATCTCGTCGGTTTCCTTCATGCGTTGGCCGTGCTGCCAGTCCATCCCCAAAGCGTGCCGATCAACGCGCTGGTGCCGGTCAAGGGTACGGTGCTGGGCAATATGCTGGCCGATACACCGCTCGCCAAGATCGACGAGATCGAGTTCGTCCGCACCGTTGCGGTCGCGCGGATCGTGATGCCGGAATCCATGGTTCGCCTGAGTGCGGGTCGCGAGAGCATGTCGGATAGCTGTCAGGCGCTCTGCTTCATGGCGGGTGCGAACAGCATCTTCACCGGCGACAAACTGCTGACCACCGCCAACGCTGGCGACAATGCCGACGCGGCGCTGTTTGCGAAGCTGGGCGTCGTGCCGATGCAGGCCGAAGTGAAGGTCGAGCTGGAGGCGGCTGAGTGAATTTCGCGCTCACCCTCGTCACCCCGGATTTAATCCGGGGTCCCGCTTCTTCTCTGCCGTCGTGCGGGAAGAAAGCGGGATGCCGGATCAAGTCCGGCATGACGGGTGTGGGGCAGGCGGGCGTATGACTGGCGGTAAAGTCATCGCTCTTTCTTGGCTGACTTTCGCTGCGCTTATCCTGAGCAGCGGATCGGCTTGGCTCGGTTGGTATATTGCTGTGCCTGTTCTGCTGCTGTGGCTGACTGGCATCTATTTCATTCTTCGGCGGAAACCTTCTCGCTGACACACATCATCCGTTCGCTCTGAGCTTGTCGAAGGGCCGTACTTCTCTTGAAGACAAGAACGGGGCTTCGACAGGCTCAGCCCGAACGGGGTGAGAGGAACTGAATAAGGACTGGGACAGGAAGTAGAATGGCAATCACCAAGATCCTGATCGCGAACCGTGGCGAAATTGCGTGCCGTGTCATGCGGACCGCCAAGAAAATGGGCATCAAGACCGTCGCGGTCTATTCCGATGCCGATGCCCGCGCGCCGCATGTGCTGATGGCCGATGAAGCCGTGCATATCGGCCCGCCGCCCGCCGCCCAGTCCTATCTGCTGGCCGACAAGATCATCGAGGCGTGCAAGGCCACCGGCGCCGACGCCGTCCATCCGGGCTATGGCTTCCTGTCGGAGCGGGAGAGCTTCCGCAAGGCGCTGGACGCGGAAGGCATCATCTTCGTCGGCCCGCCCGCCAATGCAATCGCCGCCATGGGCGACAAGATCGAGTCGAAGAAGCTGGCGATGGAAGCGGGCGTCAATGTCGTGCCCGGCTATGTCGGCGTGATCGACGATACCGAACATGCCGTGAAAATCTCCAACGAGATCGGCTATCCGGTGATGATGAAGGCCTCGGCTGGTGGCGGCGGCAAGGGAATGCGCCTTGCCTATAGCGAACAGGATGTTCGCGAAGGCTTTGAAGCGACCAAGCGTGAAGGCCTGAACAGCTTTGGCGATGATCGGGTCTTCATCGAGAAGTTCATCGAAAGCCCGCGCCATATCGAAATTCAGGTGCTGGGCGACCAGCATGGCAACATCGTCTATCTGAACGAACGCGAATGTTCGATCCAGCGTCGCCACCAGAAGGTGGTCGAGGAAGCGCCGTCGCCCTTCGTCAGCCCCGAAATGCGCAGGAAGATGGGCGAACAGTGCGTCGCTCTGGCCCGCGCGGTCGGCTATTTCAGCGCGGGCACGGTCGAACTGATCGTCAGTGGTGAGGACAAGACTGGCGACGGCTTCTACTTCCTCGAAATGAACACACGGCTTCAGGTCGAGCATCCCGTCACCGAGGAAATCACCGGCGTCGACCTGGTCGAGCAGATGATCCGCGTTGCCAATGGTGAGACGCTGAGCTTTGGGCAAGCGGATGTGAAGATCAACGGCTGGTCGATCGAGAACCGCGTCTATGCCGAAGACCCCTATCGCGGCTTTCTGCCGTCGACCGGCCGCCTGATCCGTTACAATCCGCCCGAGGCCGGGACGGACGAGACGGGTGCGCTGATCCGTGTGGATGATGGCGTGCAGGAAGGTGGCGAAGTGTCGATCTTCTACGATCCGATGATCGCCAAGCTGATCACCTGGGCGCCGACCCGTCTGGAGGCCATCGACAAGCAGATCGAGGCGCTCGACAAGTTCGAGATCGAAGGGCCGGGGCATAATATCGATTTCGTGTCCGCGCTGATGCAGCATGAGCGGTTCCGGTCGGGCAACATCACCACCGGCTTCATCGCCGAGGAATATCCTGAAGGCTTCACTGGCGCCCCCGCTTCGGCGGAATTGCTCCAGCGCCTGTCGGCGATCGGTGCCTTTGCTGCCATGGCGCAGGCGGATCGCGCGCGCCGCATCGACGGGCAACTTGGCAAGCGCCTCAGCCCGCCGACCGGCTGGCAGGTGAAGATCGGGGATGCCGTCCATGATGTGGTGATCGACGGCGACGAAGTGACGGTCGATGGCGAGAGCATCGACATGGCGCTGGAATATACGCCGGGCGATCGCCTGATCGAGGCGGAGTTTGGTGAGGAAGCGCTGGCGGTGCGGATTGCGCCGGTGCGGTCGGGTTTCGTGCTGACGGCGCATGGCGCCAGCCACAAGCTGCGCATCCTGCCTGCTCATGCTGCACCCTATGCTGCGCATATGATCGAAAAGATCCCGCCCGATCTGTCCAAATTCCTCATCTGCCCGATGCCGGGCCTGCTGGTTGCGCTGCACGTCAAGGAAGGCGACAAGGTCGAAATCGGCCAACCGCTCGCCGTGATCGAGGCGATGAAGATGGAAAATATCCTGCGCGCCGGGAAGGCCGGTACGGTCAAGAGCGTGTCGGCGGCGCAGGGTGAAAGCCTGCCGGTCGATGCGGTCATTCTGGAACTGGAATAGGATTGGCGAGAGAAGGGGCAGGGGGCTGAAACGCTTCCTGCCTCAATCGCCCATGCGGCTTGTGTCGATGTCTTTAAGGCCCACGCCGATGGAGGCGCGCGGCGTTTCAATCTCTGCGGACACCACCGGATAGGCGCAATAATCCGCCGCATAATAGGCGCTGGGCCGGTTGTTGCCCGAAATGCCCGTGCCGCCAAAGGGGGCCGCCGCCGATGCGCCGGTGGTCGGCCGGTTCCAGTTGACCACGCCCGCCCGCACATTGGCCCAGAATTGATTATACTGTTCGGGCGATCCGCCGATCATCGCGGCCGAAAGTCCGTAGCGGCTGACATTGGCCTCCGCGATGGCTTCGTTGAGGTCCGCCACACGCACCACCTGAAGCAGCGGGCCGAACAGTTCAATGTCGGGCCGCTCCGTCATCGCCGTTACGTCGATGATCGCCGGGGTCAGGAAAGGCAGACCTTCCTTCGGACGGACCATATGTTTGATCGGGCGCCCGCCATGGCTCATCAGATAGAGGAAGCTCTCTGTCAGTGCGTCGGCGGTCTGATTGTCGATCACCGGCCCCATATAGGGGGCGGGGTTCGCGTGGGGATGGTCCACGATCAGCCGGTCGGCCAGTTTCTTGACCTCCGTAATAAGCCGGTCCGCCAGTGTATCGCGGACGATCAGGCGGCTGGCCGCCGTGCAGCGCTGCCCACTCGACAGGAACGCCGATTGTACCACCATGATCGCGGCGGCATTGATTTCCGGCGTGTCCCACACGACGATCGGATTGTTGCCGCCCATTTCCAGCGCCAGTATCTTGCCGGGCTGGGCAGCATAATGGCGGTTGATGGCAATGCCGGTCTGCGATGATCCGGTGAAGAGGACGCCGTTGACATCGGCATGGGCGGCCAGCGCCTTGCCAATGTCCGGCCCGCCCTGGACCAATCGCATGGCATCGGCCGGGACGCCCGCTTCATGATAGAGTTTCACCAGCATCTCACCGACCGCCGGCGTCTTTTCCGATGGTTTGAACACCACGGAGTTGCCGGCGAGGAGGGCAGGGATGATATGGCTGTTAGGGCGGTTGGCCGGGGCGTTATAGGGGCCGATGACGGCCATCACGCCATGCGGTTTGTGCCGTACCGACTGGCGCGCGCCCAGTGCTGCTTCCAGTCGCCTTTGTCCCGTCCGTTCGGAATAGCCCGCAACCGACAGGTCGACCTTGGCGATGACTGCCGCCACTTCGGTTCGCGCGTCCCACAGCGGCTTGCCGGTTTCCCGCGCGATCAGGTCGACGAGAGCCTCTTCATGGCGCCGCACCACATTGACGAAGCGGCGCAGGGTTTCGATGCGATAGGCGATGGGCTGTGCCGCCCAACGCGGCCAGGCTGCCTTGGCCCGTGCAACCTCTGCATCGACGTCGCCCGGCTCCCCCTGCCACAACAGGGTGCCGGTAGCCGGTTCATGGGATGTAAGCGACGCGACCATTTGCCACCAGCATATGGCCGAAAATGGTTAAGGAAAGACGAGGGATAAAGGAAATCAGGTCGCAGCCCCGGTGACCAAGGAAGCGCCCATCCGGCGAATCGCGGCTACCTTGTCATAAAGCGGTGTCCAGTCGTCGCGTTCGGCGATGGCGCTCCATATCGTTTCCACCTCTTCGATATGCATGGAGCAGGGCGGCCCTTCCCAATAGTCATCCGTGATGGTCCGGCTGTTCGGTTCGAAATCGATGGCCATATCGCGCACCGACGCCCATGCCTTCTCTGCGTAGCGATCCTGATTGCCGGGCAGGCCGTGGCGCCAGTCGTGAAAGAAATCGTCGATGGGCGTATGGCTGTCGATCATCGCCTTCACACAGGCTTGCATGAAGGCGGAATCGCTTGCCTCGTCCCGATGTATCCACCCCAGCCGCCAGAAGAAGCGCCGCCGCATCGCCTCTGCATAGAGCGCCGGGAACCGTTCCAGTTGCTCGATCAGAGGTTGTGCCTCCACCAGCGGGCGCAGCGAAACGGCCAGTTGCGCCACGTCCCAATGGATCGCCTCGGCCTGCCGTCCAAAGGCGTACAGGCCGTTATGGTCGAAATAGGCAGCGGTAAAGCCGGCGTTCCAAAAGGGTGTGAAGCGCCAGGGGCCATAGTCGAAACTCTCGCCCGTCACATTGATATTGTCGCTGTTGAGAACGCCATGGACGAAGCCCGCGATCATATAGCTGGCGGCGAGATCGGCGGTCCGTTCGACCACCCGGCCCAGCAATTGCGCCGCTGGATTGTCGCCCGGCGTCTCGCCATAGAGGCGGGTGAGGGCGTAGTTGGTCAGTCGTTCCAGCAGCGCGTTATCTTCGATGTAGGCCGCCCGCTGAAATGTGCCGATGCGGATATGCGAATGGCTGAGGCGCACCAGCACCGATCCTCGCGTGGGCGATGGCTCGTCATTACGCTCCAGCGCTTCGCCGGTTTCAACCAGCGAGAAGGTGCGAGAGGTCGGCACGCCCAGCGCCTCCAGCATCTCGCTCGCCAATATCTCGCGAACCCCGCCCTTCAGCGTCAGCCGACCATCGCCGAACCGGCTATAGGGGGTCTGGCCCGATCCCTTGGCGCCAAGGTCCAGCAGCCGATCGTTGCCGTCGCGCAATTGCGCAAACAGGAAGCCGCGACCATCGCCAATGTCGGGATTATAGTGGCGGAATTGATGGCCATGATAACGCAGGGCCAATGGCTGGGGCAGGCTGCCGTCCATGGGCGCGAACCGGCCGAAATGGGCGATCCATTGTTCGTCGCTCAAATCTGCAAGTCCCACCTGCGCCGCTGCGCGGTCATTGCGGAATCGCAATTTGGTCTGCGGAAAGTCGGCCGCCGCCACCGACGCGGCAATGTCCGGCATCAGGGCGTCGATTTCGGTGGCGGGGCGGTAAATGGCTTGCGGCTTCTGGCTCATGCGGCGATATGGGGGATGAAAAGCCAAAGGATCAAGCGTGACCGGCCATAGAGACGGATATTGGTGGTCCCCGGACGGGCTGCGATTGCATTATCGGGACTATGCGGGAGGTGATGATGGCAGGCCGCCTCTGCTCTGTTTGCCGGGACTGACCCGCAATGCCCGCGATTTCGAACCTCTCGCCGCGCGCCTGGCCGGCCAGTGGCGCCTGATTTGCCCGGATTTGCGGGGGCGCGCCGAAAGCGCCTATGCCAAGGATCCGATGACCTATGTCCCGCTTACCTATTTGCAGGATATAGGGCGGCTGCTGGGTGATCTTGCCATTACGCGCTTCGTGGCCATCGGCACATCGCTGGGTGGCATCATCACCATGTTGATCGCCGCCACGCATCGGGAGTGGCTGGCCGGTGCCCTGCTCAACGATGTCGGGCCGGTGCTGGACGAAGGAGGGATCGCCCGCATCCGTTCCTATGTCGGCGTGGGTCAGTCGCATCCGACCTGGGTTCATGCTGCTCGCGCTCTGGCTGAGAGCAATGGCGACGTTTATCCCGACTATGATCTGGAACATTGGTTGGGCATGGCCAAGCGTCTCTATCGCCTGAATAGCGGTGGGCGCATCGTGCTGGATTATGACATGAAAATCGCCGAGCCGATCCGCGCGATGAGCAGCGAATCCGGCGTCGATATGTGGCCGGTCATGGCGGCTTTTCAGAATATTCCGACGCTGTTGCTGCGCGGGGAGCGATCCGACCTGTTGAGCGACGCGACGGCGCGGCGCATGGTAAGCGAAATGGGCGATAGCGCGGAACTGGCGACCGTTTCCGGGGTGGGCCATGCGCCGGTGCTGGATGAACCCGTTTCCGTCGAAGCGATCGACCGGCTGCTGGCCCGCGTGCTGAATGGCTGAACGCCCGCATATCCTCCATGTTCATGGCAGCTTCTCTCTGGGTGGCAAGGAAGCGCGCGCCGTCCGCCTCATGAATATCTGGGGCGACAGGGCGCGGCATAGCATCGTCAGCGCCGCTCCCGATGTGATGGGTGCGCGTGCCGCAATCGATCCGTCGGTCGACGTCGATTTTCCCGACGGCCCGTCTTTCGCCGGGAAACCCGGTCCTGCCCGCTATCGGGAGATCAGGGCGTTCCTGCGGCAGTTCGACCTTATCCTCACCTATAATTGGGGATCGATGGATGCGGTCATGGCGCATCGGCTGGGCGGCGGGACATCGGCAGGATTGCCGCCGCTCATCCATCATGAGGATGGATTTAATGCCGATGAGGTTGATCGGCTGAAGACCAAGCGCAACCTGTTTCGCCGTCTGGGCCTGCAACGCGCCCATGCGCTGGTCGTGCCGTCCGTGCGGCTGGAGGGGATAGCGCATCATGTCTGGAAACAGCCAGCGGCTCGCGTACACCTGATCCGCAACGGTATCGACGTGGATCGATATGCCACGCCACCCGCGCCCAATGCCATCCCCGGACTGGTGCGATCGCCCGGCAAGCTGTTGGTCGGTACGCTGGCAGGGCTGCGTCCGGTCAAGAATATTCCGCGGCTGGTCCGCGCCGTTGCTGCGCACAAGGATCAGCTGCAACTGGTGGTCGTGGGGGAGGGGCCGGAGCGCGATGCGATCCTTGCAGAGGCATCCGCCCATGGCCTCGACGATCTTCACCTCGCGGGTTTCATGGATCGGCCCTGGCGGTTTGTCGGCCTGTTCGATATTTTTGCGCTGTCATCCGACAGTGAGCAATTTCCGATCTCGCTGGTGGAGGCGATGGCGGCCGGTGTGCCTGCCGCGTCCATGGATGTGGGCGATGTCGCCAATATGGTCGCGCCGGAAAACCGCCCCTATGTCGTCGCCGATGAAGCCGGACTGGCTGAGGCGTTGGGCAAGTTGGCTGACGATACCGGTTTGCGGCAAAGGCTGGGCGACGCCAACCGCATCCGTGCCGCACGCGATTATGCCGAAAATGTCATGGTAAACGCCTACGCCTCCTTATATGGCGAGGCTCTGGCCAGCCCGGCGATTTTGCGTTAGGGCGCGGCCATATTCGTCATAGGCAGCAAAAGCTGCTATAGGGTCGCTTTTACCCGGTCAGAGGGGGCCGGGCTGTTTCGCGGGAGATGTCGTTGTTCAAGGGGTTGAAGCCCATCGTCTATGGTGGCCGTGAAGTCTGGCCGATAGTCGAAGGTGGCAAGGGCGTTGCCGTATCCAACCATAGCAGTTCGGGCGCCTGGGCGGCGGCCGGCGGCATTGGCACCGTTTCGGCGGTGAATGCCGACAGTTATGATAGCTTTGGCAATGTGATCCCTCAAATCTATCATGGCCGCACGCGCCGTGACCGACACGAAGAACTGATCGCCTACGCCATCGACGGGGCCGTCGAACAGGTAAAGCGTGCGTTCGAAATTGCCGGTGGCAAGGGTGCAATCAACATCAACGTGCTGTGGGAAATGGGCGGCGCGCAGCGGGTGCTGCATGGCGTTCTGGAAAAGACGCGCGGCATGGTGGCCGGTGTCACCTGTGGCGCGGGCATGCCCTATAAGCTGTCGGAAATCGCCGCATCCTATAATGTCAGCTACCTTCCGATCGTTTCGTCCGGCCGCGCCTTCCGCGCGCTGTGGAAGCGCGCCTATTCCAAGGCGTCGGAATGGCTGGCGGCGGTCGTCTATGAAGATCCCTGGCTGGCGGGCGGTCATAACGGCCTGTCCAACGCGGAAGATCCACGCGCGCCGCAAGACCCCTATCCCCGCGTCCGCGACCTGCGCGCGACCATGCGCGAAGGCGGCATTTCGGACGATGTGCCGATCGTCATGGCTGGCGGCGTGTGGGCGCTGAAGGACTGGAACGACTGGATCGACAATCCCGAGCTGGGATCGATCATGTTCCAGTTCGGCACCCGTCCTTTGCTGACGCAGGAAAGCCCCATTCCGCAGGATTGGAAAGACCGGCTGATGCAGCTGGAACCGGGCGACGTGCTGCTGCACAAATTCTCGCCCACCGGCTTTTACAGCTCGGCGATCCGCAATCCGTTCCTGCGCTCGCTGGAAGCACGGTCGGACCGTCAGATTCCCTTCAGCACCGAACAGGCGGGCGATCATACGCACCAACTGGACGTGGGCGTGAAGGGCAAGAATTTCTGGGTGACGCTGGGCGACCTTCAGCGTGCGCGCGAATGGTTTGGTGCGGGCTTCACCTCGGCGCTCAAGACGCCCGACAACACGCTCGTTTTCGTGACCGAAGAAGAGAAGGCGGAAATCCGCAAGGATCAGACGGACTGCATGGGCTGTCTGTCGCAATGTTCCTTCTCAAGCTGGATGGACAGCGAAACCAACTCGACCGGCCGTCTGGCTGATCCGCGCAGCTTCTGCATCCAGAAGTCGTTGCAGGAATCTGTCCATGGCGGGGATCTGGACAAGAATCTGCTGTTCGCTGGCCATGCTGCCTACCGCTTCAAGCAGGACCCCTTCTATTCGAACGGTTTCGTGCCGACTGTGAAGCAGTTGGTCGATCGTATCCTGACGGGCGACTGATGATCGGGGAAATTCAGGGGCTGGCGGTGCTGCACTATGGGGCCGCCGATTTCGATATCGTGCGTTCCGGACAGTTTGTTCTGTGCGCGGTTTCGGGCGCGCGTATCGACCTTAACGACCTGAAATATTGGAGTGCGGAGTTCCAGGAAGCCTATCGTAGCGCCGAAGAATCGACTCGCGCTTTCCTTAAACATCGCGGTATCGACAGATAATCTATGCAGGCGGTGCCTTGCCGCCTGCATACGCGCTGCATAATAGAGCCATATTTCATTATTTTGGCAGCATTTGTTCGCGTTTGCAGCAAATGCCCTTTTCGCGTTTTTTTGTTTCTGCGCGGTTAAAACTAAGGTAAACTTTCTGCACAGGCGGCGAAGATCGTCCTAAGTGGAAGGATTTGCATGATGTCTCGTATCGACGTCTTTGGTGATCGCATTTGCATCGTATCGAGCCTGCTGATTGTCGGCTGGTTTCTTTACAGCAGTTTATTCTGAGCAGATCGATCGCTGTTAACCGATAGTCGCTTGCGACTATATGGCTGCGCCCTGTTGAGGTAATGATGTATTCGGTCATCCTGCCGGTGTGACCGCTACTCCTTATTTGAGGTTAGCGATAGCCGATCTGGCGTCGTCCCAAGCAAAGCTATTTCGACATTCTCAATTCAATCGCTAGATAAAGTGGCAAGTGCTTAAGTGCTTCGCGGCTTTTGAAGGATGTCAGCTTGCTCCGCGTCACCAACGGCTAAAGCGCACGGTTCCGAAGCGACCACGCCAGGTTTCGTGTTCCCTTGACGAAGGAGAAGACGATGACCCACAAGAACAGTCAGTCCCGCAAATATCACCCTGTTTCGGTCAAACAGGCGCCCACCATTCACATCCCGCATTCTTCATGGAGCAGGACGGAGCAGGCACGCGGTCGCGATGCCCTGATCGCGCCAGATGATTTCTGGGCGCGGCTTGGCCTTTGATTGAGCATCGTGCGGAGCGGAAGGTCAGCGTAGCTGAAGTGGCAACGGGTTTTCCGCCATGCACGATGCGGCAACATGGGTTTAGACCGCGTGGCAGGTATTGGATCAACGCAGAGCGCCTTAGTGAAAGACGACTGTCTTCCCTCCATTGAGTAGCACGCGCCGGTCCGCGATCCAGCGAACGGCGCGGGCCAGCACCTGCGCCTCTATATCCCGGCCGATCCGCGCCATATCATCGGCTGTGGCGCGATGATCGACGCGCTCGACAGCTTGTTCGATGATCGGCCCTTCATCAAGATCGGCGGTCACGAAATGGGCGGTCGCCCCGATCAGCTTCACGCCGCGGGCATGCGCCCGATGATAGGGGCGCGCACCCTTGAAACCGGGCAGGAAACTGTGATGGATATTGACGCAACGCCCCGCCAGCCGTTCGACCAGTCCTTCGGATAGTACCTGCATATAGCGGGCGAGGATCAGATAGTCCGAACGGCTCCGTTCGAATATGTCCAGCAGGGCCGCTTCCTGCTGCGCCTTGTCGCCATTGGCGGGCAGTTCATGATAGGGAATGCCGTTCCATTCGGTAATCCGGCGCATGTCGGGATGGTTCGATACGACGCCCATGATGTCGATGGGCAATGTGCCCGTCTGCCAGCGATGCAGCAGGTCGGCGAGACAGTGGGAGCCTTTCGACACGGCGATCAGCATCCGGGGGCGATGGCTTGCCTCCGTCAGCGTCCAGTCCATGTCGAACAACGCGCCGACTTCGGCAAAGGCGACGCGCAGAGCATCGCCGCTCGCGATCCGCTCGTCCGTCGCCGCAAAGGCGACGCGCATGAAGAAGAGGCCGGCATCCCGGTCGGCATATTGCTGACTGTCGGTGATGAAGCCGCCCCGATCCGCCAGAAGATTGCTGACTGCTGCGACGATGCCGACGCGGTCGGCACATACCAGGGTCAATATCCAGCTGCGGGTTTCAGGATCGGTCAACTCTTCCTCCGTTCAGAGGCGAGCAGCCCTGCCTCAAGCCCGTCCGTCGATCAAGCGGTGATGCGGCCGAACTTTACAGCTTCTTGGGCATGCAATCCGCGCCTGCCGCCTTGATGCGGCTGCACAGGCGAGTGGCGTCGGCGCTGCTGGCAATCGGGCCGGCCTGCAATCTGGTGATGGTGCCTGCCTTCACCAGATAGGGCTGATAGGCGGACAGGCCGCTGACCTTGCCCGTCAACTGGCTCCACAGGCCGCGTGCGCGGCCTTCCTCGCCAAAGGCGCCCAATTGCACGCGCCATCCGCCCGATGCGGCAGGGGCGGGTATGGTTGCAGCGGCCGGCGTGGCTTTGGGGGCGGGCTTGGGTGCTGGCTGTGGTTTGGCCGCCGCGACCCGTTGCGGTACTGTTTTGGGCGATGAGACGGGCGTTGGCGTCGGCTGATTGATGGTAGAAGCAGGCAGTTCCGTCGTTCGTACCGCAGAGGGTGACGGACGAACCGGCGCGCGCGTCGTGGGTGCAGGCGATGCTGCTGCCAGCGTGACGCCGCTCTTTTCCGATTTTTCCAGATTGGCCGCCATGGCCAGCCCCTGTTTACGCTGATCCTCGGGGATGAATTTGTCCATCTGCGTCAGGCTTTCGGTTGCCTGCGGCAGGCCCGATGCGGATGCCCGCGTCATCAAGGCATAGGCGCGAACCCAATCCTTGCCGATCAGATCGCCGTTAAAGAGGGACGTCGCCACGATATATTGCGCCCTTGGCTCGCCGCGGATCGAGGCATGTTGTAGATAGGGTAGCGCGCCGCTGCGGTCGCCCTGCTGAAACATCAGCAGCCCCAGATTGTCTTCGGCGCGTGTATGCCCCTGCTGCGTGGCTTTACGATACCAGTCGATGGCGGTCGGCAGGTCAGCGGGGACGCCACGGCCAAGCTTATAGGCCTGTCCCAGATTGAACTGGGCATCCGGATCGCCGGCCTGTGCAAGCGGGCGCCATTCCGCGATCGCCTTGGCATAGTCACCCTGTTGCCAGGCATCGACCCCGGTCTTGACGTCCGCATAAGCGGGCGCCAGCGCGGGCAAGGTCATTCCCATCAGGGCGGCTACCGCCGCCGACCCCCAGAAATGCTTCATAGTAAGGCGCTCCTGCACAAAATCTTGCCGTTGCTTATGATGAAACTAGGTTAACATGTGCTTAGCATAAGTCGCCCGGCCTGAATGATGCCGTACAGTCCGTTTGTCGGCGCCTTCATACAACTTGCGAGGCAATTAACCGAATTTTAGGCGCAGTCATGGCAATCCCGCAGGAACTGAATTTCTTCGGGGGATTTGCGTGCGCGTATTGGCATTGGCATCGCAGAAAGGCGGATCGGGTAAAACCACGCTGTCGGGGCACCTTGCTGTCCAGGCGCAATTGTCCGGTGCCGGTCCTGTGGTGCTGATCGACATTGATCCGCAGGGGTCGCTGTCCGATTGGTGGAATGAGCGGGAGGCGGAATATCCCGCTTTCGCGCAGACCACCGTAGCGCGCCTTGCCTCCGATCTTGAGATATTACGGCAGCAGGGTTTCAAACTGGCCGTGATCGATACGCCCCCGGCCATCACCATGGCGATCCAGAGCGTTATTTCCGTGGCCGAACTGATCGTCGTGCCCACGCGCCCCAGCCCGCATGACCTGCGCGCCGTTGGGGCGACCGTCGATCTGTGCGAGCGTGCAGGCAAGCCGTTGATCTTCGTCGTGAACGCCGCCACGCCCAAGGCGCGTATCACCTCCGAGGCGGCGGTCGCCCTGTCGCAGCATGGCACCGTCGCGCCGGTGACACTGCATCATCGCACCGATTTCGCCGCGTCGATGATTGACGGGCGCACCGTGATGGAGGTTGACCCCAAAGGACGTTCGGCTGGCGAGGTCGAGGTGCTTTGGAACTATGTCTCCGACCGTCTCGAAAAGAATTTCCGCCGCACGGTCTTTTCCGTGCCGCATGGCAGTGTCGGCACGGCCGGCGCCGCGCGTCCGGTTGGTGGCGGCTTTGGCCGCCGCGTGATCGGCCAGTGAAGGGCGCATCGACGATGGCAGAACCCAAGCCGCTTGCCTCTCTCACCTCTGGCCTGCTGGCGCGCAAGGGCGCGGCCCAACCGGCGATGCGTCGCCCGATGCTGGGTTTTGGCCGCTCGGCGCTCGCCGTGCAGCAGGATGATCTGGGCTGGAACGATATGGGGTTCGATCCCCAACCCATCCCGGTTCCTGCACCGGCGGAGGATGGAGTTGAAATTGCGCCCGTGCCGATCGGCCTGACCCCGATGGTGGCCGTGGTTCCGGTGTCTGTCGATCCGCCGCCGGTGGTGACGGAACGACAGGAACTGGCCGAACGTCTGGGCGCCTCCATTGAAACGGTGAAGCCAAAGGCCAAAAAGGTGGCGACTGCGAGTTCCGCAGCGGCCGATCCAAAGCGCAAAGCTGCCTTCACGCTTCGGCTCGATCCCGACCGTCATCTGAAACTGCGCCTGGCCTGTGCGATCACGGGGCGTTCGGCGCAGCAGATCGTGTCGGGCGCGGTCGACGAATTTCTCAACGACCTGCCGGAAATCGACCGGTTGACGCAACAGTTGCCGCACATGCGCGGCGATAAGTGAACAAGGGTGGGTAGGACAATGAACCGCACGACATTCGGAAAGGCAGCCATTGCCTCGTTGCTCGTTGCCACGACCATGGTCGGCTGTACGGGGGCTGCATTCCGCCCCTCCGCATCGACCGTCCAGCAAAAGGGCAATCCGACGAAACTGGCCGTCGCCGCCGAAAAGGCGCTGGCCGATCATGACGGTGCCCGCGCCGTTCAGGCAGCGGAGGCCGCCGTTCGGCTCCAGCCGCAAAATGCCGCCTATCGTCAGCTTCTGGGTCGCGCCTATGTTGCGGCCGGGCGTTTCGCTTCGGCCGAAACCGCTCTTTCCGACGCGATGGAACTGGGTGACGATCAGGCCCGCACCATCATCAATCTGGCGCTGGTTCAGGTGGCACAGGGCAAGCCCGACGCCGCCCGTGCCCTGCTAACCCAACATGCCGATATCGTGCCGGCCGGCGACTATGGCCTGGCGATGGCGATGGCCGGTGATGCGCCGGAAGGGGTGCGTATCCTGTCGCAGGCGATCCATGATCCCTCCGCCACGGTTCGTACTCGCCAGAATCTGGCCTATGCTTATGCTCTGGGCGGCCGGTGGAAGGATGCCCGCATGCTGGTCGGCATGGACCTTGATCCGCTTGCCGCGAACAAGCGCGTGTCGGAATGGGCGCAGATTGCCGAACCTTCGCTCGCTCCGATGCGCGTCGCCGCCCTGATGGGCGTGTCGATCGACGGCAATGATGTGGGGCAACCGGCTGCTCTGGCGCTGGCCCCTGTCGCGCCCGAGGCTGCGCCGGTGCAGATGGCGGAAGTCGCCCCGCCAGTTGCGGAACCCGTTGCCTCCCCAGAAGCGCCGATCAGCTTTGCCGAAGCGGCACCCGCACCAGTGGTTCAGGCTCCGCAGACAAAGGCGGCTGCGGCTGCGCCGGTTCGCGTCGCTTCGCGCGATTTCATTATCGAGGATCATAATGGCCGTCGCCTCTCTCCGCTGAAGCCGCAGTCCAGGGGAGGGTCGCCGTCGACCGGCTCTGCGCCTGTCGCCCGCATGCAGCAGGTCGCCTTCATGAAGCCGGTATCGACTGGCGCCAGCAACTGGGTGGTGCAGCTGGGCGCCTATGACAGCGCGGCCATCGCCAAGGAGAAATGGCAGGGCATGGCGGGCCGCAGCGGCACGCTGTCCAATTTTCCGGTTATGACCAGCCAGGCCACGGTCAGGGGACAGACTTATTACCGCCTTGCGATCAGTGGCTTTGCCGATCGGGCCGATGCTGCGGCGGCATGCCGTGCAATTCATGCGCGCAAGGGCCAGTGCTTCGTGCGCGAAACCGCACCGGGCGCGACGCTTCAGCGCTGGGCCGTCGCCACGCGCGGCCATCAATATGCTTCGCGCTGAATAAGGCTCCCATAGCGCGACCCTGAGGCGCGCGAAGCTGCATGGCTTCGCGCGCCTTTTCTTATGGCGGGGAAGGGAGCGTTCTGTGTTCTTCGCTGACGACAGGCACAAAAAATCGCGCCCGACACTATGTCAGGCGCGCCAAGCGTATAATGCTATGGCTGCTTTAGCTTATGTCAGGGCCATAACAACCACATTGGCGATGCCGGCCCACAAGAGGGCTGATCCGGCAATGGCAATCAGCAATCCCCGAACAATGTCGGGATGAGTGGAATCAGGCATTCGACCTCTCCTAACCGTCCCGGTCTGAACTTTCCGGGTTGCGACCAATATACGCATAAACACGATAAAAGACCATTGGTTCGTGTCAGAACGACACAAAAATTTGCTCCGCAATCGAATGCGGGAGAGAGAATCGGAAAATATTCTTTCGCACCGCAATAGGGGCCGATCGCTGGAAATCGGTTGGTTCGGTCTTGGGCCGTATTTCGGCCCTTTATCAGCATGAATGGCTGATGAATTTTCCTGTGCATCTGCGAAAGGCGGCTTTGCCTTTTTTCCTTCTTGCCTTTTGAAACCTGTGAATGGGTCAGAGAAGGGACGTCTGATGCATTATCTTTTCCCGCAGGCTGGATGATTGGTGGGGAAAATGGAACGCGGTGGCAGCAATGTGGGATGATTCGGCTGTCCGATATACAAGGGGGCTTTGGCGTCTGTGACCTGACGGTCGGTCGCCAGATGATGCTGGCGGCTGGAATGGCGTGAGGCCACTCTTTTGCGGCTTATCTCTTTCGCGCAAACCAGATGACGTGGCGCGGCCCCTTGCCATTGTCGCGCGCCTTCACCGCCACTTCGTCGACATCGAACCCGGCATTGCGCAGGCGCCGGGTAAAGGCATCGTCCGATCCAGCCGACCATATCGCCAATATTCCGCCGGGTTTCAGCGCATGTTTCGCCGCACCCAGCCCGGCCCGTGAATAGAGCCGATCATTGGCCTCTGCCGTCAAACCATCCGGTCCATTGTCGACGTCCAGCAGGATGGCGTCGAAACTATTCGGGCCGGTAGCGATCGAATCCACGACATCGCCCATCACCAGATGGACGCGCGGATCGTCGAGGCATCCATCGGCAAGGTCGACCATCGGGCCACGCGCCCATTCGATGATTTCCGGGACCAGTTCGGCCAGCGTAATGCGCGCTGTCTTGTCCAGCGCGCCCAGCGCCGCGCGCAGCGTGAATCCCATGCCATATCCGCCGATCAGCAGATGGGGCGATTTACGCCCCTTCAGCCGCTCGATCGTCATGAGGGCCAACGCCTTTTCCGATCCGCTCATACGGCTGCTCATCAATTCGTTGCGGTCCAGCACAATCATGAAATCCCCGCCCCGGCGATAGAGTTTCAGTTCCTGCCCACCCGGTACGGCGGCCGATGCCAGATATTCGCGCGGCGTCATGATGCATGTCCTCCATCGGGCGACATCGCCCGGTCCTTGCCAGCGCGCATGGCAGCTTGGCTTCCGTCGTGCAAATGCTACAGGCAGTCGCGGATCGATGATCACGCATGGCCCATTCGCCCGGGCGATGCTATCGGCCGCGGGATCAAGCCCCGCACCAGATCACAGACAGGCAGTTTTCTCATTCATGCGCTATTTTCTCGACACGGAATTCAATGGTTTCGGCGGCGGCCTCATCAGCGTGGCGCTGGTGCCCGAACATGATGGTGACGAAGAATTCTACGTTTCTCTGCCGCTGCCCGACGATATCGAACCGTGGGTGGCGCAGAATGTCATTCCCTATCTGCGCCATGTCCCGCCCGCCATCGACCTGCAACTCAACCGGGTGGAAGCGGCCGATCATGTCGCCGCCTACCTTGCCGGTGATTCCGATCCGGTCATCATCGCCGACTGGCCGGAGGATCTGGCCCATTTCTGTGCTTTGCTGGTGACGGGGCCGGGACGGATGGCGGGTGTCGATTTCGGCCTGCGTCTGGAACTTATCAACGCGGCCGGTTTCAGCGCCGCCGCCAACAGCCGCATTCCGCACAACGCCCTGCATGACGCACGTGCATTACGGGATTTCTATATGGCGGACTGACCCGGTCAGGCCGCAGCACGTCCTAATCGAGATCGTTCCAGCCACCACAGCAGGGCGCTCGCCAGTAACCATGCGATCGCGAAAGGCCATGGCGACATAGGGACACTCGTTCCAGTCTCGCCATCGCGCACCTTGCTTTCGCCTGTGGACATCAGTGTTGCGTTGGCGTTGCGTGCGGCCTGCATGACCTTCAGCATGTCGACAGGGCGGATATAGAAGGCGCTCTTGCGCCCCTGTTCGTTCAGCCAGTGCCATCCCGCCATGCGCGGCCAATAGGCGGCACATCGGTCCATGGTCGCAAGGATGCTGCGTCGCCCATCGGGGGCGGTTACGCTGGCATCGCACCCAATAGCGCACAGCGACACGCGCTCTCCGGCCCAGCCGTTGACGTCGATCAGTCGCATTGCCGTTGCCGGTCGGGCGAGTACGGACATCATGTCGCTCCACCATGTCTCATACAGGTCGCGTCGTCCGGTCAGCGTCAGTCCATAGCTGTCGGTTCCTGTGAACAGGCCGATCCGCCCCTTGCCCATCGCCCGCCATGCGGCCATCGTCGCGCCGCCAGCATCCTTGATCATCGATACGGTGTCGGCGCCGCCCGGCACCAATGTCAGACGGCTGATTTCGGGTGCGCTATCGTCAGGGGTTGCGATATCGACGGGCGCTTCCTGACTGCCGATACCGACGCGGGTTCGCGCCATTTCTGCTGAAGAGATGGGAGGCAGAGCAACCGGCGCCATCTCGTTCCCGCCTGAAAGCGTGAAGCCGAGCGCCTGCCATTGCCCGCGCGTCGTTGCATCCAGCGGCCCACTCGCGCGTAGCAGCAGGCCCATGCCGTCCCGCACCGCCGCCATCACAACGCCGCGCCCGCCGCCCAGCGCCGCCCAGCTTCGTTCGTCGAAGATTGCAACGTCAAACCGCCGCAGCGACCCCGCATCCATCGAAACGGGTGCATCGCCCAGAGTGACGCCGCCGCCTGTCTGCATCTGCGTGGTGACGGCGAACCCGGCGTCGCTGGCCCAGCGGCGTAGATATTTGACCTCTGCTCCGGGTGCTGCCGCAACGATCAGTACGCGCGGCGCAGCCATGTCCTGCACCAGCACAGGGACGGCTGCCTCTTCGACGATCCGCGACCCGTCGCGTACGCGCAAGGTAAAGGTGACGCTGCCTGCGGTACGGGCCGTTCCGCTCAGTCGAAATCGCCCGTTCCTGTCCGCGATCATTGTCGCGGTCACACGTCCTGCCGGATCGATCAGGTCGACACCAGCCTTGGGCAACCCGGTCAATTGTCCGCCAACCGTAAAGCTGGCTCCGGGCGCCACCATTTCTGGCGGCGAAAGGCTGATAATGCCGGGGGGCAGGGGAGGGGGAGTGAAATCGATCCTCAGGCGGCGCGCAGCATCCCTGTCGCGCGGCGTCAGTCCTTCGCCCAGCACCTGAATGCGGGTCGTGCCGGCATGGGCCCGCAATGCGCTCCCCAAATCCGGCGCCTGCGCGACATTCGCTACATGGGATTCAGGGGCCAAATGGGCTTCGGGCAAAGCAATGATCGGTGGCCCTGATGCCAGCAACATGCTGCGCGACGTCTCTGCTGTCGCGACGCGCAGCGCATTGCCCGGCACGGACACCGGAGGCGGAAACAGCGTCATGAACAGCAATGCGGCACAGGCTGGTTGCAGCATCATCAACGCTATGAAGCGCCACATCCTGCCTCGATGGGCTTCTGTCGCCTGCCGTCGCCATAGCCACAATCTTACCCAGCCGAGCAGCACGGCAGCGATCAGCAGCAGGCCGACGATGCGTTCCATGGTCATCAGCGTGCGCCCCCGATCGCATCGAGATAGCGCGCGCCAGCCGCATCGGCGGGCTTGCGTCGCGTGACATGCGCGCCCGGCCGCTCCATCGCGCTCCACAGCAGCGCCCGCAGCTTCGTACGGCATGATCCGCAATCGGGCGCCTGACGCACCGCATCGATCGCGCCCGTCAAAGCCAGCGCATCGGGCAGGCGATCGCTGTTACCACGCACCCATTGGTCCAGCGTTTCCAGAGCGATCGGCCCTCTTATCGCGTCCGGTCCATCACCCAGCGCGCGCCAGGCGTCCGCCACCGGACCGTCGCCGCTTTCCAACGGTGCGACCGCCAATTTGCGGCTTTCCAGCCCTTCGCGCTTGCCGCTCATGCGGCGTGTCATGTCAATCGGCGGCAGTTCCGGTCCGACCCGCGACAGGAAGATACGGGTTGCCTGCTGAACCTCCTTGATGAAGCGCAGCGCCTTATAGGCGAAAGGTAGGGCGAGGTCGGGCCGTCCCTGCTTTAACTGCGTTTCGGATTGCCACATCTGATCGACGGCCTGTTTCAATATATCGCGGGTTTCCGGGTCGAGGCTGGACGCCGGGCTGTCGTCATGCGGATGGCCGAAATCGGCCAGCACATCTTCGGGCGCGCCGAATCCGGCGCTGGGGGCTTTGGGTGGGCCGCCATGGTCATGCCCATCATCTGCGCTATGGCCGTCGGCGGTTGGCGCTTCCGGCTCCCCTTCCTCTTCCCCGCCCAGAAACTGGCTATAGCGGCCGCGCAATATCTGCTGGTCGCCACCGATGGCGGAGGATTTTGCGACGTAGCGGTCGGCACTGAATTGCCGCTTCTGTTTGATCAGCGCTTCGGCATCGATGATGATTTGGCGTTGGCTGCGGAAATAGGCGGGCAGGGTGGTGTTCACCATCCCCTGCAACCCGCTGCTTTCCGGCTCTTTCGGCGATGGCCAGCGCAGGATCAGGCTGGGGCTGCGGGCTTCCTGCGCGATAGGGCTGCGATTGTCGCGAACGATCAGTTGCACCACCATGTCGCCCCCGGCTGCAAAGCCCAGCATGCTGAAATTCAGGCTGGGCGCAAAGCGTCGTTCGCGGGCAGCGCCGCTGCCGCTGACCGGAATTTCCCGCTCACTGAATGTCACATTTTCGCCTTCGCCGATCGCCAGCGTGATGCGCAGTCTGGCATCCGGCGCGACGCCATGATCGTCGGTCGCAACGAAGACCGGCGCCCAGCTTTTTTGGCCGGGGTTGACCATTGTCAGGCTGCTCGCCGGAGCGATCGCCTTTACCTGCGGCGGGTTGTCGGGGATGACATCGATCCGGTGAAGGGGCGGGGGTGGACCGCGGCCTGACGCCGCGTCGACGCGATAGAGGAAGGAAGCGTCAGCGGTCCGGCTCGCAATCCAGTTGTCGCCATCCCGACGCAGCGTGACCGCTGCACCGCCCAGCATGATGATGCGCGGTGCAACAGCCTGGGGCGTGAAGTGCAGCGTCCATTCAATACGGGATCCCACCGGCACACGCGCATCGAGAGAAGCGGAGTCGCGGATACCGGACCCCGTATAGGCTGGCGCGATGATCCGCAGATTTTGGCCCGTCAATCGCGGCAGGCCGGGGGCAGCGGAAATGCCTTCGTTGCTGGGTGACAAGGTTGGCGGGGCGTTGCCCGCTTGCGGCCATAGCAGGAGCAGCGCGATGCCGATTGCCGCAAGCGCCCACATCGCGCCCATGGTCCGACCGCGCCAATCCGGCGCCAGTTCGGTGGGATCGGCATGGTCCAGTCGCGTTGCCAACCGGGCTTGCTGCAATCGCTGCAATGATCCCAGTTCGCTTGTCGCCTGAAACAGCAGAGCAGTGCTGTCCTCCATATCGGGGCGTCGCGTATCAAGCGCGTGGATCAGCCAGCCACGGTCATGCCGGGACGCTCTGCCCATGGCGATCATCAGCGTCAGCGCCAGGGCGACCGCCGCCACGATCAGCCCGCCTGTCATTCCCGCCTGCCGACCGGCCAGGACCACCAACGCTGCGATGACGGGCAGAGCGATGCCGACATCGTTCAGGAAACTACGCTTGCGGGCGGGTGCCAGCCAGCGATGCAATTGCGCCCGATCCATCATGGCGCAATGCTCCGGGTGCGCCGCGTTGCCATCCAGCGTTCCAGCAGAAACAGCGCCGCGATGATCAGTGCGATCCACGGACCTGCATTTTCGGGCGCTGCCTCGCCGCTGCGTCCGCCGGTTATCGGGGCATAGTCAGCGGCCATCACCTGTGTCGGTGGGGAAGGAGCGCCTCGCAGCGTCGCCATCAGATGGACGGGAAAGTCGGCTTCCAGCAACTCCGGCATCGCCGCTGCGGTCAACGGTCTGGTAAACCGCAGTAGCCGTCCTTTTCCATATTTGGCCTCCTCGATCAGGGGCATGCCGTCCTCATCGACCCATGAAGGGGCATATGGGCCATCGACCTTGATCATATCGGACGCCAGCAACGCCGTGCCGCCTTCGGATACCCACCGGGCCAGCCTGTCGGGGATGGTGCCGCGATCCATCCAGATCAGCATGCGGCTGCTATCCGGCAGGGGGGAATCCACATTGCCTGCATCCGCCTTCACCTGCCAGGCGGTCGCGGCCCCGCTGAGGTAGCGCAAGCTGCTGCGATGCGTCTCACCTGTCCTAATCGCCAATGCCATGGGCCGGGCTTTTATCGGCGTTTCAGGGCGCGGCGCTCCATCCACGATGCGCCATTCCACCTTGCGTGACAATTGCATCAGCCCGCCATCGACGCCGGCCAGCCGTCGGGGAACGATGAGGGTCAACGGTGTACCGATGGGCAATTGCGCATCCAGTTGCCGTATCAGGCTTGCAATCGGCAGCGGTTCATCGGGTTGGGGCTGGTCGATAGTGGGGAAGAGTGGGGCGACCCAATGGGCTTCGACGCGGGGGGGCAATGCCCGTAGGTCTGCGCCCGGCACCACCGCGATATAAGCGGCAGGACGTTCTGCCATGGTCCAGACCGGCCGCGCCAACAGGAGGGCAATCAGCGCGATCAGCGCGATCCGCACCAGTAACAATGGCCATTCGTCAAAGCGTAGTCGCGAGCGTGGCTTTGGCCGTTGCCGTAACCATCGCAGCGCGGCGAAATTGATCGTCTGTATCTCGCTGCGGCGTGCGATATGGATGGCCAGCGGCACGATGATGGCCGCGATTGCCAGCAGGGCGAGAGGGGCCAGCAATCCCATGGTCAGGCATATTCCGCAGCATCATGCCCGCCGAACAGGCGGCGCAGCGGCAGGTCGACCGGCTCGTCAAGCAGATGCGCGGCATGACGGATGCCGATGGCATCCAGTCGCTTGTGCAACTCTGCCCGTGCAGCGCCAAACCGCGCCAGAAACTCAGTACGCAGCGCCGCACCGTCAGCCAGCAATTCCTCGCCCGTTTCCGGGTCGCGGAACCGATAGCCGCCGTCGAAGGCGAAGTCTCGCTCCGCCGCCGTCAGCATTTCGACCACCACTATTTCGCGGCCCGCCGACCCCAGCTTTTCAGCCAGAGCGATTGCACCCTCGTCGAAACAGTCACTCAGCAGGATGATCAGATCATGGGCGCCGATCCGTTCCCACACTGGTCCCAGTTGCGTTTCGGCGGCAAAGCCGGTGCCGGTCCGCATCTGTGACAGTTCGATCAGCAGCCGGTCGCGCTGGCGCAGGCCGGTTGCGGGCGGCAACAGCGCCATGCCATCGTCGCTGATCGCCATATAGCCGAAGCGGTCGCCCTGTTGCATGGCCATCTGGCCGATGCAGGCGGCCATGCTTTTGGCGGCATCGATCCGGCGATAATCGGGTTGCCCGGCGTCAGCCTGCGCCATGGATGCGCTGGCGTCGATCAGCACCCATATCGCGACCGGGCTTTCCCGTTCGGCTTCCCGTACGAAGAATTTGTCCGATCGTGCGTAGAGTTTCCAGTCGATCTGGCGCAGTTCGTCGCCCGGCTCATAGGCGCGATATTGGGCGAATTCCAAACCCGCGCCCCGACTGTGGCTCTGATGCAGGCCAATGCCGTGCGATCCCACCGCGCGCTGCGTCACGATGCGCAGATTGCGCAAGCGGCTGCGCACATCGGCGGGGATAAGGTCGGCCATGCTATCCTGCTCAGTCGATCGGCACGGCGCGGATGAGGGCGGCGACGACATCGTCGGCGCTGCGCCCTTCCGCCTCTGCGGCAAAGGACAACAGCAGGCGATGGCGCATGACTGGCCCGGCCAGCGCGGCGATGTCTTCCCGCGTGGCCGCCAGTCGCCCGTGCAGCAAGGCGCGGGCTTTAGCGGCCAAAATCAGCGATTGCCCGGCGCGGGGACCAGCGCCCCATTTCACATATTTGCGGATTTCCTCCGGCGCGCCATCTCCCGGACGACTGGCGCGTATGATCCGCGTCACCCAATCCAGCAACGCATCACCGAAATGGACAGAACGCACCAGTTTCTGAAGGCCAAGCACCTCTTCGCCCGCCATCACGGCGGGAACGGCGCCGCCGCCCGATCCGGTCGTCTGGGCAAGGATGGCACGTTCCTCTGCCTCGGTCGGATAATCGACCCGGATATGCAGCAGGAAGCGATCGAGCTGGGCTTCGGGCAGGGGGTAAGTGCCGGCCTGCTCCAGCGGATTTTGCGTCGCCAGCACGAAGAAGGGGCTGGGCAGCTTATGAGTGACGCCGCCATAACTGACCGTCTTTTCCTGCATGGCCTCCAACAAGGCTGCCTGTGTTTTGGGCGGTGTGCGGTTGAGTTCATCGGCCAACAGCAGGTTGGTGAACACCGGCCCTTGTTGGAAACGGAAGCTGCGATGGCCGGTGCCATGATCCTCCTCCAGCAATTCGGTGCCGAGGATGTCGCTGGGCATCAGGTCGGGGGTGAATTGCACGCGCCGAAAATCGAGTTTCAATGCTTCGCCAAGTGAGCGGACCAGCAAGGTCTTGCCCAGTCCCGGCACACCTTCCAACAGGCAATGGCCGCCCGCCAGCAGGCCGATCAGCAATTGTTCGACGACATCCTGCTGCCCCACGATCGCCTGACCGATGGCGGCGCGCAACTGGCCCAGCCGTTCGATCCGGCCCTCAATTTCGGCTTCGCTGATTTCGGTCATGCTGGTCCCTTGTCAAAGCTGATTTGATCCCGGCGCCGGGAGCGATATTCTGGAAACGACGCCATCACACCGACAGCGCATACATTACGATATTGACTGCAAACCTCGTATTATCTTCGGCCAGGAAGCGCTTGTTTCGCCAGTCATAATCCCATTCGCAGCCATAATCCTTGTTGCTGTACAGCACACCAAGTCGGCCGTTGATGCTGATGCCCTTCAGATAGTCGTGGACGAGGTCGTCGCCCCATCCGTTGAGTTCCAGTCCAGTGTTGGGTGGCCCGTCGAATTTGAAGAAGCTGCGATAAATACCATGATCCCTGGGCAGTTGCTTCAGCGCCGTCGGGCCGAAAATCTTGCCCATCTGCGCTTCGAAGGACCGGGCGAACAGGCCGTCTATGTCATGGTTGCAATCATCGACCAGAACGAAACCGCCATTGCGCACATAACGTTCGAAATTGTGGCGCTCCGTCGGAGAAAACTCCACCAGCTTATGCCCCGCCATATAGCAGAAGGGGGCCGTCAGCATCGCCGGGTCGGACAGGGCGATGACATGCTCCTTGGGGTCCACCCGCAAGGTCGTATAGTCGATCAGCGATGTGATGAGGTTGGACGGCATGCGCTGATCCACGTCCCAGTCGCCCGAATCATAGCGCAACCGGGTGAAGCGGAAGTCATATCCCGCCGCCGCCATGGCAGCGGGCGACCGGGCCAGCATCGCGCTGGTCAGGCCGCCCGCCATCAATCGCAGAAATTCGCTGCGCGTCATGCCTTAATGATGCGATCCGCCGTCACACCGCGTCCGACAACGACGTGAAGGTGAAGTCGCGCAGTTTCATTGGCGGAATGACCATTACGGTGCCCGATTCGTCGCTCTTCACCCGCACGGGCTTGCCGAATTCTTCGACATTGTTGAGCATGATGACGGGGCTTTCATTGAAGCGGAAATTCTTCACCGGATATTTGATCTGCCCATTTTCGATATAGAAAGTGCCATCCCGGGTCAGGCCGGTCAGCAGCACCGTCTGCGGGTCCACCATGCGGATATACCATGTCCGCGATACCAGGATGCCGCGTTCGGTGGTGCGGATGAGGTCCGCGGTCGACTTGGTGCCGCCCTCCATGATGATGTTGCCGAACCCGGCCAGTTCGGGCTTGCCCTGCTTCTGCGACCAGTAGCGGCTGTAGTTCATGTTCATGAGCTTACCGCCCTGAATGATAGGCAGTTTCTTGCGTGGCAGCCCTTCGTCATCCCAGGGGTAGACCGCGCCGCCCGGATAGGCGGGGTCGGTGAACATCGTCACCTGCGGGCCGTAAACCTGTTCACCCAGCTTGTTGCCGCCGCCCTTTTTCGACAGGAAGCTGCGGCCTTCGTCGGCCGAACGCGCGTCGAAGAAATACATCATGAACGCGATCAGGCCGGCGGCCGCCGCCGGTTCCAGAATGACGGTATATTTGCCCGGTTCCAGCGCCTTGGCATCGGCCGATGCACTCGCCTTGCGCATGGCGACACGAATGTCTTCGCCTGCGTTGAACTGGGCGACATCCTGCACATTATGGCCGACCCAGCCGGAACCGCGCCCATCCTCGGTCCGCACGGTACAGGTGTAATCGGAGCTGGTCAGCGTCTGATAGCCATAATTGCCCTTGCTGTTGAGGAAGGCAGTGAAGCCCGTCTCATCCTCCAGATAGCCTGCCGCTACCAGCTTGGAGGCGCGGCAGGGGGCGATGGAATCCGTCGCCACCTTGGCGCGATACGCCGCGTCGATGCCGGCCGTCGACGCGCTGAACGTGTCGGTCTTCAAATAGGTTTGTGGGGAAACGGCGGGCATGAATTCCGGGTTTTCCGGGGCCAGCTTCGCCAGTTCCTCGGCGCGGCGCACGACACGCTCCAGCGCGGCATCGTCAAACTGGTTGATGGTCGCGGTGCCGACCCGCTTGCCGAACGCCACCTGCACGGCAAGCTGGATGTCGTCGGTGATGCCGGCGGTCGACACGTCATTGCGGGCAAAGCGGACATTGCCCCGCGTCGATCCGGTCAGTTGCGCGGTACATTCGTCCGCCTTCGAATAGCCGACCACCTTGGTCAGGATCGCCTTGGCCTGTGCCTCGGGAAGGATGCTCATATCTTTGTCTCCCTGACCGATCAGCCGAGCGAACGGGCGGTGTTGATGACGTTGATGCCGTTGAAGCGCGCGGTCGATGACCCGTGCGATACGGCGGAGACCTGTGCCGGCTGGCCCTTCCCATCGAAGAAGGAGCCACCCAGGCGATAGTCGCTGGCGTCGCACACGCCCGCGCAGGCGTTCCAGAATTCCGGTGTGCGGATCTGGTAGGCGACATCTTCGATCTGTTGGGTGATCTTGCCGTTCTTGATCTCGTAGAAGAGTTGGCCGCCAAATTGCGCATTGTAACGCTGCTGGTCGATCGAGAAGCTGCCGTCGCCGATGATATAGATGCCGTCCTCGACACCTGCAATCATGTCGGCGACGCTCATCTTCTGCTTGCCGGCCTCCAGCGACACGTTCGCCATGCGTTGGAACTGTACGTTCGACCAGCTATCGGCATAGGCGCAGCCGTCCGATTCCGTCTTGCCCTCAATATGCGCCTGATCGCGGATCGCCTGATAGCCGACCAGCTTGCCGTCGCGGATCAGATCCCATTTCTTGGTCTTGATGCCTTCGTCGTCATAGGCGACCGCGCCCAGGCTGCCGGGTTGCAGCTTGTCGGCGACGATGTTCACCTTGTCGCTGCCATATTGGAAATGGCTTTGCAGCTTGTCCATCGTGGCAAAGCTGGTGCCAGCATAATTGGCTTCATAGCCCAGCACACGGTCCAGTTCGAGCGGATGGCCGACGGATTCATGGATGGTGAGCCAGGTATGCGACGGGTCCAGCACCAGATCATATTTGCCGGGTTTGACCGAAGGCGCCTTGATCTTTGCCTGTGCCTGTTTGGCGGCGGCGATCGCGTCCTCCTTCATGTCATAGCTTTTGCCATAGACGGTGACGCCGTTGGGCAGCACGGTCTTGCCGCTCGCGGCGCCGTCCAGATATTCAAAGCCCATGCCCATCGGCGACGACAGGCCTTCGCGGGTGCGGAATTTTCCGCTGACCTTGTCGACAGCCGTCACCTCGATCGGTGCCCAGATGCGGTGAACATCCTGATCGATATAGCTGCCGTCGGTGCTGGCGAAATATTTCTGCTCGTTGACGAGGAACAGGATGGAGCGAATGAAGCTGGCGCCTGCATCCAGCGCGGCGGCGTTCACGCCCATCAACAGATCGACCTTGTCCTTGATCGGCACGGCCATGCTGTTCTTGATCAGCGGCGTCTTCCACGACACTTCGCCCACGCCCTTTGCCGGGGCCAACTGCACCGGCGCGCTCTGGCCCGGAGCATTCGCCTTGGCGATGGCGACCGCCTGCATCGCCGCCTTGGCCACCGCTTCCTTGGTCAGCTCATTGGTGGCGGCAAAGCCCCATGCACCGCCCGCGATCACGCGGATGCCCACGCCCGTCGATTCGGTGTTGACGATATTTTCGACATTGCGTTCGCGCGTGATGACGAACTGGCGCAGATAGCGGCCGATCCGCACGTCGCAATAGGTCGCGCCCGCACTCTTGGCGCTGTTCATCGCCGCATCGGCGAGCGTTTTCTTGAGCGCTACATCGATAGCGTTGCTCAACTCCTCGGCGGCAATCACCTTGCCGAACATCGAAGGCAGCACGAGGCCGCCCACGCCCGCAGCCCCAAAGGCCAGAAAATCGCGTCTGTGCAACTTGTGCCTCCACCCAATATGATTTTGTCACGGAATAGCAGCCGGATGGCGCTATCATCTTGATAGCGCGGATCATGACCATCTGCCGGGTGGGGTCAAACGACTTTTACGATCGCTCAGCAAGCATGCGTCGGCTTTCGACAGATGTCATATGTCGAAATATGCTGGCCGCGGGAAAGCGTAATTACGGGGGGCTGACACGCCAAAGCCGTCCCTTCCGATATGGGAAGAGTTGAGATCAGTGCAGAGCAAGCGCTGACAAAATATTGAAAAAATTGGGAGTGGTCGGGGAGACAGGATCCCTGACCGAACATCGGGCATATCTAAGTGACTGATTTTACGTCAGTGAACGGCCTGCTCTATCAAGCAGGTGTACACCGATGGGTACAATGATGGGGGCAGCCGGGCAAATTATTTCGCGCCCCTCCGTATTCTTCGTTTTTACCGCAGAGGTGCTGACAACAGAGATAAGCCATCTCTAAATCCTTCACGAGCGTTTGTCAGAGCGCCTTGGCAAGTTCGCAGTTTCCCGCGCACTACGGCACTGCCGCTCCAGGATTTCCACAACCTTGAGCCGTCCGCTGCGAGGCCGTGCTTGCATCGCTGCATTCAGGGCGCTCTCCACGGTCCGACTGCTTTCGTGATCCTACGACCGAGGAACTCCCTGTCGAGGTTCTTCTCCTGAGTGCTCATGGCCTTCTGCAGTTCATCCCTATTTGCCCTGAAGTGGGCCAGGCGCCGCGGCACGCGGCTGGCGGCGTCATCGGGGATTCGCATCCATACGTGGCCGCGCCGGTCGATGCATGCGAGCAGCAAGGTCCATGCGGCGTAAGCCTCGTCGTCCCCGGCAACCGTCCAATAGGTATCCCACCAGTGCCGCGCGAACGCCCCGCGCCTCACCCAAGCGTCGGCGGCACGCGTACGTGAGACACGGAGACTGTCACCCGGCCCGACCGGCCACTCCGGGATATCCCCATTCCAGGCTGGGTCGAAGGCTCGGACCCTGCGGCTGCGCTGCAGTTGCCAAGTAACCCCCGAGGATGCGTCCGCGTCCACGATGGCGGTCAGCCAGTCGCCACAACCGTTCAGCGAGGCGGCCAGGACGAGGTCGAACAGCGCCAGGTCCGTGTTGGCGTCGGACAGCACCAGCTGGCGGATGGCCTCCGGGCACTCCCGCACCCGGAAAGCGATGTGGATCATCTTGTCGACGCCGGCGTCACCGACAAACGTCGTGGAAAGGGTCTGCCGGAGTGCGAGCCAAAGCGCCTCGCCGCGCGGGGGATCCCGTTGGAGCAGCGCCTCGCAGAGGGCGACGTGGAACCCTTCACTCCGGCGGACGCGGCGTCGGAAATCCGCACTCGGCTCCTCCATGCCCTCCAGCCATGCGCCGACCGCGGCGGGTGCGTGATCGATGAAAGGGATCAAGTCCTGCGAGTGGAAGTCTCGCATGTGGAGCGAGGCACCCTCCGCTCGTGCCTGCTCGATGCGTCCCGTTGCGGTCTCAACCGCCTTGTCGCGGATCTCACTTCGGCGCTCAACGTCCATCGCGACGTTCAGCCCCTCGAGCGAACCATCGTCAGGCCCGTAGGCTATTGTCATGGTCACGGCGGCGGGGTCCTCGGCGCGCCGCTCGTCCACGATCGCGATCGCCGAACCCGGGTCCAGGGGTTCCGGGGCAGGCGCCTCCACGACGTGGCGCAGGATCGCCGTCGCGATCTCGACATCCTCGGGTGATCCACCCCGTGTGGCCACCGCTTTCGGAAGCAGCCATGGTGCGAGCGACGAGGCCACCTGATCAAACGGGAGTCCAACGGTCGCCGCTGCCACGGCCAGCGAGCCGAAGTGGTCGATCCAGAGCGTCGGGTTCCCGGTCCAGCGCCATCCATCGTCGGCCAAGACACGCCCAAGGCGCCTCGCGTCGGACTCGTAGAGCAGGCGCATCGCGATCCCGCGCTTCTCCTGGTCCGGATCGATGACCCGCTCTTGGATCCAGTCCCAGCTCACGTCGCCGATCGGGGCATGGACCATCGCGAGCAGCATGAGGAGCTGAGACGTGGTCGCCGGATCGCAGTTGCGGTAGCGCAGGACCTGAGCGTCCACGTCCGGCTCGCTCAGCGGAAGAAGCAGGTCCTCATAATCGTTGTAGACGCTGGAAAGGCCAGCCTCGAGGATGTGGTCGATGCGTTGGACTGCCGAAAGATCGACCAGCTCGAGCAGCAGCATGCGGCTGCGGACGTCGTTCTCGGACTTCGCCACCGGCCCGAGCGGGGCGAGACGGACCTGGCGGGCGGCGGCACGAACCTGCTCATCCACCAGCAGTAACTGCTCCGTGGATCTGATGGCAGCGATGGCCCGAGCCTCGTTATCGCGGCCCGGCAGCCCCGCCAGCTTCCTGCGATGAAGTGCGGCGAGGGCGTCCGGCGCCGTCCGGGAGGCCGCCGGGGTGATCTCCTCGAAGCCGTGATCCTCCATCGTGTGGTAGGCGCCTCGGTCTGTTCCCCGTCAGCGCCAATGGCACAGATTTGAGGTTGTGATTTGAGGAGGGTTGGGTCTTCGTCGCAGTGACGAAGGAACGAAGATGAAGACCCAACCCTCCTTGAAAAAATCGCTAGCAA
>JAJZQN010000035.1 GCA_021847605.1 Pseudomonadota bacterium | reverse complement strand
GCAAGAGGGAAGGGAGAGGGGATGGGCGGTTCGATGAGCGAGCCGCACCAATGGAGAAACCCATGTCCCAGACTCCCATTCCCGTACCCGCTGCCAATCTCACCAAGTCACCCGTCAATGTCCGGACCCGCGGCGATGCGGACGCCGATGCGGAACTGGAAGCCAGCATCCTTGCCCACGGTCTCATCCAGAACCTGGTCGGGGTGCCGGTTTCGCGCAAGAAGGGCTACTACCGGATCACCGCCGGCGGTCGCCGCCTCGATGCCGTGCATCGCCTGATCGAAAAGGGGAGCCTGCCGGCCGATCATGCGATCCCCGTCCTGGTTCTCGACAACGCCAAGAATGGCCGCGAGGTCAGTCTCGTTGAAAATTTCGAGCGGCTTCCGATGGGACCTGGCGAGGAATGCCGCGCCTTCAGGGATATCATCGAGGTCGAAGGCAAGACGGCGGCCGACGTCGCCAAACGGTTCGGGCTCACCGAACGGTTCGTGATGGGCCGTCTGCGTCTCGCCAACCTTGCCGAGCCGATCTTCGAGGCACTCGAGAATGGCGAGATCACCCTTGATGTCGCCAAGGCCTATTGCACCACGGCCGACAGCGCGCGCCAGAAAGCGATCTGGGACATGCTCTCGGACAGCTACTGCGGCCATTCCGTCAGTGAAATCCGCCGCCGCATTAAGGACTATAGCTATCGGGGCAACGATCCCCGCGTGCTGCTGGTCGGTCGCGATGCATACACGGCCGCCGGCGGGCGGATCGAGGACGCCGATCTCTATTCGAACGCGGACGACGAACGCTGGATCGACACCCATATCGTCGACGAGCTTGCGATGATGAAACTCGCCGCCGAAGCGGACATGCTGCGCGAACGGGAAGGCTTTGCCGAGGTCCGTCCCGTCGCTAACACCCGCGTCCCCTACATGGACACCTACGCCCTGACGCCGTTGCTGGTCGAGGCGCCGGCGCTCAGCGAGGAGCAGGAACAGCGCAAGGTCGAAATCGAGGAGGAACTGGCCGAACTGGAAGCCGAACTCGAGGATGAAGGCTGCGAGCCGGACGAGGAGGACCAGAACCGCTACACCGCCCTCCAGACCGAGCTGTCGGCCATCGTCGAACGTGAACCCGTCGTCGATGCCGAGCAGAAGGCGAACGCGCTGGCCTATCTCGTGATCGGGCCGGACGGCCAGCCCCATATTCACCAGGAACTGTTCGTCGCGCCCGTCGCCGCTGACGAAGAGGGTGAAGATGATGAGGATGAAAGCCTCGAGGAGGGGGAAACCAACGGCGAAATCCTCGCCGAAGAGGCCGGCGAGGACGAAGCGCGAAACAGCGGCCCGGTGATGAGCCAGCGCCTGCGCGAGATGCTGGCTATGATGAAAACCGAATTGCTGGCGGTCCACGTCGCCAGCAATCCCGCGTTCGCGTTGGATCTGGGCACCTTCATCATGGTCGATCGCGAATGCCGCGTCTCGTCCTCCGACATTCCGAGCGATCTGCGCGCCTCGGCTTCCGCCCGCCTCCTCGCCGATTTCAAACCGGAAACGGCCGCTGTGGCGGAATGGAAGAAGCTCGATGAGGCGCTCGATCGAAGCTGGGTCAATCACCAAGCCATCGCGGATCGCTACGACGCCTTCTGCGCTCTCCCCGATGAAGCGCGCGCAGCCTGGCTGGGCTGGGCGATCGCCCGCACGCTGCAGGCCGTCCCGCTCGGCCGCCGCGAAGCAAGCTTCCTCGATCATCTGGGAACGAAGCTCGGGATCGATGTCGCGGCCTGGTGGCGGCCGACCGCACTCACCTACTTCGACAAGCTGACCAAGCCTGCCATTCTGAGCCTGTTCCAGGAGATCGGCGGTCTCGAGCTGCAATCGCGCTATGCCGGTTCCAAGAAGCACGATCTTTCGGCTTCGGCTGAGCGGCTTTTCGGAGGCGACGTCATCATCGAGCCCGAGATCAAGGAGCGGGCGCTTGCATGGCTTCCGGAAGCCATGCGCTTTGGCCCTGCCGAAATCGCCGGTGAACACGGCGAATTGAGCGACGATCGCGATGCATCACCCACTGGAATCGTCGACGCCGACAACGACGATCAGATTTCCCAGGCTGCCTGATCGGGACCGGGGGGATGGGCTACGGCCTGTCCCCCTGGCTTTGAGGTTCAACTTGGCGACGCCAAACGCCAGGCTCGCGCACTCTTGGAATCTATCCTCCAACAAGAGTAAGATGACTTTGCCCCGGCTCCTGCGCGAATTTGGCTATATGTCAGGCACTATCGCCTCTCAGCGAGAGAGCATATGTGCTGACACCCATCATTGACGAAGTCGACGGGACTGGTCTGCAAATGTCGCATCCCGCATCAGCTTGTTCTTCATTTCCCTTGGCGTTTGCGTTATCGAATCAGGAACGATGGGGGAAAATTGCGTGCGAAAGAAATCGAGTAGATTCAATGTCTAATGCCAAGCAGATATTGGCAATGCTGCGCAGTCGAGCCGAAGGCGACGACGAGCAGTTCTACTCGATCGCTTTGCAGGTGGCCGCCGCCGAGGCCCGGCAGGGTCGCCGGGACACCGCGAACGACTTGCGTGCGGCGGTCGATACTGCACGCGGCGCGCGTGGCGTCAGCCCATCCATTCCGATCGCTTTCGCCCGCCCGCGCGGTGATCTTGAAGGTCTCCTCGACCTTCGCGAACCGACAGTGACGCTCGCCGACGTGATCCTTCCGGCCGCCGTATCGGAGCGGCTTGGCAATGCTATTCTCCAGCAGCGGCGACGGGATTGGCTGCGCGAACATGGCAAGGCGCCCAACCGGCGTCTCCTTTTCGTCGGCCCGCCGGGATCAGGCAAAACCATGACCGCCGAAGCGCTGGCCGGCGAGTTGAAGCTACCACTCTTCATCATAAGGCTGGAGGCGCTCATTACCCGCTTCATGGGTGAGACCGCCGCCAAGCTGCGGCTCGTGTTCGACGAAACCCTCCGTCGTCGCGCCGTCTATCTGTTCGACGAGTTCGATGCCGTAGGCGGGCATCGCACCGCTTCCAACGACGTTGCCGAGATGCGCCGCGTCCTCAACAGCTTCCTCCAGTTCATGGAGGAAAAGAGCGCCACCGACAGCCCGCTCGTGGCGGCGACCAATCATCCCGAATTGCTCGATCGCGCTTTGCTGCGCCGCTTCGACGACGTGATAGAGTTCGAGCTGCCCTCCGCCGAACAGGTGCGGGCGGTGGTCAAGGCCAACCTCAAGCCGCTCAAATATCCCCGATTGGCGTGGTCCACCATCGAGAAGGCGGCGCGCGGCCTCAGCCAGGCCGAGATCGCGCGCGCGGCCGACGAAGCCGTCAAGGCTGCGATCCTCGACCAGCGCGACCAGATAACCACGCCCGACATCACCGCTCGCCTCGCCGAGCGCCAGGCGATGCGCACCGCGTTCTCCGCGAAACACTGACCTGTGGCGCAACACGACCGACCGCATCTCGACATTTCGGGACTGGCGCACAGCGTTGCTTTCAAGTCGCCGGGCAGCAATGCCCGGCAGCGCCCGCTCATCCGCATCCGCGCGGACCACGGCCAGCGCTTGATCGCCGAACTCGCTTCGGCTTTTCAGCACGCCGAGCAGGCCCGGCAGATGCCGGATGGCGCTCCGCCCCTTCCCCCGCCGGACGGCACTTTCCTTGAAGTGGAGCTGTCGCCGCAAGCCGGTCCGACCACGCTCGAACGCACGCGGGAGAAAACCCGGCAAGGCGCCGTGACGTTCACCGAACAAGGCGCGCGCCGGATCGCCTTGTTCGTGCCCGACGACATGCGCGACACGCTCGAAGCGGTGTTCCAGGATTACACGTTCGGGCCGCTCAACGAGCGCACCGGCTCGCCCAAAGGGAAAACCCGCGTCGAAGCGATCGAGCATATCCGCGAGGCGCGCATCCGCACCTTCTGGCGCGATGATCCCGCCGCATTGCCCGAAGACCCCCAGGCGGAAATGTGGTGGTCGCTGTGGTGCTTCCGCGACCGGGTTGACCGCGTTCTCGAAGCCGCCGCCCAGCTTGGGCTCCATGTCGGCGAGGCCGACACCTTCCTGCGCTTTCCCGAAACCATCGTCGTTCCGGTCTATGGTCGCCGCGCCGCGATCGAGTTGCTGCTGTTCGCGACGGGCGGCATTGCCGAGCTGCGACGCGCCAGCGACAATCCTCATGTTTTCACCCATGACCTGCGCGACGAGGCGCGCGCCTTCATCGACGACCTTGCCGAACGGACGATCTGGCCCGGCCGCGAGGCGCCGGCCATCTGCCTTCTCGATACCGGCGTCAATCGTGCCCATCCGCTGATCGAGCCCGCCCTGGCGGTCGAAGACCTGTTGAGCGTCGATCCCGCCTGGGGCGGCGACGATCATGCGCCCGGCTCCGGCCACGGCACCGGCATGGCGGGATTGGCGCTGCACGGCGACCTCGTGGCGCCCTTGGCCGATCAGGAACAGCGACGCCTGACCCACCGGCTGGAATCGGTCAAAATCCTGCCGCCCGCAGGGTTTCCCGCGAACGACCCTCACGCTTACGGTCCCATCACCCAAGGCGCCATCGCACGCGCCGAAATCCAGAACCCCGACCGCGCGCGCCTGTTCTGCATGGCCGTTACCAATGGCGGACGCAGCGGCGCCGAGGCGACCGCATGGAGCGCCGCCATCGACCAGGCTGCGGCCGGCGCTGAATCCGAGGATCAGGAAAACCCGTCGCCCAAGCGGCTCATCGTCCTCGCCGCAGGCAACGTCCCCGACCACGCCGATCCGGCGGAGATCACGGACGCCGACGCCTTTCCGGCGGAAGATCCCTGTCAGGCGTGGAACGCGCTGGCGATCGGCGGCTACACCGAAAAGAGCCAGATCGCGGAGGCCGGCTATCAGGACTGGACGCCGATGGCGGCGGTCGGCGCCGGAAGCCCCTACAGCCGCACCTCCTATCTCTGGCGCGCCGGTCAATCGCCGTTCAAGCCCGACCTCGTGTTCGAGGCGGGCAACCGGGCGATCAGCCCCGCCAAAACCGAAGCGATTGCCGGCCTCGACTCCCTTTCGCTTCTCACCACCGCGCGCGATGTCGGTCAGCGTCCGCTCGACAGCTTCTGGGCGACCAGCGCCGCCACGGCGCAGGCGGCGCGCCTAGCCGCGCAGATCGCGGCGGATCACCCCGACTATTGGCCCGAGACCATCCGCGCGCTGACGGTCCATAGCGCGCGCTGGACGCCGCTGATGACCGAGGCCATCGCGGCCTGCGCCGCCAAGCGCGACAAGGCGGATTGTCTTCGCCGCTATGGATATGGCCTTCCCGATCTCGCCCGCGCTCGCGCCTCCGCGATCGACGATCTCGCCCTTGTCGCGCAAAGGGAGATTCAGCCCTTCCGCAAGGAGGCGTCAGGCATCCGCTTCAACGAGGCCCATGTCTATCCGCTGCCCTGGCCACGCCAGATTCTCGAAGACCTCGACAATCTGCGCGTGCGGCTGAAGGTGACGCTCTCCTATTTCATCGAGCCCAATCCCAGCTTCGCCACGGCGATCGACCCGGCGCGCTACCAATCCTTCGGCCTGCGGTTCGACTTGAAGCGGTCACGCGAGACCACCGCGAACTTCCTGCGCAGGAACAACGCCGAAGGGCGTGAGGAGAATGACCCGCGGCCGGTCAGCGAGAATAATGATGGTTGGCTGTTCGGCGAGCGCACCATCTCGGCCGGATCGCTGCACGTCGATATTTGGGAAGGCCCTGCCGTCGAGCTGGCCGCCCGAAACATGCTCTATATCCATCCGATCACCGGCTGGTGGCGCGAGCGAACCGGGCTCAAGCGCTTCAACGACAGAGCGCGTTACGCCCTCGTCGTCAGTCTTGAGACGCCGGAGGCGGAAGTCGATCTCTACACTCCGATCGAGACGGCCATCCCGACGCTGATCGACGTCGAGATCGAAGGCTAAAGCGCTGCGCTGGCGACGCGGCAGCGTCGATATCGTCATAAACGGCATCAAGATGACCACGCGTTTCCGGCGTGAGGATGATGGAATGGACCACCTTCAGCCGCAGTTGGCGGTACGCTCATGACGTTCGGCCAGGCCGGCGCGCACCTCTTCTAGCGGAATCCTGCGCGAGGGATCGGCCTGATAGGCGTCATGGCCAGGGACGACCTCATCGCGGAGCCATGTCTCCAGGGCCTGGAACGCGCGCAGCCCATCGCGAATGACTTCGCTCTCGCTGGCATATTCGCCCGACACCGCCTTGGCGCGCACTGGCACCGCCATGTCGTTCCGCAGCGTCACGTTGAACTGTTGGGGCGTCCGCATGGAATACACTCCTTGTGGATATGATCTAATCCTAATCGCACCATCCTCCAAGCCGAGCAGCAAGGCAGGTGCCGGGATGGCTGTCAGCCCCTGAAGAACTGGACGGTCTCCCTCGGACCCGGTCCGATTTTCCACACAGTATCCGACCGCGCAAATCCGAGCGCCCCACTGGAGGAGAGCGGGAAGGGGACAGGAGGATTGTCCTGTTGTCCCAAGAGGTGCCCATGAACTTGCCCCAACTCGCCCTGTCGCAGACCCAAGATAGCGCCACATGCCTGTCCGAGGTCGCCCGCTCTCTTTCCCATCGCCTGCGCAATGGCGCCGCCGTCAGTCGCCAGGGCCTCAAGCGCTTGATGACCGAGGCTTTCGGCGATGACGATGCCGGCGGGCTCTGGTCGATGCGCGATGCCTATGACGCATTGGAAACCGCCCAGGTCCTGCTCCTCGCCGATCCGCAAGGCTCGCTCCTTGGTGGCACGCCTGCCGACATATTCGAACGTCTGCGGCAGTTCGAGCGCGGCTTGCCAACCCAGACCTATCGCTCGGAAAAGCAGGTCGATCTCCAGCAGTTCAGCACGCCGATCACCCTGGCCTGGCTCGTGGCCATAGCGGCGCGCTGCCGACCGGACGATATCTTGCTCGAACCCTCGGCCGGCACCGGCATGCTTGCCGTCCATGGCCTGCGGGCAGGCGCGCACCTGCTTCTCAACGAACATGATCCGGCGCGCGCCGACCTCCTGTCCCGGAATTTCGGTCAGACTGTTACCCGCCATGACGGCGAGAATATCCATGATCTGCTGGCAGGCGAGCAGTCGCCGACGCTGGTGCTGATCAATCCGCCCTTCAGCCGCAGCGCCGGGCGCGGGATCGACCGTCATGCCGGCGCGCGCCATCTGCGCGCCGCACTGGCGTGCCTGGCCCCTGGTGGGCGATGCGTTGCCATCATGCCCACCAGCTTCTCGCCTGAAGGGTCCGCGGCGCTTGGCTATAATGCCGTGGCCGAACTTGTGCCACCCCGCGCCGAACTCACCATATCGGGCAGTCCATACGCCAAGCATGGCACGGGGGTCGATGTGCGGTTGCTGGTCTTCGACAAGGGATGGACCGGCACGCCCGAGCGCCACGTTGCCGGTGACATCGAAGCCGCGCTACGCCTCGTGCTTGCCATGCCCGATCGGCTCGATCCCCTCGAGCCGCCGCCGCTTGCCCCGCCGCCGGCCGCCGCTGCACCCCATTCCCTTATCCCTCCCGCCCAATCGCCCGCCATGCTCTTCGCGCGCATGAACGGCCAACGGCTTACGCCACCCTCCCGGATCGCCGCCACGGCGGATGAGGCGCGGCCGATTATCTATACCGCGCACCAGGCGCCGCTTGCGCCTGGCGAGACCATCGGCATTTACTCCGCCTGGCGCCTCGCGCGGATCGCCATCGAGGATGCTTCCCGGCATCCCGACGACCTCGTCGAATCCATCGCCATGGCTTCTGTGTCGCTTCCGGCACCCAGCTATCAGCCAATGCTCCAGGACCGCGCGATCAAGGCACTCTCGGAGGCGCAGCTCGAAACCATCATCTATGCGGGCGACGCCCATGAGCGCGATCTTGCCGGTCGCTTCTCGGCCAATCTCGCCGGCGATCGCCTGATCGAGGACAGGGACGGTCACCACTATCGCACCGGCTTTTTCATCGCCGACGGCACCGGCGTCGGCAAAGGCCGCGAGGCGGCAGGCATCATTCTCGACCAGTGGAACCGCGGCAATCGCCGCGCGATCTGGATTTCCATGGCTGACCTGATTGAGGACGCGCGCCGCGACTGGACGGCACTAGGCGGCCTTGCCATCGATATCCAGCCGATCGCAAATTTCCCTCTCGGCAAACCGATCACGATGGAAAGCGGCATCGTCTTCCTGACCTATGCCGGCCTGCGCTCCGCCCGCCATGACTCGGCATCGCGCCTGCAGCAGTTGCTGGACTGGACCGGCGAGGACTTTGCCGGTGTGATCGTCTTCGACGAGTCCCACGCGCTGGCCCATGCCGGCGGCACGGAAACCGATTTCGGGAAGGCTCAAGGGTCGGAACAGGGGCTGGCGGGCGTCCGGTTGCAAAATGCCCTGCCACGGGCCCGCATTCTCTATATGTCGGCCACCGGCGCGGCGAAGCCTGAAAACCTCTCCTATGCCGTTCGCCTTGGCCTCTGGGGACCGGGCACGGCCTTTGCCACGCGCGACATGTTCATGAAGGCGATGGAGGAGGGTGGCATTGCAGCGCTTGAGGTCGTTTGCCGCGACCTTAAGGCGATGGGCCTCTACACCGCCCGGGCACTGAGCTTCGCGGGCGTCGAATATGAGCCGCTCGAACATGTGCTGACGCCCGACCAGATCGCGATCTACGACGCCTATGCGGATAGCTGGAGCATCATTCACCGCGGGCTACGCGAAGTGCTGGCCGAGATCGGCATCGTCGACCGGATATCGGGCAAGACGCAGAACGCACGGGCGCGCGGATCGGCGCTCAGTTCCTTCGAGTCGGCCAAGTTGAGGTTCTTTTCCAGCCTTCTCGTGAGCCTGAAAATCCCCTCGCTCATCAGGGCGATCGAACAGGAACTGGCGTCGGACAACGCCGTCTTGGTGCAGCTTGCGAGCACGGGTGAAGCCATCATGGACCGGCGGATCGCCGAACTCACCGCCGAGGAGCGGGCCATGCTGGATGTTCAGGTCTCGCCCAAAGAAACCCTTATCGACTATTTGAAAAATGCCTTCCCCATACGCCAGATGCGGGTCTTCCGGGCAGACGACGGCGCCGTGCGTGCCGAACCGATGACCGATGCCGAGGGCAATCCGGTGTTGTGCAGACAGGCGATCGCCGCTCGAGACGCACTGATCGAGGATCTGTGTGCGCTTCCGGCGATTCCGACTGCACTCGACGCCCTTATCGCGCATTTCGGAACCGACCGGGTCGCCGAGATCACCGGACGCTCGCGGCGCATCGTGACCGATATCACCGGGAAACAGAAAATCGAGAGGCGCGGCGCCCGCGCCAATGTCCTTGAAGTCCAGGCATTCCAGAACGGAAGCAAGCCGATCGCCGCCTTTTCGCTCGCGGGCAGCACCGGCCGGTCCATGCATTCCGACCGGAATTGCCCCACCGCCCACCGTCGGCGCGCGCATTTCCTACTCGAGCTGGGCTTCCGCATCCTCTCGGCCGTACAGGGCTTCGGGCGCAGTCATCGCACCAATCAGATGACCGCCCCTGTCTATCGACCGCTCACCACCGATTGCCGCGGCGAGCGCCGCTTCCTCAGCACCCTCATCCGCGGCCTCGAAGCATTGGGCGCCTTGACCAGGGGACAGCGCCAGACCGGATCGCAAAATCTCTTCGACCCGTCCGACAATCTGGAATCGGACTATGCTCGTGACGCACTCACACAGTGGTTCCATCTTCTCTACGAGGGCAAGCTGCGCAGCGTCTCGCTCGACGACTTTCAGGCGATGACGGGACTTGAGCTGTGCGACGAGGGCGGGGAACTGCTCGAGCGCCTGCCCCCTATCCATCGCTGGCTCAACCGGATCCTGGCGTTGCGGATCGCCACCCAGAACAGCATATTCGAGGAGTTTCTGGGACTGGTCGAGGATCGCGTCGAAGCAGCGCGCACGGCAGGCACACTGGACCTGGGCATCGAGACCATCCGCGCCGACCGCATGGATCTGCTGTCCGATCAACTCTTGCGCACCGATCCCGTGACCGGGGCCGAGACGAGGCTATTGCGCCTGGAACTGCATCGGCGGCCGCCGATCACCAACTGGGCGATGCTCCAGCTCGAATGCAAGGATGCGGACGATATCGCCTGGCTTCGCAATGCCCGCTCCGGCCGGGTGGCGCTGCGCGTGCCGACATGGCCGGGGCAGGATGAAGAGGGCAACTGGATCGAGCGATGCTATCTTCTTCGCCCCACAGGCCAGTCCCGCATGGAAGTCGCAGCCCTGGCGGCCAGCCACTGGGGCGAGATCGAGCGCGACACATTCCAGCACCTCTGGGAACAGGAGGCCACTGAAGCCGGCAAAAATCTTCTGGTCGAAACGATTACTCTCGCCACCGGCCTGCTATTGCCCGTCTGGAACAAGCTGCCCGAGGATGATGTGCGGGTGTGGCGGATCGACGATGGCGCCGGCACGTCCATCCTCGGGCGTATCATCCATCCTGCCGCCCTCGAACGGCTCGAAAGGGAGTTCGGGCTTGATGGCGGCATCGCCCTTGGTCCTGACGAAATCATCGCCGGCGCGCGTACTGGGACCGGCGTTCCGATCCCCGGACTTGGAACCGCAAGGCTCGCACGGGTTCATGTCAACGACAGTCCCCGTCTCGAGATCCGGGACTATCGCCCCGAAGATCGGTCCTGGCTGAAAGCATGCGGCGCATTCAGCGAGGTCGTGCAATTCAAGACGAGATTGTTCCTGCCACCCGAACGGGCGCGGGACATCGTTGCCAGGATTATCGCCGAGCGCCGCTGATCTCGGCTCGGTAACGCACCGGACAGGCGAAGTACGGCGCGCTTTCGCCGCACTTCGCCGCAGATCATCATTCCGCCGGTGCGGCGACCTCCGCCTCGCCGGCATCCTGCTTGACCGCCGCAGCACGCCGCCGAGGCGCCTTCGGCTTCGTGGGTGGAGCGGCCTTCACGGCTGAGCCTTTCGTTGTGGCCTTCTTTCTGGCCGCGGGTTTTGCAGCTTCCGCCGTTGGCGGCGCGGCCGCAACTTCCTCGGCGGGCGCCGGCGTCGGGGCTTTCGCCGCAACCTTCGTCTTCGCCTTGGCCGGCGTCTTCTTCACAGCGGATTTCTTGGGAGCTGTTTTCTTGCTTGCCGGCTTTGCAGCGGCGGCGCCTTCGGGCTGTGCAGGCGCAGCTACCGGCTCCGGCGTCGGTTCAGATGCAGCGGTCCCGGCCGCATCGCCCAGATCGGCAAGAGCAGCCCTGACACGAACACGCCGGGACTTTTTCTCAGGGACAGGGGCCGCCTCGGTCACCGGTGCAACCTCCGGCACAGTCGCCGAAGCCCCTGCCGCTTCTGTCTCGGCCACACGCGCTGCTTCGACTGCGGACGCTTCAGCCGCCGACTGTGCGCCAACACGCCTTCCAAGCCCCAGCTGCTGCGCGACAGCACGTCGATGCTCCGAATAGGCCGGCGCGATCATCGGATAATCCTTGGGAAGATTATAGCGTTCGCGATATTCTTCCGGTGTCAGCCCATTTGTCGCCAGATGCCGCTTCAGCGTCTTGTAGGGCTTGCCGTCGAGCATGCTGATGATGTGCTCACGCGAACCGAGGCTTTTGCGGATCGATACAGCCGGAACATATTCAGGCGCTGCCGGCGTCTCTACCGTGGCTTTCCGTTCCAGCGCGTCACGGGTCGCTTCGATGATCCCGGCAATGTCGGCCGCCGGCACCTGATTGTTCGAGAAATAGGCGCTCAATAACTGCACCGTCATGGCGGTGGAATCGGGCTGCTCGGTGTCGGCCACGTAAAACTCCCTGAATTGGAAGGCCATGAATATGGCGGTGATTGTGGGGAAGAACTTGGGGGCAACAGCTAAGCGGGAAAGCGCTGCTCATGCAAGCACCCTGTGCATCGCGCGCATGGGACCGAAAATGAGAAGGGGAGGAAGAGGGGAAGATCAGGACCGATTGAAGGTCTTGTTTCCATGAAAGGCGAACCATGGCCGACCGCGTATCCGCCCACATCATGATTGGCGGCATGCTTGCCCGCTCCACATATCCTCAACTCATCAAGGCTATAGGCAACGATAATCCCGCTATCGATTGGGATGGCACGCCGTTCAGTCCTGAAGATCTACCCACCGATACGCCACTCGCGCTGATGGATCATGACGTCGCCGATGGTCGTTTCGAAGAGATCGAAGATGTCTGTCGCCGTCATGGCCTCCACTATGTTCGCTGGTCCGGCGGCTATCCCGGTAGTTTTCCGTCTGTTCGGGTTATTTACCTCGGCCATGGCGAACCACAACTGGTTCTGACAACCGAGGAGGACGAGCAACTCTTCCCGATTGAACGCATCAGGGAATTGGGAAGTCTCGAGGCGATCGAAGCGGAATACCGCCTTGCGCGCATGAATCCGCCCCCATTGTTGCTGGTCGACGACGATCCGGGCGATCCGGCTATTTCGGAGACCATCCATGGCTGATCATCATGTCCAGGGATCCTTCGCTTTCACTTGCACGGCAGCCGAAAGTGCGTTGATCGACGAGGCGTGGCAGCATGCTGCCGACCTGCTGGGTGACTTCACGCCAGGTGAACCGAGCGCGGAGTTTCTCGCCGCCTTCATGCCGACGGACCTCGGCAATCCGTTCAACGGCCTGCTCGGGCTCTTCGATGACCCCGCCTTTCCCGATTTCGGAGCGGAAATCGAAATTGAGAGCGGCGTCGACTGTGTCGTCTCGATCTACGGAACCACGGACTTCCAGCCAGGCCCGATCGCCGAACTCATCCGCCATTGTTGCCAGGAGAGTTTGAAGGCCCAGCCCCTCGGCTTCGACTGGAGCTACAACTGCTCACGTCCCCGTCGCGACAGCTTCGGGGGAGGGTGGTGCGCGATATTCGCCGATCATGTCGAGTTCGAGACCACGCAACAGCGGCTGGCGCGACGACTGGCCATATTCGCTACCGCGCCAGTGCGAGACCCGCCCGATCCATGGGTCGACGACCCCGACCATCCTTCCGTCGACCGGATCGCCGAGGTCCTGAATGGCGACACGCGCCTTGGTTATCTCGACTGGACGCTCGCCCGGATTGAAGCAGGCGATAGCGCCGATGCCCTGACGGTGCCGCCGCCGGCCTGACCGGCACACACCACAAAATCATCTCAAACCAGAAGGACAATATCATGACCGACGCCACCGCGCCGGGCGCATCCGCGCGCCTGTATAGCCAGACCGAACATGACGACCGCGGGAACTTCCACTATGAAGGCGACCTCTATCGCGCCGGTGAAGCGTTGCCGTCGCTCGCCTCCCGGATCGAGCGCCATCTGGCACAGCATTTTGCTGAAACCACGTTCGCGATCCGCACGGAGAAATTCTCCGGAGGGCGCAAGGTCATCGCGGAGCTCCTCGATGCTCCGACCGACCTGACTGGCCGCGACGCGCAGAACGCCTTCATTGTCGAGGTGCGCGATCAGATGGAACGGTTCGGTTCGACCCGGACAAATCCATTGCAGGATTTCTGGTCGTGCAGCTTTTACTGCGAAGTGCGCATTGGCCAGGCTTATTGGGCGGCGTTGGCAAAGCGCCAGGGGAGCCGCAATCCGGTCGATACGGTGATATCGCTGGCGGCCTTCAAGAAGCGGATCAGAGCCGGCGACCAGTTGAAACTGATCGACGCGCCAGCCGGTCATCGCCTGCTCGGCACGACCCGCGAAATCACGAAGGTGCGCTCCGGCGACCTGATCCTTGAAGGACGCTCCTACCTCAGCTTTCCCCGGGCATCAGCCTTTGCCTGTGACGGCCGTCTGATCCGGATCGCCATCGGCTCGGAACATGGTCCGGATGACCACCTGCTGTACGAGTGGATTCGCCTGAACGCCGCCTGAGCAGGGCCATACCCGCGCCCGCACTCTTCAGTTCGCGCGAATTCCGGGCGGTTACGAAAAAGCGCCGCACAGAAGATCCTGCTGCGGTTGGCTCATCCGCCCGCGCCCACGCGCGCGTGACATCATCGATCCGGAGGCTCCGATGCATGAGCCCTATCTCAAGGCGATGGCGACGCTGCTCCGCCGCAGCCAGCCGCGCCACGATCTCTACACCGTTTTCGGCCACTGTATGGAGGCCATGGCACTTGCCCTGGCCAACAGCGTCGATCTGCGGCAGCGCGAGCCACGCGAGGCGCGCTATCTCGACATTGTCGGACACTACCGGCCGGATGTGATTGATCTGTTTCCGCGAGTCCTCGCTGAACTGGTGCAGGCGCTCGAAGTCGGCGCTGGCGATGTGCTGGGCGCCCTGTTTCACGACCTTGAACTGCACAACAAGGCGCGTGGTCAGTTCTTCACGCCTTTTACCCTCAGTCGCTTCATGGCCCAGGTGACCATCGGGGATTGCGAAAGCGTCAAAGCGATCATCGGGGAGCATGGCTTCGTGACCGCGATGGAACCGGCCTGTGGGGCGGGGTCGATGGTGATCGCGCTCGCTGAGGCCATGCGCGATCTCGGTATAAACTATCAGCGCCATCTTCATGTTACCGCGATCGATATCGACCCGCGCGCGATCCATATGGCCTATGTCCAGCTCTCGCTGCTGCATGTGCCGGCGCATCTTATGGTCGGAAACTCCCTTTCGGGCGAAACGGGCGAGCATTGGTACACACCGGCCCATATTCTGGGCGGATGGAACGCCCGGCTCGCCCATCGACGACGCCACGAGCCCACTGGTGAGGCGCTTGTCCATGCTGTCGAAGCGCCGCCTGCGCAAGTCCCGATCAACCACGCAGTTTCACCGTCGCGCGATCCCCGAGCATCGCCGCCGGCCATGCCGCAACAGCTGAGCCTTTTCTGACCATCCGAGATTTCACATATCTGGAGACCGGCATGTTCCATCATGTCCATATCACCGCGCTCAGCCGGACGCCGGCCGGGATGACGGTCATAACGCTTGCCATCTGCGGACCACGCGGCGGTATGCGCGCCCTCGAGGATATTTCCATCGAGGAAGCCGAGGAGATGGCGGTACGGCTTTAGACGGCCATCACCGCTGCACGCGCCGGGCTCGACAAGGATCCGGCCGATGTCTTTGTCCAGGATGTGGTCGGTCAACTCGGCGACCCCGCACTTGCTCTCGATCCATCTTTCCGCAGATGGTGTAGCGCGCACCATGGCCTGCTCAGCGCTCGGCAAGCCGCAGAACGCTGGTGCTGCTGGCGCGTCGCCTGAGCCCCATGGCGATCGAAATCATGGTCGGCCTTCCGCACCTGCGCGAGGGACCGATATTGAGCCGCGCCCGTGCCATGCAGGTGCCGACACTCATCTCGGCGAACGCGCTCTCGCGCTGGAATCGCAGCAAGGGCTGGCCGGAATGGCAGGGGTGGCGCCTCGATTTGCTGAAAAATGCCGGCGGATTGTCCAGCATTTCATTGGACAGTGCGGGATTCGTGGCTTTGTCGCGCTATCACGCATATCCTTGGGCAACCGAGGACTATCTCGATCTCGCCGCAAGCTATCCGTTCCGCTGGTTCGCCAGCATGGACTATTGCGTTGAACCTGAGATCGCACCCGATCGCGAAGAGGTTCGCGACCGGATTTCAAGGACCATCCGCGTCAACCGCGATTGCTGGCGCGGCGCTCATGACCGCGGCATTGCCCATCGCTTCATGCCGGTAATGCAAGGCCGGGTCGCAGGCGATTATGAAAATTGCATCGATGCGCTGGGCGATATCGTCGAGGCCGTACCTCTGATCGGTATCGGCTCCATGTGCCGCAGACCCGTAGGCGGCAGCGATGGGGTAGTCGCCATCTTCGAGCATCTCGATCGGATTCTCGGAGCCAAGACGATGATTCACGGGTTCGGCATAAAAGGCACGGCCCTCAGCAAGCTGAGCGGGCTCGAACATCGTGTCGCATCGACAGACAGCCAGGCATTCGGCCTCACCAGCAGGATTGAGGCGCGCCAGCGCGGCATCTCCAAGACCGACGCCTTCGTCGCCGATCATATGGAAAGATGGGCGCGCTGCCAATATGCACGGTCCGCCCGTTCTCCCGCGCCCCTACAGGGCGAGCTGCCGCTCGGCCCCGACGACCGACTGCCACGCGATCCATGGAAGAGGGCGATTGCACAGGCCCGCGCCGAAATCCGGGCCCTGATCGAAGAGGGGCAACTTTCGCACGATGAAATTTCCGACCCCTGGATCGCGCAGTGGGCAGCCGACATCTTCCAGGACGAACCGCTTGTAACCGCCGGGGATTCTCGATGATCCGCCACGGCGAAAGCATGGAGCGCATCCTGCCCGGCCTATATGCGGGGAACGAGGTCAGGGCTGAGCGCCACCGTCGCGGCTGGGCATTTCAGATGAAATGCGGCCAGCTCGGCCGCCAACTCTGGTTTGAATATTCTCCACACGGGCTGTGGACCGCCATCGGCATCTGGCGCACCCTGGACACCGGACTCTGGGTGGCGGCGCGCCTCCGCGCCGGAACGCATTTCTGGGATGAGAGCTGCCAGACCGCCCGCCTATATGGTGGTGACGTCTATTCCATTCTGCGCGATGAGGTGTGACCCGAACAGGTGAACCAGCGGTCAGTAGAGGATCAGGCCCGTTCCCGGCATGAGTTGATCCAGAAAATCGAAATCACGCCGGTTTCCTGTCAGTAGATCGCAACCTGTCGCTGCAGCCTGAAGAAACAGCAGGGCATCGTTGAGCAGCGCGATGGAATGCGGCTGACCCGAAAGGCGTATTACCGTTCCCGCCAGCATACCCGCCTCGCCGAACACACGCGAAGAGGGCACGCTCAGGCGATGCTCGGGAATATCGTCGATTGTCCGCCCCAGCATTTTGAGAACAGACGCTGTGCGCTTGTCGGCCGGATCGAGCGCACCCATCAGATGGGTCATTTCGCCAAGCGCCACGCTCGAATGGTTGACGATCCGGTTTTCCAGCAAGCGGTCTACTTCGAGAGGCGTCTTGCCCTGAAGCACGTCGATATAGACGCAGGTGTCAAGCAGGAGCTCCCGGCCGACGACGGCTGTCTTGTGAACGAGCGGCAATCCCTCTTCGGACCGCCGTGTCAGCCTTGCTGCCCGCCGCTGCGGCCTGATCCTGCGTAGCGACGCCTTGCGATCAAATCCCAAGCGCAATATCCGCAGGAATGGAACCCTTCCGGCCTACCAGTCTCGCACCGAAATCATCCTCGAGCGCCACTTTGGCAAGAGCATATTCGACGAGATCTGTGGTCGAGGCGATCCCGCTGCGCATCTTGGCGCGATCGATGAGTTCACGCGGCACGCGCGCGCCGACGGCGCAGTTTGTGCCTGACAGCAAACCTGCCGCTTTCGCGGCGGCCACGACCGCTTCATGTCGCTGGGACAAATGATCTTCGTGCTTCGTTGCCATCGAAAACTCCTCGCGTTGAACATATACGCCATTTTGTAAAACATGCAATGCGTCGCCGAAAGCCGCCTGCCAACCTCATTCTTGCGGACCGAGCCAGAGCGCCTGGTAGTGTGTGCATTGCCGCATCAGCTCCGCATGCGTCCCGCTGCCGACCAGACTGCCGCCTTTCATGAAAAGAACCTGGTCGGCACCCTTTGCTGTCGCCAGGCGATGGGTGATCATGATGAGCGTCGTCGCGTTATTGGTCCTGCACCGCAGCCTCGCGATTACATCTGCCTCGCTGCGCGGATCGAGCGCGGACGTGCTTTCATCCAGGATCAGGATCGGCACGTCCACCCCCGCCAAGCGTGCAAGCTCGAGCTTCTGGATCTGGCCTCCCGACAGGCGTTCGCCCTGTTCCCCCAATTCCATATCGAAGTCGATCGGTCTTCCAGGTTCGTGGAAGCGCCAGACATGAAGCAGTTCCTCGACGTCGCTGATGGGCTGGTTCGCCGGCGGATAGAGGATATTCTCCCGCAGCGATCGATTGAACAGCCCGATGAACTGCGGCGCATAAAGAATATAGCGATGACGCTCGCTCCAGGGGATCGTCGCAATATCCACTCCTGCAATCTCAACCCTTCCCGAGGCAGGGGCGAGCACGCCGGCAAGGATTTGGGCAAGCGTGGATTTGCCCGAACCGTTCGGGCCGACAATGGCGACGAAGCGCCCTGACGCGATGTGCAGTGAAATCCCGGCGAGGGCAGGCAAGCCATCGTCATAGCGGAAGCTGAGATTTTCAGCGGCGAGATCGGCATCGGCAAAGCGGTCGGGCTGCCAGGAACCCCGCTCATCCTCGGCATTCGTCAATGCCAGAACGTCGCGAATGTTGGCGATCGCGACGCCGGCCTGCGCCAGAATATAGCCAAGCGAACTCAGCGGAACCGTCAGTCGGAAGGCAAAGGTCTGCAACAGCACGAATTCGCCCGCCGTCATTCGCCCTTTGCCCACGTCGAGACCGGCCAGCATGAGCAGCGCCACAAGCCCGGCCCCCACGATGCAAAACTGGAGCGCCGCCATGATCGTCAGCGAACGGTACATGGCCACGCTGGCCTGCCGCTTCGCGCTCAATGTCCTGCCCACATAGTGGAGTTCGCGATCGAGAGCGCCGTTGAGGATGACCCGGCGGGCATTGCGCACGATGTCGCCGATCGTGCGGGACACATGCGATGCCGCCGCATTGGTTGCATCGGCATGCACACGGTGGCGTGCCGCGCCCATCCAGGTTGCCCCGAGAAATCCCAAAAGCGTCACGCCCAGGATGAGGACATAGCGAGGCTCGATCAGGCTGGCGATCACCGCGAGACTGGCAAGAGCCTGCAGGAAGACAGGCCCCAGTCGCCAGATCAACCCTTCCACGACCAGCGTCAGGCTATAGGGCAATCGCTCCAGCATGCCGGGAACGCGTCCGCTCCGGCTGTCGCGCGCCGCGGTGATTTGAGGCAGGGCGGCGCCCAGCGCATGGGTTTTGAGCTGCCGCGCCAAAGCTTCGACCATTTGTGCGGTGCAGGAAAGCCTGGCCGTTTCCAGGATGGAGGCGCCCGCCCAGCATCCCACGAACAGCAGGATGTACAACAACAATTGCATGGGCGGTCCCACTGGTCCGGCCAGCGTGTCGATCAGCAGCTTGAGCGCATAGGGACCGGCGACGCCCATCGCGATCACGAGGGTTTCCAGGGCAAAAGCCTCTATCAGACTCCGCCTGGCACCGAGGTTCGCAGACAGCATCAGCCGCGTCAGCCGGACCAATATGCCGAACGTCGTCACTGTAATGGCCTCCTGGCGATCGGTGAATGAGCCAGAAGGAGGATTTGGAACGCGGCCTTCATCCTAGCGGCAAATCAGGCTGTTGCGAAGCCGGGATCGCCAGACGCCAGAAAGGAAAGGGAGAGGCGGGAATGTGACGGGAGACGTGGATCGTCCCGTCGTTCCTCTATCTCAAGGAGATGGTTCCCATGGCGACCCTTGCCCGCATGAACGAAGCGCCCCCCGTATCCGCCCCCTATCGCATCGATGTCTCGCGCGGCCGAATGAGCAGCCGCGTTTCCTCGGAATGGTTTTCACGCCCCGACGATGAGAAATATCTCTCGCTGACCAGCCTCTATGATGCCGTTCGTGGCCGCGCGGGCCGGGCGACCACCCGCATCGTCGAAAGCCGCGCGATCCGGGTCGAGGCGAAAAGCGACAATCCCGAACGCCTGATGCTGATGGCGCCCGGAGATGATCGCCCCCTGGCGCCGACCAACTGGTCCTTCGGCCAGGTGGCGAGCCTCGTTGGGGCACCGGCTTCCTATCTGCGCCAGCTTCCAGCGGCCCTTGCGGGCATCAACCTGCAACATGGGCTTATGACCCACCGCGGCGAGCAGGTCAAACTGCTCCAGACGGATAATGGCAGAACGGAACTGCGCGCTGCTACCGGTTCCGAATATGGGCGCATTTTCGACTGGGAACTGGTCCAGGCTGTGATGGCCTTTGCCGGCGATGGCGTCGGCGATACGCGATGGAAGGTGCCTGGCACAATTCAGTGGGGCAGCATGACCTACAATCCTCACGTGGACATCACCAAGGAAACGACCACACTCTACGCATCGGACAGAGATATTTTCCTGTTCCTCGTCGATGATACGCATCCGATCGAGGCAGGAAGACTGCCAAATGGCGATCCTGACCTGTACTTTCGCGGCTTCTATGCGTGGAATAGCGAGGTCGGCTCGAAAACCCTTGGCATCGCGACATTTTACTTGCGCGGAGTATGCGCGAACAGATGCCTTTGGGGTGTCGAGAATTTCGAGGAAGTCAACATCCGCCACTCGAAATTCGCCGGCGCCCGTTTTGCCCATCAGGCCGCTCCGGCACTCGAGCATTTCGCGAACTCCTCTCCGTCGCATTTCATCTCCGGCATCAAGGCCGCCCGCGAACGGATCGTCGCGCGCAAGGACGAAGATCGCGAGCCTTTCCTGCGCAGGCGCGGCTTCTCGAAGGCCGAGACCACGAAAATCATCCAGACCGTGCTCGCCGAGGAAGGCCGGCCGCCTGAATCCATCTATGATTTCGTGCAGGGCATAACCGCGCTCGCCCGGTCGAAGCCCCATCAGGACAGTCGCCTCGAACTGGAAACCAAGGCCCGAAAGCTCCTCGAACAGGCGCTTTGACGCCCGGCCTTCGTCCGCTTCTCCACTCTTCAGTCCCGCATCCTGGTCCCGCGCCAGAATGCCCTTAGTCATGAAAGGATGCCCGATGCGTCCCCATCAATCCGCCCCCCTTCAGGAATTCACCGTCGACGTCGCCTTTTTCAGCGGCGCAGACCCTTTCGCCACCGAAACATATCGGATCCCGGCCGCGACATGGTTCAGCGCTCAGCAGCAGGCGCTGCATATGTCGGTGAACAGCGTCTACGATAATGCGCGCATTCCCGATCTCCGTCGCACCGCCACCGTCCGGTCCGCCTGACGCACATCTGCGATCAAATCGGACATAGCCAGCCATTCCGGCGCATCATGCGGCGGAGTGGCCGGTCCCGATCAAGGACATCATCATGCAGGAACCTGACGATCGCATGTGGCGCGCGCTGCTCGATTTGCGCGCGCGTCATGGCCGGCGCTGGAAGGACGCGCTCACTCTTAAATGGATGAACGGCGATGACGAGCGGGAGCCAAACAGCGCATCGCTTCGCATGATCCGCAACCAGTTCGGGCCATCCTGGCTCTCGGACTTGCCCAGGCTTCGCCTCGACAACGCGGCGCGGCGTCTCGCCAATCTGGAGAAGCTTCCAGATATGTGCGCCTGTCCTCATCTGGAAACTGGCGAGACCATCATCATCAAGCGCGGCGAGGCCCGATATTGGCCAATGCCCTCGCTCATCGCGGTCGATGCGTTCAATGCCAGTTTCAATGCGAGGCCTGCCGCGATCGCAGCTATGCAAGCCGGCGCCATGTTCGGATGGGATGTCCCGGCAGCCGATCCCGATCGCTATGATGCGGTTGGAAGTCTACTGACCGATCGGGGCAATGCTGCCGGATGAGATCCCCATTTCGCGGTGCCTCCTTGCCGCCGACCCGAGACCTAGAGGAGCGAGGGAGGGATGGCGTGATCCTTGAGGAGATCGCGCATGCATGACAAGCCGCTCAGAAATTCCGTCCAGCATGGTTGCGGGCCGTCGCTGCCTTCCTCCGGTGCCGAGGCCTCCCGCCATGATTGAAGCCTCGACAGCCTTCGATCCCGCCGACGCGCGATGCTGGGTCGCGCGGGGCCGCCCCGAAGATCATGCAGAGCAACTGGCTCGCGCATGGGCTGACTTTCCGGATCTTCCCAATGAGGCGCCAGCCCAGGACCGCATGGCCCGCATTCGCGAGCGCGTCGCGGCGCTTCGCCCCCTCAACGACGCCATCCGCGAGGAAGGCGAACGCGAGCGGAAGCGCCGGAATTTCGCCTTCGTCGAACGCCGCATCGCCGAAGGGAAGGGCGCCGCGCGCGATCATTTCATCCTGCAGGCTTCCTCCCGCCATGGCTATGACTGGGACGACGCGGTTCAATATGCGGATGGCACTATCGCGGCATTATCAGGCTGGGAACCGCGCCGATCCTTCCATACAAGGTCTGGCGCTAGCGCTGATCCCCTCGACAGCGCCTATGCCCAGGGCTTTCGCGATGGCGGTGGGCGTTTCGACGATCCGTTCGATGCCGCGCGGCGCGCCTATGCCGCCGCGGCCGCCATGGAGAGAGAGCCACGAACCACCTCAGTCCAACCAATGTCCCGGCCGCTTCCAAGCAGTTGGCCTCTGCCGACAGACGCGCCGCGCCCCACGCGATGGTCCAGGCGCCTGCTGATCATAGGTGCGACTGCCGCGGCGGATGCAGGCCTTGCCCTTCCTGCCATGCTCCAGTCCCGGTCAGGTCATCAGGAAATGACAATGATCCTTGCCGTTCCCGGCCAGGGCTTTGGCCCGTGGAATAGCGTCGGCAATGCCGAAACGGAATGTGCGCAGAAGTCCTTGCCTGTCCTGCTCGCCGATGTCGATCCTGACGATATTCTGGTCGTTGCAGACGGCGATGATCTCGACTGGATTGACCACCACGCCGATCTCCTTCCCCTCTGCCGCACGATGGAGCGGACGCGAAACTCGGTGATCCAGCAACGCGGTCAGTTTCGCACCTGGCTCGATCGTGGACTCGATACCGGCGAAATCATGGCCGGCGGCCATATCTGCTGGACGAAGGTCGCCCAGGGGCTCTCTGGCCGCCTTGGCGAATTTACCGCCCGCTATGGCGGTCCCGCCCGCCCGCGCGGCCATCAGATCGTCGTCGAGCTCACAGACGGAACGTCCGCAACCGGCTTCATGACGCCGCAGGGCGACCTGCTCAAGCCGGAAGCGATCATCTCCAACAAGGCGCATTTGCGCAAGCATATGGCGGCAATCCTGCGCCGCTTCGCCTCCGCGATCCCGCACTATTGACCTCTTCTGGACCAAGCGACGCCGGTTCGCATCGCGAGATTGGAAACCCATCATGATCATCCCCACCACCGGCAGGGCCATCATTCAATCCAACATCGACAGGATGGGACAGCATATCTTCGCAATCTTCCCCGACGCCGACAATGCGGGCTTTGCCTATACGATAGGCAACGCCCGTCTCGGCCTCCCCGAACTGCTGATTACCGGAAATTTCGCGCCGATCCTGATGGCATCGGTTCTCAACGAAGTGGGCCAGCGAATGCGCCAGACGGACCAAGTGCCCGACAAGGATATCGATATCGGAGGCGTTTTCCCGATCCGTCCCCGCCTCGCCGGGGCTGAGGCTCGCACCGCATTCACCATCCAGGTTGGGCGCTTTCTCGGCCATGATGAATATGCCGTCGTTCAGCTCCTCCTGCCCGATCCCATGGGTTTCTATCCCGGCGAGCCAGGATGCGACCCTCGGTACGACGTTGCCCGTCCATGATCTGCTATCATTGAGGAACGCAGCCATGCGCCCGACCGCGAAAATCCCATATACCGAACCACGCCAGCAAAAGCCGGTGTCCCTGATCGTCAGGCAAGCCGGATATCCCGACATCCTGGTGCAAACGCTTGAGCAAGCGTCGCGCGGCTATTGCGAACGCCGCGATAGGACCGGCCTTGGCGCCAGCGCTTTCCCGGAAGCCGAACTCATGCGCGACGGCGTCATCGTCGGCCGCATCAGCTATAACGGCCGCATCTGGCATCCCATCCCATGGCGACCGGGCGACAGGCCCATCTACGACAACGCAGCTTGCCATGGCGGCGAGGCCGAGAGCTGACATCCGCTTCAGCCCAATCCGGCCCGTTTCTGCAGAGTTTCCAGACCGCTCTCCGGACCGGGAAGCGGAGCGGAGGGGGAGGGTGTGTGTGGGAAACCGCGAGCAGCATTGCGCGCCCATGTGAAGGAAACCCTCGATGGATATGATCACCTGCAGGGCCCGCATCGGCGGGCAGGCTCCGCTTTACAGCTATCGCGTCCTTGTCCCCCTGGACCAGATCTCGCCCCTCCGTCGTCATCGTGTCGTCATCCTTCATGCCGTAACACCGGCCGGACGACAGCCCTGTACCCGGCTCGCCGACGTGCTGGCGCCCAACCGCTGGTTCGAGCGCTATCTCGCCATGCATTGCGGCCTGGCGGCGCGCCTCAATCTCGTGTCCCGCCGTGTCGAAGCCATCATCCTGCACGCCATTTTCCCTGAAATGACTGCGCGTCTCGTTCCGCCGATGCTTCAGCTCGATCATGATCCCGGGGAGGCCAGCCATCGCATATCCGGCATCGATCTCAACGCAGCCTTCGATAGCCTCGCACCGCGGATCGAAACGCTGATGGCGGCCGATCTTGGGCTTTGCATCGACAATCAACGCCGCGCAGCCTGAAGCAGGATCCAGCCCATGACCAGCTATGCCCCATTCCGTCTCGAAATCGCCGCCTGCCTTTGGGAAACGGTCCTGAACTTTCGCGACCGGCCTCCCACCGATCCCGATGCGCTCCAACGCGCCCTCGCCATCCACAGGGCATTCGACAGGCTTGGGGCTGACGCCCTGCGTCCCATTGTGCTCAGTTGGACCCCTAAGATCGAACGCGCATGGCGGGACGTCGATGACGATTGCCCCTTTGGCTACGACTGGGCCTATATAGGCCAATGGATGGTCGAGAATGTCGACTGGACCCATCCGCACCACCCGGTCCTGCACTCCGATACGACGGGACAGGATGCCGAACAGGCTTCGTCAACCGGCATTGGGGAAGCGGTATCGTCGGGACCGACGGATACGGTCAGCTGCCAGGATCACCTCGCCCTTTTGGCGCGGGCACGCTCCGCCCTCGAATATCCCGATGACCTTGCAAACCATGCACGGACCCAGTTGATCGCGGAAATCCGCGGTGCCGAGGATCTTTTCGAACAATCGCCCTTGCCCTGGCCGGTCCATCTTCATGCCGCCGCTATCGAGCACCGCTATGGCACCAATATCCATGCCGCCATCGATGAGGCCACGCTGGACGCGGAAATTGCCGCCTGGTGCCGGGAGTGGTGGAAAGAAGCCGGCGACGAACGCGATCCCGCCACGCTCGATGATGAGACCGTGATCGCCGTCTATTTCGACGGGCATCCGTCGGACGGATGCGCAAAGGACCAGCTCCAGGTCGTACCGCCACTTCTCAAGGCACCCAGCACTTCGGAAGCGGTGGAAATGGGACGCTATTGCGTCCTCTCGACGGCGCATCTCACGGTCCAGACTGCCGGCCTTCTCGATGGCTGGGCATCCTGGCCGCCAACCGAGCGGCCGATCGACATCGCTGCCTCCGTCTACGGCTGGTTCGTGCCCACGCGGTCGCTCGAAGAAGCGCGCCAGGCACAACTGCCGGCAGACCTGCTGCGCTTGATGGGCTTCGGCAGGAGCCGGGGCTTCCAGTTCCTGCTGCTCGATTGCGACGGCGACCGCTCGGATGATTTGCCGGTCCACGACTGGTGATCCCGCACTCGAAAGGAAATCTGATGATTGGAACGCTTGAGCGCGCCGTGGCTCCCAGCCGCTCGGCCAGTGCGCAGACACCGCCGACAATCCCTGCCCTACCGCTGCAACCGGGCAAGCTTTATCTTCGGCTCTACCACGGCCGGGCCACGCCCGACGAGCAGATGGAGGACTGGGGCAGCGATGGCCCCGTGATCGGACCGCTCGCCTCGATCCATGTGACCTATATGTGCCATCTGAAATTCACCGCAGCCCAGGACGTCATGGAACGCTTTTTCCCGGAGGTCATGGCGCAGTGGCAAGCCAGCGATGTCAGTAACGGTCATGGGCCGCTTTGCGACTGGCAGTTCAACGTGATCGACGATCTCATCGAATATGGCGGCAACCTATATGGGGATTGGTCGACTTTCCTCGCCGACGATCATGCTGCCCGCTAGCGCGTCCCACCCCATCATGGGCCATCGGCGCTACCCTCCAACAACGACAGCAGCATCACATGGAGGGCATCTTCCGCGCGCTCCCGCCTTGTCGCATCGCTCGAAGCCAGATCCTTTCGCATCCAGTCGGGCAATCGCCGCACAAGGTCGCGCAGTTTCACATCGTTTGATTGGCTCATCACCCTCCCTTTGCAGGACGGTCATCCCGGCGGCAACCGTCTTGCCCAACTGGCATCCGCAAACCGGGATGAAGGGGGAGGGGGCGGCGCAAGGGAGGCGGACAGACGGTCCGTCGTCGAGACCGGAGATGATCATGCCTCTTCCCGCCACCATCCAGACGGCCGTCAGCCAGGACGCGATCCGCCGCGCATCTCGCCTTTTCTCGGGGAATAGCCGCTACTGTCTCCAGGAGCTGTGCCAGAATGCACGGCGGGCCGGTGCCACGCGCATCGCGATCGATCTCACCCAGCAGGACCGCCGCTTCTCCCTTCATATTCGCGACGATGGCTGCGGTATCGACGATCCGGCTGCCCTGCTGCTGCTGGGACATTGAGGTTGGGACCATGACATCGCGCGGTCCGAAGACCCCGCCGGCATGGGCATGTTCAGCCTTGCGGGCCGCTCCGTCGAGATCCAGTCCTTTTCGCCATCGGCCGGCACGGCATGGAAAGTGCGCATACCGGCCCAGGCATGGGACAGCGGCGCACCGCGTGCCCTTGAACAGGGCACGATCGGCTGGGGCACGCTGATCTCGATCGCAATGCCCGATGACTGGCATTTCGGTTTACACAGGATTGTCGCGGATATCGCACTCCACTTTCCCTTGCCAATGACGATGAACGGGGTGTTGCAGCCGCGGGAAGATTTCCTCAAGGACGCGCTACTGGTCGAAGACGCCTGCGGCTGCCGTATCGGCGTCTATAATCTCGACCCTGACTGGCAAGATGGCCGCCGCATCAACTTTCACGGTTTGCGTGTCAAATGCCCCTTGCCCACCATTCGCGAAGTCAAGGACAGCTTCGACCACTGGGCCGTTCGGATCGATATTGTCGATGCGCCTGAAATCCATCTGGTACTTCCGGCCCGCAAGGACGTTATCGAAAGCACCGCGCTGAAGGTTCTTCGCGAATCCGCGGAACAAGCAATATATAAATTCATCGCCACGCAGCCCGATCATCGCCTCCCCTTCTCTGCCTGGAGACGGGCTCACGAACTGGGTGTCACCCTGCCTGAAGCGCGCTGCGCCCTGTTTCTCTGGCGTCCACAGACGCCCGACGACCATCATGCGCGCGTCAGCACCGGGTTCGCTTCCGAGGGCCCGATGCTGCTTGTCCCCACGCTGGAGTCCGACATCGCGCAGCCACTCGCGGTAGCCCGGCGCCAGGCGCCGCTTCAGGCGTTCCAGCTCGTCGAAGAGGAACGCCTGCTCGAAGGCTATAGCTGGTACGACCAGCTCCCGATCATCGATCAGCTTTCCTTTCAAATCCACCATGATGGGGCTGAATATCTCCATGGCGACGACCACCATCTCCCCGTCGATCTGCCTTCAGGTCTTGTCGACAGCATCACCCTCGAACTGACTGTCGCTCAGTCCGAATGCGAAAACGCACCACAAGCCATGCATTCCATCGAAGTCCCGGCTCTTGTTTGCCCCAACAACGGTTGGGACATCGAACAGGCAACCATCCTCGTGGCACGCGACAGCGACATCAAACCGGACCGACTGGGGCATCTGATCTACGCGACGCTATTCTGTTCGATCGACGATGGCGACAATGATAGCTGGGAAACCCAGTCACGCGCCTTCGAGCGCGATGCCCGCCAGGAAGCGACCCGGATTCTTCTCGGCGAGGATGCCGCCATCCTTCAGGCCATCACGATGAACGCACGGGATCATCTGACCTGGCTGATCCCGCAGGATCGCAAGATCGTCATTCACGCCGATCGCGACGCTTTCACCGTGGATTTCATCTCGAACTGAACCGCCGGCGGGAGTGCCTGGCGCTCCCGCTACTCCTATCCGCCCCCCATGAAGGAGACTGGCCATGCGCCGCTTCCCCGTGTGCGCCTGCTCGACAGCGCATCTTCCCCCTGCCGACCGCGACACCATTGACGGCCTGATCCGAAACGCGCCCCGAAGCGGCGGCCGCCTCATCGTCGATCATCCGCTATTGTCGATCGAGCCGCACCAATATGGCTTCTGGATCCATCTTGGCCTGCTCGATGACTGGCCGGAGCGTCCCGACGACCTTTCCCCTGAGATCTGGGTTCTGCTGACCCACGCCCGCACGACCGGCGCCAACTGGATCAGCTTCGACCGCGACGAACCGCCCTGCGATCGCTTTCCGGTCTTTCCCGCGGTTACGGAAATAGCGGCAACGCAATCCGGCGACCTCGCCGAACCGGTGGCCACCGCAAGGCCTGTGGCCGGGACCACTGTGCGCTGCGCCTCTTGCGGCAGCGCGGATGTGATGCGCGACGCCTGGGCCTGCTGGGACGATCACACCCAGGATTGGGTCCTCGGCTCGGTGTTCGACGCAGCCTTTTGCGAAGCCTGCGAGAACGACACGACACTGGTCGTGGAGATCCTTGAAACCACGGAGATTGCAGCATGACCATGCCATCGGCCGCCATCGACCATCCTGTTACCCATGTCGCCCTCAGCAGCCTCGAGCGCTCGGCCTTGCAGGTCGCTCTTTTCGATCCCGCATCCATCGCGTCGATCCGCGGTGGCGCGCGGCTCAACCTGATCGACGCGGACGACAGCGGCATGCTCAAACATGTCGTCGCCCTGGCCGATTATCCCGATGCGCTCTGGCACGCGGTCGCGTCCGCCCTTGTCGAAGCGCCGACTCCCACCACTTCACCAGTCTCGCTGGCCGAACTTTATGCGTCCCGCGCCGTTCCCGATCCGCAGCTAAGTGCCTGCTTCATAGCGCTGATACCCGCCGAACTCGAAGCGGCGCTCGAGGCCGAGCATCCCGATGCGCTGGACAGACGCGATGCTTTCGGTGCGCGAATCCATTGCATGCACCAAATGCGCTGGTTCAACGATATTTTCGCCTTCCTGCCGCCCGAGGCGCTGTCGCAAACCGGCTGGCAGGCTGCCGCACGGCAAATCGACCAGCCCGAAGGGCCTCGCTGGGCACCGGAGCTTCTGCTGCGCCGCCGCTCGCTGTTCCACGATCCCAAGCTCGACCGCGCAGCCGCCCTGATCCGGGAGATTGAGGCGTCGCTCTGGATTACCTGCGAAGAACCGTTCGGGGCAGGGCAGGATTTCGACGCCTATCGCGCCGGCCTGTTCAAGCACCTGATGGCCAACCCCTGCGCGCTGGGAATCCTTCACGATGACGGCGATCGCCAGTTCGCTGTCGTGACCGATGCCCTGGAAGCGGCCGGTCATGACTGGCGCAATGCTGGACCCATCACTCTTCCGGCAGCGATCGCCGCCTGAATTCACCTCCACATTCAATGCGAACGACCGCCTTCTGACGGCCGGTCAAGGAGTATGTCCGATGAACATTCCCATCAGCAATTTCACCCGCGACGCCCGCGTCCCCCTCGGCCATTGCTCGACCGGTCCCCTCGAACTGGATCTCGGCAAGCTGATGTCGGGTCGCTGCCTGATCCAGGGATCATCGGGCGCGGGAAAGAGCCAGACGCTGCGCCGGATCATCGAGGAAGCCTTCGACTATCTCACGACCATCATCGTGGACCCGGAGGGAGAGTTCGCCAATCTCGCCGCGCATATCGGCGCCACCACCGTGGTCGCGCGCGACTATGCCAATGACGGTCTCACCGCACTTGCGCTGCGCACGCGCCAGCACCGGATCGCGTTGCACCTCGATCTCACCGATCTCGAACCCGATCACCGCATCGAGAAGGCGGCCGCCTTTTTCGCGGGGCTTCTGTCAGCCCAACGCGAACATTGGGCGCACGCGGTGCTGGTATGCATCGACGAAGCGCATCTGCTGGCACCGCATATGGCAGCGTCCGCCCGTGATGCGGAAACCCGCCGCCTGGGCGTTGCCACGCTGACCGACATGTGCGCCAGGGGGCGCAAACGCGGCATCGGCACAATCATCGCTACGCAGCGCCTCGCCAAACTCGCCAGTTCGGTGGTCTCGGAACTGCATAATCATCTGATCGGCCTCAACGTCTTCGACCGCGATGTGGCGCGCGCCGCGGACCTGCTCGGGTTCGGCAGCGATCAGGCAGCGCTATTGCGCCTGCTTCCACCCGGCGAGTTCTTCGCTTTCGGTCCCGCACTGGCCGCCACGCCCGTGCTCGCGAAGATCGATCCGACGATTACGCCCCATATCGGCCGCACGCCTGACCTTGTGGCCGCTGCCGACCTTGGCCCGGACGAGAGCCGCACTTTGCTCGACCTTGATAACTTGCGCGAGGTTGCGCCGGTCAGGACCACCCATGCTGCCATGCGGGGACAGCGCGCGCTCGACGCCTTCCTGCTCGACCCTGCCGCCCCCGCCGCCGCACGCATTGTCGGTGCCCTAGGAAACATTGCACCTAATGCCACTACGTCCGACGATCTTGCGCGCCATCTTGCACTTGCCGCCAATGATGTCGACGCGGGACTGGATCTGCTCGCTGCCATCGGCGCGTCCGATACGATGCCGCGCGGGGATACGCGTATTGCGCGTCTGTCGGCCCGGTTGCGCCTGCGCGTCGTCGATACGCCCGTCGTCGGTCTGGTCTGAAGGAAGCGCATCATGACCCATAAAAGCTTCGATCTCGACGCCGATATCGTCGAACTGACCCCCTTCGTCCCCGAATCGGAAGCTGTTCCGACCGTGCCGCTTGCAGAACTGGCCTTCCGCGCGGACGCATGGCTCCCCGATGAGACGAAGCGTCTGCGCGCCGCTTTCGCCGACGATCGCACGATCGATGAGATAGCGGCCATGCTTGGCAGACCTCGGGCGGGCGTCGCCACGCGTATCCATGATCTTGGCATGCGCCGTAACTCGCGGCGGTCCTGGACCGAATGGGACGACGAGGAGATGGCACGCTGCTATGCGCACGAACCCACGGCAACGCTGGCCGCCCGGCTCGGCCGTGGTGTAAGTGCGCTCTATGCCCGCGCACGGCTGTTGGATCTGTCTGAGCCCGGATCGCCACCCTATAGCGGATGGGAAGATGCGCAACTTCGCGCCGGCTACGAGAAAGGCGTTCCCGTCGCCCAGATCGCGAGCCTGATCGGCCGCCCGTTCACTGGCATCATTGCCCGCGCATCGACATTGGGCCTGCGCCACGCCTGCCAGCCCGATGACTGGAGCGACGCGGAAATGAACCGTGCGCTCGAACTTGCGTCGACCGGCGCACGTTATGTCGCCATTGCGCAGGTTCTGACGGCCGAAGGCTTTCCGACCCGCAATGGTCGCAGCCTCGGGCAACGCCTGCGCAAACTGGGCTATGGTCGGGGCTGGGGACGTCCATGGATTGCTGAGGAAGACGATCTTCTACGCCATGCCTATACGACCGGCGCGAGCCTGACGCCGCTGCGCGAACGTCTTGGGCGCACGCCGCACTCGATCCGATGGCGGGTCGAGGCGCTGGGCTTGCGCGGCACCCATATCCATCGCGACGGCTTTCGGCAGGGGCCCGTCTGGACGGCCGAAGAAGAAGCCCGGTTGCGGGCGGACTATGGCAAGATTCCGACACGGCAGATCGCCGACCAGATTGGCCGCGGGGTGCGCGCCGTTCTCTACCATGCCAACCGGATGGGCCTTACCCACGGTTTCATGCGCGCGTTCAGCGCCGACGAGGACAGGGCGATCCGCAATGCCTGGACATATGGCGTCTCGATGGTCGATGTCGCCCAGGCGCTGGGCCGCGATCCCGCCGTCATCGGTAAACATGCCGCGCGGATCGGCTGTCGCTTCGACGACCCTGCCAGACCTGTCCGAGGCCCGAAAACCCGACGGGCAACTCGCACGCCTGTCACGCTTCAGAGCCTGCTCGCGCTCGATCCTGCGGAGGTGGTCGATGTCGACCTTCCGCTCGCTGCCTGATCCTGTTCCAGCACGGAGATCATCATGTCATCGTCTGATCATCGCGGCCCTTCCGCGTCACCATCCACAAGGCCCGAATTTACCTATTCCCGCTGGAGACATGGCGGCTGGTATGTTCACGGCGTCCGCTACCCAAATGGTGCGATCGGTTGTGTCTCCCGAAACTATCCCGACGGCAAATGGCGCATCGTTTGCGATCCGCGCCCCTTCGAGAAACGCCCCACCTTCCAGAAGCGCGAAGACGCCGCCATGGCCGAATGGCGACTGGCGCAAGCGGAAGTTCTGGAAAGCAATAGCGGCGCTCCGCGCTGCTGCTCACAACCCTGATCCTCGACACCCACCGTCAACCGGATGGAGGGCACAATGCCATCTGCCTGGAAAACCTGTTGCTGTTGCGGTCAATATGCCGGCCATTTCGAGCAGCACTGGAATCGCGATACCGGCTATGGTCTTTGCGAGGATTGCATCGACTATTGTGCTCGTGGCGAAACGGCCGAGAGTTTCGAGCGGACCTATGGCGTAGCGGGCGTCCATTATGCCCGAAGCCCGTCGCCCGGCATCCTGCGCAATGCGGACTGAACGACGAAGCCCGCACGATCCCCAAGAGATCGCGTTTTAGGCTCTCCGAGCCGATCAGGCTGATGATCTACGCGAGCACGTTACCAATCCCCATCGCCGTACCACTCGAAATACTGGTGCGCTACCGCCGATCTGTCGATCGCGGCCTGATTTTTCGCCTATTCTACTGGAGGATCCATGTCCCCGCCAGACCAAAGCAACGGCTTCTCGCCCTTGAGGAAGAAACTTTCCTCCTTCGATCATGCCCTCAGAACCGCACAGCAACTGCGAGGTCAAACAGGGGTTCCGCATTATGTCGTGCACGGCGTCGCACCCCTACAATTCTACAAGGTTACGATGCGGCCGCCGGCCTGGCCGGACCGCTGGCTGGCGATGGTCGCATGAGCGCGGGCAGTCGTGCGCCCGTCGTCGCGGCATGGGGTGCGGGCACCAATTCGACCGCGATGATCATCGAGTTGGTCCGCCGCGGCGAAATCCCGGACATGACGTTGTTGGCAGCCATGCCCGAGCAGCCACACACGAGGCGGCTTATCCCTGCCTTCCGCCAGTGGATGGACGATCATGGCGTTCCCAACGAGATCGTCGAATATCAGGCCCGGTTCTTCAAGCATTGGCCACCCTACACCTCGCTGCTCGATGCGTGCCTGACGAATGGCACATTGCCGTCGATTGCCTTCGGGCAGCACAGCTGTTCGGCCCGGCATAAAATTTCGCCGCAGGATAAGTGGGTCAAGGCATGGCCTCCCGCCCAGCACGCCTGGGCGAATGGACGCAAGGTTATCCGCCTGATCGGCTACGACTGCTCCGCCCGGGACAACCAGCGTTATGCTCATCGCGAAGGGCATGTTTCAGATCTTTTTGAGTACAGGTACCCCCTTCGGGAATGGGGTCTCACGCGCGAGGATTGTGAACACATCATCGCAGATGCTGGCTTGCCAAGCTTTTGTAAAAGTTCATGTTTCTTCTGCACGGCAATGCAGATTTCGGAGGTCCGCGCACTGCCTCGCGAGGAATTGCGGCTCATCGTCCTGCTTGAAGCGCGCGCCGCGCCGAGGCTTCGAACCGTTGAAGGTCTATGGCGCAAATCGACGAAAAAGCGTCCCGGTTCGATGACCGCGTTCATCCGTGCCGAAGCGTTACTCGATCCCGGCGAGATCGACGAGATCATCGCCAACGCGCCTCTCGATCTTCTCGACTTCCAGCGTGCAGCCGCTGCTGTTCCGATCGAGCAACGATCCCATATCAGCACATGGATCGACCGTTTCAATGCGGGTCGAGCCTGTGCTCCCCCACCCGCCAATGATCCGGATGACCTTCCCCGGACGGCTTGATCCCTGGCTCCAGCCCGGCATGGGACATATCTGGTGCCAGCGGCCTTGGCACCCATCAAGGACGTTGGCTGAAACGATCAGTGCAGTCAACACAAAGGCGTCGTCCGCCGCTTCGTAGTCAATCGCGATCCATGCGCTTTGCTGTGCGTGCCATAAGCTATCCCCGATAGGGACGAAGTGTTCGGCGATCCCGCCGTGCGGCCCGCCACCATCCCCTGCTGGTTCCCGCTACCGGAAACGCACCGGCCGGTGCCGCCCTGCATGGACCCGTTCGGTCTGCCTGCAGGAGCCGCCTGATCATGCCGCCCCCGCCGCTACCGCTACTCCCGCCGGCGTAGCGCCAGCGCGGCTACCGCCGCGCCTCCGGCCTCGCTCCCCAACCCCTCTTCGGCCCCGCATCTTCCACCCCGGCTCCGCGCCATGCCGCGGTGGTCGCGCAGAGTTGTGGGCGGGCCGGCGTTGCGCGTGGGGCAGGCGGGGAGGCGTCGCGCGGGAGGCAGGCGGAGCGCTGTCCCATGGGCGGGCGGCGCGCGGAGAGAGGGCGGGACAGAGAGGAGAGAAGGACCGGGGAGGGTGTCGCCGGAGAATGGTCTTCGAGCGACATTCGAAAGGTCAAGACGATGAATATCGGTGAAATCTTCAATGTGAACAACCGCCTGACGGGCTCGATCGCCACCCGCACGATCGACCTGCCCCGCATCGGGCTGCGCAAGGTGATGAGCGAGAACGAGAAGGCTCCGGTCTACGAGATCCTCGCCCTGAACGTCGCACGCCGCTGGGTCCAGATCGGCGCGCTGTGGGAAGCCGTCTCGAAGCGCACCGGCGAAACCTTCCTCGCCGGGAATATCGACGATCCCAGCCTGCCCGAACCGATGCCGATCGCGCTCTTCCCGGCCGATCACGGAGGCTACATGGTCGCGTGGCGGCGCGACACCATGCGTTCCGACTTCGGCGGTGGCATGGGCGTCAGCCGCACCAACTATGACGATCGTGGTCCGCGCGATCAGGATGGCTTCGGCGGCAGCACCGCCGGTGCCAACGGCGAACTGACCGGCGCGGGTGCGCCGTTCGGCGAGGAGGACCCGTTCTGATCGCCGGTTGATCGGAACAGGTTCCGGGCCGGGGAGGCGTCAGGCTTCCCCGGCCCTTTTCTTTTCTCTTGTCTGAGGAGGCAGCCCATGCCGCTCCCTTCGTTGCACGACCTCGCCCCCTTCGCCGATCTCTCCGCGCTCTGCGCCGCGATCATGGCCAGTCCCGCCATCCGGGATATGCTTTCCCCGCCATTACCTGCGGCCCATGTTCCGGAAATCCCGGCCGGGATCACCTGCGGCGAGATCATCGCAGCCATTTACGACCTGCTCGAGGGCACGCCCTTTGCCCCGCATGCCGCTGAAATCGTCGGGGCCGTCCTGACGCGCTCCGCCGCCTTCGCCGGCATCCGGGCGAGCATGCACTGATCCGACACCATGGGGGCGGGACGCCATCGCGTCTCGCCCCTTTTCTTTTCCATCATGCAGGAGAAGTCCCATGACCCAAGACCGTTCGCGCAGCATAAGCCGCTTCGCAGACCTGCCGGCATTGTTCGCCGAGATGACGGCAACGCCGGAATTCCAGCGCGCCTTTGGCGATCCTATCCCGCTTTCGATCATCCAGCCGGGCGACGAACCGGGCGAGCATGACATGCCCGATCCGTTGCACGCGCAGGCGGATTGCGCGGGGATCATCGCCACGATCTTCGACCTGCTGACCGATACAAGGCTCGATGCGCTCGCGCCCGAAATCGCGTGGGGCACCGTCAACAGCTTCCATTTCGTCGCTGGCAAGCTGGAAAAGCAGGAGGACGCACTGGTCGACGAGCTGCGCGACATGATGCGGCGGAACGATATCTCCGAAGTGTTCAACACCGAACTGGAGGAGAAGCAGCTCCTGTGCCAGTCACTGTCCGAACAGCGCGAGGCGGTCGAGTGCATGCGCGACTATGCCGCCGAAACCTTCCGCGTGCTCTCGGGCCGTCCCTGGTCGCCCGCGCGCGGCTCGCGTGTCTCGAAGGCCGCCACCGCCACACAGGTGTCGATACAGGACTTCCTGCGCGCCCGGGAACTGGCCGACCGCGAGCGCTACCGCCCGCGTGGTCCGATCGTTGTCGCCTCGGGTCATGCCGAATGGCATGACTGGCAACTGCTCTGGGACCGGCTCGATTCCATCCTCGCGCGCATCCCGCACATGACGCTGGTGACGACCGCGCAGCGCAAGGGGTTCGATGCGATCGTGGCTTCATGGGCGGGGAATCGCGAGGTCCAGCTCGTGACCTACTCGTTGACAGGCTCGGGACGCGGTGCGCCCTTCGCGCGCAACCGCAAGCTGGTCGATCTCAAACCCGTCGAAGCCTTGCTGGGGGAGGGGTCAGGCATTCAGGCCAATCTTTATCAGGCCCTGCGCAAGGCAGGTGTCCCTATCCATGCCTTCCGCAAGGCAGATCAGGCTCCGGCCGAGAAGGTCGCTCCGCCGGAGCGGGGTCGGCTGCGTCGGGTGGCGTAACGTCGGCGAACTTCCTTCATCCTGTCGGGGACGGCGCTTCGCGCTGTCCCCGTTTTTTATGGGAGCGCATGATGGCGATACCCGATCATCACCGAGCCAATTTTCAAACTTTGCTGGATGCCGCCATGGATGGCAATCTCGCTTTGATGGAATGCGTCGATGCGGTTTCCGGCGAACCCCGCTTTGTGGTCTGCGCCGTCGGCCGGAGCAGGGAGGAATATCTGTTCATGCCGTTCGGGCACTTGCATGACGGCGATCCCTTCGCCGCCTATGTTCCGCCAGCGCCCTGAGCAGGACGCGCCCCCGATCAGGCGGAACGACGTGCGGGCATCGCGAGCAGGCTCGCAATGCCCTCCTATTCCCATGATCGTCATGGAGGCGTCGGTTGGCGTCAAGGACGGCGGGGCCCCACCATTTTGCTCCGCAAAATCGTTGCCCCCACCGCCGCTTCGCGACCGCATCTGCGGTCCTTGACCCCGGCCCTCACCGTCCATGGACATTGAGGGCAGCGCTCGGAGGCACCCATTTGCGAATCAGGGGCATCGAGCCCCAGATTCGCAAAGCCTCTTCTCTCTCTAAAGAATTCCTATGGTGGCACGGGACCGCGTCGGCCTCAAGGACGACGGGGCCCCACCATTTTTTTCGGGCGGGTCGGGCGTCGCGCCTGGCCTGCAATGTAGGTGGCCGCCCAAAAAATCGTGACCCCCATCGCCGGCTGCGCCGGTCGCTTCGCGATCCTTGACCCCGCCGCTCGGAGCCCGTGCCCAAGGGGGAACCTCTTTCGTTTCAGCAGGAGGTTCCAATGACGAATATCAACCGCAGCATCCGCCCGTTCTCCGACATCGCCGAATTCATCGCGCAGGAGACAGCCGCCACCACCGACGATTTCCACGCCGCCTTCGCCTCCAATCTCGAGGGGATCCGCATCGGGCGAGGTGAAGAGGAGATGGCGACCGACATGCCCGATCCGCGGGAAGCGCAGCTTGCCGTGGAACTCATTGTCACGACACTCTTCGACGTGCTTCGGGACACCCGGTTGCAGCCAGCCGCGGAGCGCCTCGCATGGGGCATCGTCAACAGTTTCCATCACGTCGCCGACCAGTGGGCGGGCCAAGCCGACAAGGCGACGCGCGATGTTCAGGACCTGCTGCGGTGCGCCGACGGCAGCGAAATCCACGGCGTCGAACTTGAGCAGGCCCGCGATAACCTCGAATTCCTCGATGAAGCCACCGACGCCCTGCGGTGCATGCGCGACTACGCCGCCGACGTCTTCCACACCGAAACCGGCCGCCCGTGGTCCGCTCCGAAGGGGTCGCTGATATCGAGCAAGCGCACCGCCTCGGTGATCGCCGCCACCGATTTCCTCGCCGCCCGCCGCCTCCGCAAGAACGAAGCGCACTACCCGGAAGGGTCCGTCGTGATCTTCTCCGGCGGCGCGGACTGCTGGTTCGACGAGCGCCTCATCTGGGGGAAACTCGACGAAACGAAAGCGCGAAATCCGATGATGCTGCTGGCGACCACCGCACAGGATAAGGGGTGCGACGCGATGGCCGCAGCGTGGGCCGCCTCGCGTAAGGTGAAGCTCATCACGTTCCGCCTCAGCGCGAAGCTGGGGAAGAGGGCGGGGTTCGTCCGGAACGAGCAGATGGTCGGACTGCGGCCCGTCGAGGCGCTGGTCTGCGAAGGGTCGGGACTACAGTCTCACCTCGCGCGCCTCGTTAAGGAGATGTTCCCCGTCAGCGCCAATGGCACAGATTTGAGGTTGTGATTTGAGGAGGGTTGGGTCTTCGTCGCAGTGACGAAGGAACGAAGATGAAGACCCAACCCTCCTTGAAAAAATCGCTAGCAAAGG
>JAJZQN010000090.1 GCA_021847605.1 Pseudomonadota bacterium | reverse complement strand
GGCTCGAAGCCCTCTGATTATGCCGAACCGCCGCATGGCTGATCCTGAGAAATCCGTCGATCTGAAAGGCCATGCGGCATAATCCGGCGCTCGGCATAATGCCCCTTATGCCGATATCGGCATAAGGGCCACAGCACCGGCCATCGGGATCGTTTGGATCGGGAAACCCTGCACAAATACGGAACCAGCACCGCCATTCGGGCGAAGGAAGAACTTTGCGCGGAGATCGGCGCGGCCTTCCTGTGCGCAGCCCTTGGCATGGAACCGAGCGAGCGCGAGGATCATGCCGCCTATCTGGCAAGCTGGCTCACCGTGCTGCGCGGCGACAAGCGCGCCATCTTTCAGGCGGCGACCGCAGCGCAGGCAGCGAGCGACTTCATCCTTGCCGCTGCCGAGGCGGCCCCAGCGCAGCGCGCAGCCTGAACATCGAGGGCGGCATCGCCGCCCTCCCCCATTCCCATCATCAGGATAAACACCATGGCCAAGCTGCCTCCCCAGATCAGCCTTGATTGGCGTGATGAAAATTACGGATCGGTCTGTGCCGTCACCGCCTTCCGCAACTATGCCGGCACCCATGACTGGAGCGCGCTCGTGCGCCGGCGCTTCCGGGGATGCGTGAAGCGGGCAGGTTTCGAGTTCCATTTCGGACGATGCGCCTACATCGCGCGCAAGGGGGAGCGAGCGGAGCGCCAGCGCGCGCTATGCGATGAGCTTGCGAAAGCTGGCTTCCAGATCATCCATGGCGACGCGCGCCCCGTCGAGTGACGGGGCGCGCGGATTCAGGCAAAATGCTACGCGGAATTGCCGTTGAGGGGCGGGCTTTCGAGCCGTTCGACGGCATCCTTCAATCTGGCCCCTGACGCGGTGAACATGCCGCTCCACCGCACGGGAAAGCGTGATCGGACGGTTCGCGCAAATTGGGTGCCTATGCCAATTCCCATCCATTCTGGATCGACTTGAATCGTGCGGGAGATAGCATTGTTCAGCGAGCCGGACTCGGCAGCGTAGATCTCCCATACAGCATAGACGCGGCCTGTCGGGCCGATGGCCGCTAATCTGTGACAGATCGGATACCCATCGCTGAACGCCTTGAGATGGTGCCCATCAGGACCGACGTTGGCGATGCGGGCGTTATTGATCGCCTCTTCGACGCTGAACCACCCAAGCGCCTTGACGACGAACATGATGCCCCCTGCCTGAAAACGACCATAGTCATTGCTCGCCGCTGCTGCCTGGTCGGCGAGCAGGTCATTTTCGACAAAATTGACTGGTGCAATGTCAGCGATGTTGGCTTCGGTCATGTCCGGATACTCTTTCCATTCCGGGTGCCTTAGCGTTTGCGTTGGACCGGATACAGCCACGCTTGCGCGCGGTGCAGTTCGTGGCCCCGCAGTCCTTCCCCCGGAAGGCCCTTGAGGCGGGGAACACCAAGGGCTGCTGCCCTTTCGTTCCCGAACAAAAATAGACCGCCCGTGTAGTCCGCCAACCCAGGTGCCCGACGCCCTGCGGGCGTCGACCTGACTAGGCGGCCCGCCCGCGCCAGCGGTCGATTTTTGCCCTCCCTCCCCATCCCGCTCCTCGCCGGAGAGGCAGAGCCGCATGCCGCAGGCAGCGGCTTGCAGCCGGAAAGGAGTAGGCAATGAGTTACACACGATATCGGGGCGATCCCTATTGGAAGCGCGCAAAAGCCGATGGGCTGGGCGTAGGCGGCACCCCCTACAAGAAGGGGGAACGGGTGTTCTTCTATCCCCGTACCGGCGCGATCTATGCCGGAGACGCCGCGCAGCGCGCATCAGCCGAGTTCGATGAACTGGCGACCTTGGAGGGCTGACCCTCCCCTTCCCCACCAAGACACAGATTTTCAGGAGATCACATCATGGCTATCATCGACATCAAGCTGTCGCAGCTTCGCCTTTCCCCGCTCAACGCGCGCCGGGTGAAGCCTTCCGCTATCGAGTCCATGGCCGACGATATTACCGCGCACGGCATGTTGCAGAACCTCGTCGCCTATGAGGAAGATGACCTGTTCTGGGTGTTCGCGGGAGGGCGGCGATATCGTGCCCTCAAAGTGATGGTGAAGCGCAAGAAGATTACCAACAACGATCTTTTCCCCGTCGAGGTGCGGACCAAGGAGGAGGCGATTGAACTGTCGCTTGCCGAGAATAGCGCACGGGAAAATATGCACCCTGCTGACAGCATCCGCGCCTTTGCTGCGCTGCGCGATGTTGGTTTGTCCGCTTCGGAAATCGCAGGCCGGTTCGGCTATGCGGAAAGCTATGTCTCCAAAATGCTACGGCTTTCTGCGCTCAATCCGAAGCTGATCGATATTCTCGCCAAAGACCAGCTTACCCTTGAGGCAGCAAAGGCGCTCACGCTTTCCGACGACCACGCCGAGCAGCTTCGCGTTTTCAAAGCGTCGAATGGTCAAGCCCACAGCATCCGTTCCATGCTGACGCAGGAGAAATTGACGACCCAGAGCGGCGCGTTTCTGTTCGTCGGTCGCGATGCCTATGCCGATCAGGGCGGCACCATCACCCCCGACCTGTTTTCGCAGGGAGATGGCGGATATGCCGATCAGCCGGAGATCGTGCAGGAACTGGCCCAAGCCAAGCTGGACGGCATTGCCGATGAATATCGGGCTATTGGCTGGCTGGAAGTGACGGCCACATTCGACCAGCCCTATGACCTCTATAACAAGGGCTATCTCTATCCCGCCGAGCGCGATCCCAGCGACACGGAAGCGGCGCGGATGGCGGAACTGGACGCCCAGATCGAGGCGATCGCGGAAGAGGAAGGCGAGGATAGCGAGAAGATCGAACCGCTGGCCGAGGAACGGGAAACCATCGTGGAGGGGTTGCGCTCCTACAATGCCGATCAGAAGGCAGTCGGGGGTGTGGCGCTGTGGATTTCTCGCGACGGGTCCGTTTCCGAGCGCATCTATCGGGCGAAGGCGGAAAAGCCGGTGAAAGCGACCGGCGGGGCAAACGGCCCTGCCCCTCTCTATCCAAATAGCCTGTTTGCCGACCTGACCCGGATCAAGACGCAGATCGTGCAGGAGGCGGTTGCCGCCAATCCATCGCTGGCGCTGGACATTCTGCTGGACTCCCTATCGGGTCAGTTGCTCCATGGTGCCTACAGCTTCCGGCAGGCGCTGGAATTGAAGGCCGAGGCCGTCAAGACCGATGTCCCTGACGAAATGATGGCGACGAGCGATGTCCGTCCTGTCGAAGAGGTGATGGCTACACGCTTTGCGGCGCTGCCCACCGAGGGCCGGTTTGAGGCGATCCGCGCCATGACCCCCGACGACAAGATGACATTGTTGGCAGGATTGGTCGCGATGATGGTGGATGGCACCGTGTTTTCGGGCGGTTGCCCTTCGGACCGGCATCATCAGTTCGAGCAGATCGCCAAAGCATCGCAGGTTGATATCTCGGATCGTTGGTCGGCCCCCATCGCAGTGTTCGACCGCATGAAGCGCGCATCGCTTATTACCCTTCTGCGTGAGGAAGTGGGCGAAGCCAGTGCGGAAAACTGCGCGACCATCAAGAAGAAGTCGGACCTTGCCGTCAATGTATCGGGTCGCCTGCCCGGCAAGTGGTTGCCCGTACCGATGCGGATCGGCGCATTTGATAAGCCGGAATCGGACGAGGATGACGCTGGCGACGATCTAGAGAATATCGACGCCGACGAGGACGCAGACGAGTTGGCGTGAATGGCTGGGGGCGGCGCAAGCCGTCCCCGCTCTGCTGGTCGCTGCCCGGCGCGATGCCCCCGTTGCGGGCATCGCGCTGCACCGCTGATCGCGGCGCTGGCGCCGCGCTCCCAAGGTCGCGCGGCGCCTGTCAGCCTGCGGCTGCCGAAGAATCATCACTGCGTCCTGAAGTGCCAGGGTGCCTATAGCTGTCGAGATGGGTTAGCCGGTAGCGATTGTGGACCGGATGTGCGGTGCCCGCGCCCGACCCGCCAGGCCATGCCGGGGCGCTATCGACATGGACAAGACCATTAGCAGCCAGCAGGGAAATCCCCGCTCGCACGCTTTCCCGCGCGATGCCGGTTCTCTCTATGATCTTATCGTAGCTGATGCTGGCATAATTGCTGTCATTGTCCCGGAACGCCGCGAACAGGAAATAGAGCTTCATCGCGAACAGCTCATTCTTGTTGCGCAGCGTGAAGTGCTGAAATGCCGCCACGACGCCACCGCTATACAGGCCGCGGGCAGGAAATTTCGTCCAACCAGCGGCCGGGTTATAGTTCGCGATCCCCAGCGTGCCCTTCCCCTCCGATCCGCGTGTAATCAGCCCACGATTTTCGAGGATAGTGAGTGCGGCCGATACCGATGCCTTACTGATGCCTGCCTTCGCCGCCAGCTCGATATAGGACAGTTTGGCGATGCCGGTGTCGGTTTCGGCGTGATGGGCGATAATGGCCAGCACCATCAGCGCAGCGGTCTCATGTCCGCCCCGCTGATCCTTCCAACGGAAGGCTTTCAACTCATCGTTGATGATCCAGGCCGTGGGCAGCTTCGCCCATGGTTGCATTTTGGGGCCTGCCCAAGGCGGAGCCATTACTTATCCCGTCCCTTGGCGAGTGTGAGAACCGCATGAACCGTGAAAAACGCGAGGGCGAGAATCCCGACACTCAGAAGGGCGATCACATGCGCGAGTGGGATGGTGGGCAAAAGGGCGAGCAAATCGGAAATGGAAGACACAGCGAAAACTCCAACTCAGGACCAAAATCGGTCGACGCTGCAAAAAAAAGCATCTCACCGCATTGTTATCTAGAGACAGTTTTCCGCCGTTCCCTGCTGATAGGATAAATAAATGGCGGTTTTCTGGGAATTTTCAAGCCGTAATTGAGGCTTTGGGAAGAACCATTTCAGTTCATAAAGGCCGCTTCGTGAACTGAAACTCAGTCGCGGGCCGATGTCAGTTGCCATGATAGGGTTCGCAGGCGATCCCGTCATCATCTCCGTCCATACCAGATCGATAGCCTGGCTCGCCACGATAGATTGGCGCAGTGCCCGCCGCCCGAGCTGCATCGCACCCAGACCAGTAATCGCCAGCTTGCGGTGCGCGAGCGCGAGCCATGCCGGCGCTGACGGCAATGGAATGTGCGGCCGACACTATTTGTTGCCTTCCACCGGGGCTGGCCGCGATTGATCCCAAACCAGCGAAGGCCCCCAGCACGGCAGCCGCTCCCAGCAGCTTCGCTTCTATCGAAATGGGCTTCGGGTCCGATCGGCGCGCCTTTGCATGGCGACGCCCATTGCGCGAGACATGATCGAAGGAGGACCGGCGAGACATAGTGTCAGGGTAACGATCCCCGGTTAAAGGTAAGCGTCCGGCGAGTCCCGTCCGATACCATTGGGCTGAATTTTGCTTTTCAACTTGTGTTTTATGAGGACGTCAGATCTTTCAGACGTTCATGCACCTGCTGCATCGCGGCTATTGCACCGGCCCGGTCCATTAGGGCTTTTCCCGATCCTAACCTAACGGCGATGGCTATTTTCCTGCCGTCTTTACCCGTCACGTAGTCGATTTCCTTGATCTGCGCTCGGTGGGTCCAATCAACTGGACAGCGAATGCAGGCGATGCTCTCGCTTTGTCCTCCTGGGAGATAATAAATCCCGCCATTCCGTCTCTTGTAAAATCTCACTCCCGAAAGAGTGATGGCCTTGCCATTTAAGACGGCCTCATAATCTGATTGCGCCTGCTTGTATTCTCTACTGTACTGATCAGGCGTCGAGAGCACGAAGATCATGGCAAAGATCAAAATGCCTGCTGCATAGATGGCGATTTTTTGAATCATGAGCAGTTTGTAGATCGTGCTGACCACTCAGGCTAGCACTGCCCAGTTCCATGGGAGCAGTTCGTCAATCCGGTTGATCGGATGCCCCTTGCCAATGCGGTCGAGGACATCAGCCAGCCATTCCTGCGGATTGAGGGCATAGCGTGGAAAGTACGCTAAACGATGGAGTGGATGGCTCCCGCTCACCGGCTGAGGCAGACTGCCTCGGCTGAAGAGCGAGGAGACGGACGATGAGTGAGATTGTCACGATTGGGCTGGATATCGCGAAGTCGGTGTTCCAGGTCCATGGTGTAGACGCTGCGGGTCAGGTGGTTGTGACCCGGCAATTGAAGCGCGGACAGATGTTGAAGTTTTTCGCGGCATTGCCTCCGGTTCTGATCGGGATCGAAGCCTGCGGAACGGCGCATCACTGGGGTCGGCAGCTCCAGAACCTGGGCCACGACGTAAAACTCATCCCGCCGATCTACGTGAAACCTTACGTCAAGCGGCAGAAGAACGATGCCGCCGATGCCGAAGCGATTTGCGAGGCGGTGACGCGGCCGACAATGCGGTTCGTCGAAATCAAGTCAGTTGACCAGCAGGCTGGCGGCGTGCTGCACAAAACGCGGGCACTGCTGATCAAGCAGCGGACGATGATGTTCAATGCCGTGCGCAGCCATCTGGCCGAATTCGGTCTTGTGACGGGTACCGGCGTGGCGCAGGTGGTGCGCATGGTCGATCGGCTTGCGAAAGGGGACGAACTCGATCTTCCGGAACTGGCGCGCGAGACACTCGGCGTCTTAGCGCGCCACATTCAGGAATTGCAGGACAAGCTCACCGGGATCGATAAGCAGTTGACCCGCTGGCATTATCGCAACGACGTCAGCAACATCCTTGAAACCATCCCCGGCGTTGGTGTGATCACCGCCTCGGCGCTCGCATCGATGGTGACCAACGCGCAGAGCTTCAGGTCGGCCCGCCATTTCGCCGCCTGGCTTGGACTCGTGCCCCGGCAAAACTCGTCAGGTGGCAAGACCCGCCTGGGCAAGATTACCAAGGGCGGCAATCGCTACCTGCGACAATTGCTGGTCGTCGGTGCGACTTCAGTGCTGCGGCATGTCCGGGCGGGCAGCGTCAAAGGCTTTGAATGGGCCAAAGCCTTGCTTGATCGCCGTCCGCCCAAGGTCGTGGCCGTTGCTCTGGCCAACAAGATGGCGCGTATTGCATGGGTGGTGATGACGCGCGGCGTCGAGTATGAAAGAAAGGAATTGGCGATCGCAGCCTGATTGGCAGGCGATGGCAAAACAAGGTTGAGGTGTGAAGACCGACTGAAGGCAAGCCATTCGATCCACCGAGCTTCGGCAAACCTGCTTAGCGTACAGGACTTCGAGTCCGCGTAAACGATGAGGAGGCCAGGGCTGGCGGAATCCTTCAAGGCCAGCAGCCGTATAAGGCCCAGTCGGCCCCAAGCTGCGATTTTGGCCAAGTCGGAGAACGTTTTGGGAACGTGGCATTCGGTATTGACGATGGAAATCATAGAAGAGGACAGTTCGCTCCATCATAGGGAGTGGGTTGAT
>JAJZQN010000007.1 GCA_021847605.1 Pseudomonadota bacterium | reverse complement strand
CGGGACGAATCAGCGTTACCGGTGCTGCCGGTGTGAGGGCGGTCGCTACCCCCAGCGCGCTATGATGCTTGTGCAACTCAAGGGACCTCCAGTGTAGTTCAGGGCGAAAAAGCTGCCTTGCGGTGGAAGTCCCATGGGGCAGCGGACGGCCGATATATGCGTAGGGGTCCCCCCTGTAAAGCACGCATGTAAATTTTGTTTCGTCCGCTGCCACGAACCGTGCGTCAGGAGAGACGAGCCTTGAAATCCTCGTAGGAAAAGGACCGAATTTCCGTGAGTTGATCCGTTTCCGAGTTCCATAGCCAGATGGCAGGAAGCGGCACGCCATTGAAGGTGTTGGTCTTTACCATCGAATAATGGGCCTGATCGAGGAAGGCGATGCGCGCCCCCGGCTCGGCCCCGCCGGGGACTCGATAGTCGCCGATAATGTCCCCGGCGAGGCAGGATGGACCGCCCAGACGGGTCACTGAGCCCTCCGCCTGCTCATGCAACATGGCGGGTCGATAGGGCGCCTCGATCACGTCGGGCATGTGGCATGTGGCGGAAATGTCGGTGATGGCGACGGGCATGCCATTGTCGATCACGTCGAGGATTTCGCCGATCAATATGCCCGCGTCCAGCGCCATCGCCTCGCCCGGCTCGATATAGAGTTCAAGGCCAGTCTCGCCCTTGATCCGTTGCAGGAAGGCGATGAGGTCGTCGATCTGGTAATCGGCGCGGGTGACGTGATGCCCTCCACCGAAATTCAGCCATTTAAGGCCGGCGATATGGGGCATGACATGTGGCTTGATCGCCGCCCAAGTCCGCTCCAGCGGCAGGAAATCCTGTTCGCACAGATTATGGACATGCAGGCCATCGACCCCCTCCAGATGCTCAGGCCGCAACTGGTCGACCGGGAAGCCCAGGCGGCTATGCGGCTGCGACGGATCATATTTCGGCACCTCGCCCTCCGGGTGGAGGGGGTTGAGGCGCAGGCCGATGTCGAACACGCGGCCTTCGGCACGCGCGGCATCGATTACCGGCTTCATCCGGGCGATCTGGCCGGGACTGTTGAAGATTACATGGTCGGAAATTTTCAGGATTTCGGCCAGATCGTCGGGCTTGTACGCCGCGCAATAGGTCGCGACCTCACCCTTATATTCTTCCCGGCCAAGGCGCGCTTCATAGATGCCCGAAGCGCACACGCCGTCCAGATATTCGCCCAGCACGCCGCCAAGCGACCACATGGAAAAGGCTTTGAGCGCGCCCAGCACCTTGATCCCGGCGCGATCGCCGATGTCGCGCAGGACGGACAGGTTCCGTCGGATCGCGGCCTCGTCCACCACGAAAGCGGGCGAGGGGACGCGATACAGGTCGAAATGAGCAAAAGCGGCAGGATCGCCGGCGCGGGTTTCCATAACGTCATACTCCGTCACCCCAGCGAAGGCTGGGGTCTCAGGCGAGAGGGCACGGCGATGCCGCATGAGATCCCAGCCTACGCTGGGATGACGATCCCGTAGGGATCGTCAAAAGTCGAGCGGCGCGTCCAGTTCCTTCACCTGCCAGGGCAGGCCATGCTTGTTCAGCATGTCCATGAAGGGATCGGGATTAAACTGTTCGATGTTGAACACGCCTTCGCCCTTCCATTCGCCGGTCAGCATCATGGCGGCGCCGATCATCGCGGGAACGCCGGTGGTATAGCTCACCGCCTGATTGCCGGTTTCGGCATAGGCTTCTTCATGGTCGCAGATTTGATAGACATAGACGGTCTTCTGCGCGCCATCCTTGGTGCCGGTGGCGATGTCGCCGATATTGGTCTTGCCCTTGGTGGTCGAACCCAGGCTGGACGGTTCGGGCAATACGGCCTTCAGGAACTGAAGCGGGATGATTTCCTGACCATTGTAGATCACCGGATCGATGCGGGTCATGCCCACATTCTGAAGCACTTCTAGATGCTTGAGGTAAGCGTCGCCAAACGTCATCCAGAAACGGATGCGCTTGATTTCGGGATAATGGGTCGCAAGGCTCTCCAATTCCTCATGATACATGAGGTACATATTCTTCGGGCCGACAGCCTCGAAGTCGAAGCTCTGCTTGTGGCTCAGCGCCGGGCCTTCGACCCATTCGCCATTCGCCCAGTGGCGCGACGGTGCGGTCACTTCGCGGATGTTGATTTCCGGGTTGAAGTTGGTGGCGAAATGCTGGCCATGGTCGCCGCCATTGCAATCGAGAATGTCGAGCGTGTCGATGGTATCGAGCAGATGCTTCTTGATATAGCCGGCGAAGACGCTGGTGACACCGGGGTCGAAGCCCGAACCCAGCAGCGCCATGATGCCCGCTTCCTTGAAGCGTTCCTGATAGGCCCATTGCCAGCTATATTCGAACTTCGCCGTGTCGCGCGGTTCATAATTGGCGGTGTCCAGATAATCGGTCTTGGTCGCAAGGCATGCGTCCATGATCGCCAGATCCTGATAGGGCAGGGCCAGGTTCACGACCAGCTTGGGCTGAACCTTTTCAATCAGCGCGATGGTTTCCTCGACATTGTCGGCATCCACCTGAGCCACGTCGATGTCCACGCCGACCAGTTTCTTGACCGATTCGGCGACCTTTTCGCAACTGACGATACGTCGGCTGGCCAGCGTGATATGGCTGAAAATATCGGGGTTCATCGCCATCTTGTGGACCGCGACAGACCCGACGCCGCCTGCGCCGATGACCAGAACCTTGCTCAATTCAACTGCTCCATAACTATGGCCGCGCCCTGTGCGCGAAAGCGCCCATATAGGGACGTCGCGTGACAGAGCAAAGTCAGACTATCAGAAGCTCGCGCCATCGACTTTCGTGATCGCCAGCGCGTCGATGTCCACCGACGGCACGCAGCGCAGGTTGATCGCGCGCATCGCCCCTTGCGGCGACTTCCCAAGAGCGAAAGCCTGCGTGCCGCAGGTCTTGCAGAATTGGTGGGTGATGTTGTGTTTATAGAATTGATAGTCGGCGATCTGATCTGCCCCGCTGTCGATCGTAAATTGGTCAGCGGGAACGAAGGTCAAAACAAAGCCCTTGCGGCTGCAATGCGAACAGTTGCAGGTCATGGCTTCATCCGGAACATTGGCCGCAATACTGAAGGTGACGGCGCCACAATGGCAGCTTCCGCTATAGGGCATCGCATATCTCCTCGTTTTTGCCGACGGCCGAAATTTCTTCTTTCCTACTTGGTCAGCGCGGTCAGATTATCGTCATCATGACTGACGATCCAGCCTTTGTCGAACGACTGACACTTTGCGATACTATCAATGGTAGGAAATAAAATGACAAAATCGCTGGGGAATATGGGAAGCTAAGGCGCGACGCTCCAACAGGGCGTTTGCATCCGCTCGATCGGCCGACTCGAGTTTTCAGCTAACCAGCCGCTTCAGGCCCGCCACCGTATCGGCTTCGCTGGCAGGCTTGTCCTTCCTGATCCGGGCAATCCTCGGGAAGCGCATGGCAAGGCCGGATTTATGCCGTTTGCTGTCATGGATGCTGTCGAATGCGACCTCCAGCACCAGCGTCTTTTCGACTTCCCGCACTGGGCCGAAGCGGTTGACCGTATTCTGCCGGACGAAGCGATCGAGCCATTTCAGCTCTTCATCGGTGAAGCCGGAATAGGCCTTTCCCACCGGCAGCAATTCGCCGCCTTCGGTCCAGCAGCCAAACGTATAATCGGAATAGAAGGAGGATCGTTTCCCATGCCCGCGCTGCGCATACATCATCACGCAATCGGCGGTCAGCGGATCGCGCTTCCACTTGTACCACAAAGCCGCCTTCCGCCCGGCGACATAGGGGCTGTCCCGCCGTTTCAGCATCACCCCCTCGATCGCGGCATCGCGGGCGCCGGCACGAATATCGGCCAGCGCTTCGAAATCTGCCGCCTCGATCAGCGCGGACAAATCGAACCGATTGGTCGGAAGCTGCGCCATATAGGCTTCAAGCCGCGAACGACGGTCGCTCCAGGGGAGGGCGCGCAAATCATCGTCGCCCTCGATCAACAGGTCATACAGCCGCACGAACGCCGGAAAATCGCTCATCATCTTCGCGGTCACGCTCTTGCGGCCCAGCCGTTGTTGAAGCGCATTGAAACTGGCAGCCTCGCCGCCCTGAACCTCCCCCCTCACCAGCAATTCGCCGTCCAGTACGGCATGCCCGGTGAAAGCCTCGGCAATCTCTGGAAAACTGCCGCTGATGTCGTCGCCAGCCCGGCTGTAAAGGCGCGTTTCCGATCCCGTGCCAACGATCTGGATACGAATGCCGTCCCATTTCCATTCCGCAGCATAGTCGGTCAGGTCCACGCTGTCGGCCTCCAGCGGATGGGCCAGCATGAAGGGGCGGAAATAGGGCGTACCCTCCGGGTCGGGCCGACCGCTCCGTCCCTCCGCCCAGTCGAACAGGGCTGTATAGGGAGGTGACAAGGCATGCCAAACCTGCTCGACATCATCGACGTCCAGCCCGAATGCCTGCGCAAAGCCGGTCTTGGCAAGGCGCGCGGAAATACCCACGCGCAGCCCCCCGGTCGCCAGTTTCAGCAAGGCAAAGCGCCCCGATGCATCCAGATGATCCATCATCGCCGCCAGCGCATCAGGCGCCGCCGCCCGGCTGACACCATGCAGGCGATCAATAATGCCGGACAGGCTCAGTGATCCGTCATCTACCTCGGCGGGCTGGTCTTCATTTTTGGGCCAGAGCAAAGCGACCGTTTCGGCAAGATCGCCGACATAGTCTCGACTCATCTCGAACAACACCGGATCGGTCCGCGCCCGGATCATCTCGCCGATGGCGGACGCCTTGACCGATTTAAAATCCAGATTGCCGGTCAGCGCCGCCAACGCCCATCCTCGGTCCGGGTCGGGCGCCTCGCGCATATAGGTCGCGATCAACGCCAGCTTGCCGTTGCGTGACCGCGTGTAGATGAGGCCGTCGAGTAATTTGGAGAAAGCCCGCATTATCCCTCATCCTCGTCTTCGCGGCCAGCCATCGCCAGCGCCCGCGCACGGATCTGATGGGTCATGCACCAGTGCAGCAGAGCTTCCTCGCATCCGTGGGTGATCCATGTTTCGGTGGGCGCGACCTCGCGAATGGTGTCGGTCAGTTCGTCCCAGTCGGCATGATCGGAAATGACGAGAGGCAGTTCGACATTCTTCTGCCGCGCGCGTTGCCGTACACGCATCCACCCCGATGCCATCGCCGTGATCGGGTCGGGCAGGCGCCGACTCCATCGATCATTGAGCGCTGAGGGTGGTGACAGCACGATATGCTCGCACATCTCCTTTGCCACCACGCCGGTAGCTGGGCGCAATTCGCCCATATCGACGCCGAACTCCTGATACAGCGCGCACATCCGCTCCAATGCGCCATGGATATAAATGGCCTCATGATGCCCCCGTGCGCGCAACTCACAGATCACCCGCTGTGCTTTCCCCAGCGCATAGGCGCCCACCAATACGCAGCGATCCGGATTGGCCTGGAGCGCACCCAGCAATCGGTCCATTTCGCTGCCTGTATCGGGATGACGAAATACCGGAAGGCCAAAAGTCGCTTCGGTTACAAATATGTCGCAAGGCACCGGCTCGAACGGCAGGCACGTGGGATCGGGGCGACGCTTGTAATCGCCGGTCACAACCACGCGCTCCCCAGCATGTTCCAGCAGGATCTGCGCCGATCCCAACACATGGCCTGCCGGCACATAGCTGATCGTGACGCCGCCCATCCGTATCTCTTCGCCATAGCCGACGGCTGTGCCGCTGGCGGTGCCATAGCGCAGCGCCATAATCGCCAGCGTCTCGCGTGTAGCCCACACATGGCCATGCCCGCCGCGCGCATGATCGGCATGGCCGTGCGTTACCAGCGCCCGCTCTTGCGGCAGGGACGGGTCGATCCAGGCATCGGCGGGGCGGACATAAATACCGTTGGGGTGAGGTTCGATCCAATGGGCCATATGTGCAGAAGATGGGACGGGGTGTCGCGGTTCCGCAAGATGCGTCATCATCTAGTAACGCCTGCGTCATGCAGGCGACACGCCATTGCCCTATCCGTCGGTCGAACGACCCGGTAGCGAGGAGTGCGCCATGGCCGCATCGGCCCATAACAAAGTCACCAATGCGGTCCATCGCCACCGCCATCTCTCGAAGCAGGGCTTGCTTGAACGCGCCTTCACCTTCGCGTTTCGCGGTCTCGTCTATGCCCAGATATGGGAAGACCCTGCCGTCGATATGGAAGCGCTGGCCATTACGCCTGACAGCCATGTGGTGACGATCGCGTCGGGCGGGTGCAACGTTCTATCCTATCTGACGGCTGACCCCGCAAAGATCACGGCGGTCGATCTCAACACCGCCCATATTGCGCTGAACCGGCTAAAGCTGATGGCGGCGCGCACGCTGCCGGACCATGCAGCTTTCCACCGCTTTTTCGCCCGTGCTGATGATAGGGCGAATATCGCCGCTTATCGCAGCGTCGTCGCCCCGCATCTCGATGAAGCGACCCGCCGTTATTGGGAGGGGCGCGATCTGATCGGCCGCCGCCGCATTGGCGGATTTGCGCGCGGCATTTACAAGCATGGCCTGCTGGGACGCTTCATCGGCGCGGCGCATCTGCTGGCGCGGCTGCATGGCGTCAATCCCAAGCGGATGCTGGATGCGCGCAGCCGTGAGGAACAGCGGGAGATTTTCGAACGCGAACTCGCCCCCATCTTTGACCGGGGTTTTGTCCGCTGGCTGACGAGCCAGCCGGCTTCGCTGTTCGGCCTTGGCATTCCGCCGGCGCAATTCGACGCGCTGGCTGGCGATGACCGGATGGACAAGGTGCTGCGCGCCCGGCTGGAAAAGCTGGCCTGCGACTTTGATCTTAAAGATAATTATTTTGCGGTTCAGGCATTCGGCCGGGGTTATGCGGGTAAGGATGGTCAGGGTGAGGGGCCGTTGCCGCCCTATCTTCAAGCCGATAATCATCAGGCGGTGCGTGATCGGGCCAAGCGGGTAGATGTGCGGCACATCAATTTCACTGACTTTCTCGCCAGCCAATCGGCTGCGTCATGCGACCGCTATATCCTGCTCGATGCGCAGGATTGGATGGATGATGAGCAACTGAACGCGCTCTGGGCGCAGATCACGCGGACGGCAAAGCCCGGCGCGCGTGTTCTATTCCGCACGGCGGGCGAACCCAGCATATTGCCGGGTCGCGTCGCCGATGCCGTGCTGGATCGTTGGGACTACCGGGCGGAAGCATCGCTCGATTATACCGCGCGGGATCGGTCGGCCATCTATGGCGGGGTTCACCTTTATGTGCTGAAGGGTGACGGTGCATGAGTGGCCATGATCATTTGATGGACACCGTCTATCGCTATCAGCGGCATATCTATGACCTCACCCGCAAATATTATCTGCTGGGCCGGGATGGTCTGATCGCCGATCTTGCGCCGCCGCCGGGCGGGGCGGTGCTGGAGATCGGGTGCGGCACCGGGCGCAATCTGATTGCGGTGGGCAGGGCGTGGACGGGCGCGCGCCTTTACGGGGTCGACATCAGCGAAGCGATGCTGGAAACGGCGCGAATCTCGGTTGCCAAGGCCGGGTTGAGTGATCGGGCGCTGCTGGCGCAAGGGGATGCCTGCCGCTTTGACCCGCAGACTTTGTTTGGGCAGGCAAAGTTCGAACGGGTGTTCATCAGCTACGCTCTTTCCATGATCCCCAACTGGGAAGCCGCACTTGCTCAAGCGGCGGCCTGCGTTGCACCGGGCGGTCGGCTGGAAATCGTGGACTTCGGACAGCAGGAGCGATTGCCGAGCCTGTGGAAGCTATTGCTGTTCGGATGGCTGGCGCGTTTTCATGTTTCGCCGCGCCGTGAGTTAGGTTTGGCTATCGAGCGGCTGGCCAAAGATATGGGCGGGTTTCCCCACAGTCGGGCGCTCTATCGCGGCTATGCGGTGCGCGGTGGCCTGATCCGCGTTTAGTAGGAGCGAACGGGCTTAACTTCGCATATTTCCCGGTAATTTTGTAATTTAAGAATGTTTTCTGGAAATTAAATTACAAGTGACGGGCAGGGGGGTGGATCGATTTTCAGGCCATCCTTATGCCCATTTTATGCGATGTAGGACATCGGGATAGCGCAGGCGGAGAGGGGGTTTCCCCCTCTCCGTAAAAGGTCAGGCCGCCTTGCGCTCCAGCAATTCCAGATCGAGCCGATCCCAGATTTCGACCAGCGCCGACACCAGATCGCGCATCATCTCTTCGCTGTGGGCTGGGCCGGGGGTGAAGCGCAGCCGTTCCGTACCGCGTGGCACGGTAGGATAGTTGATGGGCTGAACATAGGCGCCATACTCCGCGAGCAAAATGTCGCTGATCCGCTTTGCCTTGACCGGATCGCCGACCATCAGCGGCACGATATGCGTGACCGACGGCATGACCGGCAAGCCCGCCTCCGCCATCAACTGCTTGAGCAGAGCGGCAGATGCCTGTTGCCCGTCGCGTTCGGCGCTGGACCCCTTGAGGTGCCGCACGCTGGCCAGCACGCCAGCGACCAGTACAGGCGACAGCGATGTGGTGAAGATGAAGCCGGGCGCATAGCTGCGAATGACATCGACGATCATCTGGTCGGCGGCGATGTAGCCGCCCATGACGCCAAATGCCTTGCCCAGCGTGCCTTCGATGATGGAGAGGCGTCCCGCCACATCGTCACGTTCGGAAATGCCGCCACCGCGTGCGCCATACATGCCCACGGCATGGACTTCGTCGAGATAGGTAAGGGCGTTGAATTCGTCCGCCAGATCGCAGATTTCCGAGATCGGCGCGATGTCGCCGTCCATCGAATAGACGCTTTCGAACGCGATCAGTTTCGGCGCGTCGGGATCCTCGGCCGCCAGCAATTCGCGCAGATGCTCAAGATCATTGTGGCGGAAGACGCGCTTCTCACAACCCGAATTGCGGATGCCCGCAATCATGGAGGCGTGGTTCAGTTCGTCGGAAAAGATGATGCAGCCCGGCAGCAGTTTGGCGAGAGTCGACAGGGTCGCTTCGTTCGAAACATAGCCCGATGTGAAGAGCAGCGCCGCTTCCTTGCCATGCAGGTCGGCCAGTTCGCCTTCCAGATCGATATGATAATGCGTGTTGCCGCCGATATTGCGCGTGCCGCCCGAACCGGCACCGACATCGTGCAGCGCCTCTTCCATCGCGGCGATCACCTTGGGATGCTGGCCCATGGCGAGATAGTCGTTGGAACACCAGACCGTGATCGGTTTGGGACCATTATGGCCGTGGAAACAGCGCGCATTGGGGAAGGCCCCCTTATTGCGCAGGATGTCGATGAACACGCGATAACGGCCTTCGCTGTGGAGCCGGTCGATCGCCTGCGAAAAGATGTGCTTGTAATTCACTACGCCTGTCTTCCCGTTCGCTCGCGCGTCTTATCCTTGTGTCTCTCGCGCCATCCTCTGTCTTACAGAGGCGGCATTTACCCGCGCGGTCCCGTCTTTACCAGCGATAACCGCTCGCAACTCTAGGGAGAAATACCTATCAGAGTGATCGAGCGGCTTGACCATTGGACAAATGGCCCATGCATGCCCAAAGCCCCCTTACAGGCTGTCGATGCGGTTGAGGCCATAGCTGGCAAGGGCGGGGCGCAACGCCTCTACACCCTTATCGACGCGGGTAAAAACCGCAATTCCCGGCGCTGGCGCATCAGGCCATGGCTGTCCCTGCGTCAGATGCACGATGCGATGTGCAATGCCTTCTCCCCCATCCACAAAATTGATGGGGTGTGGCGCGGCCGCCGCCAATTCGGCCTGAACCAACGGGAAATGGGTGCAGGCCAGCACCACCACGTCCAGTTTGTCACCACCCGGCTGGTCGATCAGGCCCGCCAGCGCATCACGCGCGATGTGCGGATCAAGTGGCTCGCCCCGTAATTTCGCTTCGGCCAGTTGGACCAGCGCCGCCGATCCGTGACGCAGCACCGTGCAATCCGCGCCATGTTCGGCAGCCAGCCGATCAACATAGGGTTGCCGCACGGTAGCGTCGGTTCCCAGTACGCCGAATACCCGGCTTTTCGAAAGGGTCGCGGCCGTCTTGATCGCCGGGACGGTGCCGACAACCGGAATGTCGAGCGCCGCGCGCACATGGGGCAGGGCAATGGTCGATGCCGTGTTACAGGCGATCACCGCCAGACGCGGACGATAGCGTTCGACAAGGCGGCCGAGCAGAGCGGGCACGCGGGCGGCGATTTCCGCCTCACTCTTGGTGCCATAAGGAAAGCCGGCGCTGTCTGCGGCATAGATGACGGGTGCGGTCGGCAAGGCCGCCCTGGCAGGGGCAAGGATGGACAAGCCCCCTACACCGGAATCGAAGAAGAGGATCGGAGCGTCAGGCGCGACAGTCATGGCGGCTGTGTCGCGGCATGGGGGCAGACTGTCAACGGCTGTGACTTGTCAGAATGACATTGGGCTGACATTGGGCTGACATCAGCCCGCTTCATGAACGCCGCGCGATAAGAGCTAAAACAGGAGCCGACAATGACCGAACGCAGCATGAAGCAACGGATGATCGCCGGAGAACCCTATCATGCCAGCGACCCGGAAATCGTTGCCGATCAACTGGCGGCGGCGCAGTGGATGCAGCGCTTCAACGCCACGCTGCCGCCAGAGCGCGATGCGTTGCTGCGCGAGCGACTGGGCGGGATGGGGGCGGGATCGACCATTCGGCCGCCATTTCATTGCGATTATGGGTTCAACATCTTTCTGGGCGCGGGCGTGTTCCTGAACTTCAACTGCGTCATCCTTGACGTCACGCCGGTGACGATCGGCGATGGGACGCAGATCGGGACCGGTGTTCAGATATTGACCGCCGATCATCCTCGCGATCCTGCCGAACGCGCGACCGGCATCGAATGGGGACGTCCCATTATAATCGGCCGTAATGTGTGGATCGGTGGTGGCGCAATCATCCTGCCGGGTGTGACGGTGGGCGATGATGCGCTGATCGGCGCGGGCAGCGTAGTGACGCGCAATGTTCCCGCCGGTGCAACCGTAGTGGGCAACCCTGCCCGAGTCCGCTGATGAATGCTAACCCTGCTTTTCCGTCGGATCGGGAGGTAATTTGGCCAGATACAGTCGCAGTTCGGCGATACATTCCAGATAGCGCTTACGATCCTGTTTGTCCGGTGAAAGGCGCAAAGATTCGAGGTCTCCACGCAGTTGTTTGATGCGGGCGACCGCCATCCCATGTTTCACGTCATCGATCTTCTTCTTGAGGGCAGCGACTTCCTTGAACGGCTCTTTCTCCGCCGCATCGGGGTGTCGGTCGGCCAGCAAGGCGACCGCATCCAGCAATTTACCAATTTGCCGACCATAGCTTTCGGCGGCGACGATCGCCTGTTCCGTTTCCGGCGCGCTGGAATTGCTGCTGTTGATGGTCAGATTGCCGAACGACCATCCATTGTTGAAAGATTGCATCAGCTTCTGCGGCGCCAATGCCATTGCGGACCATGACTGGTAGAGACTGTCGACAAAGGTGGGTTCGGCAGGGTCGGCCATGATCGCTCCATCGGGTTGGGATGACGATGAAAGCAGCCTATCGCAGCGACCCGGCAAATCAAGCAGGGCAGCTTTCGCTTGCTCCGTGCGCCTGTCACATTATGGTCGCCGCCAAAATCTACTGGCGAATTTCATGACATCTCCCTGGCTCCTTCCCGCTTTCGTTCTGGCTGTCGGCTATCTGCTCGGCTCCATCCCCTTTGGCCTGATCCTGACCCGCGTGACGGGTGCGGGCGATCTGCGCCAGATCGGCTCCGGAAATATCGGTGCGACCAATGTGCTGCGTACCGGGCGCAAGGGGCTGGCGGCCGCCACCCTGTTGCTCGATCTGTTGAAGGGCGCGGCGGCCGTGTTGATTGGCGCGGCACTGATCGACAATGGCGGTCCGATGGCGGGGGCCATGGCCTTCATCGGCCATTGCTATCCGGTATGGCTGCGCTTTGCCGGCGGTAAGGGCGTGGCGACGATGATGGGCGTAGTAACGGCCCTGTACTGGCCCGCGGGTATCGTCTTCGCTGTGGTGTGGCTGGGCGCGCTGTTCGGTACGAAATGGTCGTCGGTTGGCGGCATGGCGGCTGCCATCAGTGCGCCGGTGGCCATGTGGGGCTTTGGCCGGATCGACCTGTTGCCTGTCAGCCTGGCGCTGGCGTTGATCGTGCTATGGCGGCACCGCGCCAATATCGCCCGGCTGATGAAGGGCGAGGAACCCAAGGTCGGAGCCAAGAAGGGATGAGCGAGCGGGAGCGATTTGACCGGTTACGGCTTATTCGCTCCCCCCGGATCGGTCCGGTCAGCTTTCGACAATTGATCGACCGTTTCGGCACGGCGGGGGAGGCGCTGAGGGCCATTCCCGATATGGCCGCGCGCGGTGGTGGCAGGGCGAGCGTTGCCGATGCCGCCTTGGTCGAGCGGGAGATTACGGCCAGCCGGGCCTGTGGCGCGCGTTACCTGATGATGGGCGACGCAGATTATCCCGTTTTGCTCGATCAGATGGAGGGGGCGCCGCCCGCGTTGATCGTGCGCGGCGATGCCGCCTTTTCGGCCCGCCCCTGCGTGGCGATTGTCGGCGCACGCAATGCGTCGGCAGCGGCCTGTCGGTTTGCCCGGATGCTCGCGCAGGATCTGGGCCAGCGCGGGGCCGTGGTGGTGTCGGGGCTGGCGCGCGGTATCGATACGGAGGCGCATCGCGGCTCGATCGACAGTGGCACGATTGGCGTGATCGCCAGTGGCATCGACGTCAGCTTTCCGCCCGAGAACAAGGCGTTGCAGGAAGAGGTGGCGCAGCGCGGGCTGTTGGTGACGGAGCATCCGCCCGGTACGCAACCGCTGGCCCGCCATTTTCCGGCGCGCAATCGCATCATCGCCGGTCTGGCATTGGGAACGGTGGTGGTGGAGGCTGCACCCAAATCCGGTTCGCTTATTACTGCGCGGCTGGCGGGTGAAGCCGGACGAGAGGTGATGGCCGTTCCCGGATCGCCACTCGACCCCCGCGCACAGGGGTGCAACCTGTTGATCCGTGAAGGGGCGATATTGGTGCAGAATGCTGCCGACATCATGGAGGCGATCGGCGGTTTCGATCCGCGCATGGTGCGTCAACACAGCTTCGATTTTATCGGTGAACCGGTGTCGAGCGATGTCGCGGATCGGGAAAGAATGGCGATCGTCGCCTTGTTGGGACCGGCTCCTGTGCCGGTGGATGAATTGATCCGCCTGTCAGGGCTGGCGCCGGCCGTGGTCCAAACCGTGTTGCTGGAGATGGAGCTTGCCGGTCGGGTGGAACGACACGCCGGTGGACGGGTGTCGAAAATTTTGGATTAAACCAGCTCTTGTCGGTCCTCTTCTCAAGAGCCGGGCTGGTCGCCGGGCAATGCTCCCACATGGAAAAGCCACAGCGGTTTGGTTTCTGATCCGCCCTGGGTTTCTCGCATGATCGCCTGCCATAATACCCGCAGCCGATGGACATGGAGATCATCGGTGATGATGGCACAGATATGACGAATGACATCGCGCGATGTCGTCGGTGCATGGGATTTGTCATTGCAGTCAATCGGTAAACCGATGTGCTTGCGAAAGCAGGGGGAGGCGTCGCACAGCAGAATACAGGCCAGTGCGCGAATATAGTCTTCCGGCGCATCCTCAGACAATATTGCCCTTTCCAGATCGAATATGGTGCGGATGCGATGATGTTTGAGTTGTTGAAATGACGGAACGCCCACCACCAGACATAGCTGGGCCTGCAACACCCAGTCGAAACTCTGTAATAGCGAGTAGGGTGTTTCTGCGTAAAGTTCGATAGGATTGGTCACAGCCAGATTCTGAACGTCATACAGATTGCATTCCTGAAGGCGGAACGCGAATTCATGATCGATCCCGTCGATAACCTCCAGCGGAATGATCCGCGCTTTTTCCAGCGCGTTCTGATCCACCATTTTGATATGGATGCGGACCCATTGGGCGATGCGTCCCAGCCCAAGATCAGGAAAATAGCCCAGAATGAAGGCTATGGCCAACGCACCGGCAAATCCCAAATTGCTTAGCCATGCCTCATTGGGTGCCCCGGTCAGCAGCAGGGCGCCGCTATGATAGGCAACGATGCTCAGCACCATTCCTTGTACCACCCGCATCGAAGCCCGGACGAAGGCAAGGGCGCTCAATTCCTGGTTCAATGTCTGGCGAACCAGATAGCGCAGATTGAAAATATAGCTGCCCAGAAATGCGAAACCTGCAACGGCGGCTGCACGGTGTAGCAAGGCATGTGCTTTCGGCATCATTTGCGGTTCAGGCAGCCAGAAAATGGCATTCGACACGGCCAGCATCCGTGTGGAAGGTTCAATCAGGTCGACGACCGGGTCGAACAGAAGGATAAAACCCGGAAAACAGGTGAAAGCATAGATGATTGCGCCCGTGCGGATCATGACTTCATCCTGTCGGGCGGGGCGGATGGAGGTCGTACCGGCGCTGTCATAACGGGCGAGAGCCAGCTTGATCTGGGGCAGTTCCTGATGCTCGACAAAGATCGTGTCGCGCAAATCCTCTACTATGCAGAGACGAACCCGGCGCAATTCCAGCCCCGTCGCCATCAATGCTAGCGGCAGTAGCGCTGCCAGCAGGGCGGCGAGCAACAGGTGCCAGTTCATGAAGCCGCTCCTTCCCGAAAGATTAGCGTTCGTCGATAGAAACGGCGCCGTCGGGATTGAGAATGACGCGACGTGCCCCGTCAGGAATGGTGCGGTAAGGAGGGCGCCGCACCGCATAGAGACGGGCAGCGTCGAACTCGGAAAAACATACCTTGTCCGACTGGTTGCCACCAATTCCCATGATCCGCTTGCCATCCTGACTGACGCCGGCGGCCAGGAAGACATGGCCGCCGCCATTGCGCACCAGTATGATGACATCGCCGACCCTGATGTCGGAAGTCGGCACGACCTTACCCCAATTGGCCCATGCCAACGCGGCAAGATATTTGTCGGGCGGCATACGTTCCGGGCGCCCCTGGCATGTGCGCGCGGCGACCACCGCCATGAACAGGCCGCACCATGGGATGGAATCCGCATTGAAGAAATCGGCCGCCCACAGATCATATTTGCGGCCACAGGTGCGGGCGACTTCATCGGCCCATCCCAAGATCACCGGATTGTTGCCGCTGCCCGGCTGTTCCAGCGTCCCCAGCATTTCCATGGCCACGCGCACCATCAATGGCGGGAGCGGTTCCTGTTGCAGATAGGCATATTTCGCCGGTATTTTCGACATCGCGTCACTCCCTCCACCTTGGGGTGATTAGGGGCGCAGATGCATGAGACACGCCAATGAATGTGCATCCGAAATGGATCGGTCACTGAAATGGCCAGATATTTGCCTCCGTTTCCGCGCAAGAAAGGGCGAAGAGATGGTTAGGGGTTGTGCGCCGTGCATTCCGACTTTTGTTCATATTACTGGCGTTGGGCGTTTAACTGGCCTAGTCGGACCCAAAGGCTTGACGCCAATCATGATCACCTATCAGACTCGCGCATGTACGTGAGAGATTTTCCAACCGGGGCTTGAATGCAACTTGTCATCGTCGAATCGCCGGCCAAGGCGAAGACCATCGAGAAATATCTGGGCGGCGATTTCCATGTCCTCGCCAGCTATGGCCATATCCGCGACCTGCCGGCCAAGGATGGTTCGGTTAACCCGGATGATGGCTTTGCCATGTCGTGGGAAAATTATGGGGACAAGGGCAAGCAATTGAAGGCCATCGCCGATGAGGCGAAAAAGGCGACACGATTGATCCTGGCGACTGACCCTGATCGCGAAGGAGAGGCGATCAGCTGGCATGTGCAGGAAGTGCTGCGCGCCAAGAAAGCGCTGCCCCAGACGGTCGACCGGGTGACGTTCAATGCGATCACCAAGGCGGCGGTACTGGACGCGATGGCCAAGCCGCGCGCACTGGACGAGGATCTGATCGACGCATATCGGGCGCGCCGCGCGCTCGACTATCTGGTGGGCTTCACCCTGTCGCCGGTGCTGTGGCGCAAGCTGCCCGGCGCCAAGTCGGCGGGCCGCGTACAGTCGGTTGCGCTGCGGCTGGTGGTGGAGCGGGAGCGCGAGATCGAAAGTTTCGTGCCGCAGGAATATTGGTCGGTCGCCGCCGAAATGGAGCAGGGCGGGCAGGGGTTTACTGCACGCCTCGTCCGGTGGAAGGGCGAAAAGATCGACCGCCTGACCATCGGCAAGGAAGGCGACGCCATGGCCGCCAAGGCCGATGTGGAGGCCGGGCGCTTCACCGTCGACAAGGTCGAGACGAAGCCGGTCAGCCGCAATCCTCCGGCTCCCTTCACCACATCGACGTTGCAGCAGGAAGCGGCGCGCAAGCTGGGCTTTTCCGCCAGCCATACAATGCGGATCGCGCAGCAGCTCTACGAAGACGGTGCGATCACCTATATGCGTACCGACGGCGTGCAGATGGACGGCAGCGCCATTTCCGCGGCACGCAAGGCGATTGCGGAACGCTATGATGGTGGATATCTGCCTGAAAAGCCGCGTCAGTATCAGACCAAGGCCAAGAATGCGCAGGAAGCACACGAAGCCATTCGCCCGACCGAATTTTCGCGGGACAAGGTGGGATCTGGCGATCATGCGCGCCTTTACGACCTGATCTTCAAGCGGGCGCTGGCAAGCCAGATGGCGTCTGCGCGGCTGGAGCGGACCACGATCGATCTGGTGGACGGCACGGGTAGCCATGCCCTTCGCGCTACGGGTCAGGTGGTCATTTTCCACGGATTCCTCGCTTTATATGAGGAAGGTCGCGACGATAGCGACGACGACGACAGCAAATTGCTGCCACGCATGAGCGAGGGTGATGCCCCGGCCAAGAAGAAGGTAACGGCGGAGCAGCATTTCACTCAGCCGCCGCCACGCTATTCGGAAGCCAGCCTGGTCAAGCGGCTGGAGGAACTGGGGATCGGTCGCCCATCCACCTATGCCTCGACGCTTCAGGTGTTGAAGGACCGCGACTATGTGCGGGTGGAAAAGAACCGCTTCTTCGCTGAAGAAAGCGGGCGTCTGGTCACGGCCTTCCTCGAACGCTTTTTCGAACGCTATGTCTCCTATGACTTCACCGCAGGTCTGGAAGATGAACTGGATGACATCAGCGGCGGCCGTGCCCAGTGGCAGGAAGTGCTGGAAGCCTTCTGGAAGGACTTCAAGCCCAAAACCGCCGAGGTGATGGAGCAGAAGCCGTCAGACATCACGGCCGAACTGGACAAGTTCCTTGAGCCGATGCTGTTTCCGCCCAAGGCGGACGGCAGCAACCCGCGTGCCTGCCCGCTGTGCGGCGACGGGCAGTTGTCGCTGCGCGGTGGCCGCTTTGGCGCGTTTATTGCCTGCTCCAATTACCCCGAGTGCAAATATACCCGTAAGTTCGGTCAGCCGGGCGGCAGCGACGGCGCCGATACCGGCCCGGAGATTTTGGGCAAGCATCCGGAAACCGGACAGGACATTGTGAAGAAGTCCGGCCGTTTTGGTCCTTACATCGAAATGGGCGAGGGCAAGGAGGCCAAGCGCGGTTCCATTCCCAAGGATCTGCCCGATGGCGAGATGACGCTGGACTGGGCAATCAAGCTGTTGAGTCTGCCGCGCGAAGTCGGCCTGCATCCGGAAACCGGCAAGCCAATTGTTGCCAATATCGGACGGTTCGGTCCTTATCTGCTGCATGATGGCAAATATGGCCGCCTGTCGTCGACCGCAGAGATTTTCGAAGTCGGCATGAACAGTGCGGTCGTGAAGCTGGCGGAAGCTGCGACCCGCGGCGGTCGTTCCAGCGCCGGTCGCGAGCCGTTGAAGGTGCTGGGCGCACATCCGCGTACCGAAGCCGAAATCAAGCTGATGGAGGGGCGCTATGGCGCCTATGTGACCGACGGCACGACCAATGCGACCTTGCCCAAGACGGTGGACAAGGATCAGTTGACGCTGGAGGAAGCCGCCCAGTTGATCGACGCCCGCGCTGCTGCCGCTCCGGCCAAAAAGGGTAAGAAAGCTCCAGCGAAAAAGGCCGCAGCCAAGAAGCCGACAGCAAAGAAAGATAGTACAGAAAAGAAGCCCGCAGCCAAGAAAGCCCCGGCCAAGAAAAAGGCAGAGAGCGAAAAGGCATGATCGAAAAATGGGCAGCGTGTATCTACGCTGTTTGCCTATGATGGTACGTAGGCCAAACCCGATCGCTATATCCTGTTGGTGATCGTTAAAATTGCCGGATCATGTCGGCAAAGGCAGCAAGGGCAGGACAGCCGTCAGGTACGGCAATATTCGTCCTGTCCTTTAAATTCGGTGGTCGAAATGCGATTCCGCCCCTCTTGTTTGCTGATGTATAGTTGACGATCGGCTTCGGCGATCCAGCGGTCAGTCGACATATTGGGCAGGCAGCGGGCGCTGGCTACGCCGATGCTGACTGTGATGAAGGGACTGACCTGCGAGCGTTCGTGGGGAATGTTGAGCGACTGAATTTGAAGCCGGATTTCCTGTGCCACGATTTCCGCACCACGCGGGTCGGCCCCGGGCAGGATACAGGCAAATTCTTCCCCGCCATAGCGGGCAGGAAGATCCGATGCGCGCTTGACTGCCCGCGTCAATGCGGATGCGACCATCGTGATGCAGCGGTCGCCGGCGGGATGGCCATAGGTATCGTTAAACTGTTTGAAGAAGTCGATGTCGAGCATGATGACCGACAACCAGTCACCCGTCCTGCCCAGACGTGCCGCTTCGTTGGAAAGAGAGCGTTCCAGGTGGCGACGGTTGCTGAGGCCTGTCAGAGCATCCGTAACGGCCATGGCTGCAAGTTGATCACGTAGTCGTTTCAATTCGACATGATTGCCGACGCGGGCCCGCAGGATGGCGGGCTGAATTGGTTTGGTCACATAATCGATAGCGCCCAGTGACAGCCCGCGCATTTCATCTTCCGTATCGCCAAGGCCGGTCGTGAAGATGATCGGAATATCGGCCAGCAAATGATCGGCCTTCAACTGGCGGCATACTTCGAACCCGTCGAGGCCGGGCATCAATACATCCAGAAGTACCAGGTCCGGCTGAGCCGCCGCAGCAACGTCCAATGCCTGCTGGCCGGAGGTGGCGAAGCAGACCTCATAATCGTCCTCCAGCACGGCATTCATAATTTCGATATTCGAAATTTCGTCATCGACGATGAGAATGGTGGGTTTGCTCATGATGTCGCACCTGTCGGCTCATCGCTCCGTGCGCCGCTGCCTGTTCCCCTATCGAGAAGGGTCAGCGCGGTTTCATAATCCAGTTTTTCGAGCGCCTGATAAACGGGATGGATCACGCGCTGTTGTTCGGAAAGACCAAGTGCATCGGCAAAGCGCTGAAAACCGGAGCGAGCGCCGAGACTGCGCCGTCGAAGCATGTCGCGCAGCGCATCGCGGCTGACGAGCATGGCCTGTTCATCCACGGGCGTGGAGGATTGTATCATGTCGGTTTGCTGTTCGGGCGAGAGGCTGTGCGCAGCGGCGATGGCGGGTGCAATCGCTTCCTCAAGCTGGTCTATGGCGACCCGGGCCTGATCCGTTTCACCGGCCGCAAGCATGCGTTCAATGTCGGACGCGATCGCCTGAACCTGTGGCAGTTCGAGTGAGCCGGCGACGCCCTTTAGGCTATGGGCGAGGCGACGACCATCGGGCAGAAGGCCGGAAGCGATATGGGCGCGCAGATCACGCCCGACCTGAGCGTAGCTGTTTCCGAAGCTGACGATCAGCTTGTGCAAGAGCGCTGATTTTCCGTTCACGCGCAGCAACGCTGCCTGAAGATCGAACGGGGGTAAGTGGTCAGGCAAGGTTCCGGCGACAGTCGCGGCCGGAGGGGCCGCCTCCATGCAGGGTTGCACAGGCTCTGCTGGTGCCTTGAGCCAGCGATCGAGCGTCTGCATCAACATGCGCGGGTCGACAGGCTTTGACACATGGTCGTTCATACCGGCGGAAAAGCAGCGCTGCTTTTCTTCCTCATAAGCGTGGGCCGTCATGGCGATGATCGGCAGCATGTCGGACGACCATGTTTCCCGGATGATGCGGGTTGCGGCCACACCATCCAGTTCGGGCATCTGAACATCCATCAGGACGGCGGCATAAGGACGGGCGGCATTGCGCACCATGTCGCAGGCGATCCGGCCGTTTTCCGCGCAATCCACGGTAAGGCCTGCATCGGTCAGCAATTCCGTGGCGATTTCGCGATTAATCTCGTTATCTTCCGCCAGCAGGACGTGCAGCCCGCGAAGATGTGGCGCGACCATCGGTGGACCATCCATGGCGGGTGATGGGGCTGAGATGGATTCGTCATGAGACATGAAAATGTCGATCATGGTGTCGAGCAGGGTCTTGGGGACGACCGGCTTGGTCAGAAAGGCGGATACCTCTTCGGCCGGCACGCCTTTCACAAAATCATCCGCGCCATAGGCGGTGACGATCATGGATTTGGGGCGGGCAGCCCGGAAAGGAAGAGCGCGCATGGCCTCTATCACTTGCAGGCCGTCCATGCCGGGCATTTTCCAGTCGAGCAGGATGAGATCATAGGGCTTGGCCGAAAGGTCGGCATTCTCGACAGCCGCCAGCGCTTCGTCACCTGAAGCCACAAGATCGACAGAGATACCCCATCCGGCAAAAAGGTCCTGCATGATCTGACGCGAAGCCGGATTGTCGTCGGCGGCCAGTATGTGCAGACGCCTGATCTTTTCGGGCAGCGGCGTTTCAAGCGCGGTCGTGCTGTCTTGTGCCGCCATCTGCATCTCGCAGGTGAAGGTGCTGCCTTCACCAGGCACGCTGTCGACGCGGATGTCGCCGCCCATCTGCTCAACGATCTGACGACAGATGGCGAGGCCAAGGCCGGTACCCCCGAAACGACGGGTGGTGGAACTGTCTGCTTGCGTGAAGGAGTTGAAAAGCGAGGTCTGCTGTTCCGGCGTCATGCCGATACCGGTGTCACGCACCGAAAGGCGCAGCCTGATCTGTCCGGCCTGTTCAGCGACGACGGCAAGGTTAATGGTTACGCTGCCGCCCTCGGAGAATTTGACTGCATTGCTGAGGAGGTTGAGAGCGACCTGGGAGAAGCGCATCTCGTCGCCCATGACCTGTTCGGGGACATTGGCATCGACCCGCGAAACGAGTTTGACCTGCTTGCTTTCCGCATTGCCCGCGACGAGGTGTATCTGGTTTTCTATTGCGCGCCGGGGGCTGAAAGGATTGGCCTCCAGCGTCAGTTTGCCCGCCTCATTTTTCGAGAAATCGAGGATGTCGTTGATAAGGCGCAGAAGCGATACGCCGGCACTGTTGATTTTGCCGATATAGTCGAGTTGCTTGGGTTCGAGATCGGTGCGCAACACAAGATGGCAGAAGCCAAGAATGGCGTTCATCGGCGTGCGGATTTCATGGCTCATATTGGCGAGGAACAGGCTCTTGGCGCGATTGGCTTCTTCCGCCTCGTGGGTGCGTTCCTCCAGCGCCTCATTCTTTGCCATGATTTCCTCGCCCATGCGCTGGTTGCGCTGAAAGCTCTCAACCAGTTTATCGCTGAGCCAGACGAGGACTGTCGTTTGAAAGGCGACGATGCCGGCATGGAGCAGAACCCGCTCCAGATTGCCCTGTCCGGGAAATACGGCGTAGGGCAAAAGATATAACAGCAGCAGATGATGTGTAGCCGTAGCGGCGGCGGCGGCCAGAATGGCACGCCTGTCGCACCACGCGATGGTCAACGCCAGCATGGCGAAGAAATACATATGCATGTCCATTTGCCAGGCATGGCCACGCAACAGGAACAGCAGGATGGCAGGCTCCCCCATGAGGGCGACGGCCGACAAGTAACGGGTTCCCGGCGCGATGCCTTGCCTCCACCAGATGAGGTGATAGGCCGCAGCGAGGAGCGCGCCCGCCGCCGCCGCGCCGATCGGCGAATGGCCCGTCAACATCGCCACCGCCGCCAGCAGCGGGACGTGGACCCAGAAGAGCGGGACCAGGAAACGGCCGAAATGATAACGCAACTGGTCGAGTTCGATGATCATGAGGTCTGTTCCTGAAAGGACGGGTCCATGCAGCCGACACCGGCGGGGGCGGCGATCGCAAGCCAGGCGCCGGCGTGGCGTAGGGCGGCAGGAAAATCCCGTCGGTTCGATCCGGCAATGACGATGTTGGAAAAAGCACCGCGCTGAACCAGGCGTCCATTGGCGGCGCGAACGAGGTTAATCGTATCCGCTAGCGATGATCCGGGTGCGGCGACGACGAGATACCAGCCCGAAGTAGAGCCTTGGAGAAGAGAAGCGATAGTCAGCCCGAAAAGGCCTGTCGTCAGCAAAAGTACAGCAGGGCATAACGAGCGTAACAATCCGCCTGCCCGGGACGCGGTTGCGTCGAGCGCTTGGTCCATTCTCCCCCCGGAGACATGCTGGACCTTCTCAAAAGAGCGGATCGCTTTCGGTTTCATGCCGCGACTATTTGACGCGAGTGGAGTTTTATATTGGTTAATTACCGAAAACTGAAGGTTACAGAAAATACCGATTTTTAGTTACTTGCCCATTAATCAATGCGAGGCGAAAAATGTTCAACGAGGAAGAATGGCGGTTGTAGAGTAAGTTATCCGAACGCTAACAGAAGGCGATGTGTCCTCTGACCGCTATATCCAACGATATGATCGCAAGGGATTATTTTTGCCCCACCTGTCACAGTTTCCCGCAGCCGTCATTTTCGACATGGATGGTACCCTGCTCGATACGGAGGCGAAGCATGGGGAAATGATGGCGGCCGCATCGCGAAATCTGGGTTGGCCAATATCGCAAGAAATATTTCTGCGCATGGTTGGGGTTCATCGTGATGAGAACCGCCGGATGCTGGCGGAGGAATATGGTCCTGATTTTCCGGTCGACCAGTTTTACATCGATAGCGAGACTATGTTCGAGGCCGCGATAGAAAATGGCATTCCATTAAGGCCCGGTGCATTGGAAATAATCGCATATCTGCATGCGATGGATATTCCGATGGCGGTGGCGACATCAACGCTTAGCCCCTATGCGGAACGGAGACTGGAACAGGCGGGTATATTGCCCTTTTTACAAACGGTAGTGACCCGCAGCGATGTCGAGCGGGCCAAGCCTGATCCCGAATGCTATTTGTTGGCGGCAGATCGGTTGGGTATCGCGCCCGCGCTGTGTCTGGCTGTGGAAGACAGCCCGATCGGCGCGAGGGCCGCACATGGCGCAGGGATGACCACGATCATGATTCCCGACCTGCTACCCCCGACCCGGGAAATCGCCGCAATGGGCATAGCGATATTGAATGGCTTGTCCGACCTTCAGCAGAGGCTGGGCAATCTTGAACGCTAAAGATTTCGGTTCGTCGTCTTCCATGCAGCCGTTGCGCATTATGGGAATTCACCTGCCGTCCGGGCTGTGCAACAATCGGGCGATGGCAGATTCTTTTCGTACTATATTGGCTTCCTTGCTGCTGACGCTGACTGTGACGGTTGGAGGCAGTAGCGCTCCCGCGGTGGCGCAGGATGGCGGGAATGGCGATTTTAACGCATATTTACAAAGCCTGAGGCCCAAGGCGCGGGCAATGGGGATCGCTGATCAGACGCTGGACGGCGTCTTCGCGACGCTGACGCCCAACCAGCGCGTCATTCAGCTTGATCAGAACCAGCCGGGCGGTGGCGCCTATTCACCCATTCCCAATTTCGAACCGTATCGCCGGCAGCATGTGGATGCAGCGCGCATTAACCGGGGGCGGGTTGCCTATCAGGCCAATCGGGCAAGGTTGACGCGGATCGAAGCTGAAACCGGGGTACCGGAAGAAATCATGGTCGCCATTTTCGGCCATGAGACGAATTATGGCTCCTATACCGGCGATTTCGACCTGATCCGGTCGCTGGCCACCCTGTCATGGGAAGGACGTCGACGGGCTTTGTTCGAGCCTGAATTGCTGGCGACGCTCAAGATGCTGGACAATGGTGTGCCGCGCAGTCGTTTGGTTGGGAGTTGGGCCGGAGCGACTGGCTATCCCCAATTCCTGCCTTCGGTATATTTAAAGGTCGCCAAGGATGGCGACGGCGATGGTAAAGCCGACATATGGGGGAGCGAAGCCGACGCACTGGCATCGATCGCCAATTATTTCGTGCAGGCGGGCTGGCGCAAGGGGCAGCCCTGGGGCGTCGCGGTTAGCGTGCCTGCCGGACTGAACCGCGCTACCATAACGGCCAAGACCAATCCGGCGCGATGTCCGCGCGTATTCAATCGACACAGCCGCTGGATGACCATGGCCGAATGGCGCAGGCTGGGCGTGATGCCGAGCGGAGCCGGAGCATTGAGCGACACCATGCTGGCTACGTTGCTGGAACCCGATGGACCGGGCAAGACGGCCTATCTGCTGACCAGCAACTATCGCGCGATACTCGATTATAATTGTTCCAATTTCTATGCCTTGTCGGTGGGGTTACTGGCGGATGCGGTCAAACAATAAGCTGCTTTGTTCGGTCGGGGGGCTGTTGCTGCTGTCAGCCTGTGGTGGTGCGGAAACACCGCCGCCCGTAACACCCGCTGCGCCTCCCAAAGCCATGTCGAAGCCGGTGGGGCAGGGGCCGCAAGTTCCCGATACACCGGTGAAGATTGGCGCGCCCTATCAGGTCGGCGGAACTACTTATACGCCGGAGGATGCTCCCAATTATGACGAGGTGGGCTATGCCGGATGGTATGGCGCCGAAGCGCAGGGCAACCAGACCGCCAATGGAGAGACATTCGTCGCATCGGGTGTGACGGCCGCGCATCGCACCTTGCCATTGCCCAGCTATGTCGAAGTGACTGCACTGGATAGCGGGCGCACCATATTGGTGCGGATCAATGATCGTGGTCCCTATTCCAACGACCGCATCATCGACCTGTCACAAGGGGCGGCCGAGCAACTGGGCATCATCGGCGATGGGCATGCGGCGGTGCGCGTGCGTCGGGTGAACCCGCCTGAGCAGGAGCGGGCGGTGCTGCGCGCTCATGGCCGGGTGGCCGAACGACTTGAAACGCCAGCTGCTTTGCTTCGCGCGCTACAGGCAAAACTCGGCCCGAAGCGCGCCATTGCGGTTGCATCAGCGGGAAAATCGAGGAGCGAGGCAAAGCCGGCTTTGCCGGCCGTTCGTCCGGCGACAGCGCCAAAACCGGCGAGCGTGAAGCCCGGCGTGGAATATAAGGTACCAGAGATCGGGGCAGCAACGCGAACCGCGGCCGCAGCGCCAGCACCCAGCCCTGTGGTAGCGCCCAAGCCTGCCCCGGTGCCAAAGCCCACCCCTGCACCGGCATCGGCACCGGCGCCGAGGCCGAGGCCCGCTGCATCGGGGGCAGGATATAGTGTGCAGGTCGCCGCTTTTTCGACGAAAGAGCGGGCGGATGCGCTGGCAAAAAAGATCGGCGCCTCCACCGTTCCGGGCAATGGGGCATGGCGGGTGCGCTATGGCCCCTATGCTGATCAGAATGCGGCGCAAGCGGGCATTAAACAAGCAACCGCCAAGGGCTTTGAGAATGCCCGGATCATGGCTAATGACACACCATGACGTTCGGCGTCCGCGTCGCGAATCTACCCAGAAAGTTTAAGGCAGTCTCATGAAGAAATCCGTTGCCGTCCTCCTAGCCGCCGGGCTGCTGGCCCAGCCGTTGATTGCCGCGGCACCGCCTTACACGTCCGAGGCGCCCATCGCCTATATGAAGGATCTGTCATCGGGCGCGGTGCTGTATGACAAGGGGGGCGAGACGCGCATGCCCCCGGCTTCGCTGGCCAAGATGATGACGGCGCACGTCGCTTTTCGCCTGATCCAGAAGGGCGACCTGAAACTGGATACCAAATTTACGGTGCGACCGGAAACCTGGCAGCAATGGCATGGCCCTCAGGCCGGATCGACCATGTTCCTGTCGGTCGGTGAACAAGTATCGGTCGAAAATCTGCTGCATGGCATCGTCACCCTGTCGGGTAACGATGCATGCGTCGTTCTGGCGGAAGGGATCGCTGGGACGGAGCAGGCCTTCGTCGCGCTGATGAATGACGAAGCCAAGCGACTGGGCCTGAAGAACAGTCATTTCGGTACCAGCAATGGCTGGCCCGACGGTGGCGTGACCTATGTCACGGCCGAAGATCTGGCGAAGCTGGCCGAAGCGACGATCGTCGAGACGCCGGATCTTTATAAGCGTTTCTACGCCACCCGCTCCTTCACCTGGGGCAAGACGATGGGTGGTTCGGACATCAACCAGGCCAATCGGAACCCGATTTTGGGCAAGGTTGCCGGCGCCGATGGCCTGAAGACCGGCCATACCGAAGAGGCCGGGTTCGGCTTTACCGGATCGGCTGAGCAGGATGGCCGTCGTCTGGTAATCGTGACGGCCGGTTCGACGACGTTCAATGGGCGTGCGACGGAAGCGGTTCGCTTCATGGATTGGGGTTTCCGCGCCTGGAAGGCCCAGCCGCTGTTCAAGAAGGGGCAGACGGTCGAAACGGCTGAGGTGCAGTTGGGCAGCGCGACGAGCGTCCCACTGGTTGCGCCACAGAATATGGCCGTAACCCTGCCACGCACGGCATCGTCCAATGTGCAGGTGAAGGTGGTCTATACCGGCCCGATCAAGGCACCGATTGCCAAGGGGCAGCAGATCGCCCAGCTCATCGTGCAGACGCCTGATACGCCGCCCCAGATCATGCCGCTGGTCGCGGGGGAAGATGTTGCCGAAGCGGGCATTTTCGGGCGGCTTTGGAACGGCCTGAAGTCGCTGTTCGGGTGACGCAGGGGCGATTTATCACGCTGGAAGGCGGGGAGGGCGCGGGGAAATCCACTCAGTTACGCGCTCTGGCCACCGCTTTGCGTGACAAAAATATCGAAGTCGTGGAAACCCGCGAACCGGGGGGCAGCGAAGGAGCGGAAGCGATCCGTTCTCTGTTGCTGACGGGGGGCGCCGATCGCTGGAGCGCGCGGGCCGAGGCTCTGTTGTTCGCAGCGGCACGGGCCGATCATGTGGAAAAGACGATCCGTCCGGCGATGGAACGGGGCGCGTGGGTGCTATCCGACCGTTTTCTGGATTCCAGCCGCGCCTATCAGGGGCAGGGGGCGCTCAGCGACGACGATATATTGACGCTGCATCGGATAGGGAGCCAGAATTTCCTGCCGGACCGCACGTTCATCCTGACCTTGCCGGAGGGAGAGGCCGAGCGGCGCGCCCATGCCCGCGATGGCGATGCTGCTGATCGTATCGGTGGCAGAAGCAGCGATTTTCATGCACAGGTCGCTCAAGCCTTTAACCGCTTCGTCGATCGGGAACATGAACGGGTAAGGCGGGTGGATGCGTCCGGTGAAGCCGATGTCGTGACAGGGCGCCTTCTCGCGGCGCTGGACGATCTGCTGCCATGACCATGCTTCTTGGCCATGATGTGCAGGCGGCAGCGATGCTGGCCGCCGCGAAGGGCGCGCGCATGCATCATGGCTGGATACTTGCGGGTCCGAAGGGGATCGGCAAGGGAGGCTTTGCCCGATCGCTGGCGCTGCGTTTGCTGGCGGATGCGGCGGGACCGGCGGTGTCGGAGCCGGGGCTGACCGTTCCCGAAGGGCATCCGATCCGCCGTCTGATCGAGGCGTCGGCTCATCCGGACTATGCCGAACTGGCGCCGCTCGAAAAAGATGGTGTGGCGGCCCGGAATATCAGCGTGGATCAGGTGCGCGGGCTGCACCGGCTGATCCAGTCGGCGCCATCATTGTCGACACGCCGCGTAGTGGTGATCGACAGCGCGGACGATCTGGAGCGTGGCGCGGCCAATGCGTTGCTCAAGACATTGGAGGAGCCGCCAGCGGACATGCTGTTCCTGCTGGTCAGCCACGCGCCGGGGCGATTGCTGCCGACGATCCGGTCGCGATGCCGCATGTTGCGGTTCGATCCGCTTAATGCCGGTCAAATGCGGGCCGTACTGAAATCAATGGACGACAGCTTGTCGCCGCAGGAGATCGACGCGCTGGTGCGGGCTGGCGAAGGATCACCGGGTAAGGCTTTGCGCTACGCGGGGTTGAATCTGTCCGATATAGAGGCGTCGCTCAACATGATCGCGACGCAGGGGGATGAGGGGAACCGGCAAAGGCTGGCGCTGGCCAAAGCCCTGTCGATCAAGTCTGCAAAGCCGCGCTATGAGGCTTTTCTGGAGCGGGTGCCGGCCTATCTGGCGGAGGCTGCGCGGCAACGACAGGGCGTTGCGCTGGGCGATGCCCTTGATCGTTGGGAAAAGGCCCGACAATTGGCGGGCGGGGCCATCATATTGTCGCTCGACCCGGCCGCCGTCGTTTTCGAACTGGCCGGCCATGTGGCGGCATTGGCACCTCGCACGGCATAGGGTCGCGCTTTTCTTTTCGGCGATTTCCGCCTCGTCGCATGTTCCCTCCGGCTTCGTTTCGTTTTAGGGAGTGCGCCATGTCCACACCCTTCACCATCACCACCGCCATTTCCTATCCCAATGGCCGTCCCCATATCGGCCATGCCTATGAAGTGATCGCCACCGATGCGGTCGCCCGGTTTCAGCGGATGATGGGCCGCGATGTCTTCTTTCAGACCGGCACGGATGAGCATGGCCTGAAAATGGCGCAGACGGCGCGCAACCGTGGTATCGAACCGCGCGAACTGGCCGACGAGATGTCAGGCTATTTTCGCGAGATGAACGAGCGTCTGAACATCAGCTACGATCGTTTCATCCGCACCAGCGAGCCGGATCATCATAGCGCCAGCCAGGCGATCTGGCAGGCGATGGAGGCGAATGGCGACCTGTATCTGGGGCGTTATGAAGGCTGGTATTCGGTTCGCGACGAAGCCTTTTACGACGAGAAGGAAATCATCGAAGGGGAAGGGGGCGTCAAATTGTCTCCGCAGGGGACGCCGGTCGAATGGACCGTGGAGGAAAGCTGGTTTTTCCGCCTGTCCGCCTATCAGGAAAAGCTGTTGGCGCTTTATGAGAGCCAGCCTGATTTCATTCAGCCCGACAGCCGCCGCAACGAGATTTTACGGTTCGTCGAGGGTGGCTTGTCGGACCTGAGCGTATCGCGCACCAGTTTCGACTGGGGTGTCAAGGTGCCGGGCAGCGACGGCCATGTCATGTATGTGTGGGTCGATGCGCTCACCAATTATCTGACCGGTTGCGGTTATCCGAACGATGCCGAACGCATGGCGCGCTATTGGGCCGAGGGTGGCGACATCACTCACATCATCGGCAAGGACATCGTGCGGTTCCATACGGTGTATTGGCCGGCTTTCCTGATGAGTGCGAAGCTGCCCTTGCCAAAACAGGTGTTCGGCCATGGCTTCCTGCTCAATCGCGGGGAAAAAATGTCGAAGTCACTGGGCAATGTCGCCGATCCGATGGAACTGGCCGAACGGTTCGGAGTGGATCAGTTGCGCTATTTCCTGCTGTCGGAAGTGACCTTTGGCAATGACGGCAGCTATAGCGCCGAGGCGATCGTCCAGCGGGCGAACAGCGACCTGGGCAATGCATTTGGCAATCTGGCGCAGCGCACGCTGAGCTTCATCGCCAAGAATTGCGAGGGCAGGTTGCCGCCGGTCAACGGCCATGATGCTGCCGACACTGATCTGTTCGCTTTGATCGACCGCGTGGTGTGGACCGATATGCCGGCCGCGATGAATGATCTCGCTCCTTCTGTGGCCATCGACCATTGGTTGCGGGCGGCCTTTGCCTGTAACCAGTATATCGATGCGCAGGCGCCCTGGACGCTGCGCAAGAGCGATCCGCAGCGGATGGAGACGGTGCTGGCAACGCTCTACATTGCCATTGCGCAATTGGCTGTTGCTATCCTGCCCGTTATTCCGGCGAGCGCTACGGCGCTGCTCGACCATATGGGTGTGCCAGACGATGCGCGCGGCTTTGCGGCGATCGGTGGTCACTGGTATTCGTCGCTGGCCGAAAGCGGTTTCGTGCTGGCGGCGCCCAAGCCGCTTTTCCCGCGCCTTGAACTGACCGAGGCTGAGGGCTGAGCCATGCTGATCGACAGCCATTGCCATCTGAATTACAAAGGCCTGATCGAAGAACAGGCCGATGTGCTGAACCGTGCGCGGGAGAGGGGGATTGGCCTGATGCTGAATATCGCCACCCGCGAACGCGAATGGGACGATGTGCTGGGAACGGCGGTCCGTGAACCGGATGTATGGGCAACCGTCGGTATTCACCCACATGAGGCGGACGAACATCCCCATATCGATACCGCCAAGCTGGTCGAGCGCGCGGCTCACCCGCGGGTGGTCGGGATTGGGGAAACCGGCCTCGATTATTATTATTACCATAGCGATCGGGAACGGCAGCAACGCAGCTTCCGGTCGCATATCGCCGCCTGTCGAGAAACCGGACTGCCCCTGATCGTCCATACGCGCGAGGCGGAAGACGATACGCTGGCGATCATGCGGGATGAAATGGAGAAGGGGCCGTATAGCGGCGTCATCCATTGTTTCACCGCCAGCGGCGCCTTTGCCGACGCCGCGATGGAACTGGGCTTTTATATCAGTATCTCGGGTATTGTGACGTTCAAGAGCGCGCGCGACTTGCAGGAGACGGCGGCACGGTTGCCGCTGGAACGACTGCTGATTGAAACGGACTCCCCCTTCCTTGCCCCGGTGCCGCATAGAGGCAAGCCGTGCGAGCCGGCCTTCGTCGCTGACACAGCCGCCTTTCTTGCCAATTTGCGGGGTGAAAGTGTCGAGCAACTGGCGGAGGCGACATCGGCCAATTTCCGCACGCTCTTTTCCAAGGTGATATGAGTTTCAAGCTGACCTTGCTGGGCAGCGGTACCTCTTCGGGGGTGCCGCGTATCGGTAATGACTGGGGTGCATGCGATCCCGCCGAGCCGAAAAACCGGCGGACCCGCGTTTCGATTTTGGTGGAAAGCCCGACCACGCGCATATTGGTCGATACATCGCCGGATATGCGGGCGCAGCTGCTGGCCGCCGACGTCATCGATATCGATGCCATCCTGTGGACGCATGATCATGCCGACCATAGTCATGGGCTGGATGACGTACGCCAAATCTATCATCATCGCCGTGCGCCGGTACCCGGTTATGCTCGTGCCCAGACAATGAAGTTGTTGCGGCAGCGCTTTACCTATGCGTTCGAAGGGGCCAATGGCTATCACCCGACGATAGAGCCGAATATCCTGCCGGATGGATTGCGGATCGGCGACATCGATATTGCCTGCGTGGATCAGCCACATGGCGACATATGGTCGACCGGCTTTCGCTTTGCCCATGGTGGACGGACGATCGGCTACGCGACCGATTTTCATGCGATAACGGCTGATATGCTGGCACTCTATGATGGGATCGATATTTGGGTGGTCGATGCGTTGCGGGAAAAACCGCATCCAAGCCATGCCCATCTGGCGATGACGCTGGCCGGGATCGAAGCGGCCCGCCCAGCGCGCGCCATCCTGACCCATATGGACCAGAGCATGGATTATGCGACATTGTGCCATAGCCTCCCTAATGGCGTCGAACCGGGCTATGACGGCATGATCGTACAACTGGATTTGGCAGGGCAGGGCAACTGATGGGCGACGGCACGGATCAGGCGGCATCGACCCTCTGGTATGTGCTGGCCATTATACTGGTTGGTTCTTCTTTGATCGGGCGGCGGCTTGCGTGGGGCGGATTGCTGCGCATGGTGTTGCTGTGGGTAGCGATATTCGCCGGGTTGCTCGGTCTGCTCAAATTGGCCCAGGGGCAGGGATGGATGACCGGGCGTTGGGCCGATGATGGCGAAGAACTGGTCAGCCGGGACGCGCCAGCAGCGCTGCCCAAACCCATTGCCGAGGGGCAGGCGTTGCGCATTCCGGTGGCACCGGACGGACATTTCTGGGTCGATGGGAACATAAATGGAACATCAGCCCGTTTCCTGATCGACAGCGGAGCGACCTTTACCGCTTTGTCAGATCAGACGGCGCGCAGCAGCGGGCTGAATTATGATGTCGGCGATCCCGGCGTCATCATGAATACCGCCAATGGTCAGGTGGAGGCCAAGCGATCGAATATCGCCATGCTGACCATCGGACCGATCAAAGCCAGCGATCTGCCAGTCGTGGTATCGCCGGCCTTTGGCGGTACCAATGTGATCGGCATGAATTTGTTATCGCGGCTGAAAAGCTGGGGCGTCGAGAATGGTGAGATGGTGCTGAGGCCGTAAAAGGAAACGGCGAGATAGACAGTTTCTGCTGAATTTGCACCTGTGCGTGTTTAACATAATATATATTATCAATCTTATCTCGACGATGGGGGTGGATTCTAAATCGAAGTGCGAAATTCTAGGATTTATAGGGGTTTGATCCCTTTTCCAGGAAGGCACATGATGAACGGCTATCAGCATCTGGGTTTGGACGAGCGGCGGGACATTTATCGATTGGCGGCAACCGGGCGGTCGGTGCAGCAGATAGCAGCGGTGCTGCAGCGACATCGTTCGACCATCTATCGGGAGCTCAAACGCAACCGGCATCTCGATGAAGAGCCGCTGTTTCGTGGCTATTTTCCGACCGCCGCACAAACGATGGCAGACAGACGCCGAGTGCGTGGCGGCAAGATCGCCCGAAAGCCCGAGCTCGCCGCCTATATCGCCGACCGCTTGTCAGCAGCCTGGTCGCCGGAGCAGATTGCGGGCTACCTTCGACGCCATCGCGGTAATCATGAAGCCGTCTGTCACGAGACCATTTACCAGTTTGTCTACGGGCCGGACGGACGAAGTCAGGGCCTGTGGTGCCATCTGCCTGTTGCCCGCCGTTCGCGCCGGCAACGCTATGGTCGAAAGCCACGCGGTCTCCATATCCCTGTAGTTAACACGATCGGCGCACGGCCGCAGGAAATCGCGGATCGCAGCAGTTTTGGACATTGGGAAGGCGATCTCCTGATCTTCAGGAGAGAATATGGCAAAGCCAATCTCACCTCGCTGGTCGAGCGACGCAGCCGGTTCACGTTCCTCGCGCGTAATCCGAGCCGGCATTCCGCAGGTGTCATGGCTGGCATTGATCGGCATTTGCATGCTCTGCCCCCTTCCCTCCGGCGCAGCATCACCTTCGATCGAGGCACAGAATTCGCCGCCTTCGCAATGCTGCGAAACAGGCTCGACATCACCAGTTATTTCTGTCTGCCTTCAGCGCCCTGGCAAAAAGGCGGCGTGGAAAATTGCAATGGGCGGATACGGCGCTTCCTACCCTCCAATACCGACATCGCGCTGCTGTCGGACAAGGAGATCCAGGCCGTTGCCGATCGCCTCAACAGCACACCTCGCAAGTGCCTGGGCTATCGCACCCCGCATGAGGTCCTGGGTGAGCAGATCGCCCTTCTCAAGGCCGGATAAATTTTGCCATCCGGGGTGGGGCTCGCCCAACCCCGGATGAAATGCTACGCATCACCTCGGGTGTCGCACTTCAAATCGAAACCGCCTGGGGCTGGCCAGTAGACTGTGCAGTCCCTATCGATGGGCCATATCCTCATCCTACCCTTAGCCGGAACCGTTCCCATCATGCCCGATCTTCCCGAAGCCAGTCCCGCCGACATCATGCCGCTCGCCCAGGTCATGGCGCGGTTGCGCGATCCTGAAACAGGATGCCCATGGGATATTGAACAGGATTTTGCCTCCATCGCGCCCTACACGATCGAGGAAGCCTATGAAGTGGCCGACGCGATCGCCCATAATGACATGGCTGGGTTGCGCGACGAACTGGGCGATCTGTTGTTGCAGGTCGCATTTCACAGCCGGATGGCGGAGCAGGCCGGGCATTTCAAATTGCAGGATGTGATCGATTCCATCACGCAGAAGATGATCAGGCGGCATCCCCATGTGTTTGGAGAAGGTGCGCGGCGTGAGGATGGGCATGCCCAGTGGGAGGTCATCAAGGCGGCTGAACGGGCAGAGAAAGAACCGGACCCGAGCGCGATGGCCGGTGTGGCGAGCGCCCTGCCCGCATTGCTGCGGGCCGAGAAATTGCAGAAACGCGCGGCGCGGACCGGGTTCGACTGGCCCGATACGGCTCGTGTCGTCGATAAGGTTGTAGAGGAACTGGAAGAAGTACGCGCGGCCACCAGCCAGGCAGAGCGTGAAGAGGAAGTGGGCGACCTTCTGTTCGCGGTGGTCAATCTCGCGCGTCATCTCAATATTGATCCAGAAGATGCTCTTCGTAAAGGAAATTATAAGTTTGAACGCCGATTCCGGGCAATGGAGGATATGGCCGGGAATGGCTTTGTCGCGGCTTTGCTGGAGGAAAAGGAAGAGCTGTGGCAGGCGGCCAAGCGGCAGGAAAAAGGTGCATGATCCGTGCCGTAACGGCGGCAGATCATGACATCATCTGGACGATATTGGAGCCGGTAATCCGCGCTGGCGAAACATTGGCGACACCCCGTACTATGAGTCGGGAAGCGGCCCTTTCCCTGTGGCTTGCACCAGAGCGAACCGTTCGTGTGCTGGAGGAGGACGGCGCGGTATCCGGCATTTTCTACGTTCGCGCCAATCAGACCGGCGGCGGCGCCCATGTTGCCAATGCGGGTTATGTGACCGCACAGGGCGCGACTGGACGTGGTGTTGCGCGGCGCATGTGCGCGGCGTCCTTCGATCTGGCGCGGGAACTTGGTTTCACGGCGATGCAGTTCAATTTCGTCATTTCCACCAACGAACGAGCCGTAGCACTATGGCAAGGGATGGGCTTTGCCATAGTCGGCCGCCTGCCCGGTGCGTTCGCCCATCCGCGTGGCGACAAGGTCGATGCGCTGGTGATGTTTCGAGATTTGTGACAAATGGTTTCATAATGCAATTCAGATTTGACGCCCCCCTGTTGGCTGGATAGTTTTCTACCATCACGGGAAGGAGATCGGTATGCGCTTCGTTTCTCTGCTGTCTTTGCTTTGCGTGGCAACTCTTCCGGCACTGACACCGGCCAATGCTCAAACTGGTGGCCAGCGTTATTGGGCAATGGATGCCGGTCCGTTGTCCGGCACGGGTAAATTGATCGCCAAGGCGGGCAATCTGGTGGCGCAGGGGCGTTATGCCGAGGCTGACCCTATCCTGTCCGATCTATATGGGCGGACCGACAGTCGACAGGTGCGTTTCCTGCTTGGCATGACTTCCCTTGGCCAAGGAAATGCTGAAGCAGCGCGCCGATCTTTTCTGCAATCTTTGTCCGTCAGTCGGATGGGACACCCAGGTGCCATGTCAGGACTGGCTGTGGCAGAGGCACGGTTGGGCAATATGGACAGCGCCCACGCGATGCTGACGCGATTGAAACAGCAGCAGGCCCATTGTGCCAGTCGTTGCCTCAATTCAGCCGCGCTGGATCGCGCCGTTCTGGTGACTGAACGGCTGCTATCCTAGAGCGCGCTGCGTTAAATCCGACGCAGGTCGCGCACTCTAAGTTTTTGTTGTCGCATCGTTTGATGCGGAAAACCGGTTCCCACTTTTCCGCACGATGCTCTAATCGGCAGCAACCGCAGATTACGCCAGTTTCTCGACCGATACCGGATGGAGCGCCGCGCCGCTGCGTTCGAACGCAGTGACATTGGCGAGCGTGGTGTCGGCGATGGCGCTTAGCGCTTCGCGGGTGAAGAAGGCCTGATGACCGGTGACGAGGACGTTGGGGAAGGTCAGCAGCCGAGCAAAAATGTCATCCTGTATCGCCTGATCAGACAGGTCGGTGAAGAAGAGATCCCCCTCCTCCTCGTAAACGTCCAAGCCGACATGGCCAAGCTGGCCGCTTTTCAGACCCTCTATCAGCGCGCGGCTATCCACAACGCCTCCGCGGCTGGTGTTGATGAGCATGACGTCGGGCTTCATCGCAGCAATGGCCGTAGCGTCAACCAGATGATGGGTGGCGGGCGTCAGGGGGCAATGAAGCGAGATGATGTCCGATCGCTCAAGCAACTCGGGCCAGTCGACATAGGTGCCGCCAACCTCCGCTAATCCGGTCTGATCCGGGAAAGGATCATGGGCGATGACAGTGCAGTCGAATCCACGCATGATGCGCGCGACGTTGAGGCCGATTTTTCCCGTGCCCACGATGCCGACCGTGCGACCGCGCAGATCAAAGCCGAGCAGGCCGTCGAGAGCGAAATTCCCCTCCCTGCCCCTGGCATAGGCCTTGTGAATCTTCCGGTTCAGGCTGAGGATCATCGCAACCGTATGTTCGGCAATGGCGTCGGGCGAATAAGCCGGCACCCGCGCGACGACAAGACCGAGCCGAGCCGCAGCGGGAAGGTCGACATGGTTGAAACCCGCGCTGCGCAACGCGATGAGGCGCGTCCCCTGCCCCGCTAATATGTTCAGCGTTGCGGCATCGACCCTGTCGTTGACAAACGCGCAGACGGCCGAACAGTCCGAGGCAAGAATGGCCGAGTGTGCGTCGAGCCGCGCCTCGATATAGTGGATGTCATGCGGTTCGGCGAGAGCGGCATTGGCTGTATCGAAAGACTGGCGGTCGAAACGGTGGGCACTGAACAGAGCTATTTTCACGTCCCATGCTCCTCATGATGCCAGGGTCGGCTGACCCTATCGAAAGCGTAAACCCATGGAAAGAGCAGCCAATGGCATCCGCTGGTCAGCCCCCGCCCCGCTTTGAAAAGCGCGCGAAAGCAGCGTCCGAGAGGCGGACTTCGACGCGGTTCTCCTCATCTTCGATCATGGTGGACAGGACTTCGCCATGTTCGTGGAGCCATGCAAGAGCCGCGCCGTCACCGACGGGCAGCCGTAACCCATAGACTTTGGCACCGCGCGTCATTCGGTCGCTGATCGCGCGGGCGAGCGTGTCGACCCCTTCGCCGGTAAGGGCGGAAAGGATCAGCACATCGTCGCGCCGGGCGGCGTGTTCACGCAACAGCGCGGCGTTCTCGACATCCAGTAAGTCGAGCTTGTTCCATGCCTCGATAATTGGCGGCGGTTCGGGATCATCCTCGCTCCGGTCGAGCGCGGCTTCGCCTGTGACCCCCAACTCCCCCAGAACGTCCAGCACATCGTCACGTTGGGCATCGGTGTCGGGATGAGCAATGTCGCGGACATGGACGATGAGGTCGGCCGACAGAACTTCTTCCAGCGTGGCGCGGAACGCGGCGATCAACTGGGTCGGCAGATCGGAAACGAAGCCGACCGTGTCGGACAGGATCGCCTTGTCGAGGCCGGGTAGTGAAATCTGACGCATGGTCGGATCGAGCGTGGCGAAAAGCAGGTCTTCCGCCATAACATGCGCGCCGGTCAGGCGGTTGAACAGCGTGGATTTGCCGGCATTGGTATAGCCGACAAGGGCGATGACCGGCCATGGCGCGCGCTGGCGCCGGGCGCGATGGAGGCCGCGGGTGCGCGTAACCTGATCCAGTTCACGACGGATTTTCGCCATGCGATCACGGATCATGCGGCGATCCGCCTCGATCTGTGTTTCGCCCGGACCGCCGAGGAAGCCGAAGCCGCCGCGCTGGCGTTCAAGGTGAGTCCAACTGCGCACCAGACGTCCGGCCTGATAGTCGAGATGGGCGAGTTCCACCTGAAGCCGCCCTTCATTGGTGGCGGCGCGCTCGCCGAAAATTTCGAGGATCAGGCCGGTGCGATCAATGACTTTGGCCTCGCACGCCTTTTCCAGATTGCTCTGCTGTACCGGCGACAGGCTGTTGTCGACGATGACCAGCTCGGCTTCTTCCTGACGGACGAGGGTTGCGATCTGATCCACCTGGCCGCTGCCGAACAAAGTGGCGGGCTTACGATCGCGGACGCGAAAGGCCTGCGCCGCGACGACATGAATGCCGATGGCGAGGGCCAGCCCCTTCGCTTCCTCAAGGCGGGCGTCGCTATCGCGACGATCGGCGCCATGGGTTTCGGCATGAACGACAACGGCACGAGCGCCGCGCGTCACCTCATCTTCGGAGTCGCGATTGAATATAGCCATGCGGGGTTAAAGCATCTGACGGCGTGCCGGTCCACCGGATCAGTGGACCGGCCGCGCAGACGATCAGTCGTCCTGTTCGTTTTCGCCGGTCAGGTCGAGCGCGTGGAGTGGCTGAACCGTCGAGATGGCGTGTTTGTAGACAAGCTGAACCATGCCGTCGCGTTCGAGCAGCATGCAGAACAGGTCGAAAGCGGCAATTTCACCCTGAAGCATCACGCCGTTCACCAGGAACATCGTCACCGGGCTGCCCGATTTGCGGACGGCCGAGAGAAAGATTTCCTGAAGCAGGCGGGCCTTGCCATTGCTGTCCGAGGAGGATTTGCGCAAGTCCGTCAGGTCCATGGGCTGAGCCGGCATGACTGTCGAAATAGCATGCTTATAGACCAGCTGAGACTGGCCGTCGCGGCGCAGCAGCACGGAGAAATTGTCAAACCAGGTGATAATACCCTGCAACTTCACACCCTTGACCAGAAACATGGTCACAGGGGTCTTGCTCTTGCGCAGGCTGTTCAGGAAAATATCCTGAAGATTGTTCACTTTTTCGGCCATGGTCGTCGCCAGTCCTATTCTTGGCGGGACGTTGCCCGCTCTCGCACCCTTAAGCAGAGTGTCTTGCCTGTCCCCGCGCTTCGGGGACAGGCGATTCCTACCGCAATTGCGAAGGGGCGTCCATGTACAAGATGTCCACCCGCCAAATTCAGCAACAGGCGAGCAAAATGGACGCTATTCCTTGCCCTCGGTGATGCCTAGCAGCTTCAGTTTACGGTGCAGAGCCGAACGTTCCATGCCGATGAAGGTCGCGGTGCGCGAAATATTGCCCGAGAAACGACGGATCTGAATGCGCAGATATTCGCGCTCGAAACTTTCACGGGCTTCGCGCAGCGGTGCGCCCATGATGACAGACTGGCCGATGCCGTCTCCGCCCCCGCCGCTGGTGAGTTCGGCAGGCAGCATATCGAGTTCAATGCGGCCGATGCGGTCGCCGGGCGCCAAGATCATGGTGCGTTCTATGACGTTGCGCAGCTGACGGACGTTGCCCGGCCATTCATTGGCCTGAAGCGCGGCCATTGCGTCGCTGGCCATGTCTGGCGGCGGCACACGGCGGTCTGCGGCGAAGCGGGCGAGATAATGTTCGACCAGTGGCGGAATATCATCGCGTCGTTCCGATAGCGGCGGAATGCCGAGCGGCACGACATTGAGGCGATAGAACAGATCTTCGCGGAAGCGGCGCTCCTCGATTTCCGTCGCCAGGTTGCGAGCGGTGGACGAGATTACGCGGACGTCGACCTTTACCTGACGCTGACCTCCCACGCGGGTGAAGCTCTGATCGGTCAGGACGCGCAATATCTTGCCCTGGGTCGTGATCGGCATGTCGGCGATCTCGTCCAGATAGAGCGTGCCGCCATGCGCCTGTTCCAGAAAACCGGGGCGAACAAGGCCGCTGGGGTCTTCGACGCCGAACAATTCCTCTTCGACGCGATCCGGGTCCATACGGGCGGCGGCGACTATAATGAAGGGGGCGTCGGCCCGACCCGACCAGCTATGCAGCATGCGGGCGGCGACTTCCTTGCCTACGCCTGCGGGGCCGGAGATGAGGACCCGGCTCCCGGTGCCGGCGACCTTCTTGATGGTGGCGCGCACGCCGTTGATCGAGGCGGAGGTGCCGGTCAGTTCGTCATCCTGCCCAAAACGGGCGCGCAGAACCTGATTTTCGCGGCGCAGCCGTTCGGTTTCGGTCGCACGCGAGACGAGGTGGAGCAGGCGGTCGGCCTCGAACGGCTTCTCGATGAAATCCGCCGCACCCTTGCGAATGGCGGCGACGGCGGTGTCGATATTGCCATGCCCTGAAATCATGAGGACAGGAATGGTGGAATCGCGGCGCTTGATCTCATCAAGCAGTTCAAGCCCATCCATGCGCGACCCTTGCAGCCACACATCGAGCAGGACGAGAGAGGGGCGACGTGCATCAAGCGCATCGATCGCGCTGTCGCTGTTGGCGGCAGTCCGCGTGGAGAAACCTTCGTCCTCCAGCACGCCTGCTACCAGATCACGAATATCCTCTTCATCGTCGACTATCAGAATATCAAGCGCCATTGGCCGTCACTTTTCCCGTTATTTTTTGCTGGGGCATGGCAATCACCTGCCCTTCTTCCATTTTTTCAAGCGACCCTGCGGCAAACCGCAATGTCACACTAGCACCGCCCCCCTCGGCATCGTCGAAGCGTATTTCCCCCAAATGCTCCTCGACAATCTTCTTGACGATGGCCAGGCCAAGACCCGTCCCCTTGGCCCGCGTCGTCATATAAGGTTCCAATATCCGGTCGCGTTCCGGCGGCAGGCCGACCCCATCGTCGATTACGCGCACCAGCAGGTCGTCGCCATCGCGATGGAGCATCATGCGGACATGCCCACGCGGGCTGCCATCTTCCGGCGACGGCTTCGTCTCGATCGCTTCCACGGCATTCTTGACGATATTCGTCAATGCCTGCCCCAATTGGCGACGGTCGCAGACCAGTTCCATGTCGGGCGTCTCTTCCTGATATTCGAACCGAATATCAGGGTGTGCGACTTCGTGCAGGAACAGGGCGTGGCGGGCGATGTCGCCTATCCCCTCTCGCCGGAATACAGGTTTGGGCATGCGCGCGAAGGACGAAAATTCGTCCACGATGCGGCGCAAATCCCCCACCTGCCGCACAATGGTGCTTGTGAGGCGCGTAAAAGTTGCCTTGTCGCTGGTGATTTCCTCGGCATAGCGGCGCTGGAGCCGCTCGGCAGCGAGCTGGATCGGTGTCAAAGGGTTCTTGATTTCATGCGCAATACGGCGCGCTACGTCGGACCATGCCGCACGGCGCTGGTCCGAAAGTTGTTGGGTGATGTCATCAAAGGTCAGGATATGGCGCGAGGCTTCCGCATCCTGCGTCACCTTGACAGCCAGTGTGCGCAGATCGCCATGCGCGCGGACCTGAACGATACCCGCGCCTTCGGCAGAGGCGATCAGTTCCGCCAGTTCCGGCGACAACTGATCCAGCGGGCGGCCGACCGGATCGTCGCCTTCCCGTGCGAGAATGGCCGAAGCCGAGCGGTTCAGCAGCAGGACGATGCCACCCTGATCCACCGACAAAACACCCGCGCTGACGCCCGACAGGATCGCTTCGATAAAAGCACGGCGCTCGTCCAGCTGGCTATTGGCGCCGACCAAAGCACCTGTCTGGGCCTCCAGTCGCTGGGTCATGCGGTTGAAGGCTGAGGCAAGCGTGCCGATTTCATCACGGCTTTGCGGTGTGGTAACACGAGCCGACAGATCGCCCGCGGTGATGCGGCGGGCGGCCGTCACCAACTCATTCACCGGTCGGACCATCCAGTCAGCGACAGTCAGCGCAATGTAAACGGCGATGCCCACCAGCAGCAGCGACCCAACGAACAGGGCCACGTTGAAACGCAACTGGAGCGCCCGGGATTGAGCCGCAAACTGGTCATAGTCCGCAATCACTTTCTGCGCGCGTTCGACGTTGGAAAAGGATGTCGTGACGGCATCGCGCGTGGCGTAAAGATAGATTTTCGACTTGGGGTAGAGAAGTGTCACCGCCTCCACGCGATTGGGACCGGCGCGGACGACGATATTCTCACCCTTTGAAAGCCGCTCAATCGCCTCAGGCCAGAGCATTTCGGAAGCGGGCCGATTTTCCGGGTCAACCACGGCTGCTGTACGGGCGATGCCGTCCTTGCCCACTTCAATAATGGCCGACCGGTTCAGCTTTCTGGTAACAACCTGATAGATATATCCTTCAGCGAAGCGTGGTGACGAAACGGCAGATTCACGCAGATAATCTCTCAGATCGTCTGCCATGGTTACGGTTTCATCGCTGACCTCGCGCTGGTTCTGCTCATAATAGCCGCGCGCCAGATCGCCTGCATTCTGGAGCATTCCGCGTGCATTGTCCGAGAACCAGAATTGAACGCCATATTGGAACAGCAGCGAGGCGAAGATGACGACCAGAAGCATCGGTACGCTGGCCACGATCGAGAATATGGCGACCAGTCGGACGTGCAATTGCCCGTCGCTGCCAATGGCGGAAGCTGCCGCTCTACGTTTGGCGACACGCCGCCCCAGCAGCACCAGCAAGGCGATAGCGGGCACCAGATTGGCGACCAGCAACAGTGCGACGATTGGGGGAGTCAGCAGCGAATAACTATCGTCACTGCTGGACAGCAGGCGATAGGTGACACCGGCCATGACCAGAAAAAGGGCCAGCGTGACCCCTTCGACCAAGCTCGCCAGCCGTCCGTTCCGCAGGAAGGGCGGCAGTCGCCTGCGCCATACCGTCGCCCTGCGAGAGAATGTGGTCGCGCCGCTCATCGTTGCCTAGTTACAACAACCCCGTGCCCAATCAAACACAGTATTTTGGTCGGAGCATGTCGCCGGTCGATATGGGCCGTCGTTTCGTCCCGCTTTGTGAAAGCGTCGGGTTCAATCGGCAAGGCGAAGAGCAGTTGGGTCCAGGCCATAATCGGTCAATTTCTTGCGCAACGTGTTGCGATTGATGCCAAGCAAAGCGGCGGCACGGATCTGGTTGCCGTCGACGCTGGCCAACACTTCCTGAAGCAGGATGGGTTCGACGACAGCTAGAAGATCGTCATGCAGCGCACGATCCTGCCCCAGTCCTACGCCCAGTCGCCTCTTCGTCCAGTCGCGCACGGCATGAACCATCTGATCGGCGGGCGCAGCATAATCCGTAGATACCGCATCCATCGGCAGCATGTTTCGGAGCATGTCGGCGGTGATGATGTTTTCACGACTGAGGACGGCGAGACGCTGCATCATGTTCTGAAGCTCACGCACGTTACCGGGCCAGTGCCATGTCATCATCAACTGGGCCGCATCGTCCGACAGCGCTTTGCGCGGCAGGCCATCCTGCGCTGCACGCTCCAGAAAATGCCGGGCGAGCAGGATGACATCGTCGCGCCGGTCCCGCAGAGGCGGTAGCGACACGGGCACGACGTTGAGGCGATAATAAAGGTCCTGCCGGAAGCGTCCCTCGTCAATCAGCGTGGGCAGATTCTTGTTCGTGGCGGCGATAATACGGACATTGACGCGCACCGCCTTCGATCCGCCGACAGTCGTGACTTCGCCCGATTGCAGTACGCGCAGCAAGCGGGTTTGCGCCTCCATCGGCATGTCGCCGATTTCGTCGAGGAACAGGGTGCCGCCCTGCGCCTGTTCGAATTTGCCGGCGGTGCGGGCGTGCGCGCCGGTGAACGCGCCCTTTTCATAACCAAATAGTTCTGCTTCGATCAGTTCGCGCGGGATAGCCGCCATGTTAATGGCGACAAAGGGCTTGGTGCGCCGTTGTCCCAGACTGTGGATGGCTTCGGCCACCAACTCCTTGCCTGTCCCCGATTCGCCCAGAACGAGGATGGACAGATCGTTCGACAATACTCGGGCGATGGTGCGATAGACTTCCTGCATTGCAGGCGAACGGCCGACGAGCGGCAGGCCGTCATGAGGCAAGCCGGCTTCCGCGAAGCCGCCCTCCCCATCCTGACGCGCGCCCAGCGCATCGGATACGGCGCGGGTCAGTTCGTTCAGATCGAATGGCTTAGGGAGATATTCGAATGCGCCCTTTTCGGTCGCGCGAATGGCGGTATTGAGCGTGTTCTGCGCCGACAGGATGATGACGTTCAGGTCCGGGCGATCGGCCAATATGTCGGCCACCCCGTCCAACCCGTCACCATCCGGCAGCATGACATCCGTGATAAGGACGTCCGGCGCGAAGCTGGACATCAGGGCGCTGCGTTCGCGAATGGAGGCGGCGGTTTTGACCTTGTGCCCCTGACGCCGCAGCGCTTCGCCGACGACAACGCAGATAGCGGGATCGTCGTCGACGACCAGTACGGCTCCGGTCGCGCCCATCAGCCTATCGCCATCGGCAGAAGGATACGGAAGGTGGATTCTCCCGCTTCGGCATCCCGCGAATATTGGACGAACCCGCTCATATCGCGGACCAGTTTGTCGACCAGTGCAAGGCCCAGCCCCTGCCCGTCGCGCTTTCCGGTGATGAAGGGGTTGAACAGATGGTCGAGAATATGTTCGGGGACGCCCGGTCCATTGTCGATCACCAAAATCTCGATCGGCAGTACGGCGCTCCCTTTGCTGCCACCCAGCATCACCGACACGCCATGGCGAAAAGCTGTTTCGACCCGGATGCGGGGTCGGGGTACATGCTCCAATGCTTCGGCAGCATTTTTCAACAGGTTGATCATCACCTGTACCAGTGCATCTTCATTGATGTTGGCGAATGGCAGCGATGGGTCATAGCGCTTTATAATCTTGATATTTTTTGCAAACCCAGCCGCCGCGATACCAGCGGCACGATCAACCAGCGGATAGATGTTGCCCGGCGTGCATTCAAGCGTGCGATCGGTGGTAAAATCCTGCATCCGGTCGATGAGCGCGGCGATCCGGTCCACTTCATTGCAGATAAGCTGGGTCAGGGCAGCATCGCGTCCACCATGGCTGGATTCCAGAAGCTGCGCCGCGCCGCGTATGCCGGACAACGGGTTCTTGATCTCATGCGCCAGAATAGCAGCGGCGCCCATGGCCGAACGGGCGCCGCCCGATGTGCCGCGATGGCCGATCTTGCGGGCCTGACTTTGCGGATGGAGCGAGACGACCCGCCATCCTTCATGATCGATGATCGGCGCGATCATCAGATCGACTTCCATTTCGGCAGTGCGACCGGCATGCACCTTTATATCATAGGCTGCGATCGGTTTGTTGCTGTGCCAGATGTCGAAACGGGCGCCTGCCTCCGCAATGCGGATGGTACGCGACACATCGCTGCCGATGATGGCAGAGCGGGCCATGTTCAGCAGCGTTTCGGCGCTGACATTCGCCTCCGCCACGCCATTATCGGGACGCACGATGAGCGTCGCGACCGGCAGCGCAGTCATCTGTTCGGCAAGGGAAGGTCCATCCTGCTGCATGCGAAGCGGCGGGATGGACGCGCTGGCCATTGTCATGCGGCCTTGCGTATGTCCGCAACCTCAAGCCCGCTGGCGATCAGCGGTTCGTAGAAACGGGCGAGCATGTCCAACACGGTTGCTGCATCCGGTTCCTGATTGACGGCGTTGCGAAATTCCGCCGACCCGGTCAGCCCCTTTGTATACCAGCCAATATGCTTACGGGCCATGTTGACACCGGTGACGCCATCATAATGATCCAGCATAGCCTTATAATGATCGACGATGAGCTGATATTGTTCGGCCAGCGACGGGTCCGGCAGCCGCGTTCCATCCGTCAGCCAGGCCATGACCTGACCGATCAGCCAGGGACGGCCATAGGCACCGCGGCCGATCATCACGCCATCGGCGCCGCTCTGGTCGAGAGCAGTGTCGGCATCTTCGATCGAACAGATATCGCCATTGACGATGACCGGGAGCTTCACCGCGTCCTTCACCTTGCGCACGAAGGCCCAGTCCGCAGAACCCTTGTACATCTGATTACGGGTGCGGCCGTGGACGGTGATGAGTTTGGCGCCCAGATCCTCGGCAATATGGGCGAGTTCCGGGGCGTTGAGACTGCTATGGTCCCATCCCATACGCATTTTGACAGTAACGGGCACATCGACCGCTTCCACCGTCGCCTTGATGAGGGAGGCGGCGAGCGGCAAGTCGCGCATCAGGGCGCTGCCGGCGTCGCCATTGACCACCTTCTTCACCGGGCAGCCCATATTGATGTCGATAATGGCGGCGCCACGGTCAGCATTCAGCTTGGCGGCATCGGCCATTTCCGTCGGCGAACAGCCGGCAAGCTGCATCGATACCGGCTCCTCCAGCGGATGCCATGCAGCCTTTTGCAGGGACTGGCGCGTTTCGCGGATCATCGCGGCCGACGCAATCATCTCCGTCACGTTAAGGCCCGAGCCATAGCGGCGCACCAGCGTACGGAACGGCATATCTGTAACGCCGGTCATCGGGGCCAGCACGACGGGCATGTCGATGGTCACGGGACCGATGGAAATGGGGGAAAGCCTGCGCATGATGGGGAACTTCAACTGCCTAAAAAACAGGCAGCCCATAGCGTGAAATGGCGCGATCGGCAAGATTGAGCATGAGCAAGAGGTCTGGCGGGGTGAGAGGCTTGGCGCTATGGCCCACGCCATGACGATAGCAAGCTATGGAACGGTCGCCCTGCTGGTGGCGGCGGGCAGCGGCAGCCGGGCGGGTGGCGGCACACCGAAACAATATCGGATGATTGGTGGCAAAGCCGTCATGGCGCATGCCGTCGACGCGCTGGCCCAACATGGCGGGATCGATGCGATCTTTGTAATGATTGGCGCAGGGCAGCAAGAGATAGCGCGCACGATGCTCGGCGACCGGACCGTTGCCGCATTGATCGAGGGCGCGGACAGCCGGCGGGGGTCGGTGAAGGCTGGGCTGGATGCCATTGCGGCGGCTGGTGGAGCGGAGCATGTGCTGATCCATGACGCTGCCCGCCCTTTCCTGCCGGGCGTGGTGATCGACCGGCTGTTGGATGCACTGGCCAGTCATGATGGGGCTGTCCCGGCCCTTCCCGTGGCCGACACGCTGGTGCGAGGTACGGCGGAGATCATGGGCGAAGGCGTGGCGCGGGATGCGCTGTATCGGGTTCAGACGCCGCAAGCCTTCGCATTCGACGCCATCATGGCGGCGCATGACATATGGGACGTATCGCGTGAGGCCACCGATGATGCGCAGATTTTAAGCGCGGCCGGTCACGACGTGTGGTTGGTGGAAGGCGATGAAAGGCTGGAGAAACTGACCTATGCACGGGATTTCGAACGGGCTGAAGCGCGGATGGGCACTGGCATGACGGTAAGAGTGGGCATGGGTTATGATGTTCACAGGCTGGCGCCCAATGAGCAATTATGGCTTGGCGGCGTACTGGTGCCGCATGACAGAGGCCTTGCCGGGCATAGTGACGCGGACGTGGCGCTGCATGCCATCGTCGACGCCATGCTGGGGGCGTTGGCCGAAGGGGATATTGGCAGTCATTTCCCGCCATCGGATGCGCAATGGCGCGGCGCATCGTCAGACCGTTTTCTGGCCTATGCGCGTGACCGAGTGAAGGCGCGCGGCGGGCGGATCGACCATGTCGACCTGACCATCATATGCGAGGCGCCGAAAATCGGGCCGCACCGCGACGCCATGCGAATGCGGATTGCGGAAATATTGGCGGTGCCGGTCGATCATGTCAGCGTCAAGGCGACGACGACCGAGCGTCTGGGCTTTGCCGGTCGCCGCGAGGGTATCGCTGCGCAAGCAGTTGCCACCCTGTCCCTGCCCGCGCTATCCTGAACAATATGACAGATTATCTCTTGCCAACCGCTCTGACGGAACTTGCCGAAAACGTCATCATCGCCAACCGGCGTGCCGGTCGTACCATCGCGGTGGCGGAAAGCTGCACAGGCGGGCTGGTGTCGGCTGCGCTGACCGAAATTGCGGGATCGTCGGACGTATTCGAAGCCGGTTTCGTCACTTATTCCAACGATATGAAGACCGAACTTCTGAAAGTATCGCATGATGTGCTGGATACGTTCGGAGCGGTGTCGATCGCGACGGCATGGGCCATGGCGCAGGGCGCCTTGAAAAAGAGCCACGCCCATGTGGCGGTTGCCATCACCGGGATCGCAGGCCCAGGAGGCGGCAGCGAACAGAAGCCGGTGGGAACGGTCGTCTTTGCCCGTGCCGAGCGCGGCGCCAGCCCCGACAAGGTCGTGGCCGACATGCATCATTTCGAAAATAACGGCCGCGCCGGTGTACGGCTTCAGGCGGCGCTATGTGCGCTGGAGTTGTTGCTGCCAGACGGAGCATAAAGCTCTGCGGCGCGGGCTTCGAAGGCGCCAATCATCTTGCGCAACGCCTTGTCGAAAAACTGACCGGCCAGCATTTCGAAGATGCGGTTCTTGAATTCGAACTCCACCTCGAAATCCACCAGCACCCCGCCCTGCCCGTCATCGCGAAATCCCCATTCATTATGGAGATGCTTGAGCGGACCATCGAGATAATCGACCCGCACATGGTCCGGGCGATGCTTGACCACGCGAGAGGTGAAGCTCTCCTTCACGCCCTTGAACCCGACGATCATGTCGGCGACCATTTCCGTACCACTGTCGGAACGGACACGAATAGCGCTTACCCAAGGCAGAAATTCTGGATAGGCGGCGACATTGGACACGAGGTCGAACATCTGGGACGGCGTGTAGGGAAGCTGGCGCGTTTCGTTATGTTTGGGCATGGGATGTTCAGGCTTTCGCCGCAGCCTTCTTTGCCAGCTGTGCTTCACGGGCGGCGCGCATTTCCGCGAAATCCTTGCCAGCATGATAGCTGGAACGGGTGAGCGGGCTGGATGCGACCTGAAGGAAGCCCTTGGCCCGCGCGATCGCCGCATAGGCGTTGAATGCGGCGGGTGTCACGAACTCCATGACCTTCGCATGCTTGGGCGTGGGTTGCAGATATTGCCCCATGGTCAGAAAGTCGATGTCGGCCGAACGCATGTCGTCCATCACCTGATGCACTTCCAGACGTTCTTCACCCAGGCCCAGCATGATGCCCGACTTGGTGAAGATGGACGGATCAAGTCGCTTCACCGTTTCGAGCAGGCGCAGCGATGCATAATAGCGTGCGCCGGGACGGATGGTGGGATACAGCCGGGGTACGGTTTCAAGATTGTGATTATAGACGTCGGGACGAGCGGCGACGATCATCTCGACCGCGCGCTCATGCTTGTTGCGGAAGTCGGGCGTCAGGATTTCGATGGTGGTGCCGGGCGTGGTACGGCGCAGCGCCTCGATTACCTTCACGAATTGCGACGCGCCGCCATCGGGCAGGTCATCGCGATCGACCGAGGTGATGACGATATGCTCAAGCCCCATTTCAGCGGCAGCATCGGCCAAATTCTGCGGTTCGTTGACATCCACCTTGCGCGGCATGCCGGTCTTCACATTACAGAAGGCGCAGGCGCGTGTGCAGACATCGCCCAAAATCATGACGGTCGCATGCTTCTTGGTCCAGCATTCCCCGATATTGGGGCAAGCGGCTTCCTCACATACGGTCGCCAGCCCCTTTTCCCGCATCAGCTTGCGGGTTTCATGATAGCCGGGGCTGGTCGGAGCCTTCACCCTGATCCAGTCCGGTTTCCGGGCGCGTTCGGGCTTGGCTGCGGGCTGACCGGGGACGGGAATGGGGCTGATGTCGTTCATGCGCCCCAGATAGCGATGCTTGATGGGAGTTGCCAGCCCTCACTTTGTGCGGCACATCATGATCATGACCAATTTTGCTGACATGATGAGCGGCTATCGCCGTTTCCGCGACACTGGATGGACGCAACAGCGTGAGCGCTGGGACGAACTGAACGAAGGGCAAAGCCCCGGCGTGATGGTCATTGCCTGCTCCGACAGCCGCGTCGATCCTGCGCAGATTTTCGACACCAGCCCCGGTGAAATCTTCGTCGTGCGCAATGTCGCTGCGCTGGTGCCTCCGTTCGAAACGACGCCGGGCCTGCATGGCGTGTCGGCCGCACTGGAATTTGCGGTTCAGGTGCTGAAGGTCGGCGAGATCGTCGTTATGGGCCATGGCAAATGCGGTGGCTGCAAGGCTGCGCTGAGCCATGACCTGAAAGATGCGCCTCCCGGTGAAGGCGGGTTTGTGCATAACTGGATCCGGCTTCTGGATGATGCCCGTGATGTCGTGATCGATCGCTATGGCGATGATCGTAGCCGTGAGGTGGAGCGCGCGATGGAGCAGGAGGGCGTCAAGGTCAGCCTTGCCAATCTGCGTACATTCCCATGCGTCAGAGCTAAAGAAAAGTCGGGCGAACTCAAGCTGATCGGTGCATTCTTTGCAATCGCCGACGGCCAGCTGCATCTGCTGGACGAGGAAAGCGGCACTTTCTCCCCTGCCTGAGATGATTGCGCGTCATCTGATGATTTTCGGTCGGGTTCAGGGCGTGTGGTATCGCGCCTGGACGGTTGATGCAGCGCGCATGCTGAACCTGACCGGATGGGTCCGCAATCGTACAGATGGTTGCGTTGAGGCCCTGGTGCAGGGTGATGCACAAGCGGTTGAAACGCTGATACGACAGGCACATGAGGGGCCAGATGCTGCTGTGGTGGCGCGGGTTGACGTGCGCGAAGTGCCTGTCGAACCAATGGATGGCTTTGCCAAGCGCCCAACTCTGTAACGGGGTGTTGCGTCATTAGAGTCATCGATCTGACTGCATAGGGTCGCGGGTTCCAAGTTTCTGTTTTGCGAATTCCATGAGTCGTCAGGTAGATCCACCTGATTGAAGAATGCTCATCGGTCATTTGACCTCCGCCTGCGTTTTCGCCACCTTCCACCAATCCAACTGGGGGATGGAGCAATATGCGCAGACGGGTACTGGCGTTGATCGGCGTCGTTCTGGCAGCAACCAGTGCGACGGCGGCGGTGCAGTCCGGCTGGCGCTGGCCATCATTGCCGGCTGGCGTGTCTGCTCCTGCCGTCCCCAACGATAATGCCATGAGCGCGATCAAGGTCGCGTTGGGACGACGCCTGTTTTACGATCGGATGCTCTCACACGACAATAGCATGGCCTGCGCGGACTGCCATCAGCAGGCAAAGGGCTTTACCGACGGATTGCCCACCCATCTGGGCGTGACCGGTGAAATGGGCGTACGAAACGTGCCGGGACTGGCAAATGTCGCCTGGCGTGGCGGGTTGACCTGGACCGATGCAGGCATCACCTCGCTGGAGGCGCAGGCGATGGTCCCGATGACCGGAACAAAGCCAGTTGAAATGGGCATGGCCGGGGCCGGCGCGGAATTGACCCGACGGTTGGCCAATGATGATTGCTACAGGCGCATGTTCGCGCAGGCCTTTCCCAAGGCCGGCGGTCATGTGGACTTCACGCAGGTGACGGCAGCGCTCGGTGCGTTTCAGCGGACAATGATTTCGTTTGATAGCGATTGGGACCGCTTCAAAGGCGGGCAAGGACAGGCGGTGTCTGCTTTAGCACGCAAGGGGGCAGCGCAATTTTCGGCATCGGGATGCGCGTCCTGTCACAGCGGCCCGGATTTTACGGACGGAAAGGTCCATTATGTCGGGACAGCGGCCGCGCGGGAAGCCGACGATCCAGCCTATGGCGGAAAACCGCCTCCGCCGGGTTTCGAACCTCCGCCAGAACAGTTTCGCACACCATCCTTGCGGAACGTTGCCGTTACCGGACCCTGGATGCATGATGGGCGCAGCGAAACGATCGACAATGCGATCCGGCGACACGCTGCCGCTGGCCTGATCGGGGCTGACATGCCCGCGTTACTGGCTTTTATGGAGACGCTGACGGACCAACGCTTTTTGACGGATGCCGCATTGGGGCCGCCGTCGCCATCCTGTCCGATCGCATCATAAGGCTGTCGGCCGGGCCGTAATGCGTACGGCCCGGCCGATCATGAAAGCTTAGAGGACGCTTTCGATCCAGCCCTTGAGCGCGCTTTTGGGCGCCGCGCCGACCTTGGTCGCGCTGACTTCGCCATTTTTGAACAGGATCATCGTCGGGATGCCACGCACGCCATATTTGCCGGGTGCGTCGGGATTTTCGTCAATGTTGATCTTGGCGATCGTGACCTGATCCGCCAGTTCGTCGGAGATTTCCTCCAAAGCCGGGCCGATCATCTTGCACGGGCCGCACCATTCAGCCCAGAAGTCGACAAGCACGGGCTTGTCGGCATCGATCACGTCTTCCTTGAAACTCAGGTCCGTTACTGCCTTGGTGGCCATGATTTTAATCTCCTTAAGTGGATCGATATTTAGGACGGCTGCATGCCCGGCTCAACGGGCGGAAGCGGCAAATTCTCCTGCGTCGGGGAAAAGCCCGGCTTGTGCATGGCAAGCAGGGCGTCGGGCAGGTGGATAAGGCGCGGTGCGGCGGTGTAGAGCAGAGCTGCCTCCACCGCCCGATCCGGGAAAATGACGTGCAAAGCGGCGACATAGGCCGCCATCTGGCGCAGATGGGCGATCGGCACCTCATCGACGGAAAGCGGCGCGAAACGCCCGGTCTTGAAATCGACCAACTGGATGCGATCAGGGCCGACGCACAGCCTGTCCACGGTGCCGGCGATCACCTGTTCTCCAACGACCGCTGCGATGGGGGCTTCGGCAAGGGCGTCCGGTCCGAACAGGGCGGCGAAGTCAGGCGCTTCGATGACACGCAAAGCCTGTTGCGCGACGTCCTGTCGCTGGGCGGGATCGGATACACCCTGTTGTTCGAGCCAGCGGTCGGCCGCATCGCGGCGGCGATCGGACGGGACGGCAGGCAAGCGTTCGAACAAGGCATGTAGCCAGCGACCACGATCTGCCGCTGCCCGCATTGCCGGTGTCGGCGGCGGGTAAGGCATGTCATCTTCGATCGCAGCAGACGGTGCGAGTGGGCGCGGCGGACGTGCTTCGACAGGAGCCGGGCGCCGCAGCCATTCGGGTTCGACGTGAGTGATGGTTGGGGCAGATTTTTCCACCCGCGGTTTGGCAGGGGCGAGCTGCTCGGTGCCGGTCCAGCGGCGCGCCTGCCCCCATAGTGGATCATCCTGCCATTCGGCCCCCAGCGTCGCCATCGCGCTATCGACCGCGCCAAACCAGCTTTCCGGCTTCACCTCACCTTTCGCACGCGGACCAAGAGAGCCTGCGACGATCAGCTTTTCTTCGGCGCGGGTCAGCGCGACATAGAGGAGCCGCCAATGTTCTGCGCGTTCTACCTCTGCCGCAGCCTGTGCAACGTCGCCGATCGGTCCTTCCTTTTCCGCCTTGCGAGGCGGAAGGATGGGCAAGCCGTTCCACACAAGGCTATCGGCCCGATTGCCTGCATCGGGATCAAGGCAGGCGTCGGCCAGAATGACGACCGGCGCTTGCAATCCCTTGGAACCATGGACGGTCAGAAGACGGAGCATGTCGCCCTGTGCCGCTGCGTCACGTACAATGTCGACTTCGCCCCGGTCGAACCAGTCGATGAAGCGTTGAAGCGAAGGGTGATCATCGCTTTCGAAAGCAAGCGCGGCGTTCAGTAATTCCTCGATCGGGTCGGCTGCTTCGGACCCCAAACGGGCGATCAGGCGGCGGCGGCCATCGAGCGGGCCGGACAGGAGCGATTCCAGATAGCGATAGGGAGTGGTAAGGTCCGCCACAGCCAGCATGTTGGCAAGCGGAGCGATCTGATCGGGTTCAAGCGTCTGGCGCAAATGGCGCCACAGGCCCGTCTTGCGACCCAGAAGCCGTTCCATCAACTCATCCTGCGTCCATCCGATCAGCGGCGAGACGAGCAGCGAGGCAAGGTTGAGATCATCCTCCGGCTGAACCGCAAAACGCAGCGCCGAGAGGAGGTCACGCACCGCCAGCGGCGCATTCAGGCGCAGGCGATCGATGCCGGCGACAGCCACACCCTCTTCATACAGGCGGGCGACGATGAGACGGGCCAGTTCGCTGCGGCGGCGGACGAGGATCATGACGTCACCGGCGCGGATCGGACGACCCTGACTTTCCAGCATCAGTTCGGCGGCGATCCATGATTTGATCTGGCGCGCGATCTTTTGGGCCAGGATGCGTTCCTGATCGGCTGCCCAATCTTCCTCGCCATCCGCTTCGCCGGAAATATGGGCGATAACGGGTTTCCACAACAGGACTTCGCCGGGATGGCGGTTGGCGCTGATATGATGCACTTCGCCATCGGGCAGGCCGAAACGTTCGGCGCGAATGGTGGCTATGGTTCGGTCGACCACATCCAGAACTGCGGGCGTGGACCGAAAACTGCGGTCGAGCGACAGGTTGAAGAAATCATGACCGGCGGTTTCCGCATGAAGCTCGAAACGCTGGCGCGCAAGGTTGAACGCCTCTGGGCTGGTGCCCTGAAAACCGAAGATCGCCTGTTTGTAATCGCCCACGGTGAAAATGGTGCGAACCTTATCGCCCTTTGCCCCCTCACCCGCGAAAAATTCGGCGCTGAGAGCGGCGACGATGGCCCATTGGCTGAAGTTTGTATCCTGCGCCTCATCGACCAATATATGGTCGATACGCTGGTCGAGCTTGTAGCGTATCCAGTCGGCAATACCGTCCTGAAGCAGCAGTTTTTCGGTACGGGCAATAAGGTCGTCGAAATCGACTGCGCCCGCCAGTCGCTTGGCATCGGCATAGATGCGGGCATAGGCTCGACCAGCATGCAGCGCATGCCCCAGCAAGGCGGCATAATCGGCGCGTTGCTTCATGGCGAGCAGCGCGGCGGTGCGATCATAGAGGCGCATGGCAAGCGGCAAATAGGTGTCGACGGGCGGAACCCAGCCCTTTGCATCGATCAGATCGCCGTCGGCCTTGGCCCAGGCGCGGTGCAGGTCAGCGAGCGCAGCTGCACGGCCGACAGGATCAAGCGCCCGCCAGGCCGCAATACGATCGCAGCGTTCCAGTCCCCGGTTCTTGCCCCAGTCGACATTGGCGGCAACCAGAGCGGTCAGCGTCCGCATGTCGAAGGCATCATCGGAACATTGTCCCGCAAGCCATTGATCCACGTCGCCTTCCGGCAATTCGAACTGTCCCGCCAGCCACGGATAAATGGCATCGGGCATCGCATCGAGCGCCTCTGCGCGGGCAGCGCAGCGCATCAGATATTGCTCCGCCCCGCCCTCGCCCAGACGCAGGCTGATCGCCTGAAGCGCATGCATCAGCATATCGTCGCCCGTCGCATGTGCGCGAATGACCATTTCAGCCAGACTTTCGCGCGCGAGTGCCGATTGCTCCCGCTGGTCGAGCGGACGGAAACCCGGCGCCAGATCCGCCTCCAGCGGGAAGGCGGTCAGCAATTGCTGGCAAAAGCCGTGGATGGTTTGAATGCGCAGGCCGCCGCCAGTCGATTCCAGCACCTGTGCAAAAAGGCGGCGGGCGTTGTCGCGTGCGCCCTGATCGGCGACCTCGCCCAATGCTTCCAGATCATGGAACAGCGCGTGATCGTCCATCTGCACCCACGCGGCGAGGCGTTCATGGATACGGTCCGCCATTTCGGCCGCGCCCGCCTTGGTAAAGGTGAGGCACAATATGGCTTCCGGCCTGACGCCCTGAAGGAGGAGACGAAACACGCGGGCGGTCAGGACGTGGGTCTTGCCTGTACCCGCCGATGCCGACAGCCAGACATGAGCATCCGGCGCGGCGGCGCGCGCCTGATCTCCAAGCAGCTTTTGCAGGGCTTTTGCGGGCTTAGCCATGGTCGCGCCCATACCATTCCTCCAGCCGCATGAGCTGGTCATAATCGCCATAATTGGCGACTTCGGGGTTAAGTTGTGCCGTGAAGCCAGTTGCCCCCAAAAGATAGTCGTTCACCAACTGTTCGAAATGGGCGTGGGCATGGGCCGTAAATTCGCTCGTCACCACCTTGTCGCGTGCGCCGGTCGGATGGGCCGGACTTTCGCGATAGCCGAACTGGTCGCCCTTTTTGGCGAGCGACCAATATTCGAAATCGCCCGCCGTCGGCTGATCGCCCAGCCCCGCGAACCCGCCATGTTCGGCGATGACACCCAGCAGGCCGAGTTGCAGCGCATAGCCGGCCGCAACCTGTTTCGCGCTCGGTGGCTTGCCTGTCTTATAATCGATAATGCCCAAAGTGCCGCCGGGCAGGCGATCGATACGGTCCGCCTTGCCGGTCAGCGTGACGCCCGCGACTTCTGCCCTGCCCTCCTGTTCCACGGCCAGGATGGCGCGTCCTTCCGCCTTATCCGAAGCGACCTGTTCGGCGATCCATTTGATCGCCTCCATCAGGCGCGGTTGCCACAGGGCTTTTAGCAAGGGGTGAACTTCTGGACGGTCGAACATCGCCTGCGCGCGTTGCTCGAGCGAACCGGGATCCAGCGCGCCCTCTTCCGCCCAATGTTGCAGGATTTCGTGAACGGCGGTACCGCGCCAGGCCGGGCCGGCATCTGCATCCACGGGATCAAGGCGGAGCAGGCCCAGCACCCGTTTGGCATAGAAGGCGTAAGGATCGGCCTTGAGCCGGTCCACGTCCGTGACAGGCAGGCGGCGGGGACGAACGGACAATGGCGGCACTGGCGATGGACGCGAGGCGGGATGATGGTCGGCCGGGCGATCGATGGCGCGTGCGAGCGCGGCATAATGACCGGCGTCCTTCCATTGCGGGCCGGCCATTGCCTTGAGCCGTAGCCAGAAGCGAGATGCGACCGCAGGGCCGCCGCTACCGCGCCGGGCGCGCGTGATAAGGACGCGGGGCGCCCCCAGTGCGCTCGCGAAATCATGGGCAGCAAGGCCGATGCGCGTTTCAAGGCCGGGCAGGCCCAGTTCGCGACGGATACGTGGTGCAAGCCATGGGTCGGGGGATGGCAGGCCGGGCCAGGTGCCTTCGTTCAGGCCACCCAGCACCATCAGATCAAACTGCTGCAACTGTGCTTCGATCAGGCCGAAAATGGAAATGCGGGGATGACCGCCCTGTGGCGGGCGAACCGATACCCCGCCCAGCATCTGGTCCATCAGCACCGGCAGGGCGCGAATATCGGCTGCGCGCGGACCTTCTGCCGCCCATGCCTCCATATCGGCGAAAAGGTCGGCGGCAGCCTGCCCCTGATGGCCGCTCCATATGGCGTCTGCGGTAAGCGAGCCGGAGCCTTCGCGCAGGGCAGCAAGCTGAGCGCTCAGATCGGGTGCGGCCAGAAAGGCGGCCTCCAGCGGTTCGAGCAAGGCGCGAGCGGTGGGCCACCATGCGCGAACCTTGTCACGTTCCGTCTGTTGCCGGTCATATCCGGACGGAGAGGCCAGCAACTGATCGATGCCGACAAGACCAGCCTGCGGACGCGGACCTCGCAACAGCAGATCGAGCGCACGCACCCCGTCGAGCCAGGAAAGGCGCCCCTCGCCCCGCATGACCAGAGGGTGCTTGAGCAAGGTCAGGAGCGCGACGGGCGCAAACCGCTCCGACAGTGCCTGGGCCAGAGCGATGAGCAAAGTGCCGGGAGGCAGGCGCGAGAGCGGCTGACCAGCGGAATCGTCGGCCTCTATGCCCCATCGGCGCAGATGGGCAGAAACGCGGGTAGCAAGCTGACGATCAGGCGTTACCAATGCAGCAGTACGGCCGGGCGTTTCCAAGGCTTCCCGCAAAGCGATGGCGATAGCCTGTGCCTCCTCGCCGGGGGTGGCGACGTCCAGCGCCTCTACTCCGGCAAGCGCACGATCAGGCGTTTTGAGATCACGCCATCGGCTGGTGAGCAGCGGAGGCAACATCGCGTTGGAAATGTTGCGGCCACGCACGGCGCGGGCGTCATGCTCACTGCCCCAACGCCATTGGGCCACATCATCGCGGGTGGAACTCATCCGGTCGAGCAGGTGTTTGAGTGCATATTGCGGATGCGTTTCATGCGGCGCCGGCGTCTGGCCCGTGACGGGGTGAGGCGCGAACGGGCCAATGGCATCCCAGGCATCCTCATCCATATGCTGGTCCAGCCCGGCGAAGACGACCATGCCATCAGCCATGTGCGATATGCAGCGCAGCAGCCCGGCTACAGCGGGGGCCGTACTCGATATGCCGGCCGCTATGACGAAACCGGCCGGCGGCACGTCGGTCCAGCGTTTGGCCAAGCGGTCGAACAGCCGGTTGCGGCGGTCGGCAAGATCGATGCAACCAAGACGGCCCAGTTCGGCCGGCCAGCGCGTCAGGAGAATGTCGAACAGCGCAAGCGAGCTTTGCCAGTGAGTGGAAAGATCGCTGTCCAGATCGAGCTTATGCAAAGCATCGACCGGCACCCGTTCCACCTGCATCTGATCCAGCACCGCGCCGAGCGCCTGCCCCAGTTGCAACGCCTGCCCGGCATCAATGCCACCCTTGGTTTCCTGCACCAGTCGGGCAAGGATCATCAGGCGGCGAACGGGCGCGATGGCGGGAGGCAAATCATCGCCCTGCCCCAACGGATCGAGCGCGCCGCCGACCTGTTCCCCCAGGTCGGGGTCGCCGATGGGGACGAGGCGAGGCAAGAGAAGGCCACCACCCGATTGCCGGACAAATGCGTCGCTGACGGCGCGAACGGCGCGATTGCTGGGCAGCAGGACCATGCCCTGCGCCAGTTTCAGCGGGTCGCCACCATGGCGCGCCAATATGCCCGCCACCAGTGCGTCGGCGAAGGCGCGATGCGCCGGGATCGAGTAAAGTGCCGGTCGGCCCCTGTCAGCCATGGGCCAACACGGTTTCCACCACCGGAATGGCCTGAGGCGTGCCGACATCGAACCAGATGCCCTGATGAGAGACGCCGAACAGACGTCCCTCCGCCATTGCGCGATTCCAGAAAATATTCGTGGAAAAGACATCGGCTGGCGGATCGACAAACAGCTTTGGCGAAATAATCTGAATGCCGATATAGACGAAGGGCGCGACATGACCGGCTTTGCGCCGGGTCAGGCGGCCATTGGCATCCATATGAAAATCCCCCTGCCCCGCGTGGCAATAGGCGCGGGCCTGCGGCACGACGAGCAGCAGCGCGTCCATGATATCGGGGTTCCATATGCGGCGCATCATGGCAAAGGTTTCGGACGGGCCATCGACCCAGTAATTGTCGCTGTTGACGCAAAAAATCGGTTGGTCGCCCAGCAGCGGCTTCGCCTTCATGAGGCCACCGCCGGTTTCCAGCAGCTTGGCGCGTTCATCCGACACGGTGAACTGCAAACCGCAGCGACGGGCAGCGAGATGCGCCTCCACCGTGTCGGCGAGATAGTGGACGTTCACCACCACCTTCCTGATGCCACCCGCTTCCATCCGGTCAAGCGCATGATCCATCAGCGGTTTGCCCGCCACCTTCACCAGCGGCTTGGGCCGGGTGGCGGTGAGCGGACGCATCCGTTTGCCAAGGCCCGCGGCCATCAGCATGGCTGTGTTGATCATGCCGCGGCAAACTCCTGAAGCGCGCCGTGGCGATACTGTGTCGGGATGTTGGTGGCGAACCATTCCGCCACAGGGGCAAGGGCGGGATGGGCCAGGTCGCGTTCCAGCAGCGCCCACATGCGCGGCAAAAACGAGAGGTAGCGTGCCTTGCCATCCCGTTTCCACAGACGGGTGAAAATGCCGATGATCTTCGCATTGCGCTGCGCGCCCAATACCGCATAGGCCGCATCGAAATCTGCAGGTGGATTAGCGAGCGCGCGATAGCGTTCGACCATGGCAGCCTCCAGCGCGGGGGGGACGTCGCGACGGGCGTCCTGAAGCAGAGAGACGAGATCATAGGCCGGGTGCCCGGCAAGGGCGTCCTGAAAATCCAGCAGGCCAAGCCCATGGGACGTCGGACGATCGATCAGCATGATATTTTCGGCGTGATAATCGCGCAGGACCGTGACGGCTGGTGAGGCGGATGCTTCCACGATGGGGAGTACAGCATTCCATGCCGCTATATAGCCGGCCTCATCAACGGTCAGGTTGACGGCAGGGCAATACCATTCGGTCAGTAATCCCGTTTCCCGCTGATATACGGCGCGATCATATGGCGCCAGGTCTTCGGCGGCGGGAAAGGCGTGAAGATCGACCAGCAAATCTATCGCACGGGTGTAAACGGCCAGTTCGTCCGCTGGCTGTTCTTCGACATGTTCCTTCAGGCGCAGATCCCCGAAATCCTCGATCAGAACAAGACCGAGGTCGAGGTCGCGGGCCAGTATTTCCGGCGCGGCAAAGCCGTGAGTGTTCAGATGCCCCGCAATGGCGATGAAGGGGCGCGGATCTTCATGCGGAGGCGGCGCATCCATCAGCACGGCACGGCGCGCACCATCGACGACGCGAAAATAGCGACGGAAGGATGCATCGCCGGCAAGCGGCAATATGTCGGCACCTTCCCAGCCCGCACGGGCGAGGAAAGCAGGTGCAGCGGCAGGCGGGATCATAGTTGGGACCATCTTTCCGTCCAAGCGGGCGGCACGTTCGCTGTCAAGCGCCGAGCGTCATCTCCATCCGCCATTATGGTGAGGTGCAGCGCATGCGGCCAAAGGGCGTCACCCAATCGATCAGGCCATTCGATCAGCAACAGGCTGTCCATCAGATAATCGCCGAGCGCCAGCTCCTCCGTCTCCTCCACGCCATCCAGGCGATAAAGATCGACATGCGCTACGGGCAAGCGGACTTCGGGAATGTCATAGGGCTGAACGATCGCAAAGCTGGGGCTGGGCGCTTCTCCTGCCAGGCCAAGACCGGCGAGGATGCCACGCGCCAGCGTCGTCTTGCCAGCGCCCAGGCCACCTTCCAGCGCGATGACATCGCCGATGCGCGCTTCCCGAGCGATACGCTCGCCAAAGGCAAGCATAGCCTGTTCTCCGGTCAGAAGCAGTTCGGCGTCAGCCACGCGGCAATTCGATGACGACCATCGTTCCCTGTCCCGGTTGCGATACGAGTTGCAGATCGCCGCCATGTGCCTGCGCCAGTTGTCGGGCCAGAGGCAGGCCGATGCCGGCCTTTCCACCCGCACGGGCATGCCCGGCGCGGACCGTGGCGTCGAAGATGGTCGATTGCTGCTTGGCGGCGATGCCGGGGCCATTGTCGGACACGACGATGCGCGCTTTTTCGCTGGTGCCGTCGCCATGGATGAGAATGCGGGCGCCCTTGGTGCAATAGCGCACGGCATTTTCCAGCAGATGATCGATGGCCTGACCGATCCGTCGAACGTCTCCCTGCACCTCTCCCAACGTCGGGTCGAGCGTGATGGCCAGATCGATACCCTTGGCGGCGGCGTCGGGACGGGCGCGGTCTGCGCTGTCGCGGGCAATCGCTGCCAGATCAACAGTCGTGCGCTCGATCGGCAATGTTCCGGCTTCGCCCTGCGTCAGATCCAGAACATTGTCGATCAGCATGGACAGGCGGCTGGTGCTTTGGAGAATGCCATCGACATAACCCTGCGCCGATGGGCTGAGTTCGCCAGCATAGCCTGCGCTCATCATCTCGGCAAAACCCGCGATGGTAGTCAGCGGAGTACGCAGTTCGTAACTCATGTTGGTGACGAACGCGGTCTTGACCTGATCCGCCTGTTCCAGTGCCTCGTTCCGGTCGCGCAGCACCTGTTCGACCCGGCGGCTGTCGGTAACATCGAGCATGGTGAAAAGAGCGTTGCCGTCGGGCAGAGGAATGGCTGCGAATTCGAAGATGCGGCCATCGGCGAAGCCAACATGGCCCATGCGCTGCTTGCGCTCCACAGTCGCCGCGCGAACAAGCTCTCGAACAAGTGTGGCCTGCTGCGGCTTGGCGAGAAGCGCCTGCACTTCGCGCATCAGATCGTCGATGCGAGGATGGGTGGCGAGCAATTCCTCGGCAACGCCCCAGATGGTGCGGAACCGGCTGTTCCACATCTGAAGACGGCCATCGGCAGAAAAGACGCCGATGGATTCGAACAGATTGTCGAAGGTTGCCGTGCGGACCCGCAGCAATGTGTCACGCGCACTGGACAGTTGGACCTGTTCGGTACGGTCCTCGAAAATGAGGAGCAAGCCGCCATCGGGCAAAGGCTGGGCATAGAGGCGCAGATGTGTGCCGTCCGCCAGCAGCCAGTTTTCCTCACGCGGGTCAGGTGAGAGGAACCAGTCACGCCGCTCCGCGCGCCATGCCGGAAAATCCCGATGTTCGGGCAGGCGCCGCGCGTCGCGCATCTGATCCAGCACACGTTCAAACAGCGGGGCGTCGTTCAGCGCGTCCTGATGCAGGCCGAACAGGCTGATGAAGGGCTGGTTCCAGAAACGTAGCGTGCGATCCGGGCCAAAACGGGCAACGCCAGCGGACAGGCGATCGAGCAGGTCGCGCTGCACAGCCTCCAATCGGCGATGTTCGACCCGCGCCTGTTCCAGTTCATGCTGGTCGACAGCATAACCCGCAACGCCGGCTGCGCCCAGCGGAACGTCCACGACCTTCATCGTGCGCCGTTCACCATCGATGGTGGCAGGAACCATTCGTTCCACCGCTTCGTCGCGCTCGACCGCATCCGCCGCAGCCGCTTGAGGTGTTAGCCCCCCCACGGACTCGACCAGTTCCGCGCCCTGAGCGATAACATCCTGCGCATCGCGCGCATCGACGGCGCGAACATAGGCGGTATTGACGAGGCTGAGGCGCAGGTCGGGCGTGCGATGCCACATGGGGAAAGGTGCAGCCTCGACCAGTCCAGCCAGCGCCTCCAGCGCATCGCGGAGTTGGTCGACATGCGCCCTGAGAGCCTGAATTTCCGCCTGGCTGTCTGTCGCGTCGAAAATCCAAAGCAATACGCCGCCATTACCAGCCATTTCCGGCGAAGCAGGCGCACCGCGGACAAGCAGCAGGCGGGAGGAATCGCTGCCCCGTACGGGCAGGGAAAAGCTCTTACCCGCACGTTGAGCCGAAGCAATTTCACGCGCGAGGGCGGCGGCATCATCAGGGATAAGTCCGCCATCTTCAGCGGTCAGTTCTGAAACGAAAGCAGGCACACGCGCTTTGCCCAGCCATTTCGCGACGCGATCTGCCGCCTCAAGGCGGCCGTCCGAATGAATGATGATGGGCGCGGCCGGCGCAGACGCCAGCAGGGCAGCGAGTCGGTCGAGCCTGCCCTGCGCCTGTGTGCCGGTGTGGCGCATCCTCTGGCCACTGAGCAAGGCCCACACGGCCGCACCCAGCCATCCCGCCAGAACGATGCCCAGAATAAGGGTGGCAAGCGGCGTCAGCGTCGTCATGACGTAGCGCCCCAATATGGCCCAGCCTGCCTGTCGATGGTCATAATCTGAATCGGACTATCGCAACTTGACGGCGGCGAAAAGGACGCCATGCAAAAGATTTGTCCGATTATGTCGGATAGGCAAAAGCAAAGGGGAGAGCGCATTGGCGCCCTCCCCCGGGATCGCATCAGTAGCGATAATGGTCCGGCTTGAACGGGCCTTCGGTGCTGACGCCGATATAGTCGGCCTGCTTCTGGGTCAGCTTGCTGAGCTTCACGCCCAGCTTTTCGAGGTGCAGCGCGGCGACCTTTTCGTCCAGATGCTTGGGCAGCACATAGACTTCGTTCTTATACTTGTCGGCGCCGGTCCACAGTTCGATCTGGGCCAGAACCTGATTGGTGAAGGACGAGGACATCACGAAGCTGGGGTGGCCGGTGGCGCAGCCCAGATTGACGAGACGGCCCTTGGCCAGAACGATGATCTTTTTGCCATCGGCGAATTCGACTTCGTCGACCTGCGGCTTGATTTCGGTCCACTTCTGATTCGACAGCGCGGCAATCTGAATTTCGCTGTCGAAATGGCCGATGTTGCAGACGATCGCCATATTCTTCATCTCGCGCATATGGTCGAGCGTGATGACGTCGGCGTTGCCGGTGGCGGTGACGAAGATGTCGGCGCGCTTGGCGGCGTCTTCCATCGTCACGACCTCATAACCTTCCATCGCGGCCTGAAGCGCGCAGATGGGGTCGACTTCGGTTACGAGAACGCGAGCGCCACCGTTGCGGAGCGAGGCCGCCGAACCCTTGCCAACGTCACCGAAACCGGCGACGCAGGCGATCTTGCCGGCCAGCATGACGTCGGTGGCGCGACGGATGGCGTCCACCAGCGATTCCTTGCAACCATAAAGATTGTCGAATTTCGACTTGGTGACGCTGTCGTTCACGTTGATGGCGGGGAAAGGCAGCTTGCCCTTCTTCGCCAGTTCATAAAGGCGGTGAACGCCGGTGGTGGTTTCTTCCGACACGCCCTTGATGGCGGCAACCGTCTGGGTCAGGTAGCCGGGACGTTCAGCCAGGAAGCGCTTCAGCGTAGCGACGAAGATTTCTTCTTCTTCGTTGGTCGGGGCGAACAATTCTTCCCCGGCTTCGACGCGCGCACCCCACAGGGCGAACATGGTGGCATCACCGCCATCGTCCAGGATCATGTTGCAGGTCGTGTCACCCCAGTCGAAGATACGGATGACATAATCCCAATATTCTTCCAGCGTCTCACCCTTCACGGCGAAGACGGGGATGCCGCGTGCAGCGATGGCGGCGGCGGCATGATCCTGCGTGGAAAAGATGTTGCACGAGGCCCAACGGATTTCGGCGCCCAGATCGGCCAGCGTCTCGATAAGGACGGCAGTCTGGATGGTCATGTGCAGCGAACCGGTGATGCGTGCGCCCTTCAGCGGCTGCGACGCGCCAAATTCCGAGCGCAGGGCCATCAGGCCGGGCATTTCGGTTTCGGCGATCTCGATTTCCTTGCGGCCGAAACCGGCCAGGCCGATATCGGCAATCACATAGTCCTGAGCCTGAGCGGCAGGTGCGGTGGCCACGATGGTATCTCCATGGGTCTAGTGCGAAATGGCGCCGCCGACGGTTGTCGACAGGCTTGATGGATCGCCTTTACCAATGGCCGTCAGTGATGGCAACTTACATATAAAGTTTTCTTTATGTAGTTGCGATCCGACGTGCTGATACGCTGTCAGGCCGATCCGCCACCGCTGACCAGCAGCGTGGAATCGACGCCTGACGCGGCAAATGCAGTCGCCCATTTGCCATGTGCGCCGGTGTCGAACAGCAGGTCGGCATCGCCGGGCGCCAGGAACCAGCTGTCCCCGGTAAGTTCCTGCTCCAGTTGCCCCGCCTCCCAACCGGCATAGCCAAGGGCGACGATGTAACGGCTTGGTCCGCGTCCTTCCGCAATCGCTTTCAATATGTCGAGCGAGCCGGACAACCCCCATAGATCTCCGATCCGCACCATATCCTGCCCGCCCCAGTCGAGTGAGTGGAGAACGAAGCCCCGGCGTGGTTCGACCGGACCGCCGCGCATGACAGGAATGTCGGGCGCGGCGCTGGCATCAATGTCGAAACTTTCGAGCAGATCGCGTAACCTGACGCCTTCCATCTCCTCCCCCACGGCGATGCCGAGCGCGCCATTTTCATCGTGAACGCACAGGGCGATGACAGAATGATCGAAACGGCGATCCGCCATTCCGGGAAGAGCGAGCAGAATGTGCCCGGCATAGAAGCGCGTCTGATCCATGCCCACGAATATATGCGCTGAGGCCGCGATGCCAAGGACGGGCCGTCGCGCCGGCGCGACGATGTAGCCGATTTGCCATCCGTGCCCTTGACAGAGGCGGGCGTAGCGGCGACCTCCCGCCGCTGCGACATCAGCGCAGGAGAATGACAATGACCATTGCCAAGGGCGACACCCTGCCCAGCATCACCTTTAGCACCATGACCGAAAACGGCCCGGAGCCGGTCAACAGCGCCGAATATTTCGCCGGTAAGACGGTCGCGATCTTCTCCGTTCCCGGCGCCTTTACCCCGACCTGCTCGGCCAAGCATCTGCCCGGCTTTATCGACAAGGCGGAAGAATTGACGGCCAAGGGCGTCGACGAAATCGCCTGCACCGCGGTCAACGACCCGTTCGTCATGGGCGCATGGAGCAAATCCGCTGGTGCAGAAGGTAAGGTGAAGATGCTGGCCGACGGCAATGGCGACTTCGCAAAAGCCGTGGGCCTGACCATGGATGGCAGCAAATTCGGCCTTGGCACGCGCGGCCAGCGTTTTTCCATGATCGTCAAGGACGGCGTGGTGACAGAGTTGAATGTCGAGGCGCCGGGTGATTTCAAAGTGTCTTCGGCGGAATATATGCTGGGCCAGCTCTGACCCCGAATAGAGAGCGCGCCGGCCATGACAGTGCCGGCGCGTAATTGTTGCGCAGGCGTCTTCCTTCGGTCATGCAACTGCGGTAACAGGGGGCGATGACACAGAGCATCGGCAAAGCGACGGTCGCGCAACTCGACCAACTTTATCAGACATCGATCGACAATCTGCGCGAAGCTATGCGCGCTTACGCCCGTGACGGCAGCATTCCGCCGCCCGAAGCGCGGACCGATCAACGCTATTGCTATCCGCAACTGCGCATCACCTATCATGGCGATAGCGATGCAAAGGGGCATGGCCGTTCTTTTGCCCGGCTGTCGCGCCCCGGCAGCTACGCCACCACCATCACCCGCCCCCAGATGTTCGACGATTATCTGGCGGAACAGATCGACCTCCTCGTCCGCGATTATGGTGTCGATGTGGAAGTCGGACTGTCCGAACAGCAGATCCCCTTCCCCTATGTTCTGGATGGCCTTGATATCAACGCGCTGGAAGGGACGCCGCCAACGGAGCTTGCGCGCTACTTCCCGGCGACGGAATTGTCGGAAATCGGCGATGAGATTGCCGACGGACTTTTTATGCCGGATGCAGATGGCGACCGCCCGCTCGCATTGTTCGACGGTTTGCGGACCGATTTTTCGCTCGCACGGCTGAAACATTATACCGGCACGCCCGCCGAGCATGTTCAGCGCTATATCCTGTTCACCAACTATCATCGTTATGTCGATGAATTCGTAGCCTGGGCCTGTGCAGAGCTGAAACGCGAAGATAGCCGCTTCACCGCCCTTTCGGGAGCTGGCGGCGTCTATGTAACGCCCGAAACGGCCGACCCGGCTCAGATGATCGCGGATAGCGCATGGCGGCGGCATCAAATGCCCGCCTATCACCTGATCGCACCGGATCGCAGCGGGATCACGCTGGTGAATATCGGTGTGGGGCCATCCAACGCGAAAACGATTTGCGATCATCTGGCCGTGGTCCGTCCCGAAGCATGGTTGATGATCGGCCATTGCGGCGGATTGCGGCCCAGCCAGCGGATCGGCGATTATGTGTTGGCCCACGCCTATCTGCGCGACGACCATGTTCTGGACGAAATGCTGCCACCGGAAATACCGGTGCCCGCCATTGCGGAAGTTCAGGTCGCCATGGCGCAAGCAGCCGAAACAATATTGGGCAAAGGCGACCCGGAGGATTTCAAACGGCGGCTACGCACCGGAACCGTAGTGACGACGGACGATCGCAATTGGGAATTGCGTTATTCCAGTTCAGCCCTGCGCTTCAGCCTGTCGCGGGCGGTAGGGATCGACATGGAGTCGGCCACCATTGCGGCTCAAGGCTATCGCTTCCGCGTTCCTTACGGCACACTGCTATGTGTGTCCGACAAGCCGATCCATGGCGAGTTGAAGTTGCCGGGGCAGGCTAATCGCTTTTACGAAGAGGCTATCGCCAGTCATTTGCGCGTGGGATTGATGACCTGCGAATTGTTGCGCGAAGAAGGGGCAAAGCTGCACAGCCGCAAATTGCGCGCTTTCAACGAGCCGCCGTTCCGCTAATCAATCAGGCGGCTTTCTGCCATATGATGATGCGGTCCTTGCCGTCCTTCTTCGCGGCGTAGAGGGCCGCATCCGCACGTTCGAACAGGTCTTCCAGTCCGGTGTCGCTCTCGATGAGTTCCGCCACACCAAAGCTGGCACGCAGGTTGGCCTGCGGGAAACGAGGCAGGTTGAAGTGGCCGAATTCGGTTCGTACACGCTCCATCACTTCCGCAGCGGCGATGGCGTTCGTGTCGGTCAGCAACAGACCGAATTCATCGCCCCCCAGTCGACCCACGACGTCGCTGCGACGGATCGCACCGGTGAGCAACTGGGCGAAACCGCATAGTGCCTGATCCCCTGCTATATGGCCGTGGCTGTCGTTAAGTACCTTGAAGCCATCAAGATCGCAGACGACCAATGCCAGCGGGCGATGATGACGCCGGGCCTGGGCAATGGCCTGAACAGCAGATTCTTCCAGTCCACGCCGATTGAGGATGTCCGTCAGCGGATCATGCCGTATCTGGCGCCGCAATTGCTGTGCCAGATCACCGGCAACCACCAGTACCGCAGCCACCCCGACACCGGCATAGATGGTAGGCATGCTGATCGCCAGTATTGCGCGATACATATCCTTACCCTGTTCCGGGCCGGCAATCAGCAAGGCGGCCCCCGCCAGGCACATCTGGGCAATCGCAAAAATGACGAGGATCGAAAAGAAGAACAGTTCGGGTGGTGTGAAAGGTCGCTCACGGGGCCATAGCGATATGGCGCTGATGGCGACAAGCACGCCGACAAAGGCCGGGATTATCATGCCCTGCATCGCCTGATTGCCAATCGGAGAAACGGCAACGGCGGTAGCGATTGCAGCAACTGCAGCCGGAATTCCGAATAGCCGGATCGGAACGCGACGCCCCGAACGCTGTCGGATGCCGATAGCCAGAAGCGATGCGCTGGTCACAAGGCCAAGACCAGCCAAGCTGTAAAACAGCCCGCTTTTCAGGAAAAAGCCTCCAGCATTTGCCGCCCATTGCAACACAGCTACGCAATAGGATGCGGTCCAGGTCAGCACATGTTTCTGCCGCCCGAAATAGAGCCAGGCCACCGCCATGGCCAAAGCCATGACGATGCTGACACCGAATAAAAGCGAAAGGACGACCGCCGGCACATTCATGCGGCGGGCGTTTACCAATGTTTACTGTGGCTTACCAGCCACAAGACTTGCCTTTATTTTGCGTAATCAACCACTTCTGCAACGGTGCGAAGTAAGCGGTCATCGCCTTGCCCGAAATCTGGCGGGTTCCGGTGAATGCCTGAAGCGCGTCGGGCCATGGTTTGGATGCCCCCATCTCCAGCATGGCATTAAGTTTGGCGCCTACCTCCTTGTTTCCATAGAAAGAGCAGCGATGGAGTGGGCCTCTCCAACCGGCTTGCTTGCAGGCAGCTTCATAGAATTGGAACTGAAGAATACGGGCGAGGAAATAACGCGTATAAGGGGTGTTACCGGGAATATGGAACTTGCCACCCGCGTCGAACTTCGTTTCATCGCGGGACACTGGCGGAATGATACCCTGATATTGCAGGCGCAGGTCGGTCCAGCCCTTTTCATAGCCGCCCTCGGGAATCGACCCGTCGAACACGCCCCAGCGCCATTTGTCGATCAACAGACCGAACGGAAGGAACGCAACCTTGTCCATCGCCTGTCGCAGCAACAGTCCGATGTCCTTGTCTGCGCCCGGAACCCTGGCAGGATCGAGCAGGCCGATCTTCACCAGATAATCGGGCGTGATGGACAAGGCGACGAAATCGCCGATCGCCTCATGGAAACCATCATTGGCGCCGTCCAGATAGAGATAAGGATGCTTGTTATAGGCGCGCTGGTAATAATTATGCCCCAGTTCATGGTGCAGCGTCACGAAATCGTCGCTATTGACCTTCGTACACATTTTGACGCGCAGATCGTCCTTATTATCGAGATCCCATGCTGAAGCATGGCAAACGACTTCGCGGTCGAGCGGCTTGATGAACTGGGTGCGTTCCCAGAAGGTTGCTGGTAACGGCGCCAGACCCAGCGAGGAGTAAAAGCCCTCGCCGATCTTGAACATCTGCTTTTCCCAATATCCGCGCTGCTTTTCGGGCGGGGTTCCGGGCAGGTCGACCTGATCCGGGCGCGTTTCGACATAGCCCTTCGCCTTGAGCAATTCGCCGACATCATAGCCCAGATCGCCCGCTCCGGCGGGAGCCACTATATCATAGATATTGCCCCATTCCTGCGCCCACATATTGCCCAGCAGGTCGGCGCGGATCGGTCCCGATGCCGGCTGTACCGCATCGCCATATTTCTCGTTCAGCTTGGCACGGGTATAACAATGAAGCTCGTCATAGAGCGGCTTTACTTCGGCCCAGATTTTATCCGTCAACCTGGCAAAATCATCGGCCGGCATGTCATATTTGGAACGCCACATTGCGCCCGTATCGGCGAAGCCCAGTTCCTTTGCCCCGGCATTGGCGATGCCAACCAGTTTAGTATAGTCGCCGCGCATAGGCGCTCCGACATTGTCGTGCCAGCTGACCCACATTTCCTTGAGTTCTTCGGGGTTGCGGCTGGTTCCCATCTTCTCTTCGATGTCGCTGCCGTTGATCGGCTGGCCATGCAGAGTTCCCTTGCCCTTGCCATAGGCCGACTGGAGCCGGGTCGAAAGATCGTTGAGTTGCTGCGCGGCGCCCGGCGTGGTGGGAGCGGGCAAGGTGAGCGCGGTACGCAGCATATCGAGGCGGCGCTTCGTTTCCGGGGTAAGGCCCGGCGCCGTTGCATATTTGGCCGACTCAAGCGCATAATCGACGCTCATCGTCGTGCGGATGGCGCCGAAATAGGCGGCCAATGCGTCGCTGTCTTCGCTGATATGCGTGGCATTCAACCAGTCGGCCCGAGCAGCGACTACCGAATGATCGAACATCTCCTTTTCCGCTTTCGCCAGGAAAGCGTCAGCTTCAGCCGCCGTTGGCTGGGCCTGTTGTGCAAGCACAGGCACCGAAACAAGCGCAGCCGCAAGCGCGGCGAGCGATATGGCGATCTTCATGAAAATTCCCCTGCATTTCTATGCCGGGGAAGGTGACTTGCCGAGGCGATACAGTCAAGCGGTCAGGAAATCGACGATCGCCTGCCCCAACTCCTTGCGCGTGACGGCATTCATATGATTGCCGGGAATTTCCACATAACGGCCATTGGGCAGCGCATCGACCAGTTCCTGCGCTATGCCGTTATCCTGATCATCCGCGCCGCAGATAACCTCGGTCGGTTGCTGGATGGCGCGAATCTGCTCCTCCGGCGTATCAACAAAGGTGTTGAGGATGTTCAGCATGGCAACGGGATCGCCCTTGGTGGTCTTGAGGAAGGCCTCCGTCATCCATTCCGAGGTGCCACGCTCGAACGTGCCTAAATTGGTCAGCACTTTCTTGTAATAGCCACCCTTGTCGAGGGTCTTGGTCAATCCCCGCAATCCCATGCCCGACAGGATGACGCGGAGCGGCGTCGCCCCCCGTGCCAGCATCCGGACCGTCGTCCGTGCGCCCAGAGAATAGCCGCCCAGATCATAGTCGGTCAGCCCCATTTGTTCGATCACGGCCAGATTGTCGTCAGTCAGCGCATCGGGAGGATAGGCCGACGCATCATGGGGCTTGGCGCTTTCGCCATGGCCACGCAGGTCGGGAAGGATCAGGCGAAACCCGGCCTCCACCAGCTTTGCCGCGTGACCATATCGCACCCAATTGGTCCAGGCGTTGGAGAAATAGCCATGGATCAGGACCAGGTCACGCCCCTCACCCACCACATGCACCGCGATTGGTAACCCGTCCCGCCCCTCAATGTCATGGCGTTCGATAGGAAGGTCGGTCATCGGGGCAATTCCTTATGGGCTGGCTTGCCCTGCCGATATGGCCTCAACCCCGGCGACGCAAGAGCGCGATGACGGCGATGGTCGCGCCGACCTGCGCAGCGGCCATGTCCTTCTGCGCGTCCCACACATCGCCCTGCTGGCCATTATAATAGTCCGCCGTCTCACCCGCTGCGATCACCGTCAGCACCCATTCGAAGATTTCATAAATGGCGCTGCCCAGACCAATGGCAGCAAAAGCGAAACTCAGGCTCCATCCCCATGACAGCCCGCCATGCCGCCGCCCGATTTCCGCAACCGGCAAAGTCAGCAGAGTGCCAAAGGCAAAATGCACCAGCCGGTCATAGGCGTTGCGTGTCGTGCCGAAGAGGCCAGAAATATCATGGCCGGTGACGGCCCGCGCCCAGTCATCATAGGGCACATAGCTGTAAATCCACCGCGCTCCAAAGGTATGGAGCAGCAGGAACAACCAGATACAGCCGACAGCGGAATTGGAAAGCGGCCATCGCCGCAAGACCCACGGCGCGACCAGGATCAGCGCGACCGTCGGCCCATGCTGGAGCGGCGCGAGATCGGGAAAGGGCTGGGCCACATTGGCAAGGCCGATTGCGGCCAGCAGCGACAGCATCATCCGGCGCTGTGCGTGCGGAAGAGCCTTCCACATTGCTCCAGCGCCGGAGATCATCGGGCGATCAGCCCTTTTTAAGGTGGCGGCGGCCCAGCAGTTCGGCGATCTGCACCGCGTTGAGAGCGGCCCCCTTACGCAGGTTATCGCTCACGCACCACAGGTTCAGGCCATTTTCGATGGTCGAATCCTCGCGCACGCGGCTGATGAAGGTCGCGAAGTCCCCTACGCATTCGATCGGCGTGATGTATCCGCCGTCCTCACGCTTATCGACGAGCATGATGCCTGGCGCTTCACGCAGAATGTCCTGCGCTTCCTGCGCCGAAATCTCGTTTTCGAATTCGATATTGATCGATTCCGAGTGGCCGACGAAGACAGGCACGCGCACGCAGGTTGCCGTCACCTTCACCTTGGGATCCAGGATCTTCTTGGTTTCGGCCACCATCTTCCATTCTTCCTTGGTCGAACCATCGTCCAGGAACACGTCGATGTGCGGGATCACGTTGAAGGCGATCTGCTTGGTGAACTTCTTCGGCTCGGCCGGATCGCCGACAAAGATGTTGCGCGACTGTTCGAACAGCTCGTCCATCCCCGCCTTACCCGCGCCGGACACCGACTGGTATGTCGACACGACCACGCGCTTGATCTTCGCGGCGTCATGCAATGGCTTGAGCGCCACGACCATCTGCGCGGTCGAGCAATTGGGGTTGGCGATGATATTCTTCTTCGTATAGCCGTCGATGGCATCCGGGTTCACTTCGGGCACGATCAACGGGACATCCGGGTCCATGCGATAAAGCGACGAATTGTCGATCACGATGCAGCCGGCCGCAGCCGCCTTGGGCGCATATTCGGCAGTCGGGCCGGACCCGGCAGCGAACAGGGCGATGTCCCATCCGGTGAAGTCGAAATGTTCGATGTTTTTGCATTTCAGTGTCTTGCCGGTGTCACCGAATTCAATATCGGTGCCCTGCGACCGGGGCGATGCAACCGCCGCGATCTCGTCAATAGGGAACTCGCGTTCGGCGAGAATGGTCAGCATCTCGCGGCCCACATTACCGGTGGCACCCACGACGACGACCTTGTAACCCATGACAAAAGACTCCACTTCAACGCATGATTGCGGAGTGGGCGCCATAGCGATGCTGCGGCATTTGTCCAGAAAGAAGGACTTGACCGCCCTCAAATCGATCCGTCAGCGCAATTTTCTTGCTCAGACAGTGGCAGATTCTTTGTGTAGGCGACAAAGCAACGGCGCTATTCCCAAACATGCCAGGACGCTATGCCTGCCGCAATTTGTGGCCAATCGACCGACAAAATGAAACAATCAGCGATTTTCATGCTGGTAGTGCGTCGAACGCGACAGTCAGTCGCGGCTGCTCTCCAGCGAAAGGTGCGGTGCCATGCCAGACATAAGAGGGGAAAAGCGCCAGCCGGCCCGGCTGAGGGCGAATGATACGACGCGGTTCAAGGTCGGGAAGGCCCAGCGCATCCTCCGGGCATCCGAGCAACAGCGATCCGGCATGGTCTTTCGCCTCCAGTCCTACGGTGTCGGGCAATGCGACGTAGAAGGCAGAACTGAGCCAGCCTTGCGGATGATAATGTTGCACATGATGGCCGCTGGCGTGCAGTCGTACCGACCATGCGCCAGCGAAGCGGATGTGATCGGTACGGCGAGATAGAAAGGGATGATCCGCCTCTCGCGGCAAAGAAGACAGGCTGTCTTCGACACATAATTTCAATTGCTGCTGCAACGCCATGATGGCCGGGCGCTGCCGTCGGTCGAACAGTTCACCCCGCGTCTGCGTACCACCACGCAGCGTCTGGTCAGCCGGATGCGCTGTTGTGACATGAAGTTCGTCCAGGGTCGTGCGCAGATCGGCAAGAAAGCTGGCCTGATCGCTCCAGCCGGGTGGTGTGCCGATGTCGAGAGTGGTGACGATGCGGTCATAGCCCGCCAGCCAGTGTTCGCGCTCGTCATTCAATAGTCGCCAGATGACGGTCAGCAGCGCCCATGCCTTCTGATCGAAAGGCCGCTGCCGCGTTGCCGTTGTCGCATGATGTTCGGCGCGTACTACGTCGCCCGATGCCAGCAGCATCTGCGCAAGTTGGACCTGAAGCCCCGGACGAACGGAATCGGTTTCAGCCAAGCGAAGGCCCATATCGATCGCTTCGCCCGATCGCCCCGCCATATCGAGCGCCTGCATTCTCGCTACCGCCAGTTCCTCCTGGTCAGAGATCAGGCTGGCGGCACGGTCCAGCAGCCCGAGCGCACGCTCGGGTTGGCGCAAATCCTTCGCCACGGTGATCGCCGATAACAATAGCGGCATATGGGTGGGGTGCTGAACGAGCGCCCGATCATAGGCGTCCATCGCCTCATCCTGTCGTCCGATTTGCGGCAGGAGGCGGGCATAGGTGTCTTGCGCGTCGAGACAGTCGGGGTGCAGATCCAGCACCGCGCGATATTGGATCACGGCCTCATCGAAACGTCCCAACTCAGCCAAGAGATGCGCGCGCAGCGTCAAGGATTGCGGTGCGGTAAGACCGACGGCGATGGCGCCATCAATGATATCCAATGCTTCGACCGGCCGGTCGGCCGATCGCAGGGCAGTTGCCAGATTGTGCCGTGCGCGCAGATCATCGGGTGTCTGGATCAGAACATCACGATAGGCCACTGCGGCCTCTTCATATCGACCACGGGCGCTATCCAGCGCGCCGCGCACGCTCGACAGTCGCGGGTGACGTGGCGGCATGAGACGTGCAGCCCGGTTCAGCGCATCGTCGGCGACACCGAAATCCCCCGCGTCTATCGCTACGATGGCAAGATTGATCCAGCCTTCGCCATAGGCCGGTTGCAAGGATACGGCGCGCTGAAGCGCTCGCATGCCGTCCATGGCCAGACCCATGTCGTGCAGGTGATTGCCATAGGCATTCCATAGTTGCGGATTGGTGCCGGCGACACGCAACGCAGCTTCATAGCCAGCGCGAGCGCCCGCCTTGTCACCCTGCCCCGCGCGCGCAGACGCGAAAATATAGAGCGCGTCTGGATGCTGCCGCGCGGGATCGCCCAGATCGCGCACCATTCGTTCTGCCAGAGCCGCCTGCCCCGATTGCAGCGCACCCAGGGCGCGCTGCAACAACGCAATATGATGCGGCCCCAACACAGGCGTCATGGCGTAGGCGCCACCTTCCGCCGATCGAGGAAATTCTCGATCGTCTGCCACAGATGGACGCTGATTCCCGGTCCGCCGACGCGATGAGTTTGGCCCGGGTAGGCCATCATTTCAAATGGCATGGCCCCGCGCTGCATGGTCGACATGAATGCGGTGGCATTGTCGAACACGACATTATCATCCGACATGCCGTGGATCAGCAACAGAGGATCGGTGATTTTCGTTGCTTCCGCGATGGCGTCGGACGAAGGATAAGCGCTGGGCGTATCATGTGGCTGACCCAGATACCGTTCGGTATAATGGGTGTCATAGAGTTCCCATTTCGTGACCGGCGCACCGGCAATGGCAGCAGCAAAGACGCCCGGCGCCTTTTCCAGCAATTTAAGGGACATATAGCCGCCATAGGACCAGCCATAGGTTGTAATGCGTGCAGGATCGACAAAGGGCTGCGCCTTGAGCCAATCGACGCCGGCCAGTTGATCCTCAACCTCAACCGTACCCATGGCCCGATAAAGCTGATCCTCAAATGCTTTCCCGCGATCCGGCGTGCCGCGATTGTCGATCGAAAAGACGATCCATCCCCGATCCACCAGATACTGATTAAGCGCGCCGCTCCATGTGTTCGTCACCTGCCGTCCAGCGCCCGGCCCGCCATAATGGATCATGAACACGGGATAGCGCTTCCCCGCCTCCATGGGCGGAGTCATGATCTTTGTGTAAAGGATGGAGCCGTCCGCTGCCTTGATACTGCCAAAGGTCGTTTTGACATGGCTTGCCACATAGGGGGCGTAGGGATGGTCGCCTGTCAGGGCATTTTCCGATAGCCATTGCAGGCGTTTGCCGCTGGTATCAGCCAGATAGAGTTGTTTGGGCTGATCGCTATTCTGACGGGTAACGACGATGCGGTTCGCCGCGCCATCCATGACCGCGTCGTTCCACCATCCCTTGTCCAGCAGCGGCTTTGCAGGACCGCTTTTGCCCAGTGGCGCCACATATAGCTGTTGTTCCAGCGGCGTTTCACGATTGCCGGTAAAATATACCAAGCCCTTCGCTTCATCCACGCCTTCTACATCGCGGACATCCCAATCCCCGCTCGTAAGGGGTGTCCACTGGCTGCCGCGGATGCGGTAGAGATGACCATGGCCCGTTTTTTCCGACCACCACAGGAAGCTACCGTCCTTGAGCGGGCGGAAATTGTTGCTGAGATTGATCCAGCTTTTTGCCGTCTCCGTCAGTGCGATGCGCGCCTTTCCGGTATCAGGGTCGATCGCCAGCAGGTCCAGCCGCTTTTGATCACGGCTCTCACGCTGGACATAGAGTGTCTTGCCATCCTTCGACCAGTCCACACGGGCAAGGTAAATGTCCTTGTCCCCACCAAGGTCGATCCTGACCTGACCAGAACCGTCGGGCTTCATCACATAGAGATCGACGATGGCATTCGGCGTACCGGCGGCGGGATAACGCTGTTGATAGACCTTTGTGCCTTCGCCGCCGATGGCGGTGCGGGTGACTATGCCGACCGGACCTTCATCGACACGGGCGACGGCGATGCGCGCATCGTCGGGCGACCACCAATAGCCGGTGCGACGGTCCATTTCTTCCTGCGCCACAAATTCCGCAACGCCCCAATTGACGGTGTCGCTGGCGCCCTGCGTCACCTGTGTTTCCTTGCCGCCGATGGGCTGAACGAACAAATTGCCGTCCCGCACGAAGGAGACGAAGCCCCCTTTGGGACTGACGACGCCGTTGAGTTCGCCTTCCGGTGTATCGGTCAGTCGGGTCACTGTGCCATCCAGCTTAGCCAGATACAGGTCGCCATCCACGGGCACGAGGATGGATTTGCCGTCGGGGGACCAGTCATAACCCGTGATGCCGGTGCTGCCCGCAACCGAGCGATCCCGCTCGCGCTGCATCTTTTCCGCTTCGCTCAACTCCGCGCCGCTGCCGGTCTTCTTCGAATCGACCAGCATGCGTTGCGCCCCGGTGCGACTGTCGATGGCCCACAGGTCGAGACGTTCCTTCTCATCCGCGCGGGGCTTCAGCAGGGTGACGAGGGAACCATCGGGCGACAATTGAAGGCCGCGCGGTTGCGGCCCGGCGAGATCAGGGCTGGCGAATACGCGCTCAAGCGTGAGTTTGCGCGGTGCTTTATCCTGCGCATAGGCGGAGATGAACGGCATCAGGAGCAGCGCGCCGAGGGCTACGCCACCTTTCAGATAGGCAGGCATGGTCTTCCTTTATCGAGCCGGCGCACAGGACGCCGCATCATGCAGCGCAGGCTTACCGAAGGAAAAGAAAAGATCAATGCCGGGACATAATCTGTCCTGCCATGACGCTGAGGTCATGGTGGGCGCGACAGGGATTGAACCTGTGACCCCACCCGTGTGAAGGGTGTGCTCTACCGCTGAGCTACGCGCCCCCTGAAAGGAGGAGGCGGCCATTGGCATCGGCGGCGCGCGCTGTCAAGCAGGCTTTGTGGACCGACATTCAAAATCCGTTTCCGGCGCGATCATTCCATTCTATAGCATAAACCATATTCCAAAATGAGGATCGTGGTTCATGCGTCATATTACTGCCCTGTTGATTGGCGGCCTGCTTCTGTCGTCACTGGCAGCTTGCAACACGGTGCAGGGCGTCGGCCGCGATATCGAATCGGTCGGACGCGCCGGCAAGGACGCCATGCACTAATGATCAGGCAGACAGCGCCTTACTGAAGGACGCGGCCAATAGCGGTGGCGTTTTTGCGCAAGCGCACGCCATCGCAATCAGGTTCGCCGCATTCGCAGGCTTCAAGGCTGTATCGAACGCCACACATGACCAAAATGTCATGATCGAAGCTATAGTTGGAAATGCCCGCGCGTTCGACCTTTTCCTGAGCCATGGCCTTAAGAGACATAGAAGACCTCCGTGTCGAACCGTTGTCACATGATTGTTGTTGCGATGCACAATGTCAATCGACCGACTTTGGTTCCTTAACAATTTTTAAGGAAATCGTCGCTGGAATGCAACGCTTCGTCTGTTGTGATCCCGTGACTTGTACGTGCCGGTCATGCGTACCATATGCCGGCCATGAACGACCAACGCAGCTCTTCGGCCATGCCCGTCTGGCATGGCACCACCATCATGTCCGCCCGCAAAAATGGAAAGGTCGTCGTCGCCGGCGACGGTCAGGTTTCCATGGGGCAGACCGTGATGAAACCCAACGCCCGCAAGGTCCGTCGCCTGCACGATGGCTCCGTCATCGGTGGCTTCGCCGGTGCTACGGCCGACGCATTCACGCTGTTCGAACGCCTTGAAGCCAAGCTGGAACGCCATAATGGCCAATTGATGCGAGCTGCCGTGGAGTTGGCAAAGGATTGGCGTACCGACAAATATTTGCGCAATCTGGAAGCCATGATGATTGTCGCGGACAAAGATGTGACGCTGATCCTGACCGGCAATGGCGATGTGCTGGAGCCGCTTGGTGGCGTTGCTGCGATCGGTTCGGGCGGCAATTTTGCTCTCGCGGCTGCTCGTGCGCTGGTGGATTATGAACAGGATGCCGAAACCCTGGCCCGCAAGGCGATGGCCGTGGCTGCCGACATCTGTGTCTACACCAATGACCAGCTCACCATCGAAACGCTCGACAGCGCCAACTGAGATTTCAAGAAAAGATCATGAACGACAATCTGACCCCCAAAGCCATCGTCGCCGCGCTGGACGCGCATATCATCGGGCAGCATGACGCCAAACGCGCCGTCGCCGTCGCTTTGCGCAACCGCTGGCGCCGTCAGCACCTGCCCGCAGATCTGCGTGACGAGGTGACGCCCAAGAATATCCTGATGATCGGGCCGACGGGTTGCGGCAAGACGGAGATCAGCCGTCGCCTCGCCAAGCTGGCCGACGCGCCTTTCGTCAAGGTCGAAGCGACCAAATTCACCGAGGTCGGCTATGTCGGTCGCGACGTCGAACAGATCGTCCGCGATCTGGTGGAAGAGGCTGTGCGTCTGGAAAAGGACCGCCGTCGTGAAGCCGTGCGTGAGGCCGCGTCCGAAGCCGCCATGGCCCGTCTGCTCGATGCGCTGACCGGCAAGGAAGCGAGCGAGGCGACGCGCTTGTCCTTCCGCCAGAAGATCGAAGCCGATCAGATGAACGATGTGGAAGTCGAAGTGGAGGTTGCAGACAGCCCCTCCATGCCGATGGAAATTCCCGGCATGGGTGGGCAGGTCGGCATGATCAACCTGTCCGACATGATGTCAAAGGCGTTTGGCCAGCAACAGAAGAAGCGTCGCAAGATGCGGGTTGCCGAAGCATGGGACAAGCTGGTCGAGGAAGAACAGGACAAGCGGCTGGATCAGGATGACGTCGCCCGCGTCGCCATCACCAGTGCGGAACAGAATGGCATCGTGTTCCTCGACGAAATCGACAAGATCGCCGTCAGCGACGTGCGCGGTGGTTCGGTGAGCCGTGAAGGCGTGCAGCGCGACTTGCTGCCCCTGATCGAGGGTACGACCGTTTCGACCAAATATGGCCCGCTCAAGACCGATCATATCCTGTTTATCGCGTCGGGTGCTTTCCATGTTGCCAAGCCCAGCGACCTGCTGCCCGAACTACAGGGACGTTTGCCTATCCGGGTAGAGTTGAAGGCGCTGACGGAAGAGGATTTCGTAGCGATCCTGTCCGACACCAAGGCCAGCCTCGTTGCGCAATATCGCGCCCTGCTGGCGACGGAAGAGGTGACGATCGACCTGACGCCCGAAGGTATCCGAGCTGTGGCCAAGATCGCGGCAGAAGTGAACGGCGAAGTCGAGAATATCGGCGCCCGTCGCCTTCAGACGGTCATGGAAAAGCTGCTGGAGGATGTGAGCTTTGAAGCAGAGGATCGTCGCGGTGAAACGCTGGTGATCGATCAGGCCTATGTCGACAAGCAGTTGTCGGCCGTGGCCCATGACACTGACCTCAGCAAATATGTCCTGTAACTGACAAACGACCCGCCGGAACATCCTTTCTGTGATGTTTCGGCGGGATCGGGTAAACGCCCTCTCCCCTTTGCATCTCAAGCCATGCAGATTGCTCCCAACGTCGAATCGTCGGGGAGTATAGCGGGACATGAAAAGCATATCGGCCTGGCTGCTGGCGGGCTTCAGCCTGGGTGCCAGCATTGTGGCGCAGGCGCAGCAGGCGCCCATTGCGCCTGTCGCGGCAAAGAAGCCGCATTCCGTAAAGGCGCCATTTGGCGCGACCCGGCAAGATCCCTATTACTGGTTACGCGACGACAGCCGTACAGACCCGGAAATGCTCGCCTATCTGGCGGCAGAAAATGCATATGCCGACGCCATGCTTGCGCCCACCAAGCCATTGCAGGACGCTCTGTACGGAGAGATCACAGCCCGCATCAAGCAGGATGACAGCAGCGTCCCCTATTCCAAAAAAGGATATTATTATTACAGCCGGTTCGAGACGGGCGGAGACTATCCCATCGTCGCACGGCGCAAAGGCAGCATGGATGCGCCCGAGCAGATTTTGCTCGATGAACCCAAGATGGGCGCAGGCAAGGGCTATTTCGCGATCAGCGGCCGGGAAGTCAGCCCCGACGACAAGCTGCTCGCCTATGCCGAGGATAGCGTCGGACGGCGCCAATATGTGATCCATGTAAAGAATATGGCGACCGGGGACTTGCTGCCCGACGCCATCACGGATGCCGAGCCGGGATTTGCCTGGGCGAACGATAACAAGACCATTCTCTATGTGGAAAAAGATCCCACCACATTGCTCGGCAAACGGGTGAAGGCGCATATACTGGGCACGCCCGCAAGTGCGGACCGGCTGCTCTATGAAGAGAAGGATGACACCTTCTACATGAGCCTTAAGAAAACGACCTCAGACAAGTTCATCTGTATCGTTCTCACTTCTACCGTCAGCAGCGAAGAACGGTGCGCGCCCAGCGCCAATCCCGTGACCTTCACCCCGCTCGCGCCGCGGGAACGGGACTTTCTGTATAGTAGCGACAATGTTGGGGGTCAGTGGACCATCCGCACCAACTGGCAGGCGCCCAATTATCGGCTGATGACGGTATCGGACACGGACGCCGCGCAAGGCCGGGCTGTGTGGAAAGATATTGTGCCGACCAGCGCGAATATCTTTATCGAGAATTTTCAGCCTTTCGATCACTTCCTCGCGATTGAGGAGCGGTCCGACGGCAACAAGCGCCTTCGCCTGCTGACAAAGGTGGGTGAAAGCAGTTTCGTGGAGGCGGACGAACCGGCCTATGCGATGACGCTGGACGTCAATGCTGAAAGCGACACGCCCTGGGTGCGCTATACCTATGACAGTCTGCGCACGCCCGAAACCACCTATGAAGTTAATACCGTCACCGGAGAGCGTCGCGTACTGAAAGTACAGGAGGTCAAGGGATATGACCCCGGCAAATATGTAACCGAACGCCTGTGGGCGACCGCGCGGGACGGGACGAAGGTTCCGGTGTCGATCATCTATGCCAAGGGATTCAAAAAGGACGGCAGCGCGGCCCTCTATCAATATGCCTATGGCAGCTATGGCTTTTCCACCGATCCGACATTCCGTCCCACTCTGCCCAGCCTGCTCGACCGGGGCGTGGTCTATGCCATTGCGCATATTCGCGGCGGGCAGGAGATGGGTCGTAAATGGTATGATGACGGCCATCTGCTGAACAAGATGAACAGCTTCACCGACTTTATCGACGTCACCCGTTATCTGGTGAGCCAGGGCTATGCCGCCAAGGATCGGGTGGCAGCGGAGGGCGGCAGCGCCGGCGGACTATTGATGGGTGGCGTCGCCAATATGGCGCCGCAGGATTATAAGGCGATCGTCGCGCAGGTGCCGTTCGTCGATGTGGTGACGACCATGCTGGACCCCAGCATCCCGCTGACCACCGGCGAATATGACGAATGGGGCAACCCGGAACAGAAGAAATGGTATGACGTCATGCTGGCCTATTCGCCCTATGACCATGTCGAGGCGAAGGTCTATCCCAGCCTGTTCGTCGGCACCGGCCTGTGGGACAGTCAGGTGCAATATTGGGAGCCGGCCAAGTGGGTCGCCAAATTGCGTGCGACCAAGACCGACAAAAACCCGCTGGTTTTCCGCGTCAATATGGAGGCGGGGCATGGCGGCAAGTCGGGCCGGTTCCGCCGCTATCGCGATCAGGCCGAATATCTGGCCTTTGCGCTGGACCAGCTTGGTGTGAAGTAAAGCTGCCGATCATCGCTCCCCTCCCCGCTAAGGAAGGGGAGCGACAGGATCAGTAGCTGCGGCCGACCAGTACCCGTTCGACGGCGGGTTCGCCGGTGAAGATACAGGTGCCGTTGGCGACAGCGGCGTTCAGTGGCACGTTGCGCAGGGTCAGTTTTTCACCCTTGAGCCACTGGACCACTTTTTCCAGTGCGGCGCCGGTCGGCTTGGCCCATTGCACCAGCGCCCAGCCGGGCTTGGCGCTGGCATTGAAATAGGCCTTGAGCGCGTCGATATCGCCGATCGACGTGTCGATGCTGCCATCCAGCCGCGCCTTCGCATCGGCGAAGAGCGATGCCTGAATATCCTGCAAGGTGGTGACGGCTTCGGCGACGAAATCTCCCTTGGCGACGATCTGGCTGTCGAGCTTGCCATCTTCGCGATAGAGGCGGTCGCGGCGAATGACCGACACATTGCCGCCCGCGACATCGCGGCCGCCGACCTCGATCACGATAGGCGCGCCCTTCTTAACCCAACCCCAGCGCTTGTTCGCGGCCTTGGCCGGGCGCCGGTCGAGCAGCGCACGAACCGGCTCGCGGAAAGCGTCGAGTTCGTTGAGCGAGGCGACCAGTTCGTTGCAATAATCGAGGATCGCCGCATCCTCATCCGTGTCGCGCAGCATCGGCACAACGACGATCTGATAAGGGGCGACGCGCGGCGGCACGCGCAGGCCGTCATCATCGCCATGGACCATGATGAGACCGCCGATCATGCGGGTCGACACGCCCCAACTTGTCGTCTGGGCCAGTTCCTGCTGACCCTCGGCATTCTGAAAGCGGATATTCTGCGCACTGGAGAAGGTGGTGCCCAGGAAATGCGAGGTGCCTGCCTGCAAAGCCTTGCCATCCTGCATCATCGCTTCGATCGAATAGGTCGCGACGGCACCGGGGAAGCGTTCATTTTCGGGCTTTTCACCGGCGATCACCGGCAAGCCAACGCAATCCTCGGCAAAGGCGCGATAGACTTCCAGCATTTTGAGCGTTTCATCCATCGCCTCATCGACGGTGGCGTGGGCGGTATGCCCTTCCTGCCACAGGAATTCGGCGGTGCGCAGGAACATGCGCGTCCGCATTTCCCAGCGGACGACATTGGCCCACTGGTTGATCAGCACAGGCAGGTCGCGCCAGCTCTGCACCCAGCGGCTGAATGCCGCGCCGATCACCGTTTCCGACGTCGGGCGCACGACCAGCGGCTCTTCCAGCTTTGCCTCGGGATCCGGCACCATCTTGCCGTCCTTCTGGATCAGGCGATGATGGGTGACGACCGCCATTTCCTTGGCAAAGCCGTCGACATGCTCGGCTTCCTTTTCGAAATAGGACAGCGGGATGAAAAGCGGGAAATAGCAATTTTCATGGCCCGTCGCCTTGATCTGTTCGTCCAGCAGCTTCTGCATCCGTTCCCAGATGCCATAGCCCCATGGGCGGATGACCATACAGCCGCGCACGCCGCTTTCCTCGGCCATGTCGGCCTCCGAAATGACGGCCTGATACCAGGCGGAAAAATCCTTTTCGCGGGTGACGGAGAGAGCGTGCTTCACGGACGGTCGGCCTTGGCTAAAGAGCGGAAGAAAGAAAGGCGCGCCATAGGCGAGATGGCCCTCATCTGTCGACCCCCTGACGGATGGCGATGGCTTTCGGGAGCGACGGCGACGCGACGGGCGGTAGGGCGACCTGAGAAGTTCACAGTGGAATAGCTGTTTTCGGGGAATGCGCCGGTAAAGTACCGGAAATGCCTCCGCGACGCGCCACCCGCGCGCCATGGACGCTTCACACCCGCGTCGCAAATGCGCAGGCCGGCAAGGGTGTCCGATCTGTAACGCGCCATTTATGCGCCGTATAAGCGGCGGGATCGACCGCGGGTGCGACTGTTGCCAGAGCGGATGGGAGGACGGGGTTCATCTACAAGGATGGATCAGAAAATATCCTACATTGGTAGCGGAGACTTTGGGAGGGGAGCTTCGAGAGAATGGTCATCAGCCGACCTCCGGTTTCGGGAAGAAAAGCGGACGGGGTGTGACGAGCAATAGTTAGCTATTGAGAGGGGCGTCATCCTGAACTTGTTTCAGGATCCATTCATCCAGATTGAGCAATGGATTGGGCCGCTGGATGGATGCTGAAACAAGTTCAGCATGACAAGGTTTGAATGACTGCTGCCCACCGCTTGTGGCCATCCCCGCAAAGGCGGGAATCCATCTCCTGACCTTACATTCGGCACCAAACTGGAGATATATATCCCCGCATTGGTTATCACCGCTCTCCGGGTCGCGGGGATGACGACACAAAACGGACCTTCCGCAATCCATTCAACCCGGCCGCAACCGATCCAAACCTAGACCGCCTCGACGCCCAGCCGTTCCAGCCACGCTTTTGCCTGTTTCGGTTCGCCCACGGCGTCGGATGCCGCCGGGCCACGGTCGGCCATGAATTCCCGATGGAGGGGGAATGGTTCCAGGCCCAGCGTGTCACGCATGGTGTCGATTTCGTCTGCGCGTTCTTCGAGGTCGGCGATGACGGGGGCAGTTCGGGCCTGTGCGGCCTTGTCCTTCTGATGGCCGAACAGCCCCCAGCGGCCAGCCACTGTCACCTGCAACGCGGCGATCAGCGCGTCCCGATATTCCGCCTCCAATTCTTCGCGGCGTATATCGAGACGCTCTAGCCGATCAGCCTTTGCCATGAAAGGTCAGCCCAGCTTGTCGATCTTTGCGTTGAGGGCGGCAAGCTGCGCCTTCAGGTCGCTAATCTCTTCATCCTTGCTGCCTTCAGAAGCGGGCGCGCCGGGCATTCCCGGCATCGTTGGCATACCGGGGACGCCGTTGCCGAAGGCGGTGGCTGCCGCTTCGAACATCTGCATGTTGCGTTTGGCGATTTCGGCGAGCGGACCGCCACCGAACGCGCCCTTCATTGCTTCCTGAAACTGCTGCTGGTTCTTGCGGAAGGCATCCATCGATGCCTCCAGATATTGCGGCACCATCGATTGCATGGAATCGCCATACATGGAGATAAGCTGACGCAGGAAGTTGACCGGCAGCATATTCTTGCCGCGCTGTTCTTCTTCCATGATGATCTGGGTCAAAACATTATGCGTGATGTCTTCGCCCGTCTTGGCATCGACCACCACGAATTCACGTCCTTCGCGCGTCATCTGCGACAGCAGATCGAGCGTGATGTAGCTGGACGTTTCGGTATTATAGAGTCGTCTGTTCGCATATTTCTTGATGACGACTGGTTCGGATTCGTTCACCGTCTTTTTGGTCATGGATTCCTCTCCCACACCTGCATCTGCTGCGATAGCACAAGGCGATGCCGCGTCGCAACATGGCCCGCGCCCTTTGCCCCTTTTTCTCAATATTTTATGGCGCGAAACGCAGAATGATCCGACGTTGCGTCAGCGAGCCTTTGCCGGGTTGCGCCGCTATCAGGAAGCCGTTCGCCCTGCCCCGCCGCCGGCCGCGCCCCGCTTCGCCCGTGCGGGCAATGCGCGTTTGCTGCGGTATGGCGTTGATAACGGGCGCGCTCCCGTGGTGTTTCTGCCTTCGCTGATCAACCCGCCGCAGGTGCTGGACCTGTCGCAGGGGCGATCCCTGCTGCGCCATATGGCCGCAGCAGGGCATGACGCCTTTCTGGTCGACTGGGGGTCGCCATCTTCGAACGATGCGGCGATGGACCTGGGTGGTCATGTGACGCAGCGATTATTGCCGATGCTGGAAGCGCTGCCCCGCCGACCGATATTGGTGGGCTATTGCCTGGGCGGCACATTGGCGCTGGCGGCTTCCATGCTGCGCAATGTTGCAGCGGTTGCGACTATCGCAACACCATGGGATTTTAACGGCTATCCCGATGAGGCACGCGCAGAAATCGCGGCGCTGTGGACGCGGGCGAAGCCGCTGTGCGAACGTTTGGGCTATGTTCCTATGGAGGTGTTGCAGTCGGGCTTCTGGGCGATGGACCCCGCGCGCACGATCGCCAAATATGCAGCCTTTGCCGATATGGAGGCAGGATCGGATGCCGAGCGCGCCTTTATGGCGGTGGAGGATTGGGCCAATGGCGGACCGCCGCTCACTTATGCCGCCGGTGTAGACCTGTTCGACAATCTTTATGCGGGCAACGTCACCGGGCGGGGGGCATGGATGGTGGATGGCATCGCCATGCGGCCGGAGCGAATGGACTGCCCGTCATTGTCGATCGCGTCGGCCACCGACCGTATCGTGCCGGCTGCCGCAGCGCCGTTGCTGCGCGATCGGGAGATATTATCCTTGGGGCATGTGGGCATGATCGTAAGTGGCCGGGCGCCCGAATTGCTGTGGCATCGGCTGTCCGATTGGGTTTCCACCCATGGCGGATGATGCTATGTGCGCCTGCGAAATAGAACATCCACCAGCATAGAGGATAAGACTTTGTCAGACATCGTCATTACTGCCGCCAAGCGTACGCCCGTCGGCAGCTTTCTGGGTGCCTATGCCGCTACGCCAGCCCATGTTCTGGGCCAGACCGCCATCATCGCCGCACTGGAGCAGGCGGGCGTGTCGGCGGACGAAGTGGATGAAGTGATATTGGGCCATGTGCTGACTGCCGGACTGGGTCAGAACCCGGCGCGACAGGCGGCCGTGGGTGCAGGCATTCCGGTCGACCGGACGGCATTCGCCATCAACCAGGTTTGCGGGTCGGGCCTGCGCGCCGTGGCTCTGGCGGCGCAGGCGATTGCCAATGGCGACGCCAGCATCATGGTCGCCGGCGGGCAGGAGAATATGTCGCTTGCCCCTCATGCGCAGTTCCTGCGTGCTGGGCAGAAGATGGGCAATCTGAGCTTGGTCGACACGATGATCGTCGACGGGCTGACCGATGCGTTCAACGCCTATCATATGGGCATCACCGCCGAAAATCTGGCCGAGAAATATCAGATCACCCGCGAAGAACAGGACGCTTTTGCCGTGGGGAGCCAGAATAAGGCATCGGCCGCCCGCGCGTCGGGCCGGTTCGCGGACGAAATCGCCGCCGTCACGGTGAAGGGGCGCAAGGGCGACACCATCGTCGATACCGACGAATATATTCGCGACGGCGCCACGATCGAGGCGATGGAAAAGCTGAAGCCCGCATTCAAGAAAGATGGCACCGTCACGGCCGCCAATGCCAGCGGCCTGAACGACGGCGCGGCGGCACTGGTGCTGATGAGCGCCGATGATGCCGCCAAGCGCGGTGCGACCGTGCTGGGCCGGATTGCGGGCTTCGCCACTTGCGGCGTCGATCCGTCGATCATGGGCATCGGCCCGGCCCCGGCCAGCCGCAAGGCGCTGGCCAAGGCAGGCTGGTCGGTCGGAGACCTCGACCTCATCGAAGCGAACGAAGCCTTTGCCGCGCAGGCGCTGGCCGTGGGCAAGGAACTGGGTTTCGACCCGGAAAAGGTCAATGTGAATGGCGGCGCCATCGCCATCGGCCATCCGATCGGCGCATCGGGCGCCCGCGTGCTGACCACACTGCTCTACGAAATGGGCAAGCGCGACGCGAAGAAAGGCCTTGCGACACTGTGCATCGGCGGCGGCATGGGCGTTGCCATGTGCATCGAACGCTGATCGCTCAGTCACCGAATATGAGAGGGCGCCGGTCGAAAAGATCGGCGCCCTTTTTTTTATGGAGTGATCAGAAAAGACGCGAGCCGTTGGGAACCGGTTTGTCCGGCGAAAACAGAGTGACGGCGCCCGTCTCGTCCGCAAAGCCAAGCGTCAGCACTTCGGACATGAAGGGGCCGATCTGGCGCGGAGGGAAGTTCACGACGGCGGCGATCTGACGCCCCGGCAGTTCCTTCATCGCGTAATTTTCGGTGATCTGCGCGCTGGATTTGCGATGGCCAATCGCCGGACCGAAATCGATCAGCAGGCGATAGGCAGGCTTTCGCGCCTTGGGAAAAGGTTCGGCCGACAGGATCGTTCCGATGCGAATATCCACTGCCAGAAATTCATCGAAGCTGATGGTGGTCGCGCCCGGCGCGGCAGGATCATGGGACAGATGCATGGCCGCTTCACTTTATCGGGCAAACTGACGCTGTAAATAGTGGGCAAAGGCGAGTAAGGCGCGGAAGAACGCGAAACGCAGGGAGTGAAGATTGACGGTCGAGTTGGATGGGCAGCGCTGTGGGGTTGTCGCTATTGTGGGCGCGCCCAATGCGGGCAAATCGACGCTGGTAAATGCGCTGGTGGGGCAGAAGGTGGCGATCACCAGCCCCAAGGCACAGACCACGCGCACCCGCGTCATGGGCGTCGCCATCGAAGGCGAAGCGCAGATCGTGCTGCTCGACACGCCCGGCATCTTCGTTCCCAAGCGCCGGCTGGACCGCGCCATGGTGCAGGCCGCATGGGGCGGCGCGCAGGGGGCGGACCTGATTGCGCTGATCGTGGACGGCAAGGCAGGCCTTGGCCCCAAGCTGGAGCCGATCGTCGAAGCGCTCAAGGCGCGGCCCGAACCCAAATGGCTGATCCTGAACAAGGTCGACATCTGCGCGAAGGACAAGCTGCTGATCCATACCCAGCGGCTGAACGAGCTGATCGCGTTCGATGAGACGTTCTTCGTGTCCGCCGCGACCGCCGACGGGTTGCCCGAACTCAAAAGCGCTTTTGCCGCCAAGATGCCGCAAGGGCCGTGGCATTTCCCCGAGGATCAGGTGTCGGACGCCACCGACCGTATGATGGCGGCGGAAATCACCCGCGAACAGCTTTATCATCAGTTGCACGCCGAACTGCCCTATGCAGCGGCGGTCGATACCGAGAAATATACCGAACGTGACGACGGGTCCGTCGAAATCCATCAGCAAATTCTGGTCGCCCGCCCGACCCAGCGCGCGATCGTTCTGGGCAAGGGCGGCGCGCGACTGAAGGAAATCGGATCAAAAGCGCGCGCCGAACTAGCCAATTTGCTGGGATGCAAGGTCCATCTCTACCTGCACGTCAAGGTCAAGGAAGACTGGGAAGAGGATCGCTTCATCTATCGCGACATCGGTCTGGATTGGGTCGACTGATCTTTTTCAGTCCGTTTGATTGAATCAAGTGCTTTAACGTCAAGCGCTTGTTTACTTTGATGGCTTAAGCGCCCCGGCCATGGGGAGCCACATCAAGACCGTCCGCCTTGTCATCCTGTCCGTCGTGGCGACGATGGTCGCCATGCGGATGATGTCGATGATCCCCGGCCTGTTCATTCCCGCCCGCTATTATCTGGTCGGACTATTCTGTTCCGGTGGTATCAGCGGCCCGGTTCTGGCGATATTGGTACGACAGGGCGATGAAAACCGGCGGCTGCGCATGGAGTTGGAAACGCAGCTTCATGTGCTGCGCCAGGCGACTGAAAGCGACGCCCTCACCGGTCTGTTCGCGAGACAGACATTCCTTGAGCGCGCCGAGGCTTTGGGACATGCGACACGACAGGCGTGGGTGATGATCCTCAACGTCGATCATTTCAAACGCTTCAACGACAGCCATGGGCATCAGACCGGCGATGCCGTGCTGCGCGCGATAGGGACCGCAATGCGGGAAACGGCGCGGGCCGATGATCTTTGCGGGCGCCTTGGCGGCGAGGAATTCGCCGTCTGCCTGAGTGCGGCCACGCCAGCAGAAGCTCGCCGCATTGCCGACCATATGGCGGTCGCCATCCGCGCTCTGCGCATTCGCGACCCGTCCGGCCGCATCAGCCGCGCAACGGCCAGCATCGGCCTTGCCCGCTTCGATCCCGACCAGCCCATCGAAGCCAGCCTGCACCATGCCGATCTGGCCATGTATGCCGCCAAACATGGGGGCAGAGATCAGGTGAGGGTTGCGGCCTGAACCGGACGATCGATACCTGATCGCAACAAATTACCCGGCCCCGTCGTTGACTGCGCATGTTGAAGACCATTGTCGTCGCCGCACGCGATCGCGAGCGCCTTGCCGAAATATCTGCCGTGGCGGGTCGATACGGGCTGGATATGCTGCTTGGCCGGCTTGGCCTTGCAAAAAACGTGGGCGGATCCGAACCGTCCGATCTGCCCGCGCGCACGCGACAGGCGCTGGAGGCGTTAGGGCCGACCTATGTAAAACTGGGACAGATATTGGCGACACGGCAGGATCTGCTGCCTGAAAACTGGATCGAGGAATTCGGGCGGTTGCACAGCGATGCCCCGACCTTATCCTTCGATCAATTGCGCGGAGATTTGGAAGAGGCATTGGGCGAGCCGGTCGAGGCGGCCTTTGCCCGGTTCGATACTGAACCACTGGCCGCCGCATCCATGGCACAGGTGCATCGCGCCACCCTGCATGACGGACAAGAGGTGGTGGTGAAGATACGGCGTCCCGGCATTGCCCGCCGCATGCAAGCCGACCTGCGCCTCATCACGCATCTGGCGGGGATGGTGGAAGCTGGCAGCCGTGAGGCCCGCCGGTTTCAGCCCCGTGCGTTGGTCCAGCAATTGCTCGACACCGTGCTGGAAGAACTGGACTTCACGCAGGAGGGACGAAATGCCGATAGGCTTCGTGCCGACCTGAGCGACAATCATCGCATCGTCATACCGGCCATCTACTGGACTTTCAGTAGCGATACCGTGTTGGTCATGGACTATGTGGAGGGCGTTGCGCCCCGCAATGGGGAAGCCTTGCGCGCCGCAGGTATCGATCCTGCCGCCATTGCCGATCTGGGCGCCGAACTGGTGCTGGACATGGTGCTGGTAAACGGACGCTTTCACGGTGATCCGCACCCCGGCAATTTGCTGTGCCTGCCGGGCAATCGTCTGGCGTTGCTGGATCTGGGCCTGATCGGCCATGTCAGCGGCCGACGGCGCCAGCAGTTTCTGACATTCATTCTGTCGTTACGTTCCGGCGATGCGCAGGCTTTGGCCGATACGCTGCTGATCTGGCATCAGGGCGATCAGCCGTCGCGTGAGCGGGTAGTGGCCGCGGCAGAGCAACTGGTGGCGCGTCATGGCTCCGGCCCGCTGGTGCTGAGCCGAATGGTGGCCGACTTCTTCCCCCTGATCCGCAAGGAAGGGCTGATATTGCCACCTGACCTCGCTCTGATATTCAAGGCGCTGATTACCATGGATGGCGTGCTGGGGGCGATCCAGCCGGGTTTCGATCTGTCCGAAGCATTGCAACGGGCGCGCGGACGATTGGTCATGCATCAGCTATCCGCCGCCCATGCCCCGGAAAAGACGGTCGCCCTATTATTGGAACTGTCCCGCATTGCCGACGATGCGCCCCGACTGCTGCGTGCAATCACCCGTCGTCTGGAAGCGGGAGAGAATGCCCATCCCATGCCGTTACCCGACAAAAGATCGGAATGGACGGCCTATGCCATCATGATGGCCGGAGCCATGATCGCCGCCGCGATAATGCTGCACTGACGGAAATGCTGCACTGGCGGATCAGGCCATTATTGCGCGCTCATCCGCTATTTTCGTCCGAACAGCTTCTCTATATCGCCATGGCCCAGCTTCACCCAGGTCGGTCGCCCATGGTTGCACTGACCCGATCGGGGCGTAACTTCCATTTCGCGCAGCAGGGCATTCATTTCGGCTACGCTCAACACGCGGCCTGCACGGACGGAGCCATGGCAGGCCATGGTCGCAGCGACCAGATCGAGCCTTTCCTTCAAGGACAAGGCACTGTCATAGGCGGCCAGATCATCGGCCAGATCATTCACCATGCCCTGCACATCCGCCTGCCCCAACATGGCCGGCACGGCGCGGACCAGCATGGCGGAAGGTCCGAACCGTTCCAGGTCAAGGCCGAATTCCTTCAGTTCCGCCGCCCGTGCTTCGAGCCGGTCGCAGGCTGGTTCTTCGAGTTCCACCACTTCAGGCAGCAACAATGCCTGACTGGCGACCCCCTGCCCCTCCATTGCCCGGCGCATGCGTTCCAGCGTCAGCCGCTCATGTGCCGCATGCTGATCGACGATGACGAGGCCATCTTCAGCCTCCGCCACGATATAGGTGCGCGCCACCTGACCGCGCGCCACGCCCAAGGGAAAGCTCGTCCCCTCCGGCGCAGGTGCGGCGGCCGGTTCGGCTCGTGCCTGTGGCGGCGGCGTCAGGAATGAGGGACGCCGGTCCGCGAAGCTGGGCTGAGCCAGCGGATTATAGCTGGCCGGTGACAGAGAAGGCGCTTCGAAGATCGGCATGGCCCCGATCGGCGTCGGCGAAATGGGTTCGGGCTTCCAGGCGGAGAGGGCCGCAGGATCGGCATGCTGCACCGCACGAAAACCTTCCGCATCCAGCGCGCGCCGAAGGCCCGATACGATCATGCCCCGGATCAGCGCCGGATCGCGGAACCGCACTTCCGTCTTGGCGGGGTGGACATTCACGTCCACTTCCAGCGGTGGAACGTCAAGGAACAGGGCGACGACGGGATGCCGGTCCCGCGCCAGCATGTCGGCATAGGCGCCTCGCAGCGCTCCGATCAGCAGTCGGTCCCGTACCGGGCGACCGTTGACGAACAGATATTGGTGGTCGCCCACCCCCCGATTATAGGTCGGCAAAGATGCAACGCCGGACAATTGCACTCCGTCGCGTTCCAGCGAAACGATGACATGATTGTCGGCCAGTTGGCGATCGGTCAGCGCCGCAACCCGCTCTTCGCGCGCTTCCCCGCCCTGCACGCCCAGAACCCGGCGCCCGTCATGCTCTACGGAAAAGGCGACGGGCGGATGTGCCATTGCGAGACGGCGGATAATGTCGAGGCAGGCGGCATATTCCGCCTTGGGAGATCGCAGAAACTTGCGGCGGGCCGGTACTTTGCCGAACAACTGCTCCACCGTGACCCGCGTGCCGGGGGGCAAGGCCGCTGGTCCTTCTGCCACGATCCGTCCATTGTCGACCGTGCGGTTCCATCCCTCTCCGTTACGGGGACGGCTGTCTATCGACAGGCGGGCGACACTGGCGATGGAAGGCAATGCCTCCCCCCGGAACCCCAAAGTCGCCACATTTTCAATCGCATCGTCCGGCAACTTGGACGTGGCATGTCGTTCCAGGGCCAGCGCCATGTCGACCGAATCCATACCGCATCCGTTGTCACTCACCTCGATCCGATCCAGCCCTCCATTGGACAAGCGGATGGCGATGCGAGTCGCACCCGCATCCAAAGCGTTTTCAACGATCTCTTTCAGCGCGCTGGCGGGTCTTTCGACCACTTCACCGGCAGCGATACGGTTGACCAGATGTTCGGGCAGACGGCGTATTGACATTGATTAGGGACTAGCCCAATCGAGCGCTTTCCGCGAGCCGCGAACCTCAGTTTTTTTGCACCGCACCGGGCGAAAGCAGAGAAGAACGGTTCAGCGAAACAGATTACCGACCGGGCCCGTTCGCGTCGCGGGGCCGGCGGGCGAAACAGGATAAGGCATGTCGATCTTCTCGCGTCTCTTCAAATTTTCCTCGCAGGATATGGCCATCGACCTCGGCACCGCGAACACGGTCGTCTATGTTCGCGGCCGGGGTATCGTCCTGAACGAACCCTCCGTCGTGGCGGTCGAAACGCTGAACGGCGTGAAGCGGGTGAAGGCCGTCGGTGAAGACGCCAAGCTGATGATGGGCAAGACGCCGGATTCGATCGAGGCGATCCGCCCGCTGCGCGATGGCGTGATCGCCGACATCGACGTCGCAGAACAGATGATCAAGCATTTCATCACCAAGGTGCATGGCGGCAAGCACAGCCCCTGGCGCGCACCGGAAATCGTGATCTGCGTACCGTCGGGTTCGACCAGCGTCGAACGTCGCGCCATTCGCGACGCGGCCAGCAATGCCGGCGCCAGCCAGGTCTTCCTGATCGAGGAACCGATGGCCGCCGCGATCGGCGCCGACATGCCCGTGACCGAACCGATCGGTTCGATGGTGGTCGACATTGGCGGTGGCACGACGGAAGTCGCCGTTCTGTCGCTGCGCGGCCTTGCCTATACCACGTCGGTCCGCGTCGGCGGTGACAAGATGGACGAAGCGATCGTTTCCTTCGTCCGTCGCCATCACAACCTGCTGATCGGCGAAGCAACCGCCGAGCGCATCAAGAAGCAGTTCGGTGTAGCTCAGCCGCCCGAAGATGGTGTGGGCGAAACCATCCACATCAAGGGTCGCGATCTGGTGAACGGCGTGCCCAAGGAAATCTCGATCAATCAGGGTCAGATTGCCGACGCACTCGCCGAACCGATCAGCACCATTGTCGAAGGCGTCCGCATCGCGCTGGAAAATACTGCTCCTGAACTGGCGGCCGATATTGTCGATCAGGGCATCGTCCTGACCGGCGGCGGCGCGCTGCTGAAGGGGCTGGACGACGAACTGCGCGACGAAACCGGGCTGCCGGTTACAATCGCCGAAGATCCGCTGACCTGCGTGGCCATCGGCACCGGCCGCGCGATGGAAGATCCGATCTTCCGGGGTGTGCTGCAAACCGCCTGATATAAGGGGCTTAAAGGATGGCGCGGCCACCCAGCCGACGCCCCGGCATCAACCGGAGGGCGCAATATAGCTTGTTCGCCAGCTATGTCGTGGCGGTTGCCGGGGCAGCTATCAGCCTGTTGCTGGTCGTGGTCGCCATTTTTGACCCGACTGGCTTTTCGGCATTGCGGACTGGCACGGCAGAGCTGACCCGCCCGGTTTCGACCGGGCTGAAGGGCATGGTGAGTGGCGTCGGTTCTATCGACGAAGTGCTGGCGGCCTATTGGCGTGCCGGATCGCAAAATGTTGCGCTCCGCCGTCAGGTAGAGGCGGAGCGTAACCGGATTATCGAAGCCAAAGCCGTGGCGCAGGAAAATCTGCGCCTTAAAAGGTTGCTTAAGCTGGTCGACAAGGACGGTAGTTCATTGTTGACCGCACGCCTCATTTCTTCCTCCTCTTCCAGTGCGCGCCGCTTCGCGCGCCTGAACGCTGGTCAATGGCAGGGAGTACGCACCGGGATGCCGGTGCGTGCAGCGGAAGGATTGATCGGCCGCGTTCACAGCACCACGCCTAACACGTCCGAAGTCCTGTTGTTGACTGACACGGGCAATATCGTGCCGATCCGCCGCGCCAATGACAGCATTCCGGCGATTTCGACGGGTGCCGGTGACGGATCGGTGGAAATACGCGCCCTGTCGGCAGGGCGAAACCCGTTTAAGCCCGGCGATCTGCTGGTGACATCGGGTATCGGCGGCATATATCAACCCAATATTCCGGTGGCAGTGGTGGTCAGGGTTCAGGGAGAGATCGCCTGGGGCTTTCCGCTTGCCAACCCTTCGCGCGTGGATGCCGTAACCGTCGAGCGCGCCTTTGAAGAGGTCGTGACCCGTCCCGACCCCAAAGCCCCAGTCACGCAGGAGGCTGAGCCGTCCAGCAACGCGGCGCAGCCATGATCGACCCGCATCTCTATTATGTCTCGCGCCTCGGTCGTCAGCCGTCCAGGTTCAGATTGGCGAGCATCCCGGTCATCACGGTGTTGATGGGGTCCGCTATAACCGCCCTGCCGCTGATTGCACAAACGCCGGTCATGCCGCATTTTGGCCTTCTGCTGCTTTTGTCCTGGAGGTTGCTGCGACCCGAATTGTGGCGATCGTGGATCGGCCTGCCACTCGGTTTGTTTGACGACATGCTGAGCGGCCAACCGATCGGGTCGGCCATGTTCCTGTGGACCGTGACCCTGATGGCTGTCGATGGCGTCGAACATCGCATGGTGTGGCGCAGCTATCGTCAGGACTGGCTTATCGCCTGCTCTGCGATTATCTTCTGCATCACCGGTGGCTGGTTCTTTGCCCGCATCACCGGCGGAGGCAATATAAGGTTGTTGTTGGTCGCGCCGCAGATGCTCTGGACGATATTGCTTTTCCCTGTCGTCGTGCGGCAATGCGCGCGTATCGACAGATGGCGCGTGATGGCATGAAATTCAGACTTCCCAAGCGTAAACCCCTTACTGAAGCTGCCCAATCCTTCACCTTCACGCGCCGGACGATGGTGGTCGGCGCTATTCAGGGGAGTATCGGCGCCGTTCTGGCTGGTCGCATGGCATGGATCAGCGTCGTTCAGAATGAAAAATACAGCCTGTTGTCGGAAAGCAATCGCGTCAACCTGACGTTGATCCCGCCTCGTCGTGGCTGGATTTTGGACCGGCATGGCAAGCCGCTGGCCAATAATCGCACCGATTTTCGCGTCGATCTTATTCCGCAAAGGGTCGTCGATGCGGAAAACACGATCACTCAACTGGCGAAATTACTGGCGCTCGAACCGGATGACGTCGATCGCATTCGCGAGGATCTGGACAAGTCGGCCGGTTTCCGTCCAGTTCAGGTCGCCGACAAACTGACTTATGATCAATATGCAGCGGTCAGTGTGCGACTGCCCGACCTGCCCGGCGTTGCGCCCAGTCAGGGATTTTCGCGTCACTATCCCGCTGGTGCCACCGTGGGCCATCTTCTGGGCTATGTCGGCGCGGCAACGGCAGAGGAATATAAGGCGCGGAAAGACCCGCTGCTCATCACACCGGGGTTCAAGGTCGGCAAGGATGGGCTGGAGCGGAGTTTCGATCGTTTTCTGACGGGAAAACCGGGTGCAAAGCGGGTCGAGGTGACAGCCCGCGGCAAGATCATGCAGGAATTGACGACCCGGCCCGACACGCCGGGACGCACCGCCCGATTGACCATCGATGCCGGACTTCAGGAATATGCCGGGCGTCGGCTCGCAACCCAGAGCGGTTCCATTGTCGTCATCGATTGCAGCAATGGCGATGTGCTGGCGCTCGCCTCCATGCCCAGTTTCGATCCCAACAGCTTTTCCGACGGCATCAGCCATCTGGAATATGAAATGCTGTCGAAGGACGATCATGTCCCCTTGCGCAACAAGACGTTGCAGGGACTATATCCCCCCGGATCGACGGTAAAGCCGATGGTGGGCCTTGCCCTGTTGGAAGCAGGTGTCAGCCCGCAGGATACCATTACGTGCAGCGGCGCCATCCGGGTCGGCAACACTTTGTTCCACTGTCACAAGCGGCGCGGGCATGGCCCGCTGAACCTGCGTGGAGCCATCGCCCAGAGCTGCGACATCTATTTCTATCAGATGGCGCAACGGATCGGCATGGACCGTATCGCCAGCATGGCGCATCGCGTCGGCATGGGCCAGAAATTCGATCTGCCCTTCCCCAGCCAAAGCTATGGCACCGTTCCCGACCCAGCGTGGAAGGAACGGAAATATAACCAGAAATGGCAAGTCTATGACACGGTGAATGCCACCATTGGTCAGGGCTATATGCTGATCAACCCGCTGCAAATGGCGGTGATGGCGGCACGTCTGGCGACCGGGCGTCAGCTTAATCCCAATTTCATCCTGGGTGCGGAACGGCCCGAACCGGCCCCGGTTGGCGTGTCCGAAGAACATCTGGTCGTGATCCGTGATGCGATGAGCGCAGTCGTCAATGGCGGCGGCACGGGCGGAGCTGCGCGCATGAACATTCCCGGCGTCATGATCGCAGGGAAGACCGGCACGGCGCAGGTGCGACGCATCACCATGGCCGAACGCGCGGGCGGCGTGCGCGGCAATGCCGGCCTGCCATTCAAATTGCGCGATCACGCCCTGTTTCAGGGCTTCGCCCCGTTCGACAACCCACGTTTCGCCATATCCTGCATCATCGAACATGGCGGGCATATCAATCGCGCGGAAGACGCCCCGATGATCGCGTCCGACACGATGAGTTTCCTGTTTGATCAGGCCAAGGCGATGGAAAAGCTGGAGACTCTGGAAAAGGCATGGGGTGGTCCACCAGCGGAGCGACAGGCACGGCAAATGGCTGCCTTCCGACTTGCCAAAGCGATCGAGAAAGGAGAGGCGCCGCCGCCAGTAGCCGATACTGCATCCAACGCGGCCGCCGCCAGCAACGCCACTACCGCAGCCAGTCCGCCAGCGGGTGACGAAGATGATCTGCCTCCACTGCCGGGCAGTCAGGAAGGCAATGCCCCATGAGCATCATTCCTCAACCCCTGACCCAGTTCCCATGGCGGATCATCCTGCTCCTGCTGGCGATCGCGACCTTTGGAACCGTCGTCCTGTACAGCGCGGCGGGGGGCAGCATATTCCCATGGGCCGTCAATCAAGGGGTGCGTTTCTGCGTCTTCGCGGTAATGGCTCTGACGATCAGTCGCATCCCGGCACAGATATTCGCCCGTTTTGCTCTGCCCGCTTATGCAATCGTGCTGGTGGCGTTGGTCCTCGTCGAACTGATCGGCGGCGTCGCGGGCGGTAGCCAGCGATGGATCAATCTGGGCTTCATGCAATTACAGCCGTCAGAATTCATGAAACCCATCATCGTTCTGGCCGTCGCGCGCTTTTACGCCATGCTGCCGGTTGGAGAGATACGGCGTTGGAACGCCATCTGGCCGGCCCTTCTTCTCATCGGCTTTCCATGGGCGCTGGTGCTGGTCCAGCCCGATCTTGGCACCGCGACCATGATCGCGGCGGGCGGCGTGACCGTCATGTTCCTCGCAGGGCTGCCATTGCGCCTGTTTATCGGCACTGGCCTAACCATCGCGGCGATCATCCCGATCGCCTTCAGTTTCCTGCACGACTATCAGCAAAAGCGTGTCCTTATCTTTCTCGATCCTGAAAGCGATCCGCTGGGCGCCGGCTATCATATCAGCCAGTCGAAAATCGCGATCGGCTCCGGTGGCATCTGGGGCAAAGGCTTCATGAAAGGCACGCAAAGCCATCTGGACTATCTGCCGGAAGGACATACCGACTTTGCCTTTGCCACCATGGCGGAAGAATGGGGATTACTGGGCGGTTGCCTGCTCATCCTTGGCTTCATGCTGCTGTTCCGGTGGGGGCTGCGCGTGGCGATGCGGACGCAGGACAAATTTTTCCGCATGGTCGCTGCTGGCCTGACGACCACCATTTTCTTTTATGTCGCCATCAACCTGATGATGGTCATGGGGCTGGCGCCTGTCGTGGGCATCCCCCTGCCCTTCATGTCCTATGGCGGATCGTCCATGCTGACGGTGATGCTGTGCGTCGGCATCATCATGTCGATCGACCGCGCCAACAAGCGCAAGGCCCGTCCGGGCAACTGGGCCTGATCGCGATATTTCAAAAAAACGTCGCATCCGCATGATTTAGGGTTTGCGAATCCCGATGATGCTGCTAGTTGCCCGCCCACGCCAAAGGGCACTGGATATCCAGACAGCCCGATGCCGGTGTGGACGCATAGCTCAGTTGGTAGAGCAGCTGACTCTTAATCAGCGGGTCCTAGGTTCGAGCCCTAGTGCGTCCACCAAATTCCATCAAGTTAAATGATTGCGCTGTTGATGAAGCAGCGATGTCGGCGAACCTATTCCTCCTCTCCGATGGCTACGTTATACCGTGATCATGCATAGCATCCATCACATCGCCATCATCTGTTCCGACTATGATCGCTCGCTTTCCTTCTATCGCGATATCATCGGTCTGACGGTCATCCGCGAAGTCTGGCGGGCCGAGCGGCAATCCTGGAAATGCGATCTGGATGCGGGCAATGCGCAGATCGAGCTTTTCTCTTTCCCCTCGCCCCCCGTTCGCACCAGTCGCCCGGAAGCATGCGGCCTTCGCCACCTCGCTTTTCTGGTCGACGATCTCGACGCGGAAGTAGCCCGATTGGAAGCCGCTGGCGTCATTTGTGAACCAATCCGCGTCGATCCCTACACCGATCAGCGCTTTACCTTCTTTGCCGATCCGGACGATCTGCCGCTCGAACTCTATGAACGAGCGGCATGATAGCCGGTCCTATTTCACGAAGCGTTTGAAGAAACTGTCCGCATTCCAACTCGGGCGTTCCGGCGCATTGGCCATGCGCAAGGTGACGGCCGTGACATAGTGATTCAGCTTCGCCGATTCGGCCGGCATCACGGGTTGGTTCAGATCGTCGAAGGGTGAGTGATAGAGATTGGCCCGCCACGCCTTTTCCGTTGTCGCTTCGGGCGTGTCTCGCTTGAAGCCATATTTGAAGAAAAGCGCCGGTACGCCTTCGCGAATGAAGCTATATTGGTCCGAACGGATGAAAACGTTACGATCCGGGAATGGGTCCGGGGTGACGGGCAGGTTCATCGCCGCGCTGACCGCCTGCGCATCCTGACCAAGCGAGCTTTGATCATAGCCAACCGGCGTAACCCCGGTCAGCGGGAAGATGGGCAGCGCCATGTCGAAATTGAGGTCGGCGACGATCGACTTCTGCGGCACGGTGGGGCGGCGCGCAAAATAGCGTGATCCCAGAAGCCCTTTTTCCTCCGCCGTCACGATGGCGAAAAGGATGGAGCGTTTGGGTTTCACTTTCCCGGCCTTCAGCGCCTTGCCAATTTCCAGCAGGCTCGCCACCCCGGAAGCATTGTCGAAGGCACCATTATAGATGGCATCGCCCTTGATGGGCGTTCCTATCCCATAACCATCCAGGTGAGCCGACAGGACGACATATTCGTCTCGCAATTTAGGATCGCTCCCCGGCAGGACGGCGATCAGGTTGGGCGAGGAAACCGGCCGACGGTTGGCCGCAACCTGCGCTTTCAGCTTTAGCGTCAGAGGAAAAGAGGCCACCGGGGCAGAAACATCGGCAGCAGCGGCGATCTTGTCATAATCCTGTCCGGTGCCAGCGAATAGCTGCGCCGACTTGGCCGGATCGAACTGGGCATTGAGAAACGGTGCCTTGGTATCGCGCAGCGCGTCATCAGCAAAATAAAGGGCCGGAGCGCTGGCCAGGCCGACGCGGCGGCTCCATGGAATTTCCACCTGCCCCGGTGTCACCAGCGCGATCATGCCGACGGCCCCCTGTTCCGCCAGCCAGTGGGCGCGTTCGGAACGGGCGTGGGATTTGAGCGCCCCGGAAATGGTCGATGGGCCGCCAGAAATGACGACGACGATCTTGCCCTTCACGTCCAGACCCGCGAAATCATCATGCCCTGCCTCGGGCAGATGCAGTCCATAGCCGGCAAAAACCATTGGGGCGTCGATCTGTCCGGGCACCGGACCGCCGCTGCCCGAAAATATGATATCTTGCGGCACGGACAATTTGGTTTCGCCGTTCGCTCCCATCAGTGCTGCGCTGCTCTGATCCGAAGCAACCACCTGCTCCACGAAAGCCACCGGCTGCTTATAGCCATCGACCCCTGCGGGTTTAAGGCCGAGCGCCTTGAACTGGGCGATCACATAATCCGCCGCGCGATCATAGCCCGGTGTACCAGTGCCGCGTCCTTCCATGCCGTCATTGGCAATGGCCTGAACATGGGACCACCATGTCTTTCCCTCTTTCTCATAATCGGGCGATTGAGCGGCGGATGTCGTGGCGGCGCAAAGTGCGCCAAGCGCCGGAAGCAGGAGGAGCGTATGTTTCATGGCGGTATTCCCGTCTTATCAAGGGCATGATTGTTGCCCGGATAAAGCCAACGAACAAGAGGGCTTGGAACCGCCATCGACATGGCGTATTATGCACACAACACAGTACGGGAGACACTCATGCGCGCCCTTGCCAACAGGCTTGTTCCTGCCTTCGTCATCGCAGGCCTTGCCTTCTTCCCTGCGGGCTGTTCGCGCGGAGAGGAACATGGCGGCAGCACGGGTCGGGGCGACGCCCACAGCGAGGCGCCGACCGATCCATCGCAATGGAGCAATCTGCGCGACTTCACCGAGATCGAGGCCACTGGCCCGGACAATGTGATCGTTACACAAGGCAAGAATTTCGCCGTAACGGTCGAAGGCGATGCGGATATTGTCAACAAGCTGGAGATCAAGGTCAGCGACGACACGCTGGAAATCGGCCGAAGGAAGAAGTTGGGCATCAGTTGGAGCAGCAGCGACAAAGGCGCGACCATTCGCGTCACCCTGCCGGTTCTGACAAAGGTGGAAGCAACCGGATCGGGCGATATCAGTGTCGACAAGGTGGACGGAGAAAAGCTGAAGGCCGAACTGACCGGATCGGGTAATCTGAAGATCGCAACCGTTGCCGTTGCGGCGCTGGAAGCGGAACTGACCGGATCGGGCGACATCGATATCGGTGGCACCGTGCAGGAACTGGACGTATCGGTGACGGGATCGGGCAATTTCGACGGTGAGGGGCTGAAAGCTGCCCGGGCAAAGGCATCCATCCTGGGTTCAGGCGACAGCCGCTTTGCTTCGGACGGCCCGGTTGATATTGACATCATGGGTTCGGGCAACGTTACCGTGAAGGGTAAGGCACAGTGCAAGAGCAGCATCATGGGTTCCGGCGAAGCGCGCTGCGCGCCCTGACATTAGCCGCTCTGGCGGCGTCAACCTCCCCGGTTCAGGCCGCCACCCGCAATTATACCATCAGCAGTTTCGACGCGGTCCGTATTGATGCGCCGGTCAATGTCGTGCTGACCACCGGCACAGGTGTGTCGGCGCGGGCGGAGGGGGATCAACATGCCCTCGACCGACTGCGCGTCGAATTATCGGGCCGGGTGCTTTCGGTAACGATGGAACGCGCTCCGTCCGGACAAAAGAGCAGCGGCGGCGCGGTTCTGTTGCGCCTGTCCACCGGCATGATCGAAAAGCTGGTGATGACTGGTGGCGGTTCCGTCAGTGTGGACCGGATGAAAGGGCTGCGCGGGGAAATCATATCGGGGGGGAATGGCGACGTGTCGGTCGGCTCCGTCGATCTGGACCGGATCGACCTGTCCTTTGCCGGCGGCGGTCGCGCAAACCTCATCGGGCGGGCAGGCGTTGCCAATATTCGCTTGTCTGGCCCCGGAGCCGTAACCGCAGAAGCCCTTCACGCCCGGCAGGCCAATATCGTCAACGAAGGAGCCGGTAGCGTGACGGTGGCCGCCGACGTGATGGCAAAGATCGTTGCGTCAGGATCAGGCGACATCATGGTGACGGGTAAGGCAGCCTGTACCGTCGACAATCGCGGGACGGGACGGATCGGTTGCGGCGGCGAAAGCTGGTAATCGCATGCATTTAGGTGGCGCCAAACAAAAAGGGCGAATGATCGATCGGATCATTCGCCCTTTTCCTATAGCTCGTCTTACCTGATCAGCCGCCAAAACCGTAGTTCAGGAATTCGGGAACCGGCCCGTTCCAGCCCACATCGGGACCATCATCCACCGGATCGCCACGGCGCTGGCGCGGCGGCGGAGCCGCGCGTTCCTGACGTTCGTCACGACGTGGCTCCTGACGCGCTTCGCGGGGGCGATCATCACGGGGACGATCCTGACGCGGGCGTTCTTCACGCGCAGTCGTTTCAGTGCCTCGCTCTTCCCGAGCGAGAGCGGCGCGTTTTTCGCCGCGGCGGCGATCATTTTTGCGCTCCCGGCCTTCTTCGCTGCGTTGTGATTCCTTGGGCGCTTCTTCGCGAGCCGTGCCGCCGGGCAAATCGGCAAAGGCAATCTTCGTGCCGATCAGCTTTTGGATATTGTCGATCGCCTCGGCGTCTTCCGCCGTGACGAAAGTATAAGCCGTCCCCTTGGCCCCGGCGCGGCCGGTACGGCCGATACGATGGACATAATCATCAGGATGCCAAGGCGCATCGAAATTGAAGACATGGCTGACCCCCTTGATGTCGAGCCCACGGGCAGCGACGTCCGACGCGACAAGGATATTGACAGCCCCGGTCCGGAACCGTTCCAGTTCGGCGATACGAGACGACTGATCGATGTCGCCATGAATTTCGCCGGAGCGATAACCATAGCGCTGAAGGCTTTTATTGAGTTCGCGCACGGTCGTCTTGCGGTTGCAGAAGATGACGGCGCTTTGCACATCCTCCGCCTCCAGCATGGCGCGGAGCGCTTCGCGCTTCTTGCGCGAATCCACTTTGACCAGATGCTGGGTGATATTGGTGGACGCCGTCGCCGGGCGCGCCACCTCGATCGACTTGGGGTTGGACAGGAAGCGATCGGCCAGCTTCTTGATGACCGGCGGCATCGTCGCGGAAAAGAGCAAGGTCTGGCGCTGAGCCGGGAGCTTGGTGCAGATTTCCTCGATATCGGGAATGAATCCCATGTCGAGCATGCGGTCTGCTTCGTCGATGACCAGCATATTGCAGCCATTCAACAATATCTTGCCGCGCTGAAACAGGTCCATCAATCGGCCCGGCGTGGCGATCAGTACGTCAACGCCGCGTTCCAGCGCCTTGACCTGATCTCCCATCTGAACCCCGCCGATCAGCAGAGCCATCGAGAGCTTGTGATATTTGCCGTATTTCTCAAAATTCTCGGCCACCTGCGCCGCCAGTTCGCGGGTCGGCTCCAGAATAAGGCTGCGCGGCATCAGCGCCCGGGCACGGCCATGCGCCAATATGTCGATCATCGGCAGCACGAAGCTGGCGGTCTTGCCCGTTCCGGTCTGAGCGATGCCGATGATGTCCTTCATCATCAGCACGGGCGGGATCGCCTGCGCCTGAATCGGGGTTGGCGTGTCGTAACCGGCCTCGGTTACGGCTTTGAGCAATTCGTCGGAAAGGCCGAGATCGGCAAAAGTCATTCAGATGTCCGGGACAGGAGGCTATCCGTCCGGCGCGAACGCAAAAACGGAAATCGCGCGCGATCTGCGAAAATATTGCCCCTTTGTCAAGAAATTCACGCAAATTGCATGCGCAAAACCTCTATCAATCGTCCGGCTCGGCGGCAATCAGGCGGCGAAAACTGTCTATCTCGCAACTCATGCCGCTGCGCGCCTGCAATTCGTCCCGCCCCGAACATAGCGATCCGTCATCGTCCGGCTCGACATAAAAGCCGGAATAGAAACCAACGGAGTCGCATCCGCGCTCCATGCGCGCGCGATACCGATGGCCGTCGGTCAGGATCAGGTCGACGCCGTTCCGTACCACGATGCTGGCTGCGCGAATCGATCGCAATGCAATGCAACGCGGCCCCTTACGCTCTTCCCATTCATCCCGGCTGGGGGCCACCGGTGCCCGCGCCCTTTCCTTCTTTGCCATGGGAACGCGAATGATCACCCGGCGTTCGATCGTCAGTTGCGCCAGTTCGACCGGCTCAGCGGCCGGCGCAACTAACAGCAGCAAGACGGAATGAAACAAGATGAACCCCTTTGAATAGTGAAAGCTAGGGAGCGGAGGTTGAACCACGGATGAATTTGGTTGCATAGCGGGAACCTATGATCGAACCAGACATCATCGCGCGCTTCACCGCGCTGCTGGGCGAAAAGGGCGTCATCGCCGACCCTGACGCCATCGCACCATGGACACATGACTGGCGCGGACGCTTTCACGGTATGGCAGCCGCAATCCTGTCGCCCGCCACCACGCAGGAGGTCGCCGCCACAGTCCGACTGGCCGCAGAACTTGCCATTCCTTTGGTGCCGCAGGGCGGGAATACATCGATGGTGGGAGGGGCGACGCCGCCCGCCGATGGCTCCGCTTTGATCCTGTCGATGCGACGAATGAATGCAATCCGGTCGCTATCGCCCGACGATCACCTTGCGGTGTGCGAGGCGGGCGTCATCCTGTCCAATCTGCATGACGCGGCAGAAGCCGTTGGGCGGCGCTTTCCATTGAGCTTGGGAGCCAAGGGATCGGCCACCATCGGCGGCCTCATCTCCACCAACGCGGGCGGGACGCAAGTGCTGCGCCATGGGACGATGCGCGCACTGGTCGACGGGATCGAGGCCGTGCTGCCCGACGGCAGCATCTTCGACGGACTGGCTGCTTTGAAGAAGGACAATCGCGGCTATGATATCAAGCAGTTGCTAATCGGCGCGGAAGGAACTTTGGGTATCGTCACGGCCGCATCCTTGCGGCTGGTGCCTGCGATTGGTGCGCGGGCGGTCGGCTGGGTCGGCGTGCGTAGCCCGGCAGATGCACTTCGCCTGTTACGACTGGTCGAAGACAGGCTGGGCGATAGCGTAGAGGGCTTTGAGGTGATCGCCGACGATGGTTTGGGTCACGTTCTTTCCCATATTCCCGCCACCCGTTGCCCGATCGAGACACGCACGCCATGGCATGTCCTGATCGAGGTGGATCATGCCGACACCAGCGCGCCCGCTCCGGAAGAGCGATTGGAGCAGGCTCTCGCGCTGGCGCTGGAGCAGGATGTTGCGGTGGACGCAGCCATTGCAGTGAATGAGGCGCAGGCTGAGGCTTTCTGGCGAATCCGTGAATCCCTGTCGGAATCCGAACGGGCGCAGGGACCGGCGCTGCAATATGATATTTCGGTCCCGGTTGCCCGCATGCCGGCCTTCATGGTCGACTCGGCGGCAGCGGCCGAGCGCGTATTTCCAGGCACCAGTGCTTCTTCCTTCGGGCATCTGGGCGATGGGAATGTGCATTTCCATGTTCGCGCGCCCAAGGGAACTGCCGATGGCCCGGCATGGATCGCAGCGCAGGGGCAGGCGATCAACGCCTTTGTCCATGATGCCGTAGTTGCCGCCGGCGGATCGATCTCGGCCGAACATGGCATTGGTCAGATGAAGCGGGCGGAACTCGGTCGCCTGTCCAGCCCGGCGAGGATCGCGGCGATGCGGGCAATCAAGGCGGCTTTCGATCCAAAGGGGCTGTTCAATCCGGGCAAGCTGATCCCGCTGCCCACCGAATGCCCGCCCCACGCCATCGACAAACTCATTGCCTAGCGTCGCCAAGGCCTATATCGCCCTGCCCCAATCTTCGTACCCGCCGGCGCAGTCACGCGCCGGTACAATGACAGAAATGGAACCGGACCATGGCCAGCGCGCCCGCGAACAATCTGCCGATCTTCTATAACGACCTGCTGCCGCTCAGCAGCAACGATCATGCCGATTATAAAATCCGTCCGGTGGATTCCGCTCCGTTCCTGACGACGCAGCATGCCATTCCGCTGACGATCGACGAATTCGTCGTTGCTCAGCGTTTCGCCCCGATCATCTTCTCTTCGGGCAATGATTCGGTTCCGCTGCTGCTGATGGGCCTCAATGAAGGGGTAAACATCTTCGTCGATGAAGAAGGCAAGCTGCGCGGTCCGACCTATGTCCCGGCCTATGTTCGCCGCTATCCCTGGATGCTGGCCAAGCTGCGTCCCGATACGGACGAACTGTCGCTTTGCTTTGACCCCACCAGCCCAGCGGTCGGCGTCTTCGAAGAAGGCAGCGCGCTGTTCGAAGATGGCAAGCCCAGCGAGCAGGTTCAGGGTATCCTGAAGTTCTGCGAGGATTTTGAACAGGCCGCAGCCCGCACCGCCCAGTTCGTCAAGGAACTGGAGGAAATGGATCTGCTGATGGATGGCGAAGTGGCGATTCAGACGCCGGGCAATGAACAGCCATTCGTCTATCGCGGTTTCCGCATGATCAATGAAGACAAGCTGCGTGACATGCGCGGCGATCAGCTTCGCAAGATCAACCAGAGTGGTATGCTGCCGCTCATCCATGCCCATCTCTTCTCGCTGCAACTGATGCGTGAGATTTTCGAGGCCCAGATCGCACAGGACAAGGGGCCGATCCCGGCGCCCGTGGCCGCCCCGGTTCTGCCTGCCGACGCCTGAGGCGTGGGTTGAGCAACCACGATCAAATGACCTGAATATTTGATAGATGGGGCAGGCCTGCCCTCTTGAAAGACAAAGCGGCCTGCCCTATCTGTTGAATATGCGATGCACCTGCCCCCCTTTCGGGTGTGTCGCATGGGCGCCTCCCCCCTTTTGGAGGCGTCTCCTCCCTGAACCTTGGCCACCCCATGCTCTGCATGGGGTGGTTTTTTATGGCCTCAATAATCGCCAATCGGTTCCCCTTGACGAAAACAGGACCACTGCGTAGATCGCTCGCCTGCCGATCGCATGAGCGATCCATGGCCCCTTCGTCTAGCGGTTAGGACGCGGCCCTCTCACGGCTGAAACACGGGTTCGATTCCCGTAGGGGTCACCAAAATCCTCTCCCAGAGGGTTCCAGAAAGTGCCATAACTGGCTGATTTCTGCGGTTTTTCGTGGTATAGGTATTCCCATATGGAGCGACCTCGTTCCACCGGATACCAGCATGTTGATGGTATATCTGATGGTAGCGCGGTCCTCCCCTTGCCGGAGATACCATCATGGCGCTTACCGCTGTTGCGATTACCAAGGCCAGGGGCCGCGCAAAGCCCTATAAACTCACCGATGGCGACGGGCTGTTCCTCTACGTCACCCCCAATGGCGGCCGCTACTGGCGGATGAACTACCGCCATATGGGCAAGCAGAAGACGCTGGCCTTCGGAGTGTATCCCGACACCGGCCTTGCGGACGCCCGCGAGCAGCGCGACGCGGCCCGCAAGGTTCTGGCGAAGGGCAATGATCCGGCCGAGCAGATCAGGCTGGAAAAGGTCGCAGCCGCCGTCGCGGCGTCCAACAGCTTCAAGGCGGTGGCTGACGAATGGCTGGTGAAGGTCGAGCGCGAGGGCCGCTCCGGCGTCACCATGAAGAAACTGCGCTGGCTGCTGGACTTCATCAACGAGTCTATCGGCAAACGCCCTGTCGCCTCCATCACCGCGCAGGAGCTTCTCATCATGCTCCGCAAGATGGAGGGCAAGGGCCGCTACGAGACGGCCAAGCGCCTTCGCAGCACATGCAGCCAGATATTCCGCTACGCCATCGCCACGGCTCGCGCCGAGCGCGACGTGGCGGCGGACCTGCGCGGCGCGTTGATCGCCCCCCAGCCCGTCCACCGGGCAGCGATCACCAGCGCCAACGGCGCGGGCGGCCTGCTGCGCGCCATCGAGGCGTTCGAGGGCTTTGCGAATACCAAGGCGGCGTTACAACTGCTCCCGCATGTCTTTGTGCGTCCCGGCGAGCTTCGCCATGCCGAATGGGCCGACTTCGATTTCGACAAGGCGCTGTGGACCATCCCACCGTACAAGACCAAGATGCGGCGGGCGCATAGCATTCCCCTCTCCCGACAGGCATTGGCGATCCTCGAAACGATCGAGCATGACGCCGAGTATAGCAGCTACCTGTTCCCCTCGCTGCGCTCGGTCGATCGGCCCATGTCGGAAAACACCATCATCGCCGCCTTGCGGCGCATGGGCTTCGCCCAGGACGAGATGACCGGCCACGGCTTCCGGGCGATGGCGGCGACGCTGCTCAACGAAATGGGCCTGTGGCATCCCGACGCGATCGAGCGCCAGCTTGCCCATTGCGACAACAACGCGGTGCGTCGCGCCTATACGCGCGGCGAATATTGGGACGAGCGCGTGCGCATGATGCAGCACTGGTCCGACCATCTCGATTTCCTGCGCGACGGCGCGAAGATCATCAAGGGCACGTTTCCAAAGGCGAAGGCCGGGGAGTAACCCGGCCTTTCCTCATTCGGCGCGGTCCTCGCGGAAGGCGGCGGGATTGGCGATCCAGCGATCCACGGCGGACTCGTGCCAGCCGGTGCCATGGACGCTGATCGCCACCTGTTTTGGAAAACTGCCTTCGGCGATTTTTCTGTAAAGCGTAGAGCGCGAAAGCCCGGTGCGGGTCAGCACGGTCTTCATGCGGATGATCTTTTCCTTGTCGGGCATTGAGGTGACTTTCAGATTTCGGCGTTGGTGCGATCCCCCTGCGAACAGAATTGGCGGCCCGGATTCCCACGCGAGACGCGGCGACCCGGCCCGGTTACGGCAACGCGTGACTATGGCGGGAAATGACGGCGGATAGCAGCATCGGCGCATGTTCGGTGCAGGCGATACGGCGCGGGATCACGCCGTCCTGAATCCACCATCCATCGTTTCACGGCGCGCGACATGCCCGTCCTCAATCGGCCGGCCTGCTCGCCACATTTTCATGCTGTATCGCTTCGTCCCGCCGCGCAAGGGGGTGAGGCATTACATTGCCGATCGTAGCCAACTTCGTGGCACAAGTGCAAAATTAGTCGTAAAAGCGCCAATACAGACGCATCAGGCGCAGCCTTGGCCATTCCGGCAATCATCATATCGGACTGGCCATGATGGCCTTGGAAGCTTTGCGCTTCTTCGCTATATTGGCTCCATGACCAAGGCCCATTCAGCACCGACCGAAAAGATCGTCCGCGATTCCAAATCCGGGCGGTCTGTCGTCGTGCGCGGCGTCGGGGCGCTCAAGGGGCATTTGACGCTCAAGAAGAGCGTCGATCTTACCAAGCCCATAGCCTCGCAGGCCATGAAGGGCGCGAAGGCCCGGAAGCTCGAACCCGCCCACGCGAAGCCCTGATCCTTGCCCGGAATCCTGCTCGACACGCACGCGCTCTATTGGCTCGTGAGCGGCGAGGAGGAATTGCTTGAAGAGGCGCTGGTCGCGATCGGCGAGAATCAGGAAGCGGGCACGCTGTTCGTGTCGCCGATCACCGCATGGGAACTTGCGGTCGCGACCAGGAAGAACCGTGTCGCGGGGCGGCCGCATCTGGGTGATGACCCGCCCGATCGCTGGTTCCGGGAAGCAGTGCGCGTCACGTCGGCGCGGATCATTCCGATCCAGCAGCGCATTTCGCTGGAGGCGGCCAGCATTGTGGCCGACACCGGGCATAAAGATCCCGGCGATTGCTTTTTGATGGCAACAGCGCGCGTGCGCGGGATACCGATCGTCACGCGAGACGAAATCATCCAGTCAATCGCCGCGAAGGATGGCGACTATCTCAGCGTAATCCTCTGCTAGCCGATCAGCGAGATCGCCGTGCGCCGCTTGCGATGACGGCCCTTGCCGCCGCCTCCATGCGCCCCACATGGAAGCGGCGGCGCAGTCGTCACCGGATGTCCTCGGCCCTGTAGCCCACCGGATCAGCGATCCAGCGATCGACGGCGGATTGCCGCCAGCCCGCGCCGTGGATGCTGATCCTGATCTGGGCGGGGAACGTCCCGTCCGCGATCTTGCGATAGAGGGTCGAGCGCGAAAGCCCGGTGCGGGCCAGCACGGTTTTGAGGCGGATGATGCGGTCATTGCTGTGCATGGTCATGGGGGCATGTCTCTTCAAATCATGATGGTGCAGGCGTCCCCCGGTCACGAGCATCGGGTGCCCCGCCGTGCCGGACAAGAGCGGTCCGAACGCGGGGGCAGTCATGCGGCGACAGGTCGGGTGGACGCCGGCGGCAAGGGGCGATCGGTGGCGGAGGGCGGCGGTTGATGGCGCAGGGTCTTCACCGATGCGACCATGATGAAGATTTTTTCCCAGGCTGTGCCAGAATCCCGCGCGCACGCCGACATGACCGCCCGCGACGGGCGATCCTGTGTCGGCGTCAGGCCGAGTCGGTCATCGGGATACTCCTTGTTGAGGGCATCCGCCGGGACGTCATGAAGCAGGACCGAAATGCTTGATCGCAGGCCGGATAATGTCAAGTGGAACCGAAGGCGGGACCGGGCGTCCCCGCGCAAGCTGCGCGGACCGCGCTCTATGGCGCTGCGCGCCACCGAGCCATCGCTTTGCGCCGTCTCGGCCCCCGGAGGGCGTGACGATCGCATGACGCGGGGGAACGGCTGCACCGTCCCCCATGCGGACATCGCGCATGGGCGCGATGGCGTGGACCGGCTCCGGCAAGCGGTGCGGGCTTGTCGCTGCCTCTAGGCGCGTCGCGGCGGGCCGCAACCCGGCAGGCCGGGTCTTCCACATGCGTTCCAGCCTGCGGTGCATCCCGCCTTCGTCGCCGCGCCTTCCGGTGCGCTCTTGCCGCCCACCCCGCTCTGGCCGGGGCCGGTTTGCGCAAGAGTGGAGTAAGAAAGATGGAACTCAAGCATATCGACATTGCCCGCCTCTCGGTGTCTTCCGCCAACATGCGCGGGGGGAAGAAGGCTCCCGACCTTACCAACATCCTGCCGTCGATCCGCGCGCGGGGTATCCTCGTGCCGCTGATCGTGCGGGAGAATGGGTCACCCGACAGCTACGAGATCGTGGCAGGCAAGCGGCGCTATCATGCGGCGCTGGCCGTCGCGGAGGAAAGCGGGAGCATCGATCCCTTGCCGTGCGCCGTCATGGCAGCAGGTGACGATGCAGCAGCGCTGGAAGCCTCGCTGATCGAGAACATCGCAAGGTTGGACCCCGACGAGATGACCCGCCACGAAACCTTCACCCGCCTTGTCCGGGAGGGGCGCACCGTGGAGGATATCTCACTGACCTTTGGGCTGACCGCCTTGCAAGTGAAACGGACGCTTGCTCTGGGCAACCTGATGCCGCGCATTCGCAATCTCTGCCGCGCCGAAAAAATCGATGCCGTCACCGTGCGGCACCTGACCCTCGCCAGCAAGGCGCAGCAGCGCGCATGGCTGGCCCTGCTCGACAGCGAGAGCGACCATGCGCCCTTGGGCCAGAACCTTCGCGCATGGCTCATGGGCGGGGCGGCGATTTCCACCAGTGCCGCGCTGTTCGATGTTGGCAGCTATTCCGGCGAGATCATTTCCGACCTGTTCGGGGAGGACAGCTATTTCGCCAGCGCGTCGGATTTCTGGACGGCGCAGGAAACGGCCATCGCGGAACGGGCGAATGCCTACCGGGAGGCAGGATGGCCGGAAGTCGTCGTGATGGAGCGCGGGGAGTATTTCCACACATGGGAGCATGAACGCTGCCAGAAGAAGAAAGGCGGGCGGGTCTATGTGGCGATCAGCCATCGCGGCGAAGTGACCTTCCATGAGGGCTATGTGACGGCCAAGGAAGCCCGCAGGCGCGAGACAGGCGAAGCCCTGCCCAAGCCAGTGCGCCCGGAGATCAGCGCCCCGGTCCGCAACTATGTCGATCTGCACCGCCATGCCGCCGTGCGCGCCTCGCTGCTTTCACAGCCCGCCTTGGCGCTGCGCCTGATGCTGGCCCATGCGATTGTGGGTTCTCCCTTGTGGCGGGTGGACGTGGAGAAGCAGCGCGCCAACAGCGACGCCATCGCGGAGAGCGTGGAATCCAGCGCATCGGAAGCCCTGTTCGATGCGAAGCGGCGCGAGGTTCTGGCGCTGCTGGGGTTCGATGCCGACACGCCCACCGTGACGGGCGGCTATGCGGGGGATCATGGCTTGCCAGAGCTGTTCGTCCATTTGCTGGGCCTGTCCGATGAGGCGGTGCTATCGGTGCTGGCCGTGGTCATGGGGGATACGCTGGCGGCGGGTAGCGCGACCGTGGAATTGCTGGGCGCATTGCTCGACATCGACATGGCGAAGGTCTGGCAGGCCGACGACGCCTTGCTCGATGCTATCCGCGACAAGGAGGTTATCGGCAGAATCGTCGCGGAAGTCGCGGGCGATGCCGTCGCCAGCGCCAATGCCGGGGAAAGCGTCAAGGTGCAGCGCGCTATCGTGCGCGACTGCCTTGCCGGGACCAACGACCGTGCGAAGGCCGAAGGCTGGGTGCCGCGCTGGATGGCCTTCCCGCCGTCCGCCTATACCGACCGGGGCGGCGTGGACAGCGCCGAGCGGTGGAGCGCGATTGCGCCGCTGCTCGAAACCGGCACCGAAGCGCCCGAAGAAACGCAGGAACAGCCCTTGGCGCAAGCAGCATGACCGACCATGCCCGGAGGCGGCTTCGCCTCCGGGCTTCTTGCCGGGTCAGGGTCAGACCCACACGGCCATTCGACGGAAAAAATCGCGCGTCCGGCACAGCCGGACGCTTTCCCCTGCCATCCGATGGCGGTCCCCGCAATCCGCTCAACGCGCCTCTGCAATCGTCGCCTGGCGCGCAATCAGTTGCCAGCCCGCGCTTCGCCTCGCCCAGACATCGGTGAACGGCCGCATGACCTGCTTGCCGGCCCCCGGTCCCTTGAGCGGGATCATCGTGTCATACCCCATGACCACCGTGACCTCGGGCTTCTCGCCGACGAAGGTGATATGCTTGTGGAAGTCCTTATAGTCGAGGAAATCGCGCTCCATCACGGCGATGACCTCCTCGCGGCCAAGCACGGCGTTGTTAGGCGCGTTCACGACAAAATCCTCGGCCCAGACGGTTCTGACGCCTTCGGCGTCATGCGCCATCATGGCCTTGCCCAGCCGCCCATAGGCCGCGCCGATCTCCGACGGCATATGAACGCCGGGAGCCAGTTGGGCCGATACGGGCGCAGCGACGAACAGCGCCGCCAGCAAAACGATCTTCCTCAGCATGACGATATCTCTTCACCAGCAAGAACGCGGCATCGTGCAACGCATGGCCGCGCCTTGCAACAGCGATGCCGTTGGCGACTTTGCCGTCAGCCCGGAGAAGCTCCCCCCGATTTCGCCTTGCGTTCGCTTTCCAGCCGTTCGACTTCTCGTTCCACGATATCGCGGATGAACTTCGCGCGGCGATTGGGGCCGATCAGATCGTCTATCCGCTCCGCCAGACCATCAGGCAGGCGAACGACAGTTGTTTTCACTCCGAGCGGCGGTCTTCCCATGCAAGTCTCGTAACCGGCCATGTCGCCCTTTCAATCGCAACTTCAGTAAGGGATATCGGTTATTGCTAAATAGCTGCCTTCGGCCTTATAAGCGATATCGGATAGTCCTTTGGGTTGCACCATGCGGCGCGGGGACGCAGCCGATGGAGGCGCGGCAATGGCGAAGCATGAATATCCTGAACCCGAATCGACAGGGGGCACGTCGCGCCGCGCGCTGCTGCGCGGCCTTGCCGCCGCGCCGGTCGCCGCGTCAGTGATCGCCCCGCCCTGGGGCGGCGCGCTGGCGGCGCTGCACCGACGCTATGAGGACGGACCGGCGACCCTTGCGCGCACGAAGGAAGGACGCACGGCAAGCCGCTTCCGCTATCACAATGCCGAACGGCGCTGGATGCTGGTGGAGATCCTTCCCTTCGCCGATACCCGATATCCCAATGATGCGCTACATCTGGCCGGGTTCGTCTGCCAGCAGGCGCTCTGCGCCTATCTGCTCGACATGGGCTTTGCCGATGACTGGAACGCCCGTCACATCCGGCAGGACATCGCCAAGGCCTTGGCCTACGCCAACGCTACCGGCCTTGCCCATGACTGCCCCGACATGGCGCGACTTGCGCTGGTTCTCTCGCCTTACTGGAAATGGCGTCATCATTATGACGCATGGGACGAAGACCGGCCCGATAGCGGCGGCTTTGTCCCCGCCTCGATCATGCCGCTGGTTCGCGCCCTGCTCGATTGCGTCCATGACGTGACCGGCCACCCGCGCCCAAAAGGCTGGCGGCGCGACCGGGAGGAACGGCGGTCATGACGCCGCGCGCCGACATCGGCCATCTGCCCGCGCCGATCCAGCGCGAGCTTCATCGCGCCGCCTCGATCCTGTTCGAGACCTTCGCCGAAGCGATGCGGGGAAGGCTGTCGGATCAGTATCGCACAGGCCGTATCATCGCGCTGATCCTGCATGGCCCCCTTGCCGAACACCAGTGCGATCCTGCGCCGGGGGACGCCCTCCATATGCTGGCAATCGTCAATCATCCCCGGCTCGCGCGCAGCGAACGCAACTGGCGGCTGGTGCGCGACCGGCTGCGCCGCGCGAGCCTGTTCGGCGAGATCGCCCATCCGGTGCGACTGACGGTCGCGAGCCTCGATCGGATCAACCGCGCGCTTGGCGCGGGCGTGCCGCATTTCGTGACGCTGATCGCCGGGGGGATCGTGCTCTACCGGATGGAGGGATTGCGGTTCGAGACGCCGCGCCCAATGTCGATGTCCGAACGCCGTGCGCGGGGCTGTGCGGAGTTCGACCGCTGGTATCGGCGCGGCAATGATTTCCTGTCGGGTGCGGGCTTCTACCGGACACAGGGCAATGGCCCGATGGCGGCGCTGCTGCTCCATCAGGCGTGCGAGCATTATTATCAGTCCGTCTTGTGGTCGATCAGCCTGCACGGCCCGCGCAGTCATGCGCTGGATGACCTTCGCGAGCGGGCCGAGATACTGGACAGCCGCTTGCACGCGGCATGGCCGCGAGAGACGCCATTCGAGCGCCGCGCGTTCGGCTGCATCCGCCGTGCCTATGTCGAGGCGCGCTATGGGCATGGCTACAGGATCACGCCGCAAGAACTGGCATGGGCAATGGAGCGCGTTGCCCTGCTGCGCCAGCTTGTCGAAACCATCTGTCTCGAACGGCTGTCTGACTGCCCGGAGCCGATGCCGGAGGCATTTGCCCAGGCCGCGCCGTGCTTCATAATGCAGCCATGACCGGGACGCGGCGCGACAGGCGGGAGATGGTCTTTCCCTTGCTGATTTCGACGTTGATGCACGCAGCCCTGCTGCTGCCCTTGTCGATCCCCCAATGCACCGGCATCACGACGGATGAAGAGACAGGCAGTCCCAAGCGCATCGGGCAGGCGGAGAAAGGCGACGCCATCAAGACCGCCATCGCGGTCGATATAGGACAACTCCGCATCCTTCCGCGCACGCTGCATCACACGCAGGAGGTGATATGCGACCCCGGCGCGATCCCCGAATGGTATCGGTTCGACATCCGGCCCGGTCCGGTCGAAGAGCGCATCAGGCAGGTCGCGCGCCAGTCATCCTATGGCGTCGTGATCGGGATGGACTTCGTGGCGGGTCGATCGTCGCGCGGCTTGCGCGGATGGTTCCGGCCCCATAACGCGATGCGGCTTCTCGCGGGCGACGTTGGGCTGTGCGCGGTCGATATGGGCGACACGATCAATGTCCGGCCTTGCGGCAGGAGCGCCACCCTCATCAGCAGGGCAAGCGAGCCGCTGCTCCGACAGGAACGGGAGCCGCCAGATTGCACGGTGGCGACGCCTTCGACCGTGCCGATACCGCCCTCGCGCCCGATGAGGATCGCCTTGGCGCAATAGCCCGGAACGGCAGGATGCCCATGACAGCCTGAGACTGCGACGCGAAGAACGCCTTGCCTCCAGCCAGCCGAACCGACAATGCTTCCCGCATGACAGGACGACCGCGCAAAATTCTCAGCCTGAAATCGCAGTCGCCGCAGGACAGGGACGCCCACGCCATAACCATTCTCGCACGCACGATCGAAGAGAAGCAATGCGCGCGATGGACCTATAACCGCACCGACATGCTGGCGGCTCCGCAAGCCATCTATCGCCGCAATGACAGCCTCTATTGCGACGCGGTCGTGATCGAGCGCGATGGCGTGTCGCCGGTCGAATACAAGCTGGGCAGTTTCCGGCTGGCCGGGATGCTTGCGGTCAAACCGATCGTAACGCCTGCCGACTATTGGCCGCACCTTGATCTTACCGATAGCCGCTATGCCAGCATCATCGCCGCGCGCGGCGAGGAGTGACGACAAGTCTACGCCTCTTTTTTGTCCATGGAACGCGCTAAGTTATTCAAAGATCGCGGACCAGTCGGCATCGGCGCGGTAGCGTTCAAGCTGGGCTTCCGAGAGCCATATGCGCGGATATTCCATCGCCGCGCCGTCCTCAGCCGCCTTGCCATGATCCTTGCCCCCGCTGTGCGGCGGCACCACCCAGCCGAACCGCCGTCGCCGCAGTGCGCGCAATTTGGGCGTGATCTCGCGCGCGACCGATGGCGGCAGCAACGGAGCGCCGAAGTCGTCATCGATCCATTCCAGCACCAGCAACGCACCCTCGCGCGTGCGCAGATCGGCGACACCGACAATCAGCAGGGCTTCGGCAACATCGTCCAGCAGCAGGCCCAGGCGCAGCGCGGGCTGGCGCGCGACCAGCTTCTGCAACAGGTCATATCTCGGCTTGCCCTGGGCCAGCGTTGCAAACTTCGCCCAGAGCTTTTCCTCGCCTCTGGTCAGGCCCGACAGCGCGTAGAGATCATAGGTATCCTTGCCGATCGAGAAATCCCGTCGCACGGCATTGCGATGCACGCGCTCGGCATCGTTGCGCAATATCATGGGATAGGCGGGATCGATCAGCATGGCGTCTTGTAGCACAGGCGCGGTCGAGAAGATGCGCTACCCGGTTACATCGCTGATGTCGTTGTCGCTGTATCCGGGCGGCATGCTCGATTGCGCGCAATAGCGGGCACTCGCCTCGTAACCGCCGTCATATGTGACCTTGTAGCTGGTCTCGTTCGGAATCTCGTAGGTGTCGGTGGACGTCTCGGTCTCATCCGCCCGTCCCCATGCAGCGCCTTCGTTCGCACATTCCTGCGTCACCCGGTACGTCGTCGCTCCCGTCTTCTCGATCCTCTTGAACGTGCAGTTCAGGTTCATGCCCGTGCGTGTCACCAGCGAAAACACGTCCGCCCGCGATGCCCGATTGCAGGGTGTTTCCGACCTGACATAATAGCCGCGCTTCAAAGGAAGGGTCGCGAGCGTCGCGGTGGCTTGTGCAGGCACGTCGGGCGCGGCCGTTTCCACGGCGGCAGCGGTCGCGGTGTTCGCCGCATCTTCGGTGGATGCGCCGACATTCTCCAGAAGCGCCGGGGTTTCCGTCGCGTTCTCCGTTTCGGCCTCCGCCGTTGCCGCGTTCTGGCCGCAGGCCGTCAGGACTGCCGCCAGCAGAATTGCAGGCATTATAAATGGATTGGTTCCGGCCATTGCGCACACCCCTTGCGATATTTCCTGAATAACTCCCGCGAACGAGATAATTTTACGAAAGTGACACGATCTTTCCGACCCCGCAATGGATGAGGATCGGCGAATAGATGTCCGTCACGTTGTCCTGTCTGTAGGCCGCAACCGCTACTATGGCATTACAAGCCGTTCGACTTCGCGCACATGGTCTTCGGGCGGATTCGCCGAGAGGAAATCGGAGGCGTTGAGGTAGCCCAGTTCCCGCATCTTTTCGCCCAGGGCATAACGCGCATTGTCATTCGTGATCGTCTTCATGATGCGTCGCAACGCCGATAATCGAATCTCCATGTCCGGCTCCCCGCAATTTTTGATGTTGACCCGGCCGCACAGCCCGAAAGGCAGCGCAGCGCCCGGACATGATGCCATTGCCGACGGAGATTTCATAGGCAGTGCAGCCTTGCGCTTGCTGCTGCGCGCCCTGGCTACCGACCGTCGGCTTGTCCTTCGTCTTTGAGCGCTTCCTGTTCCGCCTCGAACGCCCGCTTTCCACGCCGCTTCCACAAGGCAAGCGCATTGGTGCGTTCGTCGCCTTGCAGCTTGCCCGCGATCGACAGGAACGCGCCGTAGAGCGCGGCACGATCATCATCGGTGAGATCGACCAGCCCCGCCTTCACTACGAGGCCACCGAGTTCGATCAGTGTTTTGGTGCGCGCCCTGCGCTCGACCATCCATTCCCTCATGTCCGTTCTCGCCTTTGCTGCCTCAACGCGATGTCGCGCCGCCTTGCAGCGGTAGAGCGCCTTCCGGCTGGCGTTCAGATCGCGGCGCAGGCTGGCGTGCCTTGCCCTGAAAAAAGGCAGCGCCCGCCTTGCGCCAGCCCTCCTTCGTGGCAGCATCCTTGACGGCGACGGTATGGAGGAGCGCCCCCGCCAATAGATCAGCGTCGAGCGCATCGGCACCGCAGGCGACCACCAGTTCGCCGAGTTGCCGCACGCGGCGTTCTTTCAGTTGCCGCGCCTTGTCGGCAAGGGCTTTCAGTTCCGTATCGAAGTCCTTCGGCTTGCGCATCACAGTCTCCATTCTTGTGCAATGGCGTGATTCTAGAGTAACGTCGCGCAGAGTGCAGTAGAGTCGCCGGGACTGGCTGGAACCACCTGGTCCCTGCCCGGATTTATTTCGGGGAGGGCGCGCTTATACGTCGTGCCGACGTGCGCCTGGTGGCGTAGATGGATTGCCGTCATGGCAATTTATCATTTCTCCGTTCAGGTCATCGGGCGCGCGCAAGGGCGCAGCACCGTCGCGGCCGCCGCCTATCGCGCGGGTGAGCGGCTGCATGACCAGCGCCTTGACCGTGACCATGATTTCCGCGCCAAGTCGGGCGTCGAGCATAGCGAGATCATGCTGCCCGAAGGTGCGCCCGAACGCCTGTCGGATCGGGAAACGCTCTGGAACGAGGTCGAGGCGACCGAAAAGCGCAAGGACGCGCAGTTAGCGCGCGAAGTCGAGTTTTCCATTCCGCGCGAGATGGACAAGGCGCAGGGCATCGAACTTGCCCGCGACTTCGTGCAAGCCGAGTTTGTCGAACGCGGCATGATCGCCGACCTCAATGTGCATTGGGATATCGGCGCGGATAAGCTGGCAAAGCCGCACGCCCATGTCATGCTCACCATGCGCGAGGTGCACGAACAGGGGTTCGGCGCGAAGGAACGCGACTGGAACCGGACCGAACTTGTCGAGCAATGGCGCGAGCGATGGGCCGACCATGTTAATCAGCGCCTTGCCGAACTCGACATAGACGCCCGGATAGATCACCGCAGTCTGGAAGCGCAGGGCATCGAGCTTGAGCCGCAAGACAAGATCGGACCCGCAGCGTCACGCATGGGCGAGCGCGGGCTTGAATCCGAGCGTATCGAGGATCACCGCGCCGTCGCGCAGCGCAACGGCGATCGGATCATCGCCGATCCATCCGTGGCGCTCAATGCGATCACCCACCATCAGGCGACATTCACCCACCGCGACCTTGCGATGTTCGTCCACCGGCACAGCGACGGCAAAGAGCAATATGACCGGGCGATGAGCGCGGTTCGCGCGTCGCCCGACCTGATCGCTTTGGGCAAGGACGGGCGCGGCGACGACAGATTCACTTCACGCGACATGATCGAGACGGAACAGCGGTTGCAGCGCGCATCAGAGTTGATGGCCGAGCGGGAACGGCATCGCGTGGGTGAAAAGGACCGCGCCGCCGCGCTAATCCACGCGGAGGGGCGCGGGTTGGAGTTGACCGGCGAGCAGCGCGCGGCGTTCGAGCATGTGACCGGCGAGCAAGGCTTGAGCGTCGCCGTCGGCTACGCGGGGACCGGCAAGAGCGCCATGCTTGGCGTTGCGCGGGAGGCGTGGGAGCGCAGCGGATATGAGGTGCGCGGCGCGGCATTGTCGGGCATCGCCGCCGAAGGGCTTGAGAACGGATCGGGCATTGCCTCGCGCACCATCGCGAGCATGGAACATGGCTGGTCGCAGGGGCGCGACCTTCTCACGTCCCGCGACGTGCTGGTGATCGACGAGGCGGGCATGGTCGGCACGCGCCAGATGGAGCGCGTGCTTAGCCATGCAGCCGACGCCGGCGCAAAGGTCGTGCTGGTGGGCGACCCGCAGCAGTTGCAGGCCATCGAGGCGGGCACGGCCTTCCGCGCGATCCATGAGCGGCATGGCGGTGTCGAGATCACCGAAATCCGCCGTCAGCATGAGGACTGGCAGAAAAACGCCACCCGCCAACTTGCCACCGGCAGGACCGGCGAGGCGATCCGGGCCTATGCCGATCACGGCATGGTGCATCAGGCGGAGACACGCGAACAGGCGCGTGGCGATCTGATCGACCGCTGGGACGCGGCGCGACAGGCCGAACCCGACAAGACGCGGATGATCTTCACCCACACCAATGACGAGGTGCGGAACCTCAATGAGATGGCGCGCGACAGGCGGCGCGAGGCGGGTGAACTGGGTAAGGATACCCGCGTGAAGACCGCGAATGGCGACCGGGACTTTGCATCCGGGGATCGGGTCATGTTCCGGCGCAACGAACGCAGCCTTGAGGTCAAGAACGGCACGCTGGGAACCATAGGGCAAGTGAATCAGCAGAGCATGACCGTGCGCACCGATGACGGGCGTTCCGTGTCGTTCGACCTCAAAGACTATCGCGACCTTGACCATGGCTATGCCGCCACGATCCACAAGGCGCAGGGCATAACCGTTGACCGGGCGCATCTGCTGGCGACCCCCGGCATGGACCGGCACTCCGCATATGTCGGCATGACCCGCCACAGGGACGGGGCGGCGCTCCACTATGGCCGCGACGACTTCAAGGACCAGTCGCGCCTTGTCGGCGTCCTGTCGCGCGAGCGTGCCAAGGATATGGCGAGCGACTATGCCCGCGCCGATCCGGCCAAGGAGTTTGCCGAACGGCGCGGCATCGGCCTTGGCGAGCGTATCGCGGAAATCGTCCGGCCGGTGGCGGAGCGCGCGCGGGGAGTCTTCGACGGCTTGCGCCTGTCGCTACCCGGTCAGCAGCGTGAATCAGTGGCAACGCCGGAACCCCGGCACGGCATGTTCGACGGGCTGGACCTTAGCGGCGCACTGCCCAAAGCCGACCGCGACCCGGCCCGCGAGCAGCAGCGCGAGCATGAGCCGCAGCCGATGCGCGCAGGCGGCTTGCGCGGCGCGGTCGAGCGTTACGCCAAGGCGGTAGATGCAATCCGGCAGACCCGCGCACAGGGTATCGACCCCATGCCCCACCAGCGCGAGGTGCTTGCCAAAGCGCGTGACGCCCTCGACGCGATCCGGCCCGAAGCCTCTACGGATCTAAACAGCGCGTTCCGCAATGGCCCCGAACTGATCCGCGAGGCGGCGCAGGGGCGCGGCCATGAAGCGATGCGCGCGATGCAGGCGGAGGCGGAAATCCGCATAGACCCCTACAGCCGTGCCGATCACTTCATAGAAGGCTGGCAGCAATTGCAGCGTCAGCATCAGGAACTGGTGCGCGACGGCAATTTCCGGGGCGCGAAGACCACCGCGCAGCATATGGCCGACATGGCGAAAAGCCTTGAGCGCGACGCCCAGCTTGAATCGGTGCTGGGGCTGCGCAGCCGCGAGCTTGGCCTTGAGGTGGGGCAGGACATGGGCCGCAGCCTGTCCCGCGATCTCGCCGCTTCCATCCCCTTCGATCATGGCCGCGACTTGAGCCGCGGCATGGAACGCTAGAAAGGAAAACAGACCATGGACGAACATTCCTTGCCCGACGCGCCCATACCCAACCCGCCGACCGGCACGGCGGCGGAGGTGTTCGCGCGTCTGGCGTCGCGGGTGGAGGCGATGGAGCAGCGGCTTGACGGGCGCATGGCGGTGATTGCCCGCGCCCTTGAGCATATCGCCATCGAGAAACAGAGCATTGAGGTTCCCGATTACAATCCGACACTCACAAAGATCAATGCCACCATGGCCGAGGTCGCTAAGCAGATGAAGGTGCTTTCCCAGTCCGAAGCATTGAAGTTAACCCCGGAGAGCATGGCGGACCGGATCATGGCATCAGCGGCAGCGGCGCGGGAAACGGATAAGGCCTCCATCAAACAGGCGCAGGCGCTGCTCCGCGAAGCCCATACCGACCAGATGAAAGCCATTGGCGCACTCCGCACCAAGGATCAACAACGTCAGCACAAGCTCTATACCGGCATAGGCACGGCGCTTGCCTCATTGCTCCTGTGGCTGGCCTATCCGGGATGGGCGGCGAGCCTTGCGCCTAGTGGCTGGCGTTGGCCCGAACAGGTCGCACGGCGCACGATGGGCGAGCCGACGCTATGGGATGCGGGCATCCGCCTGATGCGCGCCGATAACCCCGAAGCATGGCAGGCCATCGTGGGTGCCGCCGACATGGCCAACGAGAACCGGAAGGTCATAGCCGCGTGCCAAAGGGCGGCGACAAAGGCCAAGGAGCCAGTGCGTTGCACAATCAGGATAAGAAGGCTGTAGCTATATAGTAGCTTGGAAAGCACCGCCGCGAACCTTACTGGTTGCTCAGGCCTAGGCTGAGGTAGGTATCGAAAATCTCTTCACTTTAACGCCGCATCTTGGACTAATTAGAAAAGAGGATCTTTATACATATAGCATAGCCGCTGCAAATTTACAGATATTCCAATGAAAGCGATCATTACCAACACAATGGATCAGATTGTAGGATAATTTCAGGGTGGCCTCTCGCAGGTTCACACGATCTGGCGGCCACGTGACCAAATCTGAAGAATAGCCCGACTCTCCACACCTAAAAGTGAAATATCCGTCAAAGGGTTACCATCTATGAGCACCATGTCGGCAAATGCTCCCGGTGCGATCACCCCCAATTTCCCATCCATATTTAAAATAGCAGCATTGATAGATGTAGCGGATTTCAGAACATCAACCGGTGCCTCCACCTTGCTGCGCAAAATAAATTCCTCACGCTGCAAATAATGCAGTGAACCGAGCAAATCGGTACCAAAACCCAAGCGAACACCCGCCGACTTACAAAGCCTTATAGCTTCCAGCCCACGCTCCCGCACATCCGAAAGCTTTTCCAGAGTAGAATCAGCCGCTCCGCTTTCACTTCCATAACGATGAAAAGCTTCATATGTTACAAGCGTTGGCACGATGAATGCGCCTGCATTTGCGACTTTATGCGCCGTTTCTGCATCAATAAGATTTCCATGCTCAATAGACCGCACACCGAATGCCACCGCCCTTGCGATACTATCCGCCGTATAGGCATGGGCCGCGACATAACAGCCGCGTCGCGCCGCCTCATCCACGACAGCCATAATTTCGTCATCGGAAAATTGCAGATACCATATCGGGTCGCTGGGGGTGGATATGCCCCCCGACATGAATATCTTCAGATGATGCGCGCCCTGACGCAGCGCCTCTCTTGCCGCCTTACGCAGACCATCCACACCATCAATCAAATCCGATAACACACCTGTTGGCGCGCATCCGCACAGATCATGGGCCTCATGCGGGGCGCGACCATCCCCGTGCCCACCGGTCTGGCTGAACGCCCGGCCGCAAAAGAAAAACCTTGGCGAAGGGAACAGCCCCTGCTCTGCAGCCAGCCAGGTGCCATGATCTCCGCCGCCAACATCACGCACCGTCGTAAAGCCGCGCCGCAGCGCCGCTTCCAGATTTAAACGGGCACGCTGTGCCTCATAGGTCCGGGGGAATTTTTCGCATTTCGCAGTATCAACCTCTGTGGCGAAGGCGTGGAAATGAGCATCAATCAACCCTGGCATCAGAGTCATGCCAGTGCAATCCACCTCTGCCGCATAGCGGCCCTGCGGGCGATCGAAACCAACGGTCTCGATCACCCCTCCACCTATTACAACAAAGGCCGGTTCCATCAGATCAGAAGAAAGCCCGTCAAAAATCCGGGCGTTAGAGAAAAGAGTCCGCCCTTGCCCGTCTGGTTCAGGCACCATAGCCATAAACCGTGCTGGCCTGATCAGCCGTGATAAACCCATCGAGCAAATCCTGCTCAATCGCCGCCTTATCCCGCAGGGCAGGATTACCCCACCCCCCGCCCGTGGCCGTAACCATGCGCACGACATCGCCCTTGCGCAAAGGAATGCGCGCAGGCTTGGCCATGATTTCGGGCGGATCAGAGCGCACGCCCTGCCTTAATATTTCGGTATAGTTAGGCGATCCATCCTGCCCCCCTGCCGTGCCCCATGGCGGAAATTTCGACCGGCCAAAGCTGCCTGTAAATGTCCACCCTTCCGTTGGGATTTCATATTCCAGCGCGACGCCCTTGCCTCCGCGAAATTGCCCGGCGCCGCCATCATCATTATGAAATTCATAGCGGCGGACCCTGACGCCATATTTTGCCTCTACCACCTCAATCGGGAAATTATAGGTTTCGCCGTCTGCAACCGAAAACTGGCCATTTTGACCATCTCGATCCTGCATCGCCCCCCATCCGCCAACCAGCGGCCCAACAAGGATAACGGGCGCGCCTGTCTTGGGGTGCGTGCCTGAGAAAATGATGGCACATACGGACAGGACATGACCTGCGGTCAACCGCTCCGGCAGATGTTCTGCCAGCGCCCGCCATACCAGATCCTGCGCGTAGAGCATGGTTTCCCAATAGGTGGATACCGGCGCAGGATGTTCAGCCGTAAACAAGGTCCGATCCGGGCAGACCACCTCAATGGCGCGAAAACAGCCTCCATTTGCGGGGATGCCGGGGTTGGTAAGGGCCTTGAAAATGGTCCGAACCGCCGAAACCAGCCCTGTGCGGGAATTATTGATCGGGCCAGCCGTTTGCGGCGCGCTGCCGGTAAAATCGACTTTGAATTTATCTTCACTAATGTCGATTCTGACGCAAACCTTCAGCGGCTCGCCAGTGATGCCATCATCATCAATCCAGTCTTCGGCATAAAAAGTGCCCTGCGGCAGCTTTTTCAATTCCGCTGCGATCATCGCTTCGCCATAATCCAGCAGATCATCCATCGCCTGCGTCATGGCAGGCCGGCCATAGCGATTGAACAGTTCAACAAGCCGCGTTTCCGCAACCTTATTGGCGGCCATGCCCGCCCAGAAATCCCCCATGGAATCTTTTGGCAAACGGATATTTGATTGAAGAAGTTCCATCACGCCAGCTATCGGCTTTCCCTTTTCCATCACCTTGATGGTAGGGATTTGCAGCCCTTCCTGAAAAATTTCGGTCGAATCGGTGGTAAAGC
>JAJZQN010000089.1 GCA_021847605.1 Pseudomonadota bacterium | reverse complement strand
AGGTTTCCCTGAGAGGGTGGCCACCGTCGATCTTCTGGTAGGGTTCGGATGCGAACTCGAACCTGGAGAAGAAGACGATGACCGACGACAGAATGGCCCTTGTTGAGCTGATTGAGCAAGGGGCTGATAGTGATTTGGTGCGTGAGATGCTGGCTTTCGCCGCAGAGCGCATGATGGATCTGGAGATCGAGGCGAAGACGGGCGTGCCTTGCGGATCACGCAGCCCGGAGCGGCTGAACCACCGCAACGGCTACCGCGAGCGCAGTTGGGATACGCGCGCCGGGCGCATCGAACTAGCAATCCCGAAGCTGCGCAAGGGCAGCTACTTCCCGAGCTTCCTGGAGCCGCGCCGCACCGCCGAGAAGGCTTTGGCGGCAGTGATCCAGGAAGCCTATGTCCACGGCGTCTCGACGCGTTCGGTCGACGATCTGGTAAAGGCGATGGGCGCCAGCGGTGTTTCGAAGAGTCAGGTCAGCCGTTTGGTTGCCGAGATCGACGAGCGGGTGAATGCCTTCCTCACGCGACCGATTGAAGGCGAGTGGCCCTATCTATGGATCGACGCCACCTACCTCAAAGTGCGCGAGGGCGGACGGATTGTCTCGACGGCGGCGATAATCGCGGTGGGCGTCAACACCGATGGCCGACGGGAGGTGCTGGGCGTGGCCACCGGCCCGTCGGAAGCCGAACCTTTCTGGAAAGCCTTCCTGCGCTCTCTGGCCGACCGAGGCTTGCGCGGTGTGAAGCTGGTCATCGCCGACGATCACAAAGGGCTGCGCGCCGCCGCCAGCAAGGTATTTTCCGCGAGCCAGCAGCGCTGCCGAGTGCACTGGATGCGCAATGCGTTCGCCCATGCCGCGCCGAAACAACGACCCGCTGTCATTGCCATGATCAAGACCATCTTCGCGCAGGAAACGGCCGAGGCAGCGCACCAGCAGTGGGACCAGGTTGCAGATGCCCTGCGCGAGAAGTTCCCAAAGCTGGCCGACATGATGGAGGCATCACGCGAGGACGTGCTCGCCTACATGGCCTTCCCCAAGGATCATTGGGCGCAGATCTCGTCCACCAACCCGCTGGAAAGGGTCAACAAAGAAATCAAGCGGAGGGCCGACGTGATCGGCATATTCCCGAATGACGCTGCCGTCGTTCGTCTCGTCGGAGCGCTCATGCTGGAGCAAAACGATGAGTGGGCCGTATCGCGCCGTTACATGACGCTGGAAACTCTCGGCTCGGTGAGCCATAACCCCATTGTCAGCTTGCCAGCACTGGCCGCCTGACCTGAACCCGATCCTGCCGTAGATCGACGGTTCCTACACCACCCCGTGGGACACGACCTGCATGATCGCTGCCGAGGCGCGTGCAAGCGGCCTTCCCATGCTGCTTCCAGACAGTGGGGCGGCCGCGGAGCATTTGGTGAAAGGTGCTGGGCACCATTACCTCTCTGCAAGCGCCGTCAGTCTTGCCCTCACCATAAAACGGATTGCGGACGAGGGCGTGGCCGCGCATCGGGCGGTAGCCAGGGATGCAGCTCCTGATACGCGCCTGATGGATACCCATTTCGAGGACTTGTTCCGGCTTTACGGCAATGCCGGCGAGCGGTCATTCCAAATATCAAACCCCCCCCGGTACGTCCCGCAAAGCCACAGGCGCCCTCCCAGAGCGGTCGGCATCCAGACACGCAGCGGGGGAGCTTGGCGCTCGTCCAGACCATTATGAGCCTTGCCTACAGCGACCTGCTCCAGCGGCGCGCATACGCCGCCGCCAATGACGATCGGATCTCTATGCTTTTCGGCTCATCAACGGTTCTTGGACCCATATGTCCGAACGATCTTGAACCTCTATTCCGCTGGATGGGCGATCGCGATATTGAGCGTTTCAGCGAACCATATCGCCCTCAGAACTGGTATCATCATGACAGTTTCTGGCTGAACAGCGATAACGATCAGAGCCGGATATTCTTTGCAATCCGCTTGCCGCAGGGGCCACAGATCGTAGGTTTCGTGCAAATATATTCGATCCACCTCGGCGATCGATCCGCTCGAATAGCTATCCGCATCGGGGAATCCGCGCATTACGGTAAAGGCTATGGTCGCGAGGCCCTTGCTTTGGCGGTAGAATATTGTCGTCGGCACTTAAACCTGGGCCGCGTAGAAATCACTGTCTTCAAGAACAATGCCGTCGCTCGACGCATTTTTACGGATCTTGGTTTTGTCGAAGAGAAGATAGAAAGGCGGGCCTTATACATAGATGGACGTTGGATCGATGTTATATCCATGGCCCTCTTGCTTGACGGCTGAATTCGTCATCTCGCTAGTTTTTCAGAAAGAATATTTCAGGATCAGCCCCGAAGTCGGAGTTGCCGTTCGAAGCGCCATGCACGCCAATTTCATTTCTGTCGTTCATCAGCACCAGCGTCTGATGGACCTCCTCCGGGGATGCCCCCTCGATATGCAGTGTCCCATTCTCAGCTTCGACAGGTCCGGCCTTCAAGCGAGCGAGGATTTTTGATCGTATATTGGACATCGGCTCATCCTCTGTATGAGTGCCTAGCCATTGTTCCCTTAATGTTCCTATCCGTCAAGATGTGACCGTGTAGCTGGTCATATGGGTTCAAAGGTCCGCTTTTTGACGATGCTGTAGCCGTCAGCTTCGGTTGTATGGACGCGCAGCCCAAGCGGTTCGATCATCTCCCGCACGGTGTCGCGGACCTTCTTTTTGACGCGAGCGCCCAGATAGATGGCCTTGATGGCGCTCTGGCCATGCGGTGCCTTTCCGATTGCCGGTGAAAACAGCCGCCATTCCCGCTCATAGGCCCAGCTCAAATGCTTTGTTGAAAGCACGGCACGGCTACGCTCAAAGTCGTTCCGCATGCCACTGAGCGCGAGATAATATGGCTTGTTGCCATAGGCGATGCGCGCGAATGAATTTTCCTCGGGCATCCCGCTCAGCAGCGCCGGCATCGAATAACAAATGCATATGCCCTGGAATGAATCGGCATAGTGCGCCCACATCAACTCATTATTCCATGTCTCGGAAAATGACGCGATGCCCAAGGCCAGCTTCTCACTGCGCAAGCTGCTAATGAACTCATTATATTGCGCGTGATCCTGCACTTTGGCGCTGGCCTTATACAGGCCCTCCATCGGATCATTCATATTCTTGTAGCGCGCACACCAGATATAGCCGTTGAGGATTGCATCCATCTCTTCGGCGAATTTCTTCTCTCCGGCAGGGGTGCCGTCCAACAGGCCCGAACCGATAGAACGATATCGATATAGCCAGGTCGGGCGGGCAAATGTTTCGATCGTGGCCATGGTCCGTCCGTCCAGAATAGGGGTCAGAAATAACCAGCCATCTGCAAGATGAAGCCGGCGACGATGAGGAATAGGCCGATATAGGTATATCGCAGGGACATCCCGGCTGTTTCGCGGTCGCTCTCGACGGTCGCGACAAGCATGGCTGCCATGGTCCCAAGATGCTCGGCCAGATCCGCGATGCTCCCCTTCACCTCATCAAAGCTCCGTTCGGCCGACTGATGATCGAATGTCCCATCGGATGGAAGGTAGCGCCCCTCATCGCGATAATATTCCCGGAAATCCCCTGAGACGCTTTTCAGGAATGTGTCCATCCCGCCCGCTGCCTCTGCAACATCATGAAGGGAGGACAGGCGTTCTTCCGCGTGGCGCCGGAGGTCGCGCTGTATTCTGACGAGATCGAAGCCGAGCAGCATGACGCCGGCCAAGTCGAGTGTCAGTCCGGTCAAACTCAGAGCGATCATGCCTGTCCCCTTCGACTTCATCGCGCATCGGTAAGGTCGCGGCGATGTTTGGAAATCAGTATGGCCACACGGTTGGCGGTTGCCAGCGTCAATGTCGGGGGCAAGGCGAATTTGGCGCGTATCGCAGGCGACGTCCACGGCCGGCGCATAACGGACCATGGCTGATCCATGGTCCGCATGCTTAATGTTAGTGCGTAATCGCTAATAGCAAATAGCAAATGGCTATGATGACATAGATAATGACAGTCATTTTGCGACCCTCCCTGTTATGTGTTTTCCTATACCTATTTAGTCATCGAGCGATTTTGATTATCAGCGGACTTAATGGCGGCGCGGTGAGCGCGCGCCGGGGGGAACGCCAAGGGCGCTGCCCTTTCGTTCCCGAACAAAAATAGGCCGCCCGTGTAATCCGCTAATCCCGGTGCCCGCCCCCCTGCGGGTGCCGACCAGGCTAATCGGCTCGCCCGCGCCGGCGGTCGATTTTTGCTCCCCCTCCCCAACCCGTTCCTCGCCGGAACGGCAGGGCCGTGAGGCTGTGGCCTTTCGGCCTGCTGACTAGGAGGATCACATCATGTCCATGGAATTGACCGATGCAGAGAAGACGGATCGCGTTCGGTTGCTCAACGATATGGCGCGCCAGAACCCCGGCGTAGCGTGCCGGGCCAACATGACTATCGGCTTTGCCGCGCTGGAGGATCATGATCGTCATGCTGCCATGCAGGTGATGTTGGCTTTCGACCATTTTCACGAAGGCAATGATCCGCATGGGGAGCATGATTTCGGAGCAATCTATCGGCTCCGTTCGGGAGATTGGGTGCAAGCCCGGCCAGCGGACGAGAAAACCATCAGCGAGACGGCGTTCTGGAAAATCGACTGTTATGACAAGCAGTTGGAGTTCGGGAGCGAGGCCCCTTGGGATAGCGATCAAACGACACGGGTGCTGACCATCATGCTCGCCGAAGAATATTGAAAGGACCGCCGCCTCGCTGTGCGAGGCGGCGGATCGCAACGCCGGGAGCGCAGCGATTCATTGTCTTTTCGCTCCATTCTGGACTATGTTGGTGGCGATGAAATACACCATGATGCAGTTCGATATTGAGGCCGTTCGGGCGCAGGTCCGCGCCATGGATTATGTCCGAGGCACGCCCGACGAGGTTGAACAATGGCGGCAGGATGACGCGGAATCCCGCGCTAATCTCGCCATTGAGGACATGGCCCTTGCTCCGAACGAGGCGGAGCTTTTCGATATGCTGCTGGATGAGGCGGTTCCGCCCGCTCTCGTGTCGAAGATCGTCCAGGGCCTTGTGCAGAATGGCTCTGCCGAACCGCCCGCTTAACGTCAGTGGGCACCGACCAAGACCCTTATCTGTATCCTGGCACGGCCACGCTCAGGAATAGGCTGGGGCTGACAGACGACGGATCGCTAAATCAAGCGGAACGCATGCTGACCCATGCGCGCGGCCGAGAAGCCGCGCGCATGGCCTTTCCGCTTGATGCCGATGGCTACAGGGCGTTGCATAAGCATCTCTTCCAAGATCTCTATGACTGGGCAGGTGAAGACCGAACCGTCAACATCGGCAAAGGGGGCAGCCTGTTTGCCCACGCCCCCTATGTGGCCAATGCCCTGGCTGCGGTATTCAAGGATTTAGCGAGCCAAAGCCATCTCAAGGGGCTGCCCCGCGAAGAATTTTACGATCGTCTGGGGCATCATCTCAACGAACTGAACGCCGTCCATCCCTTCCGCGAGGGCAATGGACGCACGATGCGACATCATGCGGCGCAGATCGCGCGCGATGCTGGGCACTCCCTCCGGATCGCCAGCATCGACAGGCAAATGTGGATGGATGCGTCGCGCCATGGTTTCACCACCGGCGATCATCGTCACTTGAGCGCAATTCTCGCCGCTGCCGCGCATGAACGGGATGAACCCGTCACGCCCCGCACAGGGCCGGGGGGCATGGCGTTCCTGCCCCCGCGCGATCCGCCGACCGGGCAACGCTATCGTCTGTCGCTCGAAAAGGCGCGAAGCGAGCTGGAGCGCTATTTGCCTGCGGCGAGGACCGAGGCGGCCGAGCGCGTGCAAAAATTGGTGAAGGATAGTGCGCCAGCGAGCCAGATTGGCGCAGCGCGTATGGAGCTGGCCTATATGCGCCATGCCAAAGGGCCGGTCTATCAGTCCCATTTGCTGATCTATCTCGGGCAGAGGGATGTCGATGCGGTGATTTCCGACAAGCAGACCCCCTTGCAACGTGTGCGCGAGATCGGTGCGGCCTTGGCGTCCCGGATCAATGCCCAGCAGCCCGCCCAGGTGCAACGTGCGGTTCGTTCTCTGGAGCGCCCCGTGCTGCCACCGGGCCAATCGCCAGCCCATGACCGGCTTGCCGACCTATTCCTAAAAAATGCGGCCGAGCATAATAGATCCGATCCCCGTCTTGCCGGCGCGCAAGCGATTGTGGACCAAGTGCAGGCGCTTTCGCGTCAGCGTGGCGATGGTCCCCGTTTGATGGAGGGCACGATCGACGCGGCACGCACATCCATAGCCGCGAATATTCGTGCCGGCAGGCCCTTTGAAGACGGTCTGACCCTGCCCGCGCAAGATAGGGCCAAGCCCCCTGCCCCGGATAAAGGCCGAGGTCGATGATGCCGATCGGCAGCGAGTGATAGTATAGCAGAAGCGGTTTTTGGGTGCGGCCTGGCGGCACGGCTCTATCTCGCTGCGCTCGACCGAACCCGCTGCACGGTTTCGTCCCATTCGGGTGACGATCCTCGCACATGATGCGGCCGCGGGCGGCCATGTTTCTCTTCACGCCAAGGGGGGCGGCCTCCCCCCTTCCCGGCAAGGGCTGGACCGTCTCGCTGCGCTCGCTTGGTGGTTGGCAGCGTATCCCCATCTTTCCGCGCTTCGCTTGTGCAAGCTGGGCGATCCCCCTCCCTGCCAACCAGCCCTGACATTGCCGGTTCAACCCCCCCGACTTCGCCAGTGGGCAGAAGTCGATGGCGCCATCGCCTTCGGCTCCAGATCAGGAAGGGAAAACCACATGGCACGGAACACCAAAGCGACCCGCAGCAATGTAGAGCGTGCGGATATCTATCAGGAAGTCACCGATCAGATCATCGAGATGCTGGAACAAGGGGTGCGCCCATGGTCGCCGAGCTGGGCAAGCGCGGCCGCCAGCTTTCCGCTGCGCTCTTGCGGCAAAAACTATCAGGGCATCAACATCCTGCTGCTGTGGGCGCAGAGCATGGCGCGCGGATATGCCAACCCCTATTGGATGACCTTCAAGCAGGCGCTGGAACTTGGCGCAAATGTCAGGAAGGGGGAGCGCGGCACCCGGATCGTCTATGCCGGTTCGATCAGCCGGAAGGACGAGAACGGGCAGGCCGTCGAGGATGACAGCGAGCGGCGCATTTCATTCCTGAAGCGGTACACCGTTTTCAATGTCGAGCAGATCGAGGGATTGCCCGATGGCCAATATCCTACGCCGCAGCCGGTAATCCAGAACCGGGACCAGCGCGATCAGCAGCTTGATGCCCTGTTTCGGGCCTATGGGGTGGCGATCATCGAGAAGGACGGCGGCGCTTTCTATTCTCCCGCGTCCGACAGCATCACCATGCCGCGTTTCGACAGCTTCACCAGCGGCAACGCCTTCTATGCGACCCTTGCCCATGAGGCGGTCCATTATGCCGAGCGCCGGATTATGCCGCATGGCCTTTCAGAACGGGGGTTTTCCGCCGATCAGCCATGCGGCGGTTCGGCATAATCAGAGCTTTTGCAACAGAGGTTGCCGTGTCTGATTTTG
>JAJZQN010000006.1 GCA_021847605.1 Pseudomonadota bacterium | reverse complement strand
AGACCATCGAACATCGGCGCTTGCTTCACCGCAAGCTCGCCGCCTAACATCAACCCCCAGACGAGGCCCGCACTCCGCTAATTTACGCCGCGAGTTGCGCCAAATGTTCTGACGACGGACAGAATGACTTCATCGCATACGAACATAAATATAGGTCAGCTTACCTCCTAATGAAAATCAACCTCGAGAGTTTCAGAGATAGAATAAGTTCTGCCTTGGTGGCGCGCCCATCCGATATCAAAATTGAGGAATGTATTAGAATAGGAGATCTCGCGGATCATGGTTCATGGAGTTTCGTCCGAAACATGAAGGCAATACTGGCAGGCCGATTGCCCATTTATCGCACTACGAAGCGGAAAGCCTTAGTGTCTGACTTCCTGGTGCCTCGAAGTCGGCTTGAGCGACTTGCTGGTGGCGTGGTGATCAGCGCGAGCCCGGAACTCGGAAATTTGAATGTCGCCCAAGCTGCAAAATTCTTAAAAGTCAGCACCATAATGATAGGCGCGATCGCCAAGGCAGGATTCATCACGCCGAGTGCGACGTCGCGGAGGGGAAGCGAAAGTTTCTCTGTAAGGGCGCTCAGCCGATTTCGCGATAAATATGCGTTCTCATGGCAGGTGATCATTCCAAGCATCGCATCACACGAGCGCCATAGCAACTTTATCACATACCACTTGCGCCGATGCGGCATCGAGCCGGCCCTAAAACCGAATGGACGTGCCAAAGTTTTTGCAGTGTGGCGAAAGGCCGACCTAGCTTCTATCGATGGCATCACCTATCGTTTGGAGAAGCCGGGCTCGGACTAGGGTATCTCTGACGCCTAACTGATGCCCCGGCAGCATCGAACTCCGTTTCTCATTCTAGGCGGATAAAGTTTCTGGTTTCTCAAACTAAGCCATCGAATTGATGAGAAATGAGGAATCGAATCTTTTCTAAGCGGTTGAAAACACTTGGTAGGATTTCTCAAATTACGCGAACCGCGCCAGGAGCGGGTCCGTTGCGGCTGGGCCGGGACCGATCCGCTCTATTGCGCCTATCATGACGAGGAATGGGGCATCCCACAGCATGATTCACGCATGCTGTGGGAAATGCTTATGCTGGAAGGCTTTCAGGCGGGGCTGTCGTGGATCACCATATTGCGCAAGCGCGAGGGGTTTCGAGCGGCGTTCGCCGGATTCGATCCTGACAAGGTGGCGGGCTTTGGCTCTGATGATGTTGAGCGGCTGATGGGGGACGCCAGCATCGTTCGCGCGCGGGCGAAGATTGAAGCCACAATCAATGGCGCACGCCTCTATTGCGCGATGCGGGATGCCGGTGAGGATTTCGCAGCCTATGTCTGGGACTTTGTCGGGGGGCAGCCGCTGCCGGGTGATGGCGTCAACGTTCCTGCGCAGACCGAATTGTCTGTCGCCATTTCAAAAGACCTCAAGCGACGCGGCTTCAAATTTGTCGGACCTACGATCGTCTATGCCTGGATGCAGGCAATCGGCATGGTGAATGATCATGCCGCCACCTGCTTTCGCCGGGCGGAGATGGCGGGATGATCCGTTCTCTGCCCCCGTTGATGCTGGTCGGCATGATGCTGACCGGATGTGGCGGGCAGGATGCAGGCGGAACAGCGCAACATGATGGCATGAACACGGCGCCAAGCCAGAATCTGGCCGTTGCTATCGCCGATGCGCCGGAGCCAGCCAATAGGGCTGAACCGACAATCGATTCGCCGGTCGATCAACCCAAGCCTCTGGTTTCACGTGAAACATCGCCGCCTCCGCCGGAGCGGTTCGATTATCGCGCCATCGGAACCGAACCTTTCTGGGCCGTGACGGTGCGTGGGCGCATCGCCACATTGGAACGCCCCGACGCAGCGCCCATACGCTATCATGTCGAACGCGATGACAGCAGGCACAGTATCCGTTTTGTGGGCGAAGGCCTTTCCATGATGGCGACAGAGGGGCCGTGCAGCGACGGCATGAGCGATGCCATCTGGTCCGACAGGGTCAGCATCGCCTTTTCCGGCGGCACCCTCAAAGGATGTGGCGGTTTGCGAGACGAGGCGCCGGAAGACCTGCGGGAAGAAGGCTTCTGATCGTTGGGTCGAACAGAATGTTCGTAAGACAAGGATGCGATGCCATGACCGACCACCAACGCCATCCATCGCGCCGGGACATACTGGTCGCCGCTGCCACACTATCGCTGGCGGCCGGAAGTAGCGTTGCCACGGCTCAGGTTCCGCTGAAGCCACCCGTGCCCGCTTCGGGGGAGAAGAAGAAACTGGGCATGGTCCTGTTCGACGGATTCGAACTGCTCGACGTATTCGGTCCACTCGAAATGTTCGGCATGTTGAAGGACCGCGTCGAGATCGTGATGATCGACGGAGTGCGGGCGACCAGCAACAAGATGGCCTGGAAATGGGCGACGGCGCAGGGCGCCAATGTGTTGTGGGTTCCCAAGGCACGCTGGGTCGAGGATGGGAAATATATCTCGTCCTCCGGCATATCTGCCGGGACCGACATGGCATTGGGTTTGATCGCCCGACTCTATGGCCGGGACATGGCCCAATGGGTCGCCCACCGGACCGAGTATCGATGGAATGAAAATGCAGCGGACGATCCGTTCGCGGCGATGAACGGGCTGAACGGCTGAAGCCGTCAGGCGGTTCGCATCGCCTGTTCGACGAGAGCCTCCGCCTCGATCAGTAGTGCATCTTCGGCATCGCCCTGCGCCACATGCTCCCGTCCGATAAGGATGAGGAGTGGGACAGCGAGGGGGCTGACCCGGTCCAGTTCGACATGCAGCATGGTAGAGGCAGCGCGGTCGATCAGATCCCCAAGCCGCCCGACATCGGTCATGCGGGCACGGGCATCAGCCCATGCGGCCTTCAGCAGCAGATGGTCGGGCTGATATTTACGCAACACGTCGTAGATAAGGTCGGTGGAAAAAGTGACCTGTCGCCCGGTCTTTCGTTTGCCGGGGTGCTGTCGCTCGATAAGGCCGGAAATGACTGCGACGTCGCGAAAGGCGCGCTTCAACAGGCTCGACTGTTCGACCCATTCGACAAATTCATGATCGAGTATGTCGGCGGAAAACAGGCTGGCCGGATCGGTTACGGGTTTGAGGCCATAGACCGCCAGTGCATAGTCGTTGGACACGAAGCCCAGCGGCATCAGACCCTGCGCATCCATCCGGCGGGTCAGCAACATGCCCAGCGACTGATGCGCGTTCCACCCTTCGAAACTGTAGCAGACGAGGTAATGGCGCCCCTCATGCGGGAAGGTTTCGATGAGAAGCTGGCCCGGACGCGGGAGGGCGGAACGATATTTCTGAACCTCCAGCCATTCGCGCACATCATCGGGGAAGCGATGCCACTGATCCGGTTCGGCCAGGAAATGGCGCACGCGATCGGCAAGACGGGTGGACATGGCCATGCGGGTTCCGCCCCAGCTTGGGATGCGCGCCTGTTTTGCGGTGGCCCGCACGACAAGATCGCTGGTGTCCATCCGCACTACCTCCAGCGCCATACCGGAAAAGAAGAAGCTGTCGCCCGGCCGCAGCGTGGCGGCAAACCCCTCCTCCACCGTGCCGAGCTTGCGGCCGTTGGCGAACCGGACGGCCAGCGCTGGCTGATCGACGATGATGCCGGCATTCAGCCGATGCTGCGCGATGAAATTAGGATGAGACACGCGCCATGCACCGTCCGGGTCGCGTGTCAGCCGCTTGAACCGGTCATAGGCGCGCAGCGCATAGCCACCCCCTTCGATAAAATGGAGGATGTTGGCGAAGGCATCATCCGTTAGCGCGCTATAGGGTGTAGACGAGCGGATTTCGGCCAGCAGGTCATCCTCCCGAAACGGCGCCGCACAGGCCAGCCCCATGACATGCTGGGCCAGCACGTCGAGGCTACCGGGACGGAAGTCATCGGCATCGCGTTCCCCCGCCTCCACCGCATCGAGTGCGGCGCGCGCCTCCAGATATTCGAACCGATTGCCGGGAATCAAAATGGCTTCGGATGCCATGTCGAGCCGGTGATTGGCCCGCCCAATGCGTTGCAGCAGGCGCGACGATCCCTTGGGCGCGCCCATCTGAATCACGCAATCGACATTGCCCCAATCGACGCCAAGGTCGAGCGAAGCCGTTGCCACCAGCGCCCGCAACTTGCCCGCCGCCATCGCGCTTTCCACCTTGCGCCGCGCCTCGATCGACAGGCTGCCATGATGGATGGCGATGGGCAGGTTGGCGTCGTTGACCGACCAGAGTTCCTGAAAGATGAGTTCGGCAAGGCCGCGCGTATTGCAGAAGACCAGCGTCGTCTGACGCCGCTCGATTTCGGCCATGACCTGATTGGCGGCATATTTGCCCGAATGGCCTGACCATGGCACCCGCCCCTCCGGCGTCAGGATCGTGACATGAGGCGGCGCGCCGTCCTCCCCCAACACCGGGGTTACAGTATCGATATCGCCATCCGGTGCCAGCCAGGCACGATAAGCGTCCACATCGGCCACCGTGGCCGACAACGCGACGCGACGCAGCCCCGCGTTGATCGATTGCAGCCGCGCCAGCGACAGGTTGAGCAGATCGCCGCGCTTTTGCGTGGCAAAGGCATGGACTTCATCGATGATCACGGTGCGCAAATCCGCGAACATCAGGAAACTGTCGGGATAGGACAGCAGCAGAGAGAGGGATTCAGGTGTGGTCAGCAATATCTGGGGCGGGCGGGCGCGTTGACGCGCCTTGCGATCCGATGGCGTATCCCCGCTGCGCGTCTCGACGCGGATGGGCAGGCCCATTTCCTCTATCGGGGTCAAAAGGTTGCGTCGTACATCGACGGCCAATGCCTTGAGCGGAGACACATAGAGAGTGTGGAGTCCCTCGGTCGGCGATTCGATCAGGTCGACCAGCGTCGGCAGAAAACCGGCCAGTGTCTTGCCCGCGCCGGTGGGAGCAACCAGCAAGGCATGATCGCCACGTCGACCAGCCGCCAGCATATCCATCTGATGCCGACGCGGATGCCATCCCCGGCCAGCAAACCAGTCATTCAGGATGGAGGGAAGACTGGCAGCCATGAGACGGATGTAGGTTCCCTGAGAGCCAATGTCACTTCGCGGAGCAATGGATGAACGGGCAGAAGAATCATGCGAATTGAGGAAATATTATGTCGCAACCCTCTGGCTCCCCGCCCGGTTCCTGCGATAGGCTGACACCATGAAGGAGAGGCGCAGCAGACGCCTCCAAAACCAGGAGAATGACGATGACCGGCGAAACAGAAGCCGACCTGACCGGCGTACCCGCCACACCCAACCGTCGCCGCCCCAAGGCGCCCATCACGGAAATTGACGGCCGCAAACTGAAGCCCGCCACATTGATGATGGGCCATGGCTATGATCCCAGCTTATCAGAGGGCTCGCTCAAACCGCCCATATTCCTGACATCGACCTTTGCCTTTGAAAGCGCGGCCGCAGGCAAGCGCCATTTCGAAGGCGTGACCGGCATTCGACCCGGCGGCGCAGAAGGCCTCGTCTACTCACGGTTCAACGGTCCCAATCAGGAGATTTGCGAAGACCGGCTATCGGTATGGGAAGAGGCCGAGGATGCGCTGCTTTTTTCCAGCGGCATGTCCGCCATCGCGACCACTCTGTTGGCGCTGGTGCAACCGGGTGACGTCATTGTGCATTCCGCGCCCCTTTATGCCGCTACAGAATCGCTGATCGGGCGAATTTTGGGACGGTTCGGTATTCAGTGGCTCGATTTTCCGGCCGGCGCAAGCAAGGTGGAGATCGGTGCGGTGATCGAAAAGGCCAAAAGGCTGGGCCGGGTCGCCCTTCTCTATCTGGAAAGCCCGGCCAATCCGACCAATGTGCTGGTCGATCTGGAAGCGGTGGTCGCACAGCGCGATGCGCTGTTCGCCGGAGCGGAGCATGTGCCACCCATCGCGATCGACAACACATTCCTCGGCCCCCTATGGCATAAGCCCATCGCCCATGGCGCCGATCTCGTCATCTACAGCCTGACCAAATATGCCGGGGGCCACAGCGATCTGGTCGCCGGTGGCGTGCTGGGCAGCAACGTTCTGATCAACAACATCCGGCTGATGCGGAACACCATCGGGACCATATTGGACCCGCATAGTGCATGGATGCTGTTGCGCAGTCTGGAGACGCTGGAACTGAGGATGAGCCGGGCCGGTGACAATGCCGCAAAGGTCTGCGCCTGGCTGAGGGATCAGCCGCAGGTGGAAAAAATCGTCTATCTGGGGTTTCCCGAAAATGAGCGGCAGGCCGACATTTATCGCCGCCATTGCACCGGCGCCGGATCGACCTTCTCCCTATATCTGAAAGGTGGCGAGGCAGAGGCATTTGCCTTTCTCGACGCACTCAAGATCGCGAAGCTGGCGGTCAGTCTGGGCGGCACGGAGACATTGGCCAGCCACCCCGCAGCCATGACGCATCTGTCGGTCCCGGCCGAGCGCAAGAAAGCATTGGCGATCAGCGACAATATGGTCCGCATCTCTATCGGTTGCGAAGATGCGGACGACCTGATCGCCGATTTCGCGCAGGCGTTACGACATATCGGGTAAAGGACAGACTTTGCCGGGCCGGGGACGTCCGCTATCCAAACGATCCCCGGTCGCCATCCTTTCCTGCGTGGAGCATCATGATCCGATCCCGTTTCGGCACCTTGCGCGGGCTGGTGCGCCTCGCCCTCTCCTACCCTCAATATGGGTTGGGCCTGTCGGCGGTTCATGCGGTCGATCCGGCGCGGGTCAGGCGGCTGGTGTTCCTGTGCCAGGGAAATATCTGTCGCAGCGCCTTTGCCGATATAGTGGCGCGACGCGCGGGGCTGAATGTCGCATCCTATGGACTATCCACCGATGACGGCCGCCCGGCCCATGGGCCAGCGATCGAAGCTGCGCGCGCATTGGGATATGATCTGTCGTTGCATCAGGCACGCGACATCAACGGTTATGAGCCAATGGATGGCGACCTCATTCTGGCGATGGAAGTACGCCAGTTGCATCGACTAGCGGTCGATCCACGGCTGGCACGGGTGCCACGAACATTGTTGGGGCTATGGGCACAGCCGGCGATGCCGCATCTGCATGATCCCTATGGGCTGGATGATCGCTATATGGCGCAATGCCTGCGGCGCATCGAAGGCGCCGTTAAAAAATTGATCAGCGCTTTTCCCGGCGCAGCATTTTCTTCGTCATCTGCGTCAGATCGCGCAGTACCGGACCAGTATCCGAGCGGCTGAATACATAATAGCGTGCGCGTGGATCAAGGAAGCTCAGCAGATAGGCGGTAAAATCCAGCCCCGGGCGCCGCCGGAAAAAAGGGTCGGCAATGCGACCGGGCTGAAACAATATACGCAGCAAACGCTTGGTCTCCGGCACCATATATCGGGCGCGCAGCGTATCACGCGGGCGAGGTGCCGGATCATCCTGACCCAAAATAGCCCGACGGTAGGATTCCCACGCAAAATAGGCGCCGCTATGCCATGCCAGAGGCAGGCTGCCCCAGAAACGACCGTTGACCTCCATCAGCCAATAGTCCCCGGTCTGCGCATCATAGCGATATTCGACCATGGCCGGCCCATCCCAATCGAGAGCGCGCAGCAGTTGTTCGGACAAATCCATTTGCGCACCATGGGCATCGCCAGGTTCAGCCCGGCATAATGTGGATACACCCCCTTCAGGCGGCCATTCATGCAGGCGACGATGTTGAAAGCGTAAAGTTGCACGCCCTTCGCGCATATGGAGCATCTGGCCCAGCCCGACGCCCCGGCAATATTGCTGGATAAGCGGCCAGCGCCCAATCGGCATAAACTGGTTGAGCAAGGCCGCCAGTTCTTCCGCGTTGCGGAGATAGACGGCCTTTTCCCACGTCAGCCCTGCCTGATCGAGGAGCGGAATGACCTCCGGCGGGTTCGCCCATTTCGCGACCAGCGGATAGCGCATGGCGGCAATATGGGCGGCAAAATCCTCTCCCACACGGGGTTGCCATGTCTGGGGCACGCGCAGGCCGATACCGCGTGCGATGTCGAGCGTCTGGAGCTTGTCGATCACGCGCGCGAAGCGCTCCGCCCGCGGCACCAGCAGGCGGCAGGCGCCTATCATGGCTGGCATGGCGCCCAACTGGAGCAGGTCCGATTCGGAGATGGCAAACAATGCACAGGCACCGGTGCTGGCAATCAGCGCGGGCAACCATTCCGCAATGGGACCGGATGGACGCAAATGCAGGCGGGTACAATGACGCGAGGCGGCTCCCACAGAGTCCGCATCACGGGTGACGCCATGGACAGGAACGCCATGTTCGCCCAATTCGCGCAGGACGGTCAGGCTTATCGCATTTTCCAGACCCAGCAATATCGCCGGAGGATGTTGCGTCGCGGCTTGTCGCCTCACGCAGGCACCAGTCGATGTTCATAGCGCCATGTGGCCCATGCCTGCTGCACCTGACGCAGGCCGGTGCGCAGTCGGCTGGGTGCGACACGGGTCAGACCGGCGTGGTTCTTATCGGCAATATCTGGCGAGAGGTCGTTGAAACCCGCTCCACGGACAGATGGTAAGGCTGCCGCTTCCCGACATAATGCCTCAAACCGGGTCTTCACCATGGCGTTGGGCCGCTGTCGATCGCGGGAAAGAAGTTCGAAGCTATGTGTCACAACCACGAAGGCATCATGCGCCTGCGCTGCGGCATGACGCAAGCCCGCGCGCATCTCGGCCGCCGACATGGCGCAAATCTGCGCCGGACGGAAACCACCCGGACGGTCGGATATGCCCGACACCGGCAATTCGATGACGCCCAGCGCATGTCGGGCAGCAATCTGACCTCTATCGGCCGTTATGCGACATTCACCGCCCAGATAGGCCGGATTGACGCTGCTGTCCCATGACACGCCAATCGCGGCAAGTGCGCGCAGCGTATCGTCATTGGCGCCAAAATTACCGGCGCGAAAGGCGGTAATTGCAGGCGATCCCGCATCTTCCAGCAGGTTTTTGGCCAGGCCAAGCAGGCGCGTCTGATCCGCCAGAGAAAAGTCGCCGATATTGCGCCCCTGCCGATCATCCACCGGCGACGCCTTTGCCCAGACAAGCCATTCAGTATGAATATGCATCTGCACTTCATGGCCGCGCCCCACGATGGCCTCGACGACAGGCTTCAGAAAATCGGTGCCGTGAACCAGCGCAGGCATGGGATCGAGGAAGAAAACACCCTTCAACCCATAGCGATCGAGGCAATCCATCTGCCATCCGATGCCATGCGCCTGCCCCTGTGTCTCCGCCCAGATGGAACGGCGCACATTGTAATCCAGCCCCAATCCCCGCTGTTGCAGCGAAGCGGACAATTCCGTGTCTACGGTGATGAGCAGCGCGGTCATGGACAATCCAGTGGGATGGAAGCGGTACTTCGCGGCCCCGGCTTAACCGACAGGAGTTAAGGACGCGTTCTTATTGCCGACAGATTGCCGGGGATATGCCGTCTGCCTGCCCACCACAGACGGCGCCGTCGCGTCATAACCTCACGCCAGTTGCGAGAATTCGCCGTAACTACCCTGAAAGAATAGTAGCGGAAGGCCCGGCCGGTCGACTTCCAGCGCCACAACCCGGCCCAGTACGATATAATGATCGCCTGCCTCATGCACGGCATCGAGGGTGCAATCGATCCATGCGACAACATCATCGAGGATCGGCGAGCCATTGGCCGACACACGATGCGCGATGCCGGCGAATTTATCGCCGGGACCGGCAATCTGACGACAAAGCCCCTGCTGATCGCTGGCCAGCACATTGACGCAGAATTTGCCGACCGCCTGAATACGTGGCCAACTGCTCGAACCCTTGGCCGGAAAGAAAGCGACCAGCGGGGGATCGAGTGAAACGGAGGTGAAAGAACCCACCACCATGCCGGTGGGAGCACCATCGGCCTCCACCGCCGTTACGACGCAGACGCCGGTGGGATAATGGCCCAGCACCCGCCGGAAGGTCGCACTATCGAAACTGGCCGTCGCCGCACTCATCACCTGCTCCCGCATCGCATTGGATCGCCACCATCCCCTGTGCATGGCGCAGGGGCGTGGCAAGTGAAAAACATCCGCCGACCCATGAGTTCAGATCGACGGATGCGGCGCCCGGTCAGAGCGCGACGCCGCCTGCCGCCAGCACGGCCAGCGTCAGCAGTTCCGACGCATTGGACGACATGGTGGCGATCTGCACCGACTTTTCCATGCCGACCAGCAGCGGCCCGATCATGGTCGTACCGCCCAGTTCGCGCAGCAGCTTGGCCGAGATATTGGCCGATTGCAGGCCCGGCATGACCAGCACATTGGCCGGTCCCGACAGGCGGCTGAACGGATAATTTTTCATGACGGTCGGGTTGAGCGCCGCATCGGGCGTCATTTCGCCTTCATATTCGAAATCGACCGCGCGTTCGTCCAGTATCTTCACCGCGTCGCGCACATTGTCGAGGAAGGCACCGGGCGGATTGCCGAAATTGGAGTAGGAGAGGAAAGCGACGCGCGGGTCGTGCCCCATGCGACGGGCGACGGCGACCGTACCCTCCGCAATATCGGCGAGTTCAGCGGCAGACGGGCGTTCATGCACGGTAGTGTCGGCCAGGAACACGGTCTTGTCCTTCGCCACCATAACATGAATGCCGAACGGGGTACGGCCCTGTACCGGGTCCATCACCCGCATCACTTCGCGCAGCGTCTGACCATAAGGGCGGGTCGTGCCGGTAATCATCGCATCGGCCACGCCCATCTTCACCAGCAACGTGCCGAAGATGTGACGGTCGCGATTGACCATACGCTCGCAGTCCCGGCGCAGATAGCCGCGACGCTGGAGCCGTTCATACAGAAGGTCGACCATCTGCGGCACCAGCGGCGAATTGACGCTGTTGTGCAGTTCGAAACTTTCGGGATCGCGCACGCCCAGCGCCTTGAGCTTTTCCATCACATCGTCACGACCGACAAGGACGGGAATGCCATAGCCCAGTTCACGGAACTGAATGGCAGCGCGCAGAACCACTTCCTCTTCCGCTTCGGCAAAGACGACGCGCTTGGGATTGGCCTTGGCCATCTCATAGGCGCTGGTGAGGACCGAGGTGGTCGGGTTGAGCCGGGCCTTGAGCGACTGGCGATAGGCGTCCATATCCTCGATCGGCTTTTGCGCGACGCCGGTTTCCATCGCGGCCTGCGCCACGGCGGCGGGCACGACTTCCATCAGGCGCGGATCGAAGGGGGCGGGAATGATATATTCCGGGCCGAAGCTGTGCGAACGGCCATAGGCCTTGGCCACTTCTTCCGGCACCTGCTCGCGGGCGAGGTCCGCAATCGCCTTGGCCGCCGCCAGCTTCATCGCTTCGTTGATGCCGGTTGCCCGCACGTCGAGCGCGCCGCGGAAGATGAAGGGGAAGCCCAGCACATTGTTGACCTGATTGGGGAAGTCCGACCGGCCCGTGGCGACGATGGCATCAGGACGCACCGCCTTCGCATCGGGAGGGAGGATTTCCGGGTCGGGATTGGCCATGGCGAAGATGATCGGGTCGGTCGCCATCGACTTCACCATCTCCTGCGACATGGCGCCAGCGACCGACAGGCCCAGGAATACGTCCGCACCCTTGACCGCTTCAGTCAGGGTGCGCGCGTCCGTTTTCACCGCATGGGCCGACTTCCACTGGTTCATACCCTCGGTACGACCCTGATAAATGACGCCCTTGCTGTCGCACATGATGACATTGTCGTTGGGCACGCCCAGCGCCTTGATCAATTCGGTGCAGGAAATGGAGGCGGCCCCGGCGCCGTTCACCACCACCTTCATATCCTTCATGTCGCGGCCGGTGAGCATGGCGGCGTTGATGACGCCGGCGGCCGCAATGATCGCAGTCCCATGCTGGTCGTCATGGAACACCGGAATATTCATCCGTTCCTTGAGCGTCTGTTCGATGATGAAGCATTCGGGCGCCTTGATATCTTCAAGGTTGATGCCGCCAAAGCTCGGCTCCATCAGTTCGACGGCATCGATGAACTTGTCGACATCCTCGGTCTTCAGCTCGATGTCGATGGAATCGACGTCGGCAAAGCGCTTGAACAGGACGGCCTTGCCCTCCATCACCGGCTTGGATGCGAGCGCGCCCAGATTGCCGAGGCCCAGAATGGCAGTACCGTTAGAGATGACGGCGACAAGGTTTCCCTTGGCCGTATAGTCATAGGCGGTCGCCGGGTCGGCCGCGATCGCGCGCACGGGCACGGCAACGCCGGGCGAATAGGCAAGGCTGAGATCCCGCTGCGTCGCCATCGGCTTCGACGCGATAATCTCGATCTTGCCGGGTCGTCCCGTCGAGTGGAAGAACAGCGCTTCGCGCTCGGAGAATTCCACATTCGACTTGTCGCTCATCACCCTACCCTTTTTGAACAATGTAGTGGCCCTAGCGGTAACAATATCCTGTGGGCAAGTGCGAGAAGCGCAATTATCCTGCCGATTGGCGAAGCGCTGGCGCCGTGGAGCGCTTCAGGCTATCCGCTTGGCCCATGGCCCGTACCAATAATAGCGACGCACCCGCCACTCCGCAGGCAACGCCGATGATGGCCCAATATCTGGCGCTGAAGGCGCAGGCCACCGATTGTCTGCTCTTCTACCGGATGGGCGATTTCTTCGAACTTTTCTTTGACGATGCCAAAGCTGCGGCCGCAACACTCGACATTGCGCTCACCAGCCGGGGCGAACATATGGGCCAACCCATTCCGATGTGCGGTGTGCCGGTCCATAGCGCGGAATCCTATCTGGCGCGGCTGATCCGGGGCGGGCATCGCGTCGCCATCGCCGAACAGACCGAAACGCCGGCGCAGGCGAAGGCGCGCGGGTCCAAGGCGCTCGTGGCGCGCGACATCGTGCGTTATGTGACGGCAGGCACACTGACCGAGGAAACGCTGCTGGATGCGCGGCGCGACAATCTATTGGTCGCCGTGGCCGGTGTGGGCAGCGAGGATGAAGTCGGCATTGCGGCAGCCGATATTTCGACCGGCCGGTTCGAAACCATGCGATGCCGGGCGGACGATCTGTCCGCCGAACTGGCGCGATTGCGCCCCAGTGAGACGGTCGTGCCCGAAGGCAGCGCCTTTGCGCTGGACGATGCTCACGGGTTCAACAAGGCCGCCTTTTCCAGCAGCCGGGCGGAAGAAGCGCTGAAACGCCTGTTCGGCGTGGCGACGCTCGATGGCTTCGGTCAGTTTGGACGGGCCGAACTGGCGGCGATGGGTGGGCTTATCGCGTATCTCGACCATGCCGGCAAAGGCACCCTGCCCTTTCTGGCGCCGCCGCTGCGCAAGGAAAGCGGTGGCCATGTCGCCATTGACGCCGCGACGCGCGAAAGTCTGGAAATCGTGTCGACCATGGCGGGTACGCGGTCGGGCAGTCTGCTGGGCGCTGTCGACCGGACAGTGACGGGCGCAGGCGCGCGTCTGATCGCGCAGGATCTGTCGGCACCGCTGATGGACCTTGGCATCATAGAGGCGCGACTGGGCCTCGTCAGCCTGTTCCACGACGAACCCTCCATGCGCGATCAGGTGCGTGGCGCGTTGCGCGCGCTGCCCGACATCGGGCGGGCATTGGGGCGGCTGGCGATCGGACGCGGATCGCCCCGCGACCTCGGCCAGTTGCGCGACGGTCTGGGCGAGGCGCGGATATTGCGCGAACGGCTGGGCCGACTGCCCGATCAGCCGATATTGCTGGCGCAGTTGTTGCCGGCTCTGGACGGTCATGGCGCGCTGGTCGATGCGCTGGCCCGCGCGCTGGTGCCTGCCCCGCCGACAGAGACGGCCAATGGCGGATATATCGCCGATGGCTATGACCCGGCACTGGATGAGCTGCGTCGCATGGCCGGCGACGGACGGCGCGCCATCGCCGCGCTGGAGGCGAAATATCGCGATCAGACCGGCATATCCTCGCTCAAGATCCGGCATAATGGCGTGCTGGGCTATCATGTCGAGGTGCCCGCCCGCGCCGCCGATGCGCTGATGGCGCCGGACAGCGGCTTTACCCATCGCCAGACACTCGCCGGGGTGGTGCGCTTCAACTCGGTGGACCTGCATGAGGAAGCCGGGCGCGTGGCGCAGGCCGGCAACCATGCACTGGTAGCCGAAGCCGCTCATCTGGAGGAATTGACCCACAAGGTGCTGGACCGCAAGGCGGACATTGCGCGCGCGGCCGATGCTCTGGCGCGGCTGGACGTGTCAGCCGCCTTGGCCGAACGGGCAGCCGAAGGTGGCTGGGTTCGTCCCGAATTCGTCGCCGATGACGGTTCCGCCCCATGCCTGTCGATCATCGGCGGACGGCATCCGGTGGTCGAGGATGCATTGCGGCGCGATGGACAGCCCTTCGTCGCCAATGACTGCACCTTGTCGGCACAGGACAGATTATGGCTCGTCACCGGCCCCAATATGGGCGGTAAATCGACATTCCTGCGGCAAAATGCCCTGATCGTCATATTGGCGCAGGCTGGAGCCTATGTTCCCGCGCAGCAAACCCGCCTGACCCCGGTCGACCGACTGTTCAGCCGTGTCGGAGCTTCGGACAATCTTGCCAAGGGCCGCTCCACCTTCATGGTGGAGATGGTCGAGACAGCGGCGATCCTTGCCCAGGCGACAGAACGCAGTTTCGTCATATTGGACGAGGTAGGGCGCGGCACATCGACCTATGACGGGCTGGCGCTGGCCTGGGCAGTGGTGGAGGCCGTGCATGAGGTCAATCGATGCCGGTGCCTGTTCGCGACCCATTATCATGAACTCACCCGTCTTGCGGAAACCCTCGACGCTTTGTCGTTGCATCACGTTCGTGCGCGGGAATGGAAAGGCGACCTCATCTTGCTGCACGAACTGGCGGAGGGACCGGCGGATCGCAGCTATGGTCTGGCGGTGGCAAGGCTGGCCGGATTGCCCGGCCATGTTCTGAAACGGGCGAAAGATGTTTTGGGGCGACTGGAAGCGGGGAAGGCCAAGACCGGCGGGATTGCTGCCGGGCTGGACGACCTGCCGCTGTTCGCTGCCGTTGCAACGCAGGAAGAAATCGTTGTCGATCCGCTGCGCAACGCCATTGATGCCATCGATGCCGACGCTCTGTCCCCGCGTGAGGCACTCGATCACATCTATCGACTGAAACAACTGGCCGCCGACGCGGCGCGCGACTAGATACAGGCCATGGTCATGCAGTCTCCCGTCCTGGGATCACGGCGTGCGGTCATCGACCGTCGCGCGATTTCCGACAGCATCAATGCCCTGGCGAACGCGCATAAGGGTGATCCGATGCGGCTGCGCGGGATGATCGTCAAGGAATTGAAAGCCGCGCTGGACGCCGGACGGGTCGAAGTCGCCAAAAGGCTGGAGGCCAAGCCCACACGCGGGCGCGAGACGGTGAGCGCCTTTGCCTTCCTGATCGATCAGATCGTCAGGCTGCTCTACGACGCCACCACCCATCATCTTTATCCCGCGGGCAATCGCAGCACAGGCGAACGGATCGCCCTGATCGCCGTGGGCGGCTATGGCCGGGGTGAAATGGCGCCGCATAGCGACGTCGACATCGGTTTCATCACGCCATGGAAGCCCACCGGCTGGACCGAGCAGGTGATCGAATCCATGCTCTATTCGCTGTGGGATCTGGGCCTGAAGGTTGGGCATAGCAGCCGGTCGGTCGACGAAACGATGCGAATGGCCAAGAGCGACCTGACGGTTCGTACTGCTTTGCTGGAGGCGCGCTATATCTGGGGCGACCGGGCGCTCTATGAAGAAACGTCGGTCCGTTTCGATGCCGAAGTGATGCAAGGCAATGCGCGCGCCTTCGTCACCGAAAAGCTGGAAGAACGCGAAGAACGCCACAAGCGCATGGGCGACAGCCGCTATGTCGTCGAACCCAATGTGAAAGAGGGCAAGGGCGGCCTGCGCGACCTGCATACGCTATTCTGGATCGGCAAATATGTGAACCGGGTGCGGTCGGTCGCAGAACTGGTCGATGTCGGCCTGTTGACGCAAAGCGAATTGCGCCAGTTTCAGAAAGCCGAGGATTTTCTGTGGGCCGTGCGATGTCACCTGCACATGATCACCGGCCGGGCCGAGGATCGGCTGACGTTCGACCTGCAACTGGAAACCGCCACCCGCATGCGCTTTACCGGCCGCAACGGACGGTCGGGGGTCGAGCGCTTCATGCGCTATTATTTCCTGAATGCAAAAACGGTCGGCGATCTGACCGCCGTGTTCCTCGCGCATCTGGATGATCAGATGGCGGCGAAGGGACGGCGCTATATCCCCGCCATGTTCCGTCGTCCCAAGAAACTGGACGGATTCGTACTGGACCGGGGTCGGCTGGCGTTGCCGAGTGATGATTTTTTTGAGCAGGATCCGGTGCGACTGCTGGAAATATTCGCCGTGGCGGATCGGCACGGATTGCAGATCCATCCCAGCGCCATACGTGCCGCCAGCCGGGACGCAGGCCTGATCACCGCGAAAATCCGTAAAGATGCGCGCGCGAATGCCGCCTTCATGGATGTGCTGACGTCGCCGCGCGACCCGGAAACGGTGCTGCGCTGGATGAACGAGTCCACGGTATTTGGCCGCTTCGTCCCCGATTTTCGCCGGGTCGTGGCGCAGATGCAGTTCGACATGTATCATCATTATACGGTCGATGAGCATACGATCCGTGCCGTGGGCCTGCTCGCCCGCATCGAAAAGGGCGAACTGGCGCAGGACCATCCGCTCGCCACCGAGATCATGGGCAAGATATTGTCGCGCCGCGTGCTGTATGTCGCAGTTCTGCTGCATGACATCGCCAAGGGGCGCGGCGGCGATCACAGCATATTGGGGGCAGAGGTTGCAGAGCAACTTTGCCCGCGCCTCGGTCTGACCGCAGCCGAAACCGAAACAGTCGCCTGGCTGGTCCGCTATCACCTGTTGATGTCGGCCACGGCATTCAAGCGCGATCTGGCCGATTACAAGACGATCCTCGATTTCGTCGAAGTAGTGCAAAGCGCCGAAAGACTGCGCCTTTTGCTGTGCCTCACGGTGGTCGACATCCGCGCCGTGGGGCCGGGTGTATGGAATAGCTGGAAACGGCAATTGCTGGGCGATCTGTATGAATCGGCCGAGGAAATGCTGCGGCTGGGCCACAAGCAAAAGGGCCGGGGCGAACGGGTGGTGGCGAAGCAGGCCATGCTCCAACAAGCATTGGGCATGGACGATGCCGCATTTGAAGCGTTCAGTAAGCGTCTGCCCGAATCCTACTGGATCGCCGAGCCGGAAGACATATTGATCCATAATGCGCAGCATATGCTGGCCGCAGGCGATGCCCCCCTGTCGATCGCGGCGCATTATTATCCAGAGCGTGGCGCGACGCTGGTGACGGTCTATGCCACCGATCATCCCGGTCTTTTCTATCGCATTGCCGGCGCCATCCATATGGCCGGCGGCAACATCATCGACGCGCGTATTCACACGACGCGCGATGGCGTCGCCATCGACAATTTCCTTGTGCAGGATCCGCTGGGCGGCGCATTCCACAATCCTGAGCAACTGGCCCGGATCAAGGCGGCAATCGAGGATTCCCTGTCCAACCGCCATCGCATGATCACGAAATTGTCGGCACGTCCCCTGCCCCGAACCCGGGCAGAAGCGTTCCGTATCGAACCTAATGTGCTGATCGACAACAAGGCGTCGAACCGCTTCACCGTGATCGAGGTGAATGCCCGCGACCGTCCGGCGCTGCTCTTTTCGCTCGCCAATGCGCTGTTCCAGTCGAAAGTGACCGTTCACAGCGCCCATGTCGCCACTTATGGCGAACGGGCGGTCGATACTTTCTACATCACCGACCTTTTGGGTGGGAAGATAGAGAGCAAGGCGCGATTACAGACTCTGGAGCGCCGCCTGCTGGAAGCGGCTGGCGGAGACGTGACAGAGGCGCTGGAACTGGCCTGAAACGGATTCCGGTTTCAGAACAGGCGGGTCAGGGCAGGATTTCCATGGCGTCGCCGGGCGTCAGCAATGGCAACAGGCGCAGCATATCCGCCCGGTCGATCGCCACACAACCCGCCGTTGGCCGTCCTTCCGACAGATGGAAGAAAATGGCGCTGCCCATGCCGGGTTTCGGCGGCGCGTCATTATGGCCCAACACGACGATGACGTCATACGCATCATCAGGTCGGATCAGACTTTCGGCAGAATGGGCCCGTGGCAGGCGAACCGGGCGATTATAGGCGGGGTCGTCGATGCCGTCCGACCATCCGTCGCGAACGCCGATCCAGCGCCAGGGCAAAGCAACATTTATAGCCTCGACCTTGCCCGGGCGGAGCAATACGCCCCGGATCGGCCAGACACCGAGTGGCGTGCATCCATCCCCTTCCCGCTTGTCTGGTGCGGCGCAGGAACCACCCCGCCCGATAGTGCAGGATATATCGATATCATCAAAGCGAAGGCGACCCGCGCCGCATTCGACGCGGATCACGCTCATAATTGATGGCCGGTACGGTCGCGCTTGGTCGCGAGATAGCGTTCATTATGGGGGTTGGACGGCAGGATGATCGGCAGCCGTTCGGCAACGCTGATACCAGCCGCCTCAAGGCCGGCAACCTTGGCCGGATTGTTGGTCAACAGGCGTACCTCGCCGACATTCAGCAGATCGAGCATGCGCGCCGCGACCGAGAAATCGCGGGCATCGACTGCAAAGCCCAAACGGACATTGGCATCAACGGTATCGAAACCCTGATCCTGAAGCGCATAGGCGCGCAATTTGTTGACGAGGCCAATGCCCCGACCTTCCTGTCGCAGGTAAAGAAGGATGCCCCATTTCGCGTCGGCAATCTGATGCAGCGCCTGATGCAATTGCGGGCCGCAATCGCATTTCAGGCTGCCCAGCACGTCGCCGGTCAGGCATTCGCTGTGCAGGCGGATGACGGGCGGAGAGGCGTCCCGTTGCCCCACCACCAGCGCAATATGTTCGCGCGGTTCGTCCGGGCTGCGGAAAGCGATGATTTCGGCTTGTTCGACCGCCGACACCGGCAGGCGTGCGCGCGTGGCAATGGCGAGATGGATGGCATCGTCATAGGCCGCGATCTCATCGGCTGTAGCATCAGCTTCCCGATCACCTTCCCCTTCGGCCGCGAAATAGGCCGGGAGGATGCCGGCGAGACGTGCCAGACGCAGCGCCGCCTTGGCCGCCAGCGGCGCAGCAAGCGGCTTTGCGCGAAACGGCCCCTTGAGCGGGGAAGCCAGGTCCAGCACCGGATCGGCAATGCTGGTTGCCACATCGACGTCGATCCATGCAGTCCGTTCGACCATGACCGGCAGGTCGGGATCGGCCGCCGCCAGTTGATTGGCGAGCTTCAGCGTTTCGGCACGCGCCGCTGAAATGAGAAGGTCGGCCTGACCATCGGGATCGAACCCGGCGAGGGTCACGGCATCAGCCCCCTCTATCGCCATGACGCGAATAGCACCGTCCCTAGCCGCGACGCGCACCGGCCAGCCGCGACGTAATGCGTCAATAGCCCGCGCCGCCGCGCGTCCCTGCGACGAAGCCGACGACATCAGAAAGCGAATTCGGTGATGATGGGGATATGATCGGACGGCTTGATCCAGCTGCGCGCCGGTTCGACGACACGATGGCTCAAGGCCTTGTCGGCGACATCGCGGGTCATCCACATATGATCGAGGCGACGACCGCGATCGGACGCGGCCCAATCCTTCGCACGGTAACTCCACCAGGTGTAGAGACGGGCCGGTGCGGGATGAAAATGCCGGCCGATATCGACCCAGTCATTGGACGCCTGAAGCCGGCCCAGAATTTCGCATTCGATCGGCGTGTGGCTGACGACATCAAGCAACTGCTTGTGGCTCCACACGTCGGATTCCAGCGGCGCGATGTTGAAATCGCCGGTCAATATGGTCGGTTTGTCGTCAAGCGCCGACGACCATTGGATCATCCGTTCGAGGAAATCGAGTTTTTGCCCGAATTTGGGATTCTGATCGCGATCGGGAATGTCGCCACCGGCGGGCACATAAACATTTTCGATGCGGACGCCGTTTTCCAGCCGCACACCGACATGCCGTGCTTCGCCATTGGCCTGCCAGTCGAACCGGTCATCTTCGGTCAGCGGCACGCGGCTCATGATCGCCACGCCATGATGCATGCGCTGTCCATTCAGCACCTGATGCACATAGCCCAGCCGTCGGAACATGTCGGTCGGGAAAATCTCGTTCACCACCTTCGTTTCCTGAAGGCAGAGGATGTCGGGCGATTCCTGTGTCAGGAATTGTTCGACGATATCGATGCGCGCACGGACACTGTTGATGTTCCAGGACGCGATGCTGATGGTTTGAGACATGGTATCGCGATAGGAGCCTGAAGCGTCGGGTGCAATATGCGGAAACCAGACAAAGTAAGACCCCCGCTCCGGGGGCGTGGAACGGGGGTCTCGATCGCGCCCTTGAAGCGCTTTGCGACGGGAGGGGAAAACCGGGTAACAGGGGGGAAATCCCGGTTGGCCTCGCGCCGTGGATTTCGTTCTAGAGCTTTCCATATGAGCGACAGATGAACGATTATGAAAAGTTTTCAGCCTGTCGCGAAGCGCGCTCGGTTCAGCCGCCGGCCGAGCGTCCCTTTGGCCGCGGATCGACCCAGCGGAAAACAGAATCCGCCACTGGAACGCCATAACGCTGATTCGTCAGGCGGACGGCGGTCCTGTTATTTTGTGAGTCGAGTGCGACCCAGCCATAAAGTTGCAGCCCGGCCGGGCTGGCGGCATCCCGCTTGAAGATCATCGAGATGGTGCCGAATTCGGGCCGTTTGGGATCACGCGCCTCGATCGAGAGAACCGACGGATCACTGGTCGGTACGATCTTCCCGAATTTCGAAAGATCCTTCGACGGATCGATCAGCGCGCCCAGCGGCGAATTGCCGATCGGCCAGCGCTGCACCTGACGCACTTCATAATCGATGACGGTCAAAGCCTTGCCATCGCCCACGATCAGCAGGGGGACACCCTTTTGATATTGGAAACGAATCTTGCCCGGTTGCTTAATGGTCAGTTGCCCGGTCAGCGTCTGGCCATTGCGGTCGGTCTGGCTGAAATCTGCGGTCATGGTGGTGACGGCGCGGATATAAGCGTTGACGCGGGCAAGGTCGGATTGATCCTGCTGCGCAGCAACAGGGATGCTGGTCAACGCCATCGGCGTGGCGGCAAGGACCAGGGCGAAAGGCGCAAGCATGCGCTTCATGTCAGTCAACTCCGGTTCGTTCTGATGGAAGAGGGGTTAGGACGCCCGGCTTGAACCCGCTGTGAACCCGCTCGTTCCGAAATTGTCAGGAATTGTTCGATCCTGTTCCAGGAGAAAGGAATAGGATGGGGGAGAGCCGCCCTTTCCGGCGGGCGACTCCATCCCCCATGCTCCCGCCTCGCCATGCCGGTCTTACCGGCGGCACCGCTCCAATTATGTTATCGGCGCGGCAGCAGCAGCGGTTGCCTAGACCTTTTGGCCAATAAAAAAAAGGCCGATCTTGCGACCGGCCCTTGAAAGTTTTTAGGAGAGGATGCCTGAAAGGCTCATTCTGTATGTCCTAACTGGTTCATAACCGCAAATGCGAAGGAAGAAGTCGCGATTGCAAAAGATGCAATCATCGGACTTCTCGTCGGAAATCAGATCGGATTCCCATTCTCATCGCGCAGCACTTCGCGCCTGCCGACATGATTGGGCGGACCGACCAGTCCTTCCTCTTCCATCCGTTCGATTAAGCGGGCGGCGCTGTTGTAGCCGACGCGCAACTGACGCTGGAGCCAGCTGGTCGAGGCCTTTTGATTCTCGAACACAAGCTGACATGCCTTACGGAACAACTGGGCGTCGGGGCTGTCATCGCCAAGATCCACGCCATCGAGCGCAAAGCTGCCCTCTTCCGGTTCTTCGGTCACGGCCTGGATATAGTCGGGCTGACCCTGCGCACGCCAGTGATCGGCAACCATCCGCACTTCATCATCCGAGACGAAGGGACCGTGGACGCGCATCAGCCCCTTGCCACCGTGCATATAGAGCATGTCGCCCTTGCCCAGAAGCTGTTCGGCCCCCTGCTCGCCCAATATGGTGCGGCTGTCGATCTTTGACGTGACGAAGAAGCTGATGCGGGTCGGCAGGTTCGCCTTGATGACCCCGGTGATGACGTCGACCGAGGGGCGCTGCGTCGCGAGGATCAGGTGAATACCGGCAGCGCGCGCCTTTTGCGCAAGGCGCTGGATCAGGAATTCGACTTCCTTGCCCGCGGTCATCATGAGGTCGGCCAGTTCGTCGACGACCACCACGATCTGCGGCAGCGGCTGGAAATCCAGCTGTTCCTCCTCATAGATGGGCTTGCCGGTTTCGGGATCATAGCCGGTCTGGACACGACGGCCGAGCGGCTTGCCCTTCGCCTTCGCAGCGCGGACCTTTTCATTATAATTGGCGAGGTTGCGGACCGAGATGGATGCCATCATGCGATAGCGGTCCTCCATCTGCTCCACCGCCCATTTGAGCGCACGGATCGCCTTGGCCGGTTCGGTGACGACCGGGGAGAGGAGATGCGGAATATCATCATAGGTCGACAGTTCCAGCATCTTGGGATCGATCATGATGAGGCGCAACTGATCGGGCGTCATGCGATAGAGCAGCGACAGGATCATCGCGTTGAGGCCCACCGACTTACCCGAACCCGTCGTACCCGCGATCAGCAGGTGGGGCATGGGGGCAAGGTCGGCGATGATCGGTTCGCCCGAGATATTCTTGCCCAAAATGATCGGCAGCGTCGCTTCCTGCGCAAATTGTTCCGACGTGATGAGTTCGCGGAAGGACACGCCTTCGCGGTTCACATTGGGCAGTTCGATGCCGATGACCGTGCGGCCGGGAATGGTCGCGACGCGGGCCGACAGGGCCGACATATTGCGCGCAATATCGTCGGCCAACGCGATGACGCGGCTGGCCTTGATGCCCGGCGCGGGTTCCAGTTCATACATGGTCACGACCGGACCGGGGCGGACTTCGGTGATGTTGCCCTTCACATGGAAGTCGTCCAGAACCGATTCGAGCAGGCGGGCATTGCGTTCCAGCGCAGCCTTGTCGATCTTCCCCCCCTGATTGACGGGGACAGGATTGAGCAAATCCGGCGACGGCAACGAACTATGGCCGAACAGATCATCCTGCGACACCGGCGCCATCGCCCGCTGAACGGGGGCGGGCTTGGGGCTTTGGATGGTAATGGGCGGCTTTGGTTCATTCGATACCTGCTTGCGCGGCGCGATCACCCGTTCGGCCGGCAGCACGTCATCCTCGTCATCATCCATATCGTCCGTTGGCCCGCCTGCGAAGGCGAGCCGCGGGCGCGGCATGCTGAACCGCGGGAGCGAAGGACGGCGCAGCGTGAAGATCGGCTTTTCCAGCGCGAGGCTGCGATAGGCGAAAAAAAGACCGATGATGAAGAGCAGCGCGACCAAAAATCCCTTGATCCAGGGCGCTGCGGTCGGCGCCTGCGCCAACAGGCTGAACATGCCCTTTGCAGTGACCAGACCGATGATACCGCCCCAGCCGGCGGGCAGACCGACCAAAGGTTCGCTCTGGAACAGGGACAGGGCAATGCCGACAAGGACGATGCCGACAATGCATTTGCCGAACTGTCCCTGCCACCCGGCCATATCCTGATCACCCCAAAGCCGGCGGGCGGTAATCGCCATCAACGGCAGGATGAGGGCCACGGGTACGCCAAAGAGCCAGAGCAGGAAATCGGCAGCCCATGCGCCGGGCGCCTGCATGATGTTGGCGACATGATCGCCGGCGACGGTGTTCATCGACGGATCGCTGGGCGCATAGCTGAGCAGCGCCAGCGCAAGAAAGGCGGTGGCGAGAAACAGCGCGATCGCGCCGATCAGAGCGCCGCTTCGAATGAGGCTGCGCTTGAGCATTTCACGCCATTCCGGCGTGCGTTTGACGGTGCGGCCGACGGCCATATTCTTCCCTTGTCCCCCAAATGTTCCGTTTCGGCACAATGCGCCCAGCGGGGAGTCCCCGTCAAGTCCGGCGCCGTTCGGCTCGTCCCGGCATCCCTCGTCGACGCGCCATACACGGTGCAAGATAAGGTCTGATCCATCCGAAAGGATAAATCAGAGAAAATCCTACATTTACAGATTTCTATTGATCGGGCCGGTGATTTACCGACCGGCCAGCGCTGTCAGCACATCGCCATCGACGCGCTGAACCGTCCATTCGTCCATTGGACGCGCACCCAGCGCGCGATAGAAGGCGATCGACGGTTCGTTCCAGTCCAGCACGGACCATTCGAGCCGCGCGCAATCCCGGTCGATCGCGATCTGGGCAAGCCGCGCCAGCAAGGCCTTGCCAGCGCCAAGCCCCCGTGCCTGCGGCAGGACGAACAGATCCTCCAGATAGAGGCCCGGCCGCCCTTCAAAGGTCGAGAAATTATGGAAGAAGAGCGCAAACCCGACCGGCGCGCCAGCATGTTCGGCGATCAGCACTTCGGCCATGGGCCGTTCGCCGAACAGATAGCGGGCAAGCGTGGCGCGATCGGCCTTCACCTCATGGGCCAGCTTTTCATATTCGGCGAGGGCTAGGATGAACCCCCGGATGACGTCGATGTCGTCGGCACGCGCCGCGCGAATGATGATGTCGGTCATGCCGATCCCGCCTCCACATGGGCCAGTTCGACCCGTTTCGAGCGGGCGGCGATAAGGCAGGCCGCCACGATCAGCAAGGCACCCGCGACCGTCGTCACCGTCAGCTGTTCGCCAAAAGCGAGCCAGCCCATGACCGCCGCCCAGAGAAAGGCGCTATATTCGATCGGGATGAGGCGCTGAGCCTCGGCACGGGCATAGGCCCAGGCCAAGGCAGCCAGAGAGGTGAAGGCCAATGACGCGGCCAGCAAAACCAGCGGCACGGCATGGAGCGGCGGCACCACGGCCCAAACGGGCGCGGCCAGCGCGAAAACGCCCAGCATCACGAGATGCTGAAAGAAGGCGACCTCAATCGGTGAGGCGCATTGCGCCTGTTGTCGTTGCAGGATGAGATTCCAGGCGAAGAGAACCGCCGAACCCAGTACGGCCATTACGCCCAATAAGGCATCGGCCGCATAATGACCCTGCAACCGGCCCGACAGGATGACGGCGACGCCGACCAGCCCCAGCAAGGATGCACCGATCGCCCGGCGTCCGACCGTCTCCCCCAGCAAAAGCGCGGCGAGATAGAGGGCGATCAGCGGAGCGATGAAGGATAGCGCAATCGCCTCGGCAAGCGGCAGGCGCATGATCGCCCAAAAGAAGAGCAGCGCCATGAACGCGACGACGACCCCGCGCACTATATGGATGCGCAAAACCGCCAGAGCGGGCCAGCGCTGCCGCGTGACCAGCATCAGGATCAGGCCGAGCAGGGTTCCGGTAACGGCCCGCCACAGAAGAGCGTTATAAAGCCCGATGGAAAGGCTAAGCCCCTTCATCGCCGCGTCCATGACCGAAAAGAGCGCGACGCCCAGACAGCAGACGGCAAAAGGTAAGGCGATGGCACGCCCCGATCCGGTCATGACGGGATGATCCGGCTATTCGGCAGCCTGCACGGTGCCGGCGTCGGTCATTTCCGCTTCGGCATTGGCGGCTTCGATTTCCGCAGCGCGTGCTTCCACCAGCCGGACGATATGATCGACCATATTTTCGTCCTGAATCGTGTGGTCGGTCACGCCCGACAGATAGACCATATGCTTGCCATTGCCGCCGCCGGTCAGACCGATGTCGGTCTCACGGGCTTCGCCGGGACCATTGACGACGCAGCCCAGCACCGACAGCGACAGCGGCGTATTGATATGCTGAAGCCGTTCCTCCAGCGCCTGAACCGTGCGGATAACGTCAAAACCCTGACGCGCGCAGGACGGGCAGGAAATGACCTTTACCCCGCGCGTGCGGATGCCCAGGGATTTCAGGATTTCATAGCCGACCCGCACTTCCTCTTCGGGTTCGGCGGAAAGGGACACGCGGATCGTGTCGCCGATGCCAGCCCAGAGCAGATTGCCGATGCCGATGGCGCTTTTCACCGTGCCGCCGATCAGGCCGCCAGCCTCGGTAATGCCCAGATGAAGGGGGCAATCGACCGCTTCGGCAAGCTGCATATAGGCAGCCACCGCGAGGAAGACGTCGCTGGCCTTCACCGCGACCTTATATTCGTGGAAATCCTGATCCTGAAGCAGCTTGATATGATCGAGCGCGCTTTCGACCAGCGCTTCGGGGCAAGGCTCGCCATATTTTTCGAGCAGGTCGCGTTCCAGGCTACCCGCGTTCACGCCGATACGGATGGAGCAGTTATTGGCCTTGGCCGCCTGAACCACTTCCCGAACGCGCGCTTCGCTGCCAATATTGCCGGGATTGATGCGCAGACAGGCCGCGCCCGCATCCGCCGCTTCCAGCGCGCGCTTATAGTGGAAATGAATGTCCGCGACGATCGGCACGCGCGACGCGCGCACGATCTGACGCAGGGCCGCCGTCGATTCCTCATCGGGGCAGGAGACGCGGATGATGTCGACGCCCGCATCCTCGCACCGGCGGATCTGGTCGATCGTCGCCTTGGCGTCGGTGGTCAGCGTGTTGGTCATGGTTTGCACCGTGACCGGGGCGCCACCGCCGACGGGAACATTGCCAACCATGATCTGGCGGCTCTGGCGACGGGCAATATCGCGCCAGGGGCGAAGGCCGGGATTATGGTCGGACATGAAAAAGGGGCTCCGTAGTTACGAAGCCCCTATAGTCATTCCCGACGCCGGTTAGAAGCGCCCGTTTAGAAACGCCCAATCAGAAACGGACGACGAGCGATCCTGCAACCTGATCGGCATTGCCGCTGGTCTGCGCCAGCGTGGTGGCGGTAACGGTGGCGGGCGCAGGGAAATAGCTGTCCGGGCGGATGATGTTCGCCTTTTCAACGAAGGTGTGCGCGTAGCTGAGGTTCACCGCCATCGAATCCGAGATGTTCCAGGTGGCGCCCCCCGTCAGCCAGACGCGGTCGCCGTCGGGCACGCGGGTCGTAAGATGCTGCGGATTGGTGGGCGAACGGTCGAACATGGTCCCGGCACGCAGCGTCAGCTGCTTGCTGACATCATATTCGCCGCCGACGCTGACGCTATAGCTGTCCTTATAGTCGAGTTCCTTGACCGACGGCGTACCGGCGGCTGGCGTGATCGCGATAGATTTGAAGCGCGACCAGTTATACCAGCGACCCGTCAGCATGGCGCGCAGCTTGGGCGTCAGGCTGTGGGTCATGGACACGGTAAGAATGTCCGGCAAGTCGAGCGGCGCAGTCGCGGACACCGATCCGTTGGCGGTCGCGAGCGGCCCGGCTAGTCCGGAAATCGTCTGCGTCCCCTTCAGATTATGGCTGATGGCCGAACGATAATGGACGCCGAAATTGGTCTTGCCCGTGGTGTAGAACAGGCCGGCATTCCAGCCGACCGACCAGTCGTCGCCCTTAACCTTGGCAAAGCCATCCGCCAGCAACGGCGAAAGCTGCGGCAGCGCGTTGGTGAGCGTAACCTTCACATATTGGACGTCGACGCCGCCGCCGATCGACAGATTGTCAGTCAGCTTATAAGCGGCAGAAGGTTGAATATTATAGGTTTTAAGGTCGGTGTAGAGCGAGTCATAGCGACCGAAAAAGCCATCGTCATATTCCAGTTTCAGGCCGAAAGGCGCGTTGACGCCAAGACCGACCCACAGACGATCGCTGACCTGGCCGGTCGCGTAAAAGCTGGGAACCGGGATGACGCTTTCGAACGGATTGCCGCCGTCATTGCCCGTTACAGGTACGCGCGTCGGTACGCCGGGAATGGTTCGGTTGCTACCCCGGTTCCTCTGATGCGCGGAAGGCATCAGAGCATTGCCGCCGATCGATGTCTGAATGCCATTCAATTGCGTCATGGCAGCCGGATTGAAATAGATGGTGGACGGATCATCCCCCGCCGCAGCGCCACCGGACATGGCCCGCCCCGTTTCCTTGGGCGATTGTTCCTGAAGATAGAAGCCCCCGGCAAAAGCCGGCGCAGACGCCAGCAGGGCGCCTGTCATAACGCCCGTTGCGAGAAGCGGCGAAAAAAGAAAATGGCGGCCAGCCAACATGGCAAATCCTCTACTAAAATATCCGACCCGTATAAGCCGCGCTTGAATGCGCGACCCGCTAATTATGTGTCAGTACGTACCATTCATGTCGTGAATTTCGAACGATTCAAGGCCTTATCCACGGCACCACCGTCGCCTGAACGCAACCCGGCAATGACGGACGTTACGGCTAAGCGGTTAAAAGCCACGTTAAAAAAATAAAAAAAAGCCGCCCGTGAAGGCGGCCTTGAAGTTTTTAGGAGAGGATGCCTGAAAGGCACAGTCTTTGTGCATTGGAGCAATAATTATCGCAAATGCGAAACGAGGTGGCACGATTGCGTTTTATGCAATCGTTATCCTAAAACCCTATTTCCGTAACGGAATATGGAAGGAAGAAATCGCAAAAATTCGGTTTGCGAACATCGCAGCAGCGCTCTTTATGAACGAAATGGTACATTGATACTCGCGTCGGAGAGATGGGATTCGATTCGGCGAATCAAACGACGCAAACCAGCCTGATCATGGGATTCGGCGCGGGCCACCAGCGCCGCTTCGGTATTGGAGGCACGAAGAAGCCACCAGCCATCGGCCGTGTTTACGCGCGCTCCGTCGATGGTGATGATGTCGGCGCCAGCTTCTTTCAACCGGTCGACCAGTTCGTCGATGATAGCGAATTTTCGATCTTCCGGCACCATGATGCGCCATTCGGGCGTGGCATGGATGTCCGGCATCGCCGCGCGCAATTCGGTTACGCTGCGGCGCAGCGTCCCGGTCGCCCGGATCAGCCGCACGGCAGCGTAGAGCGCATCGTCAAAACCGAAATAATCGTCGGCGAAAAACATATGCCCGGTCATTTCGCCGCCCAGTAAGGCGCCAATCTGCTTCATTCTGGTCTTAATATGGCTGTGGCCCGTCTTCCACATATCGGGTCGGCCACCCAGCGCCGTGACCTGATCGAATAGAGTCTGGCTGACCTTCACATCGGCGACGACGGCCGCACCGGCATGATTTTGCAGCATATCCCACGCGAATATTCCCAGAAGCTGATCCCCCGCAATCGACCGTCCCAGCGCATCGACCACGCCGATCCGGTCGCCATCGCCGTCGAAAGCCACACCGAAATCGAGTTTCTTGTCAGCGACAAGGGTGCGCAGGTCATCAAGATTCCCGTCGCTGGAGGGATCGGGATGATGATGGGGGAAATGGCCGTCTATTTCGGTGAAGAGGAGATGATGTTCACCGGGCAGCAGCTTGACCAGTTGCTCCACCACCGGACCGGCGGCGCCATTGCCGGCATCCCATCCGACGCGGCAGGGCGGACCGTCAAAATCCTGCATCAGCCGGGCGACATAGGCGGTCATCGTGTCGAAGGTTTCGACCCTGCCTACGCCATCCATCCAGTCACCGGCCGCCGCCATGGCGCCGAGACGCGCTATATCCACCCCGAAAAAGGGCGCATGCTGCTTCACCAGCTTGAAGCCATTATCGTCGCGGGGATTATGGCTGCCGGTTATCTGTATGGCGCCACCGACATCGCAAACCGCCTCGGCATGATAGAGCATGGGCGTGGGGCCAAGGCCGATGCGCAGCACGTCGATGCCAGTGGCACAAAGGCCTTCGACCAGCGCAGCCTCCAGCATCGGTGAGCTGAGCCGTCCATCATAGCCGACCGCAACGCGCGATCCCCCATCGCGCCGGATCACGGTGCCGAAACTGCGCCCTAGCGCATGAGCATCGTCCGCGCCCAGTGTCTGGCCCACCGTGCCGCGCACATCATAGTCGCGCAGCAGACTGGGGTGAAAATCATGAGCCATGGCGCGGATCAGTCGCGCGCCGCGGGTTTCCGGCGCTCTGCATCATGGGCAAGGAGCAGGTCGCGGGCTGCGTTGATCTGGGCCGCCAGCGCCTCCGTCCCGCCCCGGTCGGGATGAACCGATGCGATGAGGCGGCGGTGGGCAGCGCGGATCGCGTTGGCGCCGGCATCAGGCGTGATCCCCAATAATGCGCTCGCCTGAATGATGTCGTCACGGGGCGCCGGCGCCTTTTCAACCGGCTTGCGAGGGCGGCTGTTGGCGCTCTTTCCCTGTTTGGCGAAGAACAGCGCCGCACCCAACAGCAACGGAGCGCCAATCACCGGCTTGCCCTTTGCAGCCAGAACCGCGCCGACCAGGGCCGCGCCCAATGCCATGCCATCTTTGGTCGTCATGCGTTGCAGCTTCCCCGTCCAGATAAGCCAGCCGGCAAGGCCAACGAGCAAAAGGGCTAACAGGCCCATCAGGCCGCGCCGATCATGTCCATGGACACGGTACCATCCCGTTCCGGCAGTGCCAGACCGGATACCATTTCGCGCAGTTCCTGCCGCGCGGCGATATGGCTGACACCCAGTTCGCCCAGATGCCCCTTGTCCAGCAGAGTGAGGCCCGATGGGAAAAGCTCACGGAAGATCACGCGCTCCGACAAACCGGGAATGACGCGGAATCCGACCCGGCGGGACAATTCCATCAGCGCGTCGCCCACCCGCTTTTTATTGCGGGCGTCATGATGCTGGACGCGGTTGCGCAGCACGACCCAGTCGATCGTCACGCCGTCGACCTTTGCCCGCTCCTTGCGCGCTTCGAAGATGAGTTCGGAATAGAAGGACAGACGACGTACCTTGAAGGTTTCGGGATCGACCTGACCGATCAGGTCGAAATCGACGAAACTGTCGTTCATCGGCGTCACCAGCGTCTTCGCATGGGGCGCCAGATGACGGGCGTAAACGTCGTCGCGGCCGGGCGTGTCGACGACCAGAAAATCCTTGTCGGCGGCCAGCGCGATCACCTGATCATCCAGCGCGGCGATGCTGTCACCGGTAAAGACGTCATAATCCGGCGTCGGCAGGTCGATACCGCGCCGCCGGGCGGTTTCCCGGCGATTTTCCATGTAGCGGGTGACGGTACGCTGGCGCGGATCAAGGTCGATCATGCCGACATTATGGCCCAGCGACGTCAGGGCGATCGCGGTATGGACGGCCGTGGTCGACTTGCCCGTGCCGCCCTTTTCATTGGCGAAGACGATGAGATGCGGATTCGCCATTGGCCCCTTGCTAACCCCGTTGATGGTCACGATGATTCTTGACGGTCGAGCCGGCACGCGCCTAGCAGGACGACCCCTTGTCCATCGCCCTTATCGGAGCCTTGATCGCCGTGCAAATCCTGCGTGATGTCCCATCCCTGCGTGCCGCCGTCGATGCGTTGAAAAGCGACGGAAAACCACTGGTTCTGGTGCCGACCATGGGGGCGTTGCATGACGGGCATATGGCCCTGGTCGAGGAAGGGCGGCGGCATGGCCGGCATGTGGCCGTTTCGATCTTCGTCAATCCCAGGCAATTTGGTCCGAATGAAGATCTGTCCGCCTATCCCCGGCGAGAGGCGAAGGATGCGGCGCTGTTGCAGTCGGCTGGCGTCGACCTGCTCTGGGCGCCGGGCGTCGATGCGATGTACCCCACCGGATTTTCGACCAATATCAGTGTGTCCGGGGTTAGCGAAGGGCTGGATGGCGCGGCCCGGCCGGGGCATTTCGACGGGGTGGCGACGGTCGTGACCAAACTGTTCAATCAGGTCCGGCCCGACGTCGCGATTTTCGGCGAGAAGGATTATCAGCAACTGGCGGTCATCCGCCGGATGGTGGCGGACCTCGACCTGCCGATCGAAATTGTCGGGATGCCCACGCAGCGGGCGGAGGACGGCCTCGCCCTCTCGTCCCGCAACGCTTATCTGAATGAAGAGGAGCGTCAGACAGCACTGGCGCTGCCCCGTGCGCTGGGCGAGGCCAAGCGGCAGATGGAAAAAGGCGAGCCGGTCGAGGCGGCGCTGGCCAAAGCGATAGCCAATCTGACGGCGCATGGCTTTGCCCCGGTCGACTATGTGACCCTGTGCGATGCCGCGACTTTGGAGCCGATGACACGGCTGGATCGTCCGGCCCGCCTGCTGGGCGCAGCGAAGCTGGGCAAGACGCGGCTGATCGACAATATCGCGGTCGATCCCGCCTGAAAGACCTTCAGGTCGCGCGTTTCAGTATGATACAGGTGGCGACGATCAGGCCCGTCAGCGCCCACCCCTCCCATGTGCGAGGACTGATGCCCCAACCGAGACGTTTGGGACCGAACCAGAGACGCGGATCGTTCATCGCTCTTCCTTCCGAAATGTCCTTAGATTCCCATATTTCCCGGCGATTTTGACATTTTATTGCGGCAGCATGATCCTATCGAAAAGCAGCCGACCGGCTGGCCCGGCAGTATAGCCGATGCGCCAGCCGTAGGATATGCGTGCGTCAGAAGGGCTTTACGATCACCGCGATCACGATGACGGCGGCGGCCACGCCGGGTATTTCGTTGAGCATCCGCAACTGCCGGTCGGTCAGGGTCCGCTGACCCTTTGCCAGTTTCTTCGTATAGCTGGCGATCCAGCCATGATAGCCCGACAGGCCCAGCACGAAGAGCAGTTTCAGGTGGAACCAGCCAAAACTCCACGCGCCGATTTCGACCATCAGCATCAGGCCGAAGACCCAGACCAGAATCAGCGAGGGATTAAGGATGATCTTGAGCAGGCGACCTTCCCGTTCGATCCAGCGCTTGTCCTCGTCCGATCCCGGCACGGTTTCCTGATGATAGACGAAGAAGCGCGGCATCATGAACAGCCCCGCCATCAGGAAGATGACGAAGATGACATGGGCGGCCTTCACCCAGAGATAGGCGGCACCAAGATAGGCCATCAGGCGGCACTCCCCGTCTGGAGACTGGCTGTGGCACGGACATAGGCGACCAGCGCCTCGACATGATCGATCGGCGTGTCGGGCAATATGCCATGACCCAGGTTGAAGATATGCGGCCTGTCGGCAAAGGCGGCGCGGATATTGTCCACCGCTTCCTCAACCGCATGGCCGCCCGCGATCAGCGCCAGCGGATCGAGATTGCCCTGAACCGGAAGGCCGACGGGCAGCGCAAGATTGGCCCAGTGCGGATCGACCGTTTCATCGACACCGATCGCATCGACGCCGGTGCCGCGCGCATAGTCAGCGAGCTTGGCCCCGGCGCCCTTGGGGAATCCGATGATCGGGACGGTGGGGTGGATCGCCTTGAGCTTGCGCACGATGGCGGCGTTGGGGGCGATCACCCAGTGTTCGAACTGGAGCGGCGACAGGCTGCCGGCCCAGCTATCGAATAGCTGCACCGCCTCTACGCCGGCCTCAATCTGACCGGACAGATAAATGACGGTCGCATCGACGATGGCATCGATCAGCGCGCCGAACCGCGCGGGATCGCCATAGGCGAGCCGACGGGCCGCGCCCTGATCCTTGCTGCCCTGACCCGCGACCATATAGGTGGCGATGGTCCAGGGGCTGCCTGCAAAGCCCAAAAAGGTGACACTGGGGTCCAGCGCAGCCTTCACCTGACGCACGGTTTCATAGACGGCATTGAAGCGGCTATAATCGGGTGTGAGCGCCGACAGATCGGTTTCGGCGAGAATGGGAGCGAGGCGTGGCCCCTCGCCAGCCTCGAACCACAGATCCTGTCCCATGGCATAAGGCACGATCAAAATGTCGGAAAACAGGATCGCGCCATCGAAGGCGAAGCGGCGGAGCGGCTGAAGCGTGACTTCGGCTGCGGCTGCGCTGTCATAGACGAGTTCGAGAAATCCGCCCTTTTCCGCTCGCAACGCGCGATATTCGGGGAGATAGCGGCCGGCCTGGCGCATGAGCCACATGGGCGGCACGGAAGGCATGTCGCCGTTTAGTACGCCAAGGAGCGGTTTCGGACTGGAGGCCAACGGGGCGTCGAGGCGCATCTGACTCTTTCTCTTATATTTAGATTCTAAAAAGGATGATGGAGATAGTAGGACCGTTGGCAGCGGGGTTTATGCCTTGTACCCGCTTTTGCCAACAGCTTGACTCCCGGTGGTGCGCCATGAACGCACAGAGTCCCCTCACCTATCCCCGTTATCCACAGGCTGTGGATGAAATTGACGGCCTGTGGGAGGCCTGTGGATAAGATTCCGGGCAGCGTGGGCGGAAAAATTCGGGGAATCTCGTCCTCAACTCATCCCTTGATTTATCCACAGCCTACCCACAGAGATAGGCCCATGGCGCGTATTCACCTTCATCTGCTGTCGGACTCTACCGGCGAAACGCTGGAAAATATCGCCAAGGCGGCGATCGGCCTGTTCGAGAATGTCGAGGCGATCCGTCATTTCTGGCCCATGGTGCGATCCGAAGTCCATCTCGACCGGATCATGGAGGATATTTCCGACAATCCCGGCCTTGTCCTCTTCACCCTGACCAATCATATGCTGCGACGGCGGCTGGAGGCGCGGTGCCGCGCGCTGGGCCTGCCCCATGTCGCGGCGCTGGACAGTGTATCGGATGCCCTTTCCAACATCCTTGGGCAGGAAACCCGGACCCGGCCGGGGCGCAAACATATTCTCGACGAAGCCTATTTCGCGCGGATCGAGGCGATCCAGTTCACCATCGCCCATGACGATGGCGTGGGCCATGAAAATTGGGAGGAGGCCGACATCGTGCTGGCCGGTGTGTCGCGCGCGTCCAAAACGCCGACGTCCATCTACCTCGCCAATCGGGGGTACAAGACCGCCAACATTCCGCTGGTGCCGGAATCGCCGCCGCCGCAAAGCCTCTACAGCCTGAAGCATCCGATGGTCGTGGGCCTGACCGTCAGTCCCGACCGGCTGATCCAGATACGCCGCAATCGCCTCCTCTCGCTCAATCAGGCGCCCGAAACCAGCTATGTGGATCAGGACAAGGTGCAGGCGGAATTGTCCTTTGCCCGGCGCATGTTCGCCGACAATGGCTGGCCGGTGATCGACATGACCCGCCGGTCGATCGAGGAAGCGGCCGCCGCCATCATCAACCTGTTCAATGATCGCGAGCTGGCGTTGGATGGCGGTCCGGAGCATGCGGCATGATCGTCCTCGCGTCGCAAAGCGCCAGCCGCCGGGCAATGCTGAGCGCCGCCCATGTCCCGTTCGAGGCGATGGCGCCGGGCGTGGACGAGGAAGCGGCGAAGGACGCGCTGCGTGCCGACGGGTGTGACGCCCGGACATTGGCTGATGCGCTGGCGGAGCTGAAGGCGTTGCGCCTGTCGCGGCGGGTGCCGGGCGCGCTGGTGCTGGGATGCGACCAGACATTGGCGCTGGACGACGGTATTATGATCGACAAGGCGGTCGACCGGGACGATGCGGCGCGGATATTGGCGCTGTTGTCCGGGCGGGTCCATCACCTCAACAGCGCGGCGGTGATCGCGCTCAATGGCGAACCGATCTGGCGCCATGTCGAACGGGTGAAGATGACCATGCGGCCGCTCTCCGAGCGCTTCATCCAGTCCTATCTGGACGAGGAGTGGGAAGAATGTCGCTGGTGCGTGGGATGTTATCGTATCGAGGGGCCGGGCGCGCAGCTTTTCAGCCGGACCGATGGCAGCCAGTTCGCGATTCAGGGTTTGCCGTTGCTGCCGCTGCTTGACTTTCTGCGCGTGCGGGGCGTTTTGGCGGCATGAGCGACAGTCTTCCCTATGCCGAGGTCATTGGCGACCCGATTTCCCACAGCAAATCGCCGCTGATTCATAATTTCTGGCTCAAGGCGCTGGATATCGAGGCCGAATATCGCAAGACCCATGTGACGAGCGAGGGTCTGGCCGCCTATTTCCTGGCGCGCCGGGCCGATCCCGACTGGCTGGGATGTAACGTCACCATACCGCACAAGATTGCGGTGATGGACTTTACAGACGATCCGGGTGGGGTGCGTGAACGGATCGGGGCGATGAATACCATCGCCAGCGAAACCGGCGGGCCGCTGATCGGCACGAACACCGATGCGGGCGGCTTCCTTCAGCCGTTGCTGCGCGACAAGTGGAAGGGGCAGAGCGCGGTCCTGATCGGATCGGGCGGCGCGGCGCGGGCCATAGTGTTCGCGCTGGCGAGCCTGGGCGTGCCGGATATCACGGTCATGGCGCGTGATCCGGCGCGGGGGCAGGCGCTGCTCGATCGTGCCGGGACCAAGGGCCGGGTGATCGGCATGAACGATGCGCTGCCGGCGGCCGACCTGCTGGTCAATTCCACCTCGCTCGGCATGGTGGGACAGCCGGAACTGGTCGTCGACCTGTCTCCTTTGGCGGACGGGGCGACGGTGTATGACATCGTTTATGCGCCGCTGGAGACGCAATTGCTGAAAGCGGCGCGGGATCGCGGCCTCAAGACGCTGGACGGGCTGGAAATGCTGATTGGGCAGGCGGCGCTGGCGTTCGACATATTCTTCGATGCGGAAGCGCCGCGCGAACTGGACGCGGAATTGCGCGCGCTGCTGACTGCCGCGGACTGATGCGGGTCTATGGCCTGACCGGATCGATCGGCATGGGCAAGTCCGCCGTGGCGACGATGCTGCGGCGTGAAGGCGTGCCGGTGTTCGATGCGGATGGTGAGGTCCATCGGCTTCAGGGACCGGGCGGCGCGCTGCTCCCGGCGATCGAGGCGCGCTTTCCCGGTACGACGGGGCCGAAGGGCGTCGACCGCGCGAAACTGGGTGCGGCGGTGTTCGGCAATGCGCAGGAGCGCAAGGCGCTGGAAGCCATCGTCCATCCGGCGGTTCAGGCGGCGCGGCGGGATTTTCTGCGGCGGCATCGGTCGCGGCCTTTCGTGGTGCTGGACATTCCCCTGCTGTTCGAGACAGGCGGGCAGAAAAAGCTGGCGGGGGTGATCGTGGTCAGCGCGCCGGCCTGGAAACAGCGCCGCCGCGTCATGGCCCGGCCGGGGATGACGGCGGCAAAATTCCGGCAGATCGTCAATCTGCAAACTCCCGATGCTGAAAAGCGGCGCCGGGCGGACTATATCATCGATACGGGCACTCTGTTTGTCGACACCCGCGCACAGGTAAGGCGTCTGGTCGCTTGCCTTGGGGCGCAGACAGGCAGATAAGGGTTCGCCCCGGACTCGATGCGAAGAGGGCCATGCGCGAGATTATTTTCGACACCGAAACGACGGGATTTGACCCCGCATCCGGCGACCGGCTGGTCGAAATCGGCTGCATAGAGCTGATCAACAGAGTCGCGTCGGGCCGCACTTTCCACGCTTATTATAATCCGCAGCGCGACATGCCGGCCGCCGCCGAAGCGGTGCATGGCCTGTCCAGCCAGTTCCTGTCTGACAAGCCGCTGTTCGCCAGCGGCGTGGACGAGTTGATGGCGTTTCTGGAGGACAGCCCGTTGGTCGCGCATAATGCGCGGTTCGACTTCGGATTCCTCAACCATGAGCTGGAACGGTGCGGCCGTGCGGCCGTGTCGATGGATCGGATGATCGATACCGTCGCCATGGCGCGGCAGATGCATCCGGGCGCCAAGCACAGCCTGGACGCGCTCTGCACCCGGTACGGCATCGATCGCAGCCATCGCATCAAGCATGGCGCGTTGCTGGACGCTGAATTGCTGGCGCAGCTTTACGTCGAATTGACCGGGGGGCGTCAGATCGGCCTGTCCCTGGCACAGGAGGAAGCAAAGCAGATCGTCAGGACGGAACGCTCGACGCATGTCGATGTTCGTCCTGTTCGTCCCGCGCGTGTCCATGCGGCAAGCGCGGCAGAGCTGGAGCGGCATCAGGCGTTCGTCGCAACGCTGAAAGAGCCGCTCTGGCTGGAGGGGGCATAGGCCTGAAAAGACCCATGCCCCAACCCGTCCGGGCCGCCAGTGCGGTGGTTCGGCAAAAATAAGGAGAAGGCATATGGATATTCGTGTTTCCGGACATCAGGTCGAAACCGGCGAAGCGCTCAAGCAGCATGTCGCGGATCGACTGGAAGCGGTGGCCGAGAAATATTTTTCCCGCACGATCTCCGCTCAGGTGACGTTCCGGCCAGCGCCCCACGGCGCTTTCCACTGTGACATTGTGTGCCATGTCATGACGGGCCTGATCCTGAAGGGCGCCGGTGAGGCGCAGGACGCGCATCCGGCCTTTGATCAGGCGTCGGACAAGATCGAAAAGCAGTTGCGCCGTTATATGCGCCGGTTGAAGGATCGCAGCATGCAGGCCGCCGCCGCCGAAGCGCAGCGGGCCAATGGCTATAGCGTCGATGACATCGACGGCGCCGGCTACACGATCTTCGCCGGTGGAGAGGAGCAGGAGGAAGCATCCGACGCGCCGCTGATCATCGCGGAAACCCGTGTCGACATTCCCGAAGCGAGCGTGTCCGACGCGGTGATGATGCTGGATCTGCGCAATACCAATGCCCTGTTGTTCCTGAATGCGGGCACGTCCGCCTATAATATGGTCTATCGTCGGCATGACGGCACCATTGGCTGGGTCGAACCGCGCGTCTGACCGGCGCTCCCTATGCCGGGCCGCCTGTTGACCTGAGGGTGCAGGCGGCCTATTGGCCCGGGCTTTATTTCCCCGAACGTCATTTGCGAAATCCGCCCGACGTTCGGCCGGTTCGGATAGATCATGGTGCCTTTCAACGACATCGTTTCGGCCGACGCGCTCGCCACGAGCCTGTCGGCCAATGGCAAGAAGCAATTGTTCCAGAAGATCGCAGCGCTGGCAGCCTGCGCTTATGATCTGGACGCCGATACCGTGGGCGACGCGCTGTTCGAGCGTGAACGGCTGGGGTCGACCGGCTTTGGCGGTGGCGTGGCCATCCCCCATGCGAAAATTCCCGACCTGACCAAAATGTGCGCGGTCGTGGCCCTGCTCGATCCGGCGGTGCCGTTCGATGCGGTCGATGATGCGCCGGTGGATGTCGTCTTTGCACTCCTGTCCCCGGTGGACAGCGGCGCAGAACATTTGAAGACGCTGGCGCGTGTTTCCCGTTTCCTGCGCGATGAGGGACAGGTTGCCCGCCTGCGCGGGGCCGGTTCGACAGCGGCCCTGCACGCCTTGCTGGCGGGCGGCGGAACGCGTGACGCGGCCTGAGGGAGCGGTGACGGGCGATCCATCCTCCCCGGTGAATGATGGCGAAGCGGCGCATTTTCGCGCGCTGGAAAATCTCTATCGATCCGCGCCGATCAACGCGCTGTTCCGGTCGGAACTGCGGATCGTCGAAGCGGGCCGTGCCACCATCGAATTCGATGTGGATGAAAGCCAGTTTCATGCGGCCGGCGCGGTGCATGGCAGCGTCTATTTCAAGATGCTGGACGATGCGGCCTTTTATGCGGCGAACAGCCTGGTCAGCGATCGTTTCCTGCTGACGACCGCGTTCAACCTGTTGTTCACCCGCCCGATCGGACCGGGGCGAATCAGGGCCGAAGGGCGCTGGATCAGCGGGAAGCGGCGCATCTATGTGGCCGAAGCGAGTCTGATCGATTCGCAGGGTGAGGTGGTCGGACGGGGTACCGGCACCTTCATGCGATCAAAATTTCCACTGTCGTCCCTGCCCGGCTATGTCGGCTGACATGCCCGATGCGCGGCTGACCAGCGAGATGCTGGTCGGCGTGTTGCGACGGCGGATCGCGGCGGAAGGCGGCTTTGCCACGGTGTTGGCCAAGGGCGACGCGATCAGCGGCGTCATCCTGATACAGGCTGTTGAAAAAGGACAGGAAATCGGCCTGTTCGAACGGGTTTCGAACTTTTCGGGTGGCTATGCGTTGATGCGCTGTGGACCCCGACCCGAAGAGGGCGCACAGGCCATGACCGACTATTTCGCCCGTCGTCGCAGGTCGGACCCCGACCTGTGGATATTGGAACTCGACATCCCGAATGCGGAACGGTTCGCCGCTGAAACAATCTGCTGATCGTTGACTTCGCGCAATGGTCCGGGCAGAGGCGCCCGACGCTTCATGCGCAGGTTGCCATATTCGTCCATGGGGGGCGGACGTGGTAAACACGCAGACGGGGGGCGGCCCTTCGCCGGGTGTTTCGGGTTTTTAACGGCGTATCGGGCCAATAACCGCATAACGTTGACCAAGAATGAGTTTCCGTCTGAAGGCCGCCATCATTGCGGCATTCGCCATGTCCGCTACCGCTGCGGTCACGGCCGCTGACATGTCGATCGCTGGTGAAGCGATCCCGTCGGCCACTTCCCTTTCCGCTGTCGCATCCGATGCGCAGCCCGCCGGTGCCGATCGCGCCGTCGTTTTTGCCGCGCCGCGCGAAATCGTGCAGCCGCTGGCTTCGGCTCATAAGGCCGACACATCCTTTTCCACCGACACCGATGACATGCAGGCAGACAGCCTCGCCGACCTGGTCGCAGCTCAGAGCGCGCCGGAAGAAGTGAATGGCGACATGAAGTGCCTGGCCGGTGCGGTCTATTTCGAATCCAAGGGCGAAAGCCTGGAAGGCCAGTTGGCCGTTGCCCGCGTCATCATCAACCGGGTCAAGTCGGGTCGCTTCGCCGACAGCATGTGCGGTGTCGTGTATCAGCCCAGCCAGTTCAGCTTCGTGCGTGGCCGGTCGATGCCGCACATTCGCACCGGCAGCGAAAGCTGGCGCGAAGCCGTCGCCATCGCCCAGATCGCGATGGACGATAGCTGGGACAGCAGCGCCGAAGGCGCGCTGTTCTTCCATGCCCGCCGCGTATCGCCGGGCTGGGGCAAGGCCAAGCTGGCCTCGATCGACAATCACATCTTCTATCGCTGATAGAGAGCCGGGCCGCCGATGGTGGTCGGGACATGAAATGGAATGGGCTGGTTCGGCGATGGTCGAATCGGCCTTTTTTTTGTTCCCTTATTGTTCTATGGTTCGACCATGACTGGTGACATGAGCAATGTCTGTTCTCCCCTGACCGACGGCACGGCGCTGGCCGTGGCGCGCGGGACGCTGCGGCTGTTCTTCCGCCACGATATGAGCGGCATATTGGAAGTGCCGCTGCCCAACGGGCGGCGCGCCGACATCATGGCAATCGACGGTGCCGGGCGGCTGACTATCGTGGAGATTAAATGCAGTCGCGCAGACTTGCTGGGCGATATGAAATGGCCTGACTATTTCGATTATTGCGACCGTTTCTATTGGGCGGTCCCTTCCGGTTTCGACCTGAGCCTGTTCGATAGCGAGGCGCTGTGGCCGGCGCGGACGGGGCTGATCGTCGCGGATCAATATGATGCCGAACTGGTGCGCCCTGCCCCGGTCGAACCGCTGGCGGCGGCCCGGCGCAAGGCGGAGACGTTGCGCTTTGCCCGGCGGGCGGCGCGACGCTTGACGGCGCTCAGCGACCCGGACCATGCTGCGGAGCTTGGCTGGTAGGCAGAAACGGGGAGCGAAATGCGGTCCCATCTGGAATTTCGATCAGGCGCGTTATGCGATCCGCCGGGAACGGTTCCGGCGGGGCGCATGCTGGCGCGCCAGTTGGAGATCGCGTTGCCGGCCCATGGCTATCGCGTTCGCCGGATTTTAGTCGAGGATTGGGGATGGCGCCTGATTCTGGCCAATCCCGGCTTTACCCTATGGGTCGGATGCGGCCCGCATCTCGACCATCCCGAGGACGGACATATTTGCTTTATCGTCCCGTACAAGCCGCGGGCGTGGGGCTGGCTGGGCCGGGTCGACACGACCAGGGTGGTGGAGCAGCTTGCAGTCGCGCTGGAATCCAGCGTGCTGAAAAGCGGCGTCGCGCATCATCTGCGCTGGTGGAGCGAGGAAGAAGTGCGGACCGGGCGTTGGTGACATAGCCCGGTCGCCGGATATGTCAGAATACCGGACCCTGTACCGGGCCGGACGCCTTGGGCGCGGGCTTGGCAGCAGCCAGTGCATCGGACAGGCCGGGGGTGCGATCGTCGCGGGCGGCATAATCCTTGGCCGACATGCCGGCGATGCTGTCACGCTTGTCGACATTGGCGCCCTGCGCCACGAGCAGGCGGACGATGGCGACGTCGCGCAACTGGACAGCACGGATGAGGGGGGTTTCGCCGCTGCCGTTCACCTTGTCCACCTGTGCCCCGTTGGCCAGCAGGGTCCGCACGCCTTCCTCGAACCGGCCCTGCACCGCTTCCATCAGGGGGGTGTTGCCGTCATTGTCGGTCAGGTTGGGATTGGCGCCCTTGGCCAGCAGGAAGCCGAGCCAGGTTGCATCGCGCCGGGCGACGACGATGTGCAGGGCGTTTTCGCCGGTTGTCACATCGCGGCTGTTGACCACGTTCGAACCGGGATTTTGGAGCAGTTCGGTGACTTTCTGCCCGTCCTTATCCTTCACGGCTTTCAGGAAATTATAGTTTTTGGAAAATTGCGCCTGAGCCGGACCGGGCACCATCAGCGCGAGCGCCATCGAACCCAGGAATGCGGAAAGCAACTTCGTCTTCATCTTGGCGCCCCGTTGATTGCAAATCATGTCCTAGCAGGGCATGGCTGGATATGCCATGAACAAAGCCATATTTGCCTTCGCCCTGAGCATGTCCGCCCTGCTGACAGGGTGCAATATGGGGGCGGGCGGCGGCGCATCAAGCGAACAGGGCGATTTGACCGGCGCCCGTATCGGCGCCCCTTTCACCCTGACCAATCAGGATGGCAAGGCGACCCGCTGGGACGATTTCAAGGGCCAGTATCGCATCGTCTATTTTGGCTATAGCTATTGCCCGGACGTCTGCCCGCTCGACCTGCAACATATCATGCAGGGGTTCGCGAAGTTCGAGAAGGCGTCCCCTGCCCTCGCCGCCAGGGTGCAGCCCATGTTCATCAGCGTCGACCCCAAGCGGGATACGCCGGCCGTACTGAAAACCTATGTCGCGGCATTCCATCCGCGCCTCATGGGACTGACCGGCACCAGCGATCAGATTGCGAAGGTCGCCAAGGATTTCGTCGTCATCTATAATGATGAGGGTAAGCCGGGCGCGACCGACTATCTGGTAAGCCATAGCCGCACGCCCTATCTCTTTGGGCCGGATGGCAAGCCGATCGCGCTGGTGCCGGTGGACGATCCGGCGACCGATGGCACGGACGAAGGCGGCCCCGATGCGGTGCTGGCCTTCCTGCAAAAATGGGTGAAGTGACAGTTGGAATTTTGGGAAAAGCCCCTCGATCAGCTTGATCGCGCCCAGTGGGAGGCGCTGTGCGACGGGTGTGGCAAATGTTGTCTGCACAAGGCGGAGGATGAGGATACGGGCCGTATCTATCCGACCAATGTCGCCTGCCGCCTGCTCGACCGGCAAAGCGGCCAGTGCAGCAATTACAAGGACCGGCGCAAATTCGTGGCGGATTGCGTGCGGCTGACCCCGGCCAAGGTGCGGCAGATCAGCTGGCTGCCGCGCACCTGTGCCTATCGCCTGCGCGGCGAAGGATTGCCGTTGCCGGACTGGCATTATCTGGTCTGTGGCGATCGGGAAGCGGTGCATCGCGCCAAGGAATCCGTGCGCGGGTGGACGGTGGCGGAGGCCGATGCCGGTGATTGGGAAAATCATCTTGTCGACCGCGAACTCTGACGCGGACGCCGCGATATGGATTGATGGCGTAGCGATGCCGGTGCGGATACGCCGCTCCGCACGGGCGCGCGCCTATCGCCTGACCATGGACCCGACGCGGGGTGAATTGCGCCTGTCGATGCCGACCCGCGCGAACCTTAAAAAAGCGCTGGGATGGGCGCAGGGGCATGAAGGCTGGGTCCGGGCGCAGATAGCGAAGCAGCCGGAACAGACGCGGCTGGACCATGACGCCATGGTCCCGCTGGAGGGGCGCGACGTGCGTATCTGCTGGATAGAGGGGGCAACCCGGACCATAAGGCTGGCGGATGATCGATTGACCCTGGGCGGCGCAGCGGAATCCGTAGGCGCGCGGGTCGAACGCTGGCTGCGGACGCGGGCGAAAGCGGTGCTGGAAACGGAGACGCTGGAACTGGCGCGGGACCATGGGCTGATCGTCGCGTCGGTGGGCGTGGGCGATCCGCGCAGCCGATGGGGCAGTTGCGCCTCTTCGGGTGCGATCCGCTATAGCTGGCGCCTGATCCTGTGCCCGCCCGAGGTGCGGCGGGCGACGGTGGCGCATGAACTGGCCCATTTGCTGCACATGGATCACAGCCCGGCCTTTCACGCGGCGCATCGGCGCATCTATGGCGCCGACCCCCGGCCTGCACGGGAATGGTTACGCACCCATGGGGCGGGCCTGCACGGGTATCGGGCCTGATATGGCGCGCCGGAAACGCTATCTGACCGCGACCATGCCCGATGGCTATGTGAAGAAGATCGGGCCGACCGCCGATCCGCTGACCCATTATTGGCGGATCGTGGCGCTATTGGAAAATGGTAAGACAGAGGTTTTCTGGGGCCATACCCGATCGCTGGCGGAGGCGAAGAAGCTGCGCGACCCGGCCGAGGATGGTGCGCGCAAGCGTGGTTGGAAAAGCTATGTCTTTGAAATAGCCGAACTGGTCGAAACGCCGGATTAGGCCCAATATCAGGCCCGGTGCGGCCACACGCCCGATCCATCCGCGTCGCAGGGATGGTCGGCATCGCGCGGATAGGGAATGCCGCAGGCCCGGCAGGTGACATAGTCGCCCGGCGTCAGGCCATGGCCCACCGTCACCCGTTCATCGAAGACATAGCATTCGCCCTGCCAGCGGCTGTCGGCTTCCGGCATTTCCTCCAGATAGCGTAATATGCCGCCCTTGAGATGATAGACGTCGTCGAAGCCGCGTGATTTGACCAGCGCGGTCGATTTTTCGCAACGTATGCCACCGGTGCAGAACATCGCGATTTTCGGTGTGCGTCCCTGCTCCTTCAGCCCGGCGGCGAAATCGTCGAACCAGTTGGGAAATTCACGGAAGGACCGGGTTTCCGGGTCGATCGCATTTTCGAACGTGCCGCAGGCCACCTCATAGGCGTTGCGCGTGTCGATGATGACGGTATCGGGATCGGCGATCAGGGCGTTCCATTCAGCCGGATCGAGATGATGACCGGCCTGCTGCGCAGGGTTGAGGTCGCCAGCGCCCAGCGTGACGATTTCCGGCTTCACCTTCACCTTCATCCGGGCGAACGGCTTTTCGTCCGCCTGCGCATATTTGACGTCTACGTCTGCGCAGTCCGGCAGGGTGCGGATATGGGCGATCAGCGCCGCGATACCGTCCGCCGTGCCGGCGACCGTACCGTTAATCCCCTCCCCCGCGACGATCAGCGTGCCGCAGGTGCCAAGATCGGCGCAGAGCATGCGTAGCCCCGTGGCAATGGCATCGGGATCGGCGAAGCGGGCGAACCGATAAAGGGCGGCAATCGTGAAAGGTGCGGGCGTGAAGGACATGGTGGCGCCTATAGCCGCTTGGCTGCCCTCTTGAAAGCCGGGGCGGACAGGCGCATAGGCAGGACATGGTTCCCCTTTCGTTCGCAGGTCATGAGTTTCTGGCGCTGCCCGAAGCCGCGCTATACTGGCCGGCGCAGCGGGCGTTGCTGGTGGCGGACCTGCATTTCGAAAAGGCGAGCTGGTATGCGCGGTTCGGCCAGTTCCTGCCGCCGCATGACAGCGCAGCGACGCTGGACATGATCGAGGCGCTGGTTGCCCGCACGGGTGCGCAGGCGCTCTGGTCGCTGGGCGACAGTTTCCATGATGCCGATGGCGCGGCGCGGCTGGACCCGATGGTGCGGGCGCGGCTCGACGCCCTGACCGACCGGATCGACTGGGTGTGGATCACCGGCAATCATGATGTCGCCATGACGGATATGCCCGGTGGGCGGCGCGTCATGGAGGCGCAGGTGGGCGGCATATGGTTGCGGCATGAAGCCGATCCCGATGATCCACAGCCCGAGATTTCCGGCCATTTCCACCCCAAGCTGCGCCTGTCGCTGCGCGGGCGGCATGTGTCGCGGCGGTGCTTTGTGGGATCGGCGACCAAGCTGATCCTGCCGGCGCTGGGGGCGCTGACCGGGGGGCTGGATGCCGGGCATCGCGAGATAAAGCGCGCTGTCGGGCCGGGTGCGAGTGCGTTGGTGCCGCTGGCCGACCGGATGCTGCGCTTTCCGCTGACGTAAGCGGACCTTACGGAAAGCCAATTGATGCCTGTTACAATCGGGCAACAGTGCGTGCGGCGTCTTTTCTGCAATGCAATAAAATCGGCAGAATAGCGCGGTCTATTGCATTATTCCGCTGTGTCATCATAATCCATTTCCAATCCCGACGCGGCAAAAAGCGGCGCGGGTCAGGAGAGGATGAACCATCATGGCAAAGAAGAGTCTTTGGCTGACGACCGCTGGTATGATCGCGATTGTCATGGGGGCCAGTGGCGCGCAGGCGCAGGATGGCGCAGCACCCCAACTGGCAGAGCAGGCACCCGACACTAATGACGCCGAAATCATCGTGACGGCGACCCGGCGGGCCAGCCCGTTGTCGGATGTGCCGATCGCCGTGTCGGCGGTGGGTGCGCAGGCGATGCAGAATAGCGGCGCGAGCGACATTCGTACCCTGAACCAGCTTGCGCCATCGCTGCTGGTGTCGTCCACCGGATCGGAAGCCAATGCATCGGCGCGTATTCGTGGCATCGGCACGGTGGGTGACAATCCCGGGCTGGAAAGCAGCGTCGCGGTGTTCATCGATGGGGTCTATCGGTCACGCACCGGCGCGGGCCTCAACGAACTGGGCGAGATTGAGCGGGTCGAGGTGCTGCGTGGGCCGCAGGGCACCCTGTTCGGTCGCAATGCGTCGGCCGGCCTTATCAACATCATCAGCAAGGCGCCGGAAGACACGTTCCATGCCAAGGGTGAAGTCACCTATGGCAATTATGATTATTGGCGCCTGTCGGGCCGTGTCACCGGGCCGATTGCGCAGGGCGTGGCGCTCAGCCTGGACGGCGTATGGTCGAAGCGTGACGGTTTCTACACGCTGCGCGATACGGCGGGAACCAAGGTCGGGGACACCAATGACCGCGACCGATATTTCCTGCGCGGACAGGCGCTGATCGAACCGAATGACGCCCTGTCGATCCGGTTGATCGGCGATTATACGAACCGCGACGAAAGCTGCTGCGGCGCAGCCTATACCGAGGCGCGGGAACGGCGGCCGGTCGCCGGCGGCGGCTATAGCGATGCACCGTTCAATCGCATCGCGGCGATATTGGCGGGTCAGGGCAGCGTCATCCCGGCCGATCCCTATGACCGCGACCTCACCATCACGCCGGGCCGCGACTATGTGAGCAAGCTCAAGGACTGGGGCGTATCGGGCGAGATCAACTATGATCTGGGTGGCGTGAAGCTGACCAGCATCACCGCCTATCGCGATTATAAGAGCCAGGATTATGGCGATTATGACTATAATCGCGCCGACCTTCTCTATCGCGATCCCAATACATTCCGCCAGTTCCGCACCTTTACGCAGGAATTGCGGGCGCAGGGTTCGGCCTTTGGCGAAGCGCTCGACTGGCTGGTGGGTGGCTATTATGCCCATGAAAAGCTGACGCTGGAGGATAATATCCGCTTCGGTGCGGATTATGGCCGCTTTGCCGCCTGTCGCCTGATGGCCGGGTCCAGCCTCAACAGCAATTTCACCGCCCAGCAACTCGCCGCCTGTGGCAGCGGGCTTGCCACTCAGGCGCTGATCACGGGGACGCAGGCCAATCTGAACGCCGGTCTGGCCGCCGCATTGATCGCGGGCGGAGTGCCGGCGCCGATAGCCGCTGCGCAGGCTGGGGCGATTTCCACTGGCCTAGGGAACGGGCTGCGCGCTCTGGCTGCCATTCCATCGGGCACGGGCGATGAGGGATCACGCTATTATCAGACGAGCGAGAATTGGGCGCTCTTCACCCATAATATCGTCCATCTGACCAAGCGGCTCGATCTGACTCTGGGCCTGCGTTACACCCATGAGAGCAAGAAATTTTCCGCTGACCTCAACAATAACAATGCGACCTGCGCGGCGTTGCAGTCGTCCGCCCTGCCCGGCATCGGAACCAATGCGGCGCTTGGCAGCGCGGCGGCATTGGCGGGGGGCATATTGACGCTGGGCTGTCTGGGTAACGGGTCGACCAGCCTCAATGCGTTGAACCTGAACGACAAGATGAGCGATGGCGAATTTTCCGGCACGGCGATCCTGTCGTGGAAGCCGATCGACGAGCTGCTGCTCTATGGCAGCTATTCGAAAGGCTATAAGGCAGGCGGCTATAATCTCGACCGGTTCCAGTTGGGATCGACGGGCCTGAACGCCATTCCCGCCGTGTTCGCGCCGCGCAGCAACGCCGATGTCGCCAGCCTGCGCTTCGCCGCGGAAAAGGTCGATGCGTTCGAAGTGGGCCTGAAGTTCAGCCAGCCCAAATGGAGCGCGAACATCGCCGCCTTCCGACAGGAATTCAAGAATTTCCAGTTGAACACCTTCAACGGCACCAGCTTCGTCGTGCAGAATATCAACGGGTGCGACAGCGCGTTGAGCGCGGCGCGGACCTGTGACAGCGGCGATGTCGGCCCCGGCCTTATCTCTCAGGGTGTGGAACTGGAAGTATCGGCAACGCCGGTGCGTAATTTCCGCGTATCGGGCGGCTTCACCTGGGCGCGGGCGAAATTCGCCAACCGGCTGGTGGGTAGCGGCGACGGCAGCGTGCCGCTCGACCCCGCCTTGTTCCTGCTGCCCGGATCGATCAACAGCAATGCGCCGCAGGCCGTTACCACGGCGAGCGTTGCATGGACCCCGTCGATCGGTTCAGGCGGCCTGTCGGCGCTGTTCTACGTCGATGGCCGCATGACCAGCGGCTATAATACCGGGTCCGACCTGTTCCCCGAAAAATATCAGGACGGATTTGCGGTCGTGAATGCCCGTATCGGCCTGCGCGGGAAGGATCAACGCTGGGCGATCGAATTCTGGGGTCAGAATATTTTCAACCAGGATTATACGCAGGTGTCCTTCTCCAGCCCGCTCCAGTCGAGCAGTCCGGCGACGTCCACTACCGGCCAGTTTGCGCAGGGTGCGCCCATGGCGAACCAGCTCATCTCCTCCTATCTGGCGGAGCCGCGCACCTATGGCATCACCTTGCGAGGGAGTTTCTGACCATTCCCCGGCCGCTGGTGGGCACGGGACGCTGCACCACCGGCCGGTCGCCGAACAAGGCGGTGCCGACGCGAATGTCGGTGGCGCCCAGCATGATCGCGGTTTCATAATCGCCCGACATGCCCATCGACAGGCGCGCGAGCCCCTCCTCGCGCGCCATTTTTGCGAGCAAGGCGAAATAGGGCGCGGGTTCGACATCGGCCGGCGGCACGCACATCAGGCCCAGCAGCGGAATATCTGCGTCGCGGGCCGACGCGATCAGGGCTGGCACATCGGCGATGGCGCAGCCGCCCTTCTGCTCTTCAGCCCCGATATTGACCTGAATATAGCAGGGGGTGCGCGTGCCCGCCGCATCCATCGCCTTGGCCAGCGCGGTCAGCAGGGACGGGCGATCAAGGCCGTGGATCACATCGAACAGGGCAATGGCCTCGGCCGCCTTGTTTGATTGCAGCTGACCGACCAGATGCAACGCGATGTCGGGATATTCCTCCCGCAGGGCGGGCCATTTTTCCTGACTTTCCTGCACGCGATTTTCGCCGAACACGCGCTGTCCTGCCGCGATCAGCGGGCGGATGGCATCGGCGCCATGTGTCTTGGACACGGCGATCAGGGTGATGGCGTCGCCGGTGCGATTGGTCAGGCGTGCAGCCTTGTCCGCTGCATCCCGCACGGCGGACAGGCGCAAGGCGGCCTGTTGAACGGCTTCGATATGGTCGGTCGTCATGCGGGCCGCTATAGGCCAGAGCCATGGTTCAGGGCCACCGTAAAAACATGCCGCTGCTGTGGCTGATGACCGATGAGCGCGTCAGCGATGATGCCTTGCTGGCGGCGGCAGCACGATTGCCCAAAGGCAAGGGCGGGATCGTGCTGCGCCATTATCGCACCGGGGCAAAGGATCGGCGGGCGCTGTTCGACGCGCTGACGCGGATTGCACGGGGTCGGCGGCTGACATTGTTGCTGGGCGGATCGGTGCGGCTGGCGGCCGGCTGGCGGGCGGATGGCGTGCATGGGCGGGACAATCGGCATTCATGTCGGCCGATGATCCGCAGCGGGCCGGTGCATGATATGCGCGAAGTGGTGGCGGCGCGGGGTGTGCGCCTCGACCTCTGTTTCGTTTCCCCGCTCTTTCCCACCCGGTCGCATCCCGGCGCGCCGGTACTTGGCCGGGCGCGTTTTGTGGCGCTGGCCCGTCAGCTTGATATGCCGGTCATCGCGTTAGGGGGCGTGCGGAGGCAGCACCGGTGCATGTTGAAAGCGATCGGTGCGGATGGCTGGGCGGCGATCGATGGCCTGACCGGCTGATCAGGTCCAGTCGACCCGCGTCCAGCCCCTCTCCGCCGCCAGCTTCGCCAGTGGTCTGTGCGGGTTGGAGGCAAAGGGGATGTCGGCAAATTCCAGCATGGGGGCGTCCGACACATGGTCGGAATAGGCGCGGATATGGGCCATGCGCCGATCGATCGCCTCGGCCGCCATCCATGCCTTGATCATGCGCAACTTGCCGGTGTCGTAGCAATTTTCACCCGCGATCTTTGCGCGGACATAGCGCAGATCCTGACTGAGATGATCGGTTGCGATTACGGCATCGAACCCCAGTCGCCGGGCGATCGGTTCGACATAAAGGCGGTAGGATGCCGTCGCCAGCACCAGCATATAGCCATCGGCCCGGTCCTGCGCGATTTGCGCCACGGCGCCGGCGCGCAAATTGGTGGCGATTACCTTGTCGGCATAGCTTTCGATATGCGGCATGAGTTTGGCGCGTTCGACATGATAGCCGATCATCAGTGCCTGATTGAGTTCCTTCAGCCGCTGGCGCGTCAGCAATTTGAGGACATAGGCCAGCATCAGCAGGGCGACGAGCGGCAACAGAACCAGGCGCCAGGGCGCCATCGCACGCGCCACATGGATCAAAAACCCGGTATAGGTGCCGCGAAATGTGACGGTGCGGTCCATGTCATATATTGCCAGCTTATGCGTCATGCCGTTTCCGAAACTTTTCTGTCCGCCCTTCGTTCTGGCTTGGCGATGGGCCGTTTCGGCTTGCCGTGCAACCGATATTGGACCACTAATCCCATCGCATGAACAAAGCCGCCGAACTTGTCGAGGAAAAGGGGAATGACGGCGACGTCCTTCACCTGTCGGGATCGCTGGCCATCGCCTGCCTGAATGATCTGCCCGATCGGCTGGATGCGGTGCAGGGTCCGATCAGCGCTATCGACCTGTCGGGTGTCGAACATATCGACACGATTGGCGCGTGGACCGTGCATCGCGCTGCCAAGCGGCTGGGCTGCCCGGTGATGAGCGGTAGCCATGATGCCGAACGCCTGATCGAGGCTGTGGGGCAACTGGACGAGCCGGTCACGATCCGGCCGGATCATGTCCCTGCCCTGTCTCGCGTAGTGGGTCAGATTGGCGAAGCGGTGACGACGGCGGGATCGACACTGGTCGGTCTGGTCGGATTCTTCGGCGCGACGCTGGTCGCCGCCTGGAATGTCATTCGCCACCCGCACCGTTTTCGTCTGGATGCGGTGATCCAGCGGTTCGAAGTGGTCGGGGTGTCCGCACTGGGCATTATCGGCCTGATGAGTTTCCTGATCGGCATTGTCATTGCCCAGCAGGGTTCGGTGCAGTTGCGCCAGTTCGGCATGGAGATGCTGACGATCAATCTGGTCGGCCGCCTGACGTTTCGCGAACTGGGCGTGCTGATGACGGCGATCATGGTCGCGGGCCGGTCTGGCTCCGCCTTTGCGGCGCAGCTCGGCACGATGAAGCTGACCGAAGAGGTCGATGCCATGCGGACCATCGGCGTTTCGCCGATGGAGGCGCTGGTGCTGCCCCGGACGCTGGCGGTGGTCATCATGATGCCGTTGCTGGGCTTTTACGCCTCCATCGTGTCGGTCATCGGTGGCGGGTTCCTGTGCGCAGTTGCACTGGATATTCCGCCGATCACCTTCATCCAGCGCCTGCGCGAAGTGGTGCCGATCCATGACCTGTGGGTGGGCCTGATCAAGGCGCCGGTGTTTGGCATCATCATCGCCCTGTCCGGCTGTTTTCAGGGCATGCAGGTGAAGGGCAATGCCGAGGAAGTCGGCCTGCGCACGACATCCGCTGTGGTACAGGCGATTTTTCTGGTCATCGTGATCGACGCATTTTTCGCGGTCTTCTTCACTTGGGTGGGCTGGAACTGATGGCGCCGGAAGCAGAAAAGGCTGCCGAAGAGCAGCGGGTCGAAGAATCGATCGCGCGCAGCGAAGTCGCCATTTCGGTGCGCGGCCTCAAGAACGGCTTTGGCGAGCAACTCGTGCATGATGGCCTCGACCTCGACGTGCGGCGTGGCGAGATATTGGGCGTGGTCGGTGGATCGGGCACGGGCAAATCGGTGCTGATGCGCTCCATCATCGGGCTTCAGACGCCGCTGGAAGGCGAAATCCACGTCTTTGGCGAATCCATGATCGGACGGCTGGATGACGAGGCGCTGGCCATCCGCAAACGATGGGGCGTGTTGTTTCAGGGCGGCGCGCTGTTTTCGACGCTGACGGTGGCCGAAAATGTCGAAGTGCCGATCCGCGAATATTATCCCAATATCGGACCGAAGCTGCGCGACGAGATTGCGGCGTACAAGATTCGCCTGACCGGCCTGCCGGAAGAGGCTGGTCCCAAATATCCGTCCGAATTGTCGGGGGGCATGAAGAAACGCGCCGGCCTTGCCCGCGCGCTGGCTCTGGACCCCGACCTGCTGTTTCTGGATGAGCCGACGGCGGGTCTGGACCCGATCGGGGCTGCGGCGTTCGACGATCAGACGCGCAAGCTGCAACAGACGCTGGGCCTGACCGTTTTCCTCATCACCCATGATCTCGATACGCTTTATTCGATTTGTGATCGGGTGGCGGTGCTGGCGGACAAGAAGGTGATTGCGGTCGGCACGATCGACGAACTGCTGGCGCTCGATCATCCGTGGATTCAGGAATATTTCAACGGCCCGCGTGGCCGCGCGGCGACCGCAGCAGTCAAGCGCGAAAAGGACAAGGCGGCGCAGACCCCGCCCGAGGGAAGGCAATAGATATGGAAACCCGTTCCAATCATGTGCTGGTAGGCACGGTGACGCTGCTGTTGCTGGCGGCGATCATCGCTGCCGCCTTCTGGTTTTCACGTCTGTCCGAAGGGGATGCCAAGGAATTCGACATCTTCTTCAAGCAGTCCGTCAATGGCCTGGCTAAGGGATCGAGCGTCAATTATTCCGGTGTGCCATCGGGCCAGGTCGAAAAGATCGAGTTGTGGAAGCGCGATCCCAGTTTCGTGAAGGTCCGCATTTCCGTGAAGGATGGCACGCCCGTGTTACAGGGCACGACCGCCACCATCGCGGGGGTCGGCTTTACCGGGGTCAGCGAGATCGTGCTGGACGGCGCGGTGAAGGGCGCGCCGCCGATCGACTGCCCCGCTGACAACACGCTGGCCGTATGCCCCGACGGCGTGCCGATTATCCCGACCAAGCCGGGTGCGCTGGGCGAACTGCTCAACAATGCACCGCAATTGCTGGAGCGACTGTCCACACTGACCGAGCGGCTGACCGAATTGCTGAACGACAAGAATCAGCAGTCGATCGCCGGTATCCTCGCCAATGTCGAACGGGTTTCCGGCGCTCTGGCCGATCGCAGCCCTGAAATCGCCGCGACGCTGGCCGAGGCGCGTATCGCTGTGCAGCGGACGGGTATCGCCGCCGAGCAGATCGGCAAGCTGGCCGCGACCACGGACGCGCTAGTGAACGACGAGGGACGCCCGCTGATGGCCGACCTACGCAAGAGCGTTCAGGCGGCCAATGAAAGCATCGCGACGCTAAATGCCACCATTGGGGAGGCGCAGCCTGGCGTGAAGACCTTCAGCAATCAGACCATGCCGGAAGTGAACCGACTGGTGCGCGATCTGCGCGAAATGTCGCGGGCCTTCCGCGGCGTCGCGGAGAAGCTGGACCAGCAGGGCGCTGGGTCGATCGTCGGATCGCCCAAGCTGCCGGATTACAAGCCATGAAAGGGAGCCGGATGATGTTCCACATGAAACAGGGCGGCACCATTGCGGCCCTTGCCACCACGGTTCTGCTTCTGTCAGGCTGCGTATCCTTTGGCGGGAAGCCGCCACAGCAGTTGCTGACGCTGGATGCGGCGCAAAAGGTGCAGCCGGGCAGCGGCCGGGTTGCCGGTGGCGGCCGAACCCTCATCGTCGCCGATCCCGAAGCGCCCAAGATGCTGGATACGGTGCGTGTCCCGGTGCTGGTGTCGCCGACGTCCGTTGCCTATGTGGTGAAGGTGCAGTGGGCCGACACGCCCCGGCATCTGTTCCGTAATCTGCTCGCGGAAACCATTTCCGCCACAACGGACCGTGTCGTGCTGGATGCCGGGCAATTTTCCGGTGATGGTGGTCAGCGTCTGTCGGGCGAACTGATCGCGTTCGGAGTGGACGGGGCCGCGCATAGTGCCGTCGTGACCTATGATGCGGTGTTGACCACTCCGGCGGGCCTTGCCCTCGCCCGTCAGCGCTTTACCGCCAGCGCGCCGATCAACGGCAAGATAGAAGCCAACACGATCGGGATGCCGCTCAACAGGGCCGCAAACAAGGTGGCTGCCGATGTTGCGGCTTGGGCCGATGCGGTAAAGGAATAAATTAGCTGTATCGCCCCGGCGGATGACCGGGGCGATACGGGATCATCAATCCAGACTTTTGCTGGCCTGTTCCGTCACATCCTTGGACAGGCCCGGCTGCGCCAATATGCGCTGCAACTCTGCCCGCATCATCGCCGCGCGCGTTGCGTCGAAGCGTTTCCACCGGCCAAGCGGTGGCACCAGCCGCGCGGCCGTTTGCGGGTTCAGCTTGTCGAGGGCGATGATGCAGTCGGCCACCAGCCGGTATCCCTTGCCCGATCCATGGTGGAACGCCCACTGATTGCCCGCAAAGGCGCCATAGAGCGACCGGACCCGGTTGGGATTGGACAGGGTGAAATCCTTGTGCCGGCCCAGTTCCTCGACCAGATCGACCGTATCGGGATGGAAGGCGAAGGCCTGTGTCTGGAACCATTTGTCCAGCGTCAGCGCATCGTCGCTGTAGCGATTATAGAATATGTCGAGCGCGGCTTCCCGTTCGGCGCTGGTGCCGTTGACCAGCGTGCCGAGAGCTGCCTGCCGTTCGGTCATATTATCGGATTCGCTGAATTGGTCGAAGGCCATGGCCGGGCCATCTTCGACCCCGGATGCAGCCAGATAGTGGAGCGCAGCGTTGCGCAGCTTGCGCGCACCCTTGGCCGCCGGTGACAGGGCAAAGGCGTTGGCGCGGGTCCTGGCATGAATATCACGCCATTCGCTCTCCAGTTCCCGCCCGATCCGTTGTTGCAGGGCGTCACGGGCAGCGTGAATTGCGTCCGGGTCCACAACCACCATCTGATCGCCGAGATAGGCTTCGCTGGGCAGACGGATGGCCTCCGCCACGAAGGCGGGGTCCAGCGCCGGATTGGTGATGGTATCGCGGATGGCGGCGACGACCGCCTCCGTATCCACAGCCTGTCCGGCGATCTGGCCGACCAGCACATTGACCATCAGCTGTTGCATCGCTTCGTAGCGGGCGAACGGATCATCGTCATGCGCCGACAGGAAGGCGAGATCGCTCTGGCTGCGATTGGTTTCCACGATCACGGGCGCCGAAAAGCCGCGATTGATCGACAATATGGGCGGCTGTGCAAAACCGGTGAAGGTGAAGCTCTGCTTCGCTTCCGTCAGGAGCAGCAATTCGTCGCCCTGATGCGTGCCGGTGATGGCGTTGAACAGGGCAGTGCGCAGCGGGATGGCCATGGGCCGCTTTTCAGGCTGACCGGGCGTCGGCGCCATACTCTGTTCCAGTTGCAGTTCCACCGTGCCGGTGTCTGCATCATGGTGCATCAGCACGCGAACGCGCGGGGTACCGGCCTGCTCATACCAGCGACGGAATTGCCCGAGGTCGATAGTCCCGCCCTCCTCCATCGCCAGGACGAAATCTTCGCAGGTTGCCGCTTCGCCATCATGCCGGTCGAAATAGAGATCGGTGCCGGCGCGGAAACGCTCCGGCCCAAGCATAAGCGCCATCATGCGGATCAGCTCGGCGCCTTTATTATAGATGGTCGCCGTGTAGAAGTTACTGATTTCCATATAGGATTCAGGACGTACCGGATGCGCGAGCGGCCCTGAATCCTCCTGAAACTGCGCCGCGCGCAATATCCGGACATCTTCGATCCGCTTGACCGCGTGGCTGCCCATGTCGGCCGAAAAATTCTGATCGCGGAAAACAGTGAAGCCTTCCTTCAGCGATAACTGGAACCAGTCGCGGCAGGTGACGCGATTGCCGGACCAGTTATGGAAATATTCATGGGCCACCACCCCCTCAACGCCATCATAATCGATGTCGGTCGCCGTTTCCGGGTCCGCCAATATGTAGCGGCTGTTGAAGATGTTGAGACCCTTATTCTCCATCGCGCCGAAATTGAAATCGGCGACGGCGACGATGTTGAACACGTCCAGATCATATTCTCGGCCATAGATGCGCTCGTCCCAGGCCATGCTGTTCTTGAGCGCCTGCATCGCGTGTGCCGTCCGTGGCAGGTCGGCCTCTCGCACCCAGATGCCCAACTGCACTTCGCGTCCTCTCATGGTGACAAAGCTGTCGGCGTTGCAGGCCAGATCGCCGGCAACCAGCGCGAACAGATAGCAGGGCTTGGGGAAAGGATCGGTCCAGTCGGCCCAATGGCGTCCGTCGTCCAGTTCGCCCTGCCCCATGGGATCGCCATTGGCGAGCAGGATCGGAAAACGTGCCTTGTCTGCCGTCATCCGCACGCTGTAGACCGACAGTACGTCAGGCCGATCGGGGAAGAAGGTGATGCGGCGAAACCCTTCCGCTTCGCATTGGGTGCAAAGCAGGCCGCCGCTGGCATAAAGGCCCATCAACTTGCTGTTACCGGCCGGCGCCAGTTCGACCAGTGTCTCCACCCGATGCGCTGGGCCTGAGAGCGGGACGATCAGCGAGCCGGCGTCGAGATGCCATTCGCCCTCGCCCAACAGGCGACCATCGACCGACACTTCCAGCGGAACGATGCCGTCCCCATCCAGTCGCAGCGGTTGATGATGGTCGCCGTTCCGCGTCACCGATAAAGTCGACCGCACCCGCGTCAGGGCAGGATCGAGTTCGAAATCCAGCGCGATGGTCGGTACCAGCCAGTCAGGCGGACGATAGTCCGAACGACGGATGATGGTGGGCGCGGCGGCGGCGGTGTTGTGCATGTCAGCCATGCAGGGAAGCTAGGCGCGCCCGGCCCGGTTGGCTAGAGCGCGCCGATGCTTTTTCGATTGCCGAAGGGTTAAATCCGCTCGCCGGTCAAGCGCTGGCACAGCATGTCGAGTTGATCCAGTGTCGAATAGCGCAAGCTGAGCGTCCCGCCAGTGGATGCTCCCTCATGCCGGATTTCAACCTTCAGCCCCAAAATGTCGGCCAGATGCTGTTCCAGCGACAGGATGTCGGGGTCTTTCTCGCCATTGCCCGATGCGCTGCCGCTGCGGCGTGCGGCGGGTGCTTCGTCGCCGGTCTTGACCTTGCGCACCAGCTGTTCGGTGTCGCGGACCGACAGCCCTTTCTCTTCCACCTGACGCGCCAGCCGTTCGCAATCGGGCGCGCCGATCAGGGCACGGGCATGGCCCATGCTCAATTTCTGTTCCTGTACCTGACGCTGGACGCTTGCGGGCAGGTCGAGCAGGCGCATCAGATTGGCGATATGGCTGCGCGATTTGCCGACGATGCGGCCCAGCGCATCCTGGCTATGATGGAATTCGGCGATCAGCTTGCGATAGGCTTCCGCCTCTTCGATGGGATTCAGCTCTTCGCGCTGAATATTCTCGATCAGCGCGATTTCGAGTGTTTCCTGCTCGTCGAAATCGCGCACGATCGCGGGAATGCGATGCATCTGGGCGCGCTGTGCTGCACGCCAGCGGCGCTCGCCGGCAACGATCTGGAACCCGCCGCCATGGGGGCGGACGATGATCGGCTGGATCACGCCGCGTTTGGCGATGCTCTCGGCCAGCTCCTGCAAGGCGCCTTCGTCGAAATGGCGACGCGGCTGTTCAGGATGCGGCTGGATCAAAGCGACTTCGATGCTCTGCACGGCCTTGCCATTGGCGGCCGGGGCAGTCGGCGCCACCGGTTCTTCGCGGGCGACATCGCCCAGCAGCGCGGACAGGCCGCGGCCCAGACCATGGGGGCGCTTTGCAGCCGCCTTCGGCTTATCGGTAGTCTCGTCGCTCAAGCGGCAACCTCCTGACGGGGCAGGCGCGCGATCAGTTCGCGGGCCAGACGCATATAGGCTTCCGAACCGGAGCAGCGGAAATCATAGATGAGTGCCGGTACGCCATGGCTGGGCGCTTCGGACAGGCGAACATTGCGCGGGATGACAGTGGAAAAAACAAGATCACCCAGGCAGGCGCGCACATCATCGGCGACCTGATCGGTCAGGCGATTGCGCCGATCATACATGGTCAGCGCCACGCCCATGATGGACAGGCCGGGGTTGAAGCGGCTGCGAATACGCTCCACCGTCTGAAGCAATTGCGACAGCCCCTCCAGCGCGAAGAATTCGCACTGAAGCGGGACGAGAAGCGATTGCGCGGCAACCATGGCATTGATGGTCAGCAGACCCAGCGAAGGGGGGCAGTCGATCAGGCATATGTCCCAGCGGCCCGGCTGTGCCTCAGCCAACACCCGTTCCAGCCGGTGCGTGCGTTCGGCATAGTCGATCAGTTCAATCTCTGCGCCGGACAGATCCTGTGTCGCGGGGACCAGATCCAGCTTGGGCACACGGGTGGCCAGAACGGCATCCTCCAGCGCACAATTGCCGACCAGCAGGTCATAGCTGGATTGATCACGGTCCGCATGGCTGACGCCCAGTCCGGTCGATGCGTTACCCTGCGGATCGAGGTCGACCAGCAATACGCGCAGGCCAGTCGCGGCCAAGCCGGTGGCCAGATTGATGGCTGTCGTGGTCTTGCCCACGCCGCCTTTTTGATTGGCGATGGCGATGCGGATCATGCGCGACTCTTCCTCTTGCCAGCGGGTTGGACCGATTGTGCGACGATGATGGCGCTGTCGGCGTCCGTCACACTGGGTTCCACGTGAAACACACCCTGCCATGCCGGGCGTGTCGCCTCCAGTTCATTTTGTGCATTTCGTCCTTTCGGTAGCACCCAGAGGCTATTTTTATCGGACAGATGGAGTGCGCTCGACAATAATTTGGGGAGCGGCGCATAGGCGCGTGCGCTGATCACCGCCGCTGCCGTCGCTGGCACCATCTCTACCCGACCACCAAACACGCTGGCATTTTTCAGGCTCAGGTCGGCGATCACGTCATTGAGAAAGTCGATCCGCTTGCGCCGGGATTCCACCATGCGCAGCGGCCTGTCGGAGAGGCAGGCCAGCACAATACCGGGCAGGCCGGCACCCGAACCGAGGTCCAGCCACTCCCCTTCCCCGGCTGCTTTCGCGTGCAGCATCAGCTGAGCAGAGTCGACGATATGGCGCGCCCAGACATGGGGCCGGGTCGATTCCGCGATCAGATTTTGTTCGTCCATTGCCGACAGCAGGATGGCGACATAGCGTTCCAGACGCTCCCATGTTTCACGTGGAACATCGAACTGCGCCTTTAACCAGGCGCGGGCTTCTTCTTCTGTCACGCAGCTACCTTGCGAACATGAACCAATATGGCGGCCAGTGCCGCCGGGGTGATGCCGCGTATCCGACTGGCGGCGGCGAGTGTATCGGGACGGGCAGAATCGAGCCGTTCGATCATTTCCGTCGAAAGGCCGCCGACCAGATGGAAGTCGAAATCGGCCGGGATGAACACCCGTTCGTTGCGACGCAGTTCGGCAATTTCTGCATCCTGCCGTTCCAGATAGGGGGCGTAATGGGCGTCTTCCAATATCTCTGCGCGCAGGTCGGCGGGTGCCGATGCCAGTTCGGGGCAAAGCTGAAGCAGCAAACTGGCCCCGACTTCCGGGAAGCGCGCCCATTCGAACAGGCTGCGTCGTGCGCCATCCTGACGCACCGCTGCTCCGGCCTTTGCCATTTCGCTGGCGGTCATGGCACGGTCCAACGCGGCTTCAATTTGGGAGCGGACGGCCTGCCGCTGTGACAGTCGCGCCGCGCGACTTGTGCCGATCACGCCATGGGGCAGGCCGATTGGGCTGAGCCGGGTTTCGGCATTATCCGCGCGCAGCCGAAGGCGATATTCGGCGCGGGCCGTCAGCATGCGATAGGGTTCGGTCACGCCCTGCAAAACAAGGTCGTCGATCATCACGCCGATATAGGAACTGGCCCGATCGAGTATCATGGCTGTCGCCCCCGCCGCTTTGGCGGCGGCGTTCACACCGGCGATCAATCCCTGTGCGGCGGCTTCCTCATATCCGGTCGTGCCGTTGATCTGTCCAGCGCAGAAGAGTCCCGGAACGGCGCGTACCTCCAGAGAGGAGTCCAACGCGCGCGGATCGATATGATCATATTCGACCGCATAACCCGGCACGACGATTTCGGCATGCTCCAGACCCGCCATCGACCGGACCATCGCGATCTGCACATCGGTGGGCAGCGACGTGCTGATCCCGTTGGGATAGACAAGCGGATCGTCCAGCCCTTCCGGCTCCAGAAAAATCTGATGCCCGTCCCGATCGCCGAAGCGCTGAATCTTGTCCTCAATCGATGGGCAATAGCGTGGCCCCCGCCCCTCGATCGCGCCGCTGAACAGAGGCGACCGGCTCATGCCGTCGCGAATGATCTGATGTGTCCGCTCATTGGTGCGGGTGATGGCGCAGGCGAGTTGGGGTAAGGGACGGCCGTTGGACAATGGGGACATGGTCCATGCCTGTCCGTCGGACGGCTGTGCTTCCAGCGCAGCCCAATCGATGGTGCGTCCGTCGATGCGGGGGGGCGTTCCGGTTTTCAGTCGACCGATCGGCAAATCCAGCGCGCGCAGTTGCAGCCCCAGTGCGCTTGCTGCGCGTTCACCGACCCGGCCGCCCGTCTCGCGCTCATCGCCCCGGAACAGCTTACCACCCAGGAAGGTGCCGGTGGCGAGTACCACCGCTCCGCTAAGGAGGGTGCGGCCATCGGCCAGCTTCAGCCCGGCAACCGCGCCAGCTACATCGATGATCAGGGCTTCGGCCTCGCCCTCGACGATGTTCAGGCCGGTCTGTGCATCCAGCATCTGATGGATGGCGGCGCGATAGCGTTTACGATCTGCCTGAATGCGCGGCCCCTGTACGGCGGCCCCCTTGCTGCTGTTGAGCATGCGATAATGGATTGCCGCTGCGTCTGCTGCCCGGCCGATCAAGCCGTCAAAAGCATCGACTTCACGGACCAGATGGCCTTTCCCCAATCCCCCAATGGCAGGATTGCAGGACATGGCTCCCACTGTCTGGCGCTCAAAGGTCAGCAGGGCTACCGACGCGCCCTTGCGCGCGGCAGCCGCCGCAGCCTCGCAGCCTGCATGGCCGCCACCGACCACGATCACATCATAGCTTGTTCGCATGCGCCGCCCATATCAGAAATCCATGGGTGCGGTCAAAAGCGTTCCACGTGGAACATCGCTTATTTGCCGATGCAAAAACCTGAAAAGAGCCGGTCAAGCATATCTTCGGTCCCGGCTTGGCCCGTCAGCGTATCGACGGCCCGCCGCGCCAGCCGCAATTCCTCGGCAATTACCAGCAAATCCCGTGCGCCGTCAGCAGCCAGCAAATTATGTTCAACCTGTCCAACTGCCTGTCGCTGTCGGCTATGCAGCGCAAAATCCCCCTCGCCCGGCAGCATCGTTGCTGCCCGATCCAGCAAGTATTTCGTCAGTTGCGCCATACCCTCACCGGTGTGGGCCGACAGCGGCAGGCCGGGCCGACGATCATCTGCGCGGTCGCTCTGGGCTGCGATCAGCAGAGCGTCGTCCCGTGGCAGATCTTCCGCCGCGCCCAGCCATAAGATGATGTCCGCGGCATCCATCGCTGCCCGTGCCCGGTCTATGCCAATGGTTTCGATCGTATCACCGCTGTCGTCTCGCAGGCCTGCGGTGTCGGTGAAGAGAAATGCCGTTCCGCCGATCGCCGCCGGGACTTCGATCCGGTCGCGCGTCGTCCCGGCAATGTCGGAAACGATAGCGGCGTCCCGGCCCACCAGCGCATTCAGCAAGGTGGATTTGCCGGCATTGGGCGGCCCTGCCAGTACGACGCGAATGCCGTCGCGCAGCCGTTCGGCGTTGGGTGCCGCCAATATCGATGCGACCTCCATTGCCAGTGCCCGAATGCCGTCGCCTATTTGCGCTTCGATAGCGGCATCAGGCACGTCATCTTCATCTGAAAAATCGAGCGCTGCCTCGGCCATGGCTGACAGGGTCAGAAGTTGGTTACGCCATCCTTCGATCCGGCGAGAGAAATGCCCCTCAGCCATCATCAATGCTGCGCGTCGCTGCGTTTGCGTTTCTGCGGCCAGCAGGTCGCTCAAACCCTCGACCGCATTCAGGTCCATGCGGCCATTGTCGAATGCCCGCCGGGTAAATTCTCCGGCTTCGGCCTGACGAAATCCGGGCAGAGCGCCCAACGCCTCCTCGACGGCGGCGACGACGGCGCGACCACCATGGCAATGGAGTTCCGCCATATCCTCGCCTGTGACCGTTGCAGGGCCGGGCAACCATAGGAGCAAGGTCCGGTCCAGAGGCTGGCCATCGCGCGGATCGACGATCAGGCGTAGGCTTGCACGGCGCGGTGTCGGTATAGTGCTGGCCAGCGTCATCAACGCGGTTTGAGCGCCCGGTCCACTGATTCGTATTACAGCAATCCCCGCAGGCGGCGCGCCGCTCGACAGGGCGAAGATGGTATCGTGCGCAGTCAGAAGAGGCGGCCTTATTTCTTGTCGTCTTTGCCGCTGCCCATGCCCGCCAGCCCGACATTCATCATCTGCTGAAACAGCCGCATGCCAGCGTCACCCAATGGCGAGAAGCTCTTGAACAAGGTTTCCATCTGTTCGACGCTGCCGACGCCGTCGAACCCGTCGAGCATGGTTTTGATATATTTGTCGTGGATAGGAGTCACATCGGGCAGGCCCAGAAAGGCGCGCGCTTCGGCCGGGGTGCAGTCCACATCGACGGTTACTTTCATGTCCCTGCCCTTCCCGGCCATTCTGTCATCGCGCTTGCGCACTCATGCCGCAAAGCAGGCCTGCAAGGCAAATTTTTTGACATGATCATCAGTTGCGCTGGCGGGCCGATCGGCCAATATGCCAGCCGCGAAAGATCGAAAGGATTGCGATATGGCAGGATTTATTCCCATCTCCACGCTGGAAGGCGACGCCCAGTTTGACGCCTATGTGGCGGAACCAGAGGGAAAGCCGATTGCTGCCATTGTCGTGATTCAGGAAATTTTCGGCGTGAACGAAGGTATTCGCCGCAAATGCGAAAGCTGGGCCGAGGCAGGCTATCTGGCTTACGCGCCCGATCTGTTCTGGCGGCTGGAGCCGCATATCGAACTGGATGCGGACGTTCCGGCCGAGATGGAACAGGCTCTGGCTTATATTCCGAAATTCAATCAGGATCAGGGTATCCGCGACATCGAGGCTACGATCAAAGCTGCCCGCGCCGCTTTGGGCGGTACCGGCAAGGTTGGCGCCGTCGGCTATTGTCTGGGTGGGCGGCTGGCATTCATGTCGGCATGCCGTACCGATGCCGATGCGTTCGTCGCTTATTATGGGGTTGGCATCGACGGACTGTTGGGCGAGCAGCATGCCATCGGCAAGCCGGTGATCCTGCATGTGCCGACGGCAGATGGCTTTGTACCGCCGGAAACGCAAAAGGCGATGCATGAGGGGCTGGACAGCAATCCTCATGTTACCCTTTATGATTATGAAGGTCTGGATCATGGATTTGCCGCAGAAATGGGCCAGCGGCGTAATGAGGCGGCCGCCAACCTGGCGGATCAGCGGACCAGCGATTTCTTCGCCGGGAACCTCGCCTGATGCCGGCGGCATGGCGGATGGTGGCGACCAGCCACGGCGGACCGGACGTGATCGCGCGCGAAGAGTTTGATCCTGGCGCACCGGGTGAGGGAGAAGTGCTGATCGCGCAGGATGCGGTCGGCCTCAATTTCATCGACACCTATTATCGTACCGGCCTTTATCCGGCTCCCCTTCCGACCCCTCTCGGATCGGAGGCTGCCGGTTATATCGCGGCGGTTGGGCCGAGCGTCACGGATTTCGCGGTTGGCGATAAGGTGGGATGTGCAAGCGGGCTTGGCAGCTATGCCACCCACCGCATAGTCGCAGCCGACCGGGTAGTACGAATACCCGATGCCGTGTCCACCGAAGATGCCGCAGCGATGATGCTTAAAGGCATGACGGCCTGTTATCTGGCGGAAGATATGATCGCCCTGTCGGCCGGTCAGGTGGCACTGGTTCATGCGGCGGCCGGCGGCGTCGGCTCGATTCTGGTCCCCTGGCTTCGTGACAAGGGCGTAATCGTGATTGCACATTGCGGATCGCCGGAAAAAGCGGCGAACGTAGATGCGGACCATAGTTTGTCGGGGTCTTTCGACGGACTGGCTGCACGGGTGCGTGATCTGACCGGGGGTAAGGGCGTGGACGTGGTCTATGATGGCGTGGGCAAGGATAGCTGGACGGCATCGCTCGCATCGCTGAAACGTCGCGGGCTGCTCATCAGCTATGGCAATGCATCAGGTGCGGTTCCGCCGATCAGCCTGCTAGACCTCAGTCGGGGAGGATCGCTCTATGTCTCGCGCCCTACCCTGTTCGACTATGTCGCTACTGCGCAGGAGTTGGCGCGTACCGCTGATCGCCTGTTCGACCGGATGCAACGCGGAGTGGTGAAGGCGATGATCGGCCAACGCTATGCCTTGGCCGACGCGGCCGAAGCGCATCGCGCACTGGAAGCGCGACAAACGACAGGGGCAACCATCCTGACCATCTGATGGGCGGAGGGGGTAGCGAAAATATCTCTCCGCCTCCTCTGTTCCTCATAATCTGGAGCCATCTGGGACAGATTGCCCCGATGTTACCGTCAAATGTCGATGCACCGGCTTGGCAGGGCAATATGCATTGGATATTCACGATCACCATGCATGATGCTGCGCGGCAAAAACCCGTCATCCGCAGGAGTTAAAGCGTGAATACATGGGTTAATAGGCTGCTTTTATTAGGAACTTTCCTGATTTTCGCCTGCAATGGTCCGTTTTTGACCATGATTGGCTGGCCCTATGATTCCGCATCTGCGTCTTTCGTCACCAAATTGCATCCGGCAGTTTACGTCTTTTTTCTGGCGGCAGGGCTTGGATTAGTTGGCGGTGATTTGCGCTACTGGCAATTTGCCAAGCGGCCCGTGTTTCTCGCCTTTCTGGCAGCCGCGGTTCTGACGGTCCTGCGCGCGGTTCAGATCGCCGCCAGCGGCATAACGGGCGGCGAGCTGTCTGCGGCCATTGTGACCTTTCTGTTGCCTGCATTCATCATCATTGCCTATCAGGGGGCAACGGCTCTGACGATTGAGCGCGTTTCCATCGGTCTGCGTGTCTTTTTCGTGATGACATCTCTGATGGGTCTCACCGAACGTCTGCTCGGTTTCCGGTTCATCCCCAGCTTTCTCGATTTCGAAAATCGCAATGAGTTGCGCGCATCGGCATTGTTTGGGCATCCGCTCAATGCTGCTGTGATGACGGCCATGATCATTGTTTATCTGGTGACGGCACGCCGTCGTCAGCAGAGCATAGCAATGCGCTTACCTGAAATCATCCTGCACACCACCGCCATGTTCTGTTTCGGCGGACGATCGGCACTCGTCTTCACGCCGGTCGTATTGTTGTTCAGCGGCATTATCGTGCGCCAGCGGCGTGGCCTGGCCAAGGTGACGGGATTGCAACGCTTTCTGCCGTTGGCGATCCTGCTGGTCGGGGTCATCTTCGTGATGCTGCCCATCCCCTTCGTCGAGCAGACTCTGGAGCGCTTCGCCAACGACCATAACAGCGCGGAAACCAGAAGCGGTGCGATCAACATGCTGGGGGTTATCAGTCCGCAGGAAATGATGTGGGGCATCGATGCCAATCGTCGCCAGATCATTCAGGAATTTTTCGAATCGCCCGCCGGTATTGAACTGGCATGGATCGCAATCGCCTTGTCTTATGGTGCGGTGATCGCCATTCCGATGTTCCTTACCACGGTGGCCATGTTCATCACCATTGCGATGCGACAGGATCGTTCTGCCCTGTTCATGGCCATGCTATTCCTGGTCGTGACGGCAGGTTCATTGTCGCTCGGGTCCAAATCGCTGCTGCTGGCCTGTGCATTTGTTATGATGATGACATTATCCACGCCTTATGCGGTTCCTCCTTCAAACCGCGGGATAAGTCGTCGTCGCCGCGAAACGGAAGCGGTGCAGACATCGGCTAATCCCACGCCCCGTGCCGGCGATGATATCGACGATGATTCCATCCCGGAATTTCTGCGTTGACGCCTGCCTGACACCCCTTCATCCCAAAATCAGGCATAGCGGGGGGCGGAACATATGGGCTGGATGCGCGGTAAAAGATTATCGCCCGGTCGAACCGGCTTTACCGCCGTTTCGGCCGATATGCCTGGCGCTGACGTCCGGCAGGCGCCGGCGCATTTCCGGGTGGATATTCAGCTTTTGCGCGCATGGGCTGTGGTGTCGGTCATGCTCAACCACGCGCGCTTGCCCTTCCTGCCCGGTGGGTTTCTGGGCGTGGATATCTTCTTTGTCATCTCCGGTTATCTGATGACCGGAATTATCGATCAGGCTTTGACCACCGGGACGTTCAGCTTCCGTGGCTTTTATGCCCGGCGGGTGCGGCGTTTGCTGCCTGCCGCCTATGCGACCTTGACGGTGACTGCGTGCGCAGCCCCCTTTTTGCTGGATGCGACGGAATATCAGGGATTTGTCCAGCAGTTGGGGGGGGCGTTCACATTCACGGCCAACATCGCCTTGTGGAAACAAACCGATTATTTCGGGACGCAGGGCGTGATGAAGCCGCTACTCCACATTTGGTCGCTTTCGCTGGAGGAACAATATTATCTCCTCCTCCCCTTCCTGCTATTCTTCTGCCCGCGCCGGCTCCGCCTGCCCTTGTGTATCGCGATGGTGTTGGTCAGCGGTGCTTTGTGTGTAGTCCTGATGCTGCGCAGCCCATCTGCGGCCTTTTACATGCTGCCGACACGCGCGTGGGAACTGGCCATCGGGTCCGTCATCGTCCTGCTGGCGCGTCGCAATTTGCTCCGGTCGGTTCCGACTCTGTTGCGCTGGTTGTGCGTCGCCACCATTTTGCTGGTTCCCGCGCTGGTCGGTGAGGATGGCCATCCCGGCGGACCGGCTTTGATCGTTTGTGCAGCCACCGCCATTCTGCTCATCCCCGGTGCGGCACTTGATCGAGCGCGTCAGGCGCTTTCGCCCTTGGTGGCGATCGGCGATCGTTCCTATTCGCTCTATCTTGTCCATTGGCCGTTGCTTGCGTTCGCCAGCAATCTCTTCCTCCCGGCAACACCAATATGGGTCAATTGCCTTTTGCTGATGGTCGCGGGCCTGTTGGCTGAGTTGCAATATCGACTGATCGAACAACGCTTTCGCGCCTTCGTGATCAGTACGCGGAGCCTGACGATCCTGATCCTCCTTCCTGTCGTTCTGACCGGTGCCAGCGCGCTGACGGCGCGTCGGATGGAATCGGCCGACATGCATATGCGTGCAGGTGGCATGGGGCTTTCGCCATCCTGTGACTTCAAAGGGGATTTCGAGCCGATTCGTGAATGCGCGCCCGATAGATCGGCCACCATAATGGTCTGGGGCGATTCATTCGCTATGGCTCTGGCACCGGGCGTGGCGGCCACCTCCCCATCTGGTATTGTGCAGGCGACGCGTACTGTCTGCGGCCCCTTCATTGGCCTCGCGCCAGTCGATAAGCGCGCTCATACTCCCAAATGGGCGCAAAGCTGCAATGCATTCAATGCCTCGGTCTTACGTTATCTTGCATCCAATCCGCGTATCGACACGATCGTCCTGACCAGTGCGCTGGCCCAATATGTGCCGGGTGCTGAACCAGAACTGGACTGGGGCTATCTGCTCGAAACGCCGACCGGTTTCGTCGAACGGTCGCAGGACAGTGCCTTGCTGCTCTCGTCATTGAAGCGGACGGTGACGACCTTGCAAGCTATGGGCAAGCATGTCGTGATGATCGCGCCACCGCCTGCATCGCTGATCGATACAGCCCGATGCCATGAACGGGTAAGCGAACATAAGCCCGTCATTCCTGGCGACAGCAACTGCGCCATATCGATGGCGGACTATCATGCCTATCGGCATGACATTATCCGGTTCCTGCACGAGGTTCGGGCGCAGAATATCGTCCCGCTGATCGATTTTGATGCTCGTCTATGTCGTGATGGCAATTGCATAACCCGCCTGAACGGCGTGATGCTTTACCGGGATCATGCTCATCTGAGCGCCCCCGGTTCGATCGTTCTGAGCAAGGATATGGACTGGAAATCGTTGATCGCGCAAAAAGCCCGCTAAGGTGAACCGATGGCGGCTCAGTTTGGTCGAACGCCGAAATGGATGTCGGTAAACTGTACCGCCATGGTTTCGGGCGTTGCAGCACGATAGACGCCCATTTTTACATAGGGTCCGAGCAGATCGTTGAAGCCGATCGGTCCTTTGTAATCGAGCAATGTCTGCCCATCCTGAATCGCAACCAGATGTCCGTTGCCAAAGGGATCGAAACGAACGATGAACTGGAATTTATACCAGCGGTCACGTTCGGCATTGTTACTGGCAGTATATTGAATGTTGGTCCGCATGTCGGTCGGCCCGGTAATCTGGGCCATGGAATAACGCGATGTAACCTGAAATCTTTCTCCGACCAGTTCCAGGCCCAGCGGCGGGCTATGTCCGGCCTCGCCGTCGTCAAATGTCGATTGAATCTGCATGATGCCCAGCCATTGCGCCTGATTAAGGGCACCCGGTTCGATTCTGACAGAAAATTCCAGTTGATAGGTCTTGCCCGCTTCCATGAGGAAGCGACTGGCCGATTCGGATCGTTCCCGGTCTACGCCATCTCTGGACCAGACGTCGCCGCTGCGCACTTCATAGCGGTCAATGTTGTTTTGCGTCATGAAGCTCCAGGAACGCTGCGCATTTTGCTGACTGAAATTGAGAGCAATTTCGGTCATGGGCTGCCAGGCACTGTCGTCTAGCGTCGTGTCCGCTGGAGTGGGAGTTGGACTAGGCGTTGGCGCCGGAATGGGTGTGCTGCCGGTAGCAGGCGGTGACGACACGGATGGAATTTCCACTGGATTATAGGCTGATTGGACATCGCCTGATCCGCCTCCTCCACAGCCAGACAACATCATCAAACAGATCGCAGGCTGATATCGCAATGTCCGTTTCACGGAAAATCTCACCTCGGATAAAAGAGGGACGAGATAGAAATTGCCCCCCGGCTCTTGGTGAAATCATAGTTTCCAAAACCCTAAAATTTGGTTTTGGTTATGGCCTGCGAATCTCCGTTGATCGTATTTTGGCTTGAATTTCGATGATTTACGGGCCGCTTGCGCTCGGTTCATCGCAAAAATCCGAACATGATTTATTTATGGGGTCTGAACACCAAAGCGGATATTGGAAAATCGTACCGCCATGTCATTGGCAGCAGAGGCGCGATAAACACCCATTTTGACATAAGGGCCGCGCACGTCGTTAAAGCCTATCGGCCCATGATAATCGACTATCGTTCGCCCATCCTGCATCACGATCAGATGACCGTCGCCAAAGGGGTCGAAGCGGACGATATAGCGGAACTTGTACCAATGCCCCCGCTTCATATTCACGCTGTCGGTATAAAGGGTGAGGGTGCGGATGTCGGCCTGTGTCGAGATCCGGGGGATCGAATAGCGTGCTGTCACCCGAAACCGATCACCTTTCAATTCCAGCGACAGCGGTGGGCTATGCCCGGTTTCGCCTTCGTCAAAAGTCGATTGCATTTGTGTGAGGGCCAGCCATTGCGCCGCGTTTGGCAGCCCCGGTTCGATCATCACGGAATATTCCAGTTGATAGGTCTTGCCTGCCTCCATGCGAAACCGGCTGGCCGATTCCGACCGTTCCCGCACATTGTCATCCTTGGACCATCTGTCGCCTGACCGAACTTCATACCGATCGACACCGTTTCGGGATGAAAAACCCCAAGGATGCAAGCTATTCTGTTGCGCAAAATTCAGCGGGATGTCGGTCATTTTCTGCCACCCCCGCTTGAAAGCGGTTTGCGCTTTCGCGCCCGGAATATCGGACGATACCTGCCCGTTGCCGCAGCACAGCAGAATCGCGCCACACAATGTCGGAGTGTAAAGCCTGCCTAATTTCATGATATTTGACCTCAGGATGTAATTTGAAGCCGCCAATCGCTGCGACTATTCATCGCGAATTTCTTTAGCCCAGTCATGGGATGGCTTGTGTGACACAAGACCGATCGTTACCGAACGTATCATGTCTGTTGCAGCGCACAAGAGTCTCGAGCTGCCGTCGCCGGTGAGCGGCAGGCCGTTTTCCTCATTCCGCATCGCAGGTTCAGCATGCTGATCAAGCAGACGCTTCTCTATCTTCCGGCTCAATTATTGTCGCCACTGGTCCAGTTCGCGTCGATTCTTGTCTGGGCGCAATTGCTCACACCTGCGGATCTGGGTGTTGTCACCCTTGTTATCGCCACGCAGGAAGTCTGCTTTGTCGTCTTCTTCGGCTGGCTTCAGCGCTATGTCCTGCGTTTCATCCGATCGTTTAACGGGGTGGAAGAACGGGCAGCCTATAATCGCACCGAAAGCTTCGGGCTGGTCGCTTCGACGCTGATCCAGACGATCATCATATTGCCGCTGATGCTTTGGCAGATCGAAATGCCGGTTTCGTCAGGACTGCTGGCATTGATTGCAGCTTTCATGGTGACGCGCTCTATTTCCAACTATGTGGCCGAACGGGCGCGCGCGGATGCCAATATCCGCCTGTACAGCCTGATTCAGATTTGCGGTCCGGTGCTGGGTTTTTTCCTGAGCCTTCCCTTCATTATCGGTGGGGGAGCCGGACCGATCCCTGTTTTCATCGCCTTCATCGTCGCACAGATACTCGGCCTGCTGGCGGCGCTGCGTATGAGCGATGTGTTCCATGCATGGGGGTGTCCTGACCAGGCGATCCTGAATGTGATGATACGCTATGGTGGGGTATCGATGATCGCGGCGATGCTGGCGACCTTTGCGATGAATGCTCCGCGGTTTATCGTCAATCATGTGGGGGGGCTTGCCGCCATGGGCCTGTTCGCGGTCGGCTATGGCCTGGGCATGCGTGCATCGGCATTTGCCGTGACCCTCGTCACCGCCGGTTCCTATCCGCTGGTTGTCCGCCGGATGGAAGAGGAAGGCCAGGATGCCGCGTTCCGCCAATTGTCCACGAATATTCTACTCGTCACCATCGTTGTGGCGCCGGTCGCCTTTGGATTGCTGGGCGTCAACAGTTCGGTCGTGCATCTGCTGGTCGCGGAACCGTTTCGTGAAACCACCATGGCCGTTCTGCCGATGGCAACGCTGGGAGGTCTGTTCCGTTACCTGCGACAGCATACCACGGATCAGGTATTCATGGTGACGCTGCGCATGGATGTGGCGACATGGATTTCGATCATCGATTTGGTTCTGGGAATTGGATCGGTTATCGTAGGCATGCATTTTTACGGTTTGCCGGGGGCGGCATTGGGACCGCTCGTGTCCGGGCTGGCCACGCTGTTCACCAGTTATCTGCTGGCTAATCGCATGTTCGGTTTTCGCGCGCCAATCTGGGCGATGATACGGATATTGCTTGCTGCTTTGGGTATGATGGCGGTTCTATTGCTGGTGCCTGACGCGCGCAACATATTCGAACTGGTTATAGAAGTCGGATTAGGTGCCGCCATTTATGTTATTCTGTTCCTGGTGCTGATGCCTACAGAACGAACAATGGTGCGTGACCTGGTTCAGGCGAAACTGGCCCGTCGCTGATGGTTTAAAAAGGAGCATTGGGATTTATGATTTTGTTAGTCCAGACCGCCTTGCTCCCTTTAAACCATTCCGATAGAGGTATTCTTGGGTCATGCAAACGATATCCTGTCAACGCGGAGTGCGTTTGTGGGGCGAATTGGGCAGGCGCTGAATGTCGGATATGAAGGATTTGCAACATTCCTCCATTCGCCTGCTGGCTGTGGCGTCAGGCGGTGGCCATTGGGAGCAGCTTATGCTCCTTCGCCCGACTTTTGAGCGCTTCTCTGTCAGCTACGCCACTACCGATCCGGCATTGGGCCTGCGCGACGGCATCGATCCAATTTACGCTCTCTCCGATTCCAACCGCAACAAGCCCTTCATCGCTTTCAAATCGCTGTGGCAGGTTCTGTCGATCATGCGAAAGACGAAGCCCGATGTGATCGTATCGACCGGATCAATGCCGGGCCTGCTTTGCCTGATATATGGGCGCCTTACGGGTAAGCGAACGATTTGGGTCGATAGCGTTGCAAATTCTGAACGGATGTCGATGAGTGGCGCTTTCGCCTGCCGTTTCGTCACTGTGGCGCTGACCCAATGGGAACATCTTGCGCGTCCTAATGGGCCAAAATATTTCGGAGCATTGCTTTGATCTTTGTCACCGTCGGGACACAGCTACCCTTTGATCGTCTGATCGCGCTGGCAGATGAGGCAGCCCCTTCCCTGTCACGGCCGGTTTTTGCGCAGATCGGCGTATGCACCTACACGCCCCGCAATGTCGAATATAGCGCGCGCCTCACGCCGCTGGAATTTGATCGCCTTTTTTCTCAGGCCGACATGATCGTTTCCCATGCAGGCATCGGCACTGTCTTGACCGCACAGAAATATCGCAAACCGATTGTGCTTTTCCCCCGACGCGCGGCTTTAGGCGAGCATCGCAATGATCATCAACTGGCAACGGTCAACGCGCTGGAAGGGCGATCGGGCGTTTATATCGCCCGCACAGAGGATGAACTGCGCAGCTTGCTCGGTTCGACGCTCACGCCTCCTGATATGGAAAGCGAACATCCCAGCCGTGAAAAGCTGAAGAGCGCATTAGCCAATATTATTGCCGGTCAAAAATCATAAATGATCAAAATGTCCGAAATGTCGCTCATTTGATCGAAAAACATGTAGCGTTATAAAGAAAAAGAAGATTTTGTAACGCAATGGAGTGGGTGCCTGCTCTAGGGAAGAATCTATCTTCACATCTTAGGATACAGGCTGTTGAAACTGGCGACTTTATCTAGACGTGAAAGTTTAGGCGCTATTCTTGCCCTTGGGCTTAGTGGATGTGAAGGATATGGCGCGCAAGATGATACGCCTATCACTGTCCCGCCCCTGAAAAACCTTGCTTCTTTACCCATTGGCTGCGCCGTGATGAGCGCAAAGTTGGCCGATCCAACGACATCCACCCTCTTGCTGAAGAATTTTTCGCAACTGACTGCGGAAGCAGAGATGAAGATGGCTGCGATCGTCGCGCCTGATGGTCGGCTGCGCTTCAGCGGTGCGGATGCAATCATGGCCTATGCGCAGCAGAACAAGCTGCGCGTTCACGGCCATGCATTGGTGTGGCACAAGCATGAACCGGAGGCTTTCCTGCGGCTGGACGGGAACAAGCCTGCATTTACTGCCATGTACGACAATTATATCCGGACTGTAATGGGGCGCTATCGCGGTCGGATTCCATCCTGGGACGTCGTGAACGAACCGGTCAATGGTGACGGCCTTGGTTTGCGGGCGACAATGTGGGGCCGCAACCTCGGCGATCTGGGCTATATTGAGCGTGCCTTCAGAATCGCGCGAGAGACTGACCCATCAGCCAAATTGTTCATCAATGAATATGATCTGGAACTGAAGCCTGAAAAGCGCCTAGCTTTCATGCAGATGATGGAAGCGCTGCTCAAAAAAGGCACGCCGATCGACGGGATTGGTACCCAATCGCATATCAATATCGATATGCCCAAGGGGGCTGCCAAAGCTGCCTTCAAAGACCTGGCGTCATTTGGTCTGCCGATCCATGTGTCGGAACTCGATATATCGTTCGGGCATCGCCGGTTCGACTGGAGGTCCGTCAGGACGAAGCGCGCTCTTCAGGCGGAGCAGATGACAGATTTCATTCAGGCCTTCATGGCTCTGCCTGAAAAGCTGCGTCATGCCATCACGATCTGGGGCTTGTACGATAGCGATTCATTCTGGCGTGTTAATCCGGAGGATCCCAACCCAGATGATGAACCTTTATTGTTTGATGGCGCTGGCAGAGCAAAACCGGTGACGGCTGCGTTTGCAAATGCGTTGGATGGTACCAAAGCTGCGCTGCATGTCGATGCGGGCTGACCTTTTTTGTTCCTGTGATCGGTCAGGTCAGGGCCGGGCGCCGCTCAGGAGCGGCATATTGGTGGGCAGCGCTGGCCGGTTTCGCTCTGATACCCGACTTCATATCCTCTCTCATCATTTCGGGAGGATGTGACGATCGTGCGACCGATGCCGCCTTCCTCTTCCACTTTGTTTCGGTCGCTGTCGCGACGTTTCCAGACAATCCAACTTGCCATTCGTCACCATGGTGGGGCCGAAATCCTGTTTTGGGCGATGTGTCTGTTCATGCTCACGACGCCCTTCACCTTCTACCTGCTCGGCGAAGATCCTTCGCAATCGGTCGTTCGAAATCTGGCGTCGATGCGTCGTGAGGCATCATCACAAACTTTGAGCTACTCTATCCGCTTTCTGGCGATGGCTGCGGCTTTCGTGGGTGCGTTGATGCATTGGGAAACGCTGTATCGTGCCCTGCCCCGGTTATGGCCCGTGGCAGCTTTCCTGCTTTGGGCCGGTTTTTCCATGGCATGGTCCGATGCACCTGATGCCACATGGCACAGCCTTTTGGCGGCGGCATGCGCCATCCTGACGGGATTCTTCCTCGCTATCCGCCTTCCTCCCTATTGGCTGGCGCGGGCGCTCCTGTTGTCAGGCGTCATTATGGGCTTGATGAGCCTGCTTTGGGTATTCCTGTTTCCCACTTATGGTGTGCATGGAGCAGGGGATGCGCTGCAATCGGTTCATGCTGGATCCTGGCGTGGCGTTTATCTCCACAAAAATCATCTGGGCCAGATTTGCGCCATGTATGCAGCTGGTTTTGCTGTAGCCAATCGGTCCGTTGTCAGTCCGCCAATCTTGAAATGGATCGGTCTTGCCCTTTTCGGCCTGTTGATTGTGCAAAGTCGCTCCGCCAGCGCGCTTGCCATCGTGCCGATCGCGATCTTCATCACATGGCTAACATTGGCGCTTAGCGGCATTCAGCGCGCATTGGCCTTCTTTTATGCAGCGATTATCGTTATCTTTGCTGGTCTGGCGATCAATCCCGCATTGCAATTATTGGGTCGCGATACATCGCTGTCGGGGCGAACAGGCATCTGGACCATCGCTGAGGAATTTATCCTGCGCAGGCCGTGGCACGGCTATGGATATATGTCGACGACCTATGGCGATTTCACTTTTGAACTGTTCCAGCGTGTCAATGTTCTCGACCCCCATAACGCTTATCTCGACATCATGCTGGGGACGGGCATTATCGGGCTTGCTCTCTTCATGCTGATGATCGGGATAGCGTGGCAGACAGGGCGTGGAATCATTCCAGTCGGTGGCGGTTATCGCTATGGCGTATTGGTAATAGGCGCTGTTCTGGCAGGATGGCTACTTGCCAATTTCTCGGAATCGGGCAGTCGCCCGCTGACGGCGATGGGTGGCATAGGCATGGCCTGCGTTGGTATGTTGCTTGGCCTGCCTCGCAAGCGTACAAGTGGCAGGCGCCTTTCAGATGGCCTCAGATCGCCTCCTCCCACTTCGGGACGGAGAAACTGACGTCATCAATTATTTGTACGTTTGACTTTATTATGGATTCGCGAAATGTGGTTCGCGGTCTTTCAGGAGGAAACGGGTGAACGCTGAGATAGTGGCGGGGAATGCACCGCTCGTCAGCGTCATTATTCCAGCCTATAACAGCGCCTCCTTCATTTCCCATACGATCGATACCATCGTTGCACAGACCATGAAGGATTGGGAAATCGTCATCGTCGACGATTGTTCTCAGGATGATCTGGAAGGAGCGCTGGCTGTCTATCTGGACCGCTATCCCATCCATATTCTGCGTCATGAAAAAAATGCCGGCCCATCGGTCGCCCGGAATACCGGGATTGCGGCCGCCAGAGGGCGTTTCGTAGCGTTTATCGATGCGGATGACGGCTGGCTGCCAACGAAGCTGGAGCGGCAGGTACAAGCCACGCTGGCCCGTCCCGACCCCGATCAGGTCTTTTGCCTTACCCGTGCCTATGTCGACCTTGGCATGGGGCGCAGGATCATTCGCCCGGTACGTGCCAAGCGGCCGAACGAGCGGATGGATGAATTCATTTTCGTGAGCGGCGGATTTTGCCAGACAAGCGCCTATTTCACCTCCCGCATTCTGGCCCAGCCGATCGGTTTCCGTGACCTGCCCACGGGTGAGGATCATATGTTCGCCATCGACCTGTGTAATGCAGGGGCAGATTATGTGCTGATCGACGAGCCTCTGGTGGTCTATGACAACCGTATCCGGTCGGGTCGGCTCAGTCAGGATACGCCGCTGTGGCGACGACAACAGTTTCTGACGATGCTTGAGGGGGTCCTCTCACCCAAGGCGGTACTTGGCTATCGTTCGCGCAACATGGGTCCGATTGCTCTGCGCAGCAATCCGATTTCCGGGCTGAAGCTGATCGGTGGTGCTACGATCCGTGGCGCTTTACCTGTGCGTTTTGCGGTGACGGCTATCGTACGAACGATCATGCCGTCGCGCCTCTATCATGTCAGCCGTGCGTTCTTGCTGGGACGCCGGGGGCAGGCACCTGTCCCCCGAGAGAGCGAAAAGCTGGATTAAAAGGGCTTGCTGCGCCTTATCAGCTGAACAGGGTCAGGATACCGACCTGCTTGTCGACAAAGCCGTCATAGATCATCTTGACCGCGACATAGACGATCACGGCAAGGCCGATATAAGCGATCCAGCGGAAGCGCTCGATATATTTGGCGATGATGTTGGCAGCCAGACCCATCAGTGCGACCGACAGGATCAACCCGATGATGAGGATGCCGGGATGTTCGCGCGCTGCCCCCGCGACGGCCAGCACATTGTCCAGGCTCATGCTGACGTCGGCCAGTGCCACGGCCCAGGCCGCGCCGGCAAAGCTCTTGGCCGGCCGCAGGCCCGACACATCGTCGTCGCTGGGATCGTCGGGGGTATCGGCACCGCGCTTGGGATGCAGTTCACGCCACATCTTCCAGCTGACCCACAGCAGCAGCAGCCCGCCGGCCAGAATCAGGCCGACAATCTGCATCAACTGGCTGACAACCAGAGCGAAGGCGATGCGCAGTACCAGAGCGGCCAATATGCCGATCAGGATGACTTTCTGTCGCTGCGCGGCCGGAAGCCCGGCAGCCAGCGCACCGACCACGATTGCATTATCGCCCGCCAGCAGCACATCGATCATCAGCACCTGAACGAAGGCCGACAATGCGGTCGGCGACGTTATATTGCTGAAGTCATTGATGATATGTGCCCAGATATCGGCCGGAGAACCGATACCCTGAGCTGCCGCAGCGGCGGTGGCGATAAGGTCGAACATTGTCCCCTGCTAACCCCTGCCCTTACTGGTTCATCGAATCGAAGAAATCTTCGTTGGTCTTGGAATCCTTCATCTTGTCGAGCAGGAATTCCATCGCGTCGATCGTACCCATCTGCATCAGGATACGACGCAGCACCCACATCTTGCTGAGCTTGGCCTTGTCGACCAGCAATTCTTCCTTGCGGGTGCCCGACTTGCCGACGTCCAGCGCCGGGAAGATGCGCTTGTCCGCAACCTTGCGGTCCAGCACGATTTCCGAGTTGCCGGTGCCCTTGAACTCTTCGAAGATGACTTCGTCCATGCGGCTGCCGGTATCGATCAGCGCGGTGGCGATGATGGACAGAGAACCGCCCTCTTCGATATTACGCGCCGCGCCGAAGAAGCGCTTGGGCCGCTGAAGTGCGTTGGCGTCGACACCGCCGGTCAGCACCTTGCCCGATGAAGGAACAACGGTGTTATAGGCACGGCCGAGGCGGGTGATGGAGTCGAGCAGGATGACGACATCCTTCTTATGCTCGACCAGGCGCTTGGCCTTTTCGATCACCATTTCGGCGACCTGAACATGGCGTGTGGCCGGTTCGTCGAAGGTCGAGGATACAACCTCGCCACGCACCGAACGCTGCATGTCGGTGACTTCTTCCGGGCGCTCGTCGATCAGCAGCACGATCAGGAAGACTTCGGGATGATTGTCGGTGATCGCCTTGGCGATGTTCTGCAACATCACCGTCTTACCGACGCGGGGCGGCGCGACGATCAGGGTACGCTGGCCCTTGCCCTGCGGAGACACGATGTCAATGACGCGAGCCGACTTGTCCTTCACGGTCGGGTCGACCGTATCCAGCACCAGCTTGCGGTCAGGATAGAGCGGCGTGAGATTGTCGAAATTGACGCGGTGACGGACGACATCGGGATCGTCGAAATTCACCGACAGCAGCTTGGTCAGCGCGAAATAGCGCTCGCCGTCCTTGGGCGCGCGGATTTCACCTTCCACCGTATCGCCGGTGCGCAGGCCGAAGCGGCGTACCTGATTGGGCGAAACGTAAATATCATCGGGACCGGCCAGGAAATTCGCTTCCGGGCTACGCAGAAAGCCGAAGCCGTCAGGCAGCACTTCGATCGTGCCCTCGCCCATGATCTGCTCGCCATTTTCAGCCTCGGCCTTGAGGATCGCGAACATCAGATCCTGTTTGCGCAGGGTCGATGCCCCCTCGACGCCCAGCTCTTCAGCCATGGTGACGAGTTCAGCGGGCGCTTTCTTCTTGAGGTCCTTCAGGTGCATTGCGAGTCAAGTCCGATGAGCAGAGAGGGGAATAGGCCGGAAGAGGAGGGGATAAGGCCGGACGGAATGCCGGTAAAGACGCCGCTCCGGTCGGGCAGAAACGTCAGTTGCGCGTTTAACGATCCGCATATGGTCAAGTCAAGGCAACAAACAGCGAAGACATGCCGAAAATGAGGGGATCGGCTGGCTTTTCGGACTGATGGCCATGCTGGCGCGATCAGTCGTTTTCATGATATAAGCGATATAACGATAAAGCGAAGGATGAGGATATGGGACGCATCGATGTCCTGTTGGCGATCGGCCTTGTCATGGCCGTGCCATCCATGCCCGCCGGCGATGCTCAATTGCCTTTAGTCCCCGCGTCTTCTCCATCACTTGATCCGGCAACACCACCAGCCATCGTTCGTACGGGTCCGTCACCCGACGATCGCGTCACCATTCCCATCCATATCGATGGCAAGGGGCCGTGGAATTTCATCATCGACACCGGGTCACAGCGTACCGTCATTGCCCGCGAACTGGCGCAACAACTTGGTCTGCCGTCGCGCAATATGGTGACGATCCTCAGCATGACGGGAAAGGCGGAGGCAAATACCGTTGCCGTTCCCCGGCTCGATTTTGCCGGTGGCACCATCGACGACATTGAAGCGCCCGTGTTGGAAGGCGAACATCTCGGCGCGCCCGGGCTGTTGGGGCTGGACAGCCTGCATGCCAAGCGCGTGATGCTGGATTTTCGTAGCGGTCGCATGGAGATTGGCGACAGCCGCTCTAGCCGTCGCATGTCCAATGACCCCGACACCATCGTCGTGGAGGCAAAAAGGCGAAAAGGGCAGCTCATCCTGCTCGATTCGGACGTGAACGGTATGCGGGTGGCGATCATGCTCGACACTGGCAGTCATTTCAGCATCGGTAATCTGGCGCTGCGCGACCGGCTGATCGCGAAGAACAAGGCGCCGGAACTGCTCACCGCTTCATTGACCAGCGTCACTGGTGGCCTGTTGACGGGGCAGGTAGGTCGGATTGCCGCCGTACGGATGGGGCGGGTCAACCTGCGGGGAGTGCCGGTACTGTTCGCCGACGCCAGTCCCTTTGCCGAACTGGGCATGCATGACAGGCCGGCGCTGCTGCTGGGGATCAGCGCATTGCGCATCTTCGACCGGGTGGCCATCGATTTCGGCCGCGGCAAGGTCGACTTCCTGTTGCCCGACGCCAGTATCGACGTCGGGACGCGCTATGCGGGGATTGATAATCCCACAGGATGAGGACGTTTAAGGGGTGTTGGCTGGGCGTGTCGGGGTGCTGGGATTTGGCGCCGGACGCTGTTGCTGGCGATTGCGGCCCAGCACATTGTCGATCCATTGCTGATCCAGATGCGGCGGAGACGGGCGATCTTCGGCATCGACCTCCATCTGCTGCTCATCATCCGGCTGGGCGTCTGCCGGACGTCCCCGTTCCAGCGGCAGGCCATTCTCGTCGACCATCATCCCGTTGTCGGGGCTGCCATAATAGGCCTCTTCATCGGGTTCGAGTTGCCATTCGGGCAGGGTTACTTCGGTTTCGAACTGTTCTACCGGGCGTTTGGCGACGGCGACCTTCATATAATCGGCGAAGGCCCGTGCCGGCGCCCGTCCGCCATACAGGGCGGGCACCGCCTTGGCATCGTCGCGGCCGACCCATACGCCGGTCGTGATACCGCTGGAAAAGCCAAGGAACCAGCCATCCTTGCCGCTGTTGGTCGTGCCGGTCTTACCGGCGACCGGCCGACCGATCTGTGCCGCCTTGCCGGTGCCTGTGCTGACCGCCGTCTGCATCAGGTCGGTCATGCCCGCCGCGACCCAGGGCGCGACCAGCACGCGGCTGGTATCATCCTGATGCTGGTACAGCATGCGACCGTCCGCAGTCGTCACCTTGGTGATGCCATAGGGCGTCACGGCAATACCCTTGCGCGCGATCGAGGCAAAGGCGCGGGTCATGTCGATCAGGCGGACGTCGGACGTGCCCAGTACCATGGAGGGATGCGTATTGATCGGCGTGGATACGCCGAACCGGCGGGCCATGTCGGCGACCGTGGGAAAGCCGACCTCGACGCCCAGCTTGGCCGCGACCGTGTTGATCGAATAGGCAAAGGCGGTGCGGATATCGATGTCACCGGCGAAGCGGCCATTGCTGTTGCGCGGTTTCCATCCATTGATATCGACCGGCTCGTCGGTCACGCCGGTATCGGGCGTATAGCCCGCCTCCAGCGCGGCCATATAGACGAAGATTTTCCAGGCCGAGCCGGGCTGGCGCGTGGCCGTCGTCGCGCGATTATAGTTGGACGTCACATAATCGAGGCCGCCGACCATTGCGCGTACCGCTCCATCCCGGTCCACGCTGATCAGTGCGCCCTGCGTACCGGCAGGCACATTGGCCTGAATCGCGGCCGTCGCCGCTTTCTGCATGCCAAGGTCGATGGTGGTATAGACTTCCAGCGGTTCGTTCGGCTCGTCGATCAGCAGGTCGAGCTGCGGCAGCGCCCAGTCGGTAAAGTAGCGCACGCTGTTCTGCGGCGGTTCGGGCGCCAGCTTCACGCTCTGCACATTGGCAGCCGCTTTTTCCGATGCGCTGATCGCGCCATTTTCTTCCATCAGGTCCAGCACCACCCCTGCACGGCCGATGGCGGCATCCGCGTCGGCGGTGGGGGAGTAGCTGGACGGCGCCTTCACCAAACCGGCGATGATCGCTGCTTCCGGCAGGTCGAGGCCTGTGGCGGGATGGCCGAAAAATTTGCGGCTGGCGGCGTCGATGCCATAGGCGCCACCGCCGAAATAGACCTTGTTGAGATAAAGTTCGAGAATCTGCTGCTTGGAGAATTTCCGTTCCAGCGCCATCGCCAGCACCATCTCCCGAACCTTGCGGCCCCAGCTATAGCTGTTGTTGAGGAAGATATTGCGCGTCACCTGTTGCGTGATAGTGGATGCGCCCTGCCAGCGGCGGCCAGTGCCTCGCCGTTCCAGCGCGACCCATGCCGCGCGCATCATGCCGATCGGATCGACGCCGGGATGCAGGTAGAAGCGCTTGTCCTCGGTCGACACCATGGCATCGACCATCACCTGCGGGATCTGATCATAGCTCAGCCACTGGCCGAAACTCGGCCCCAGTGACACGATCACGCTGCCATCGGCGGCGTGAACGCGGATCATCTGACCATTGGGGGATGATTTGAGCGCCGAATAATCGGGCAGCGACTGCATCGCGATCACCACCGCGATGACGATGGCCAATATCCCGGCCACCACCGCACCAATACCGATCTTCAGCGTCCGAAACGCCCAAATCCGCGCGCGGCTGGGCGCGCCCTTGCTCTTGCTTGAACCTGCCATCTGTGCCGCCCCGGATACGCGCTATTATCGGTCCCGGCCAGCGCAAATCATGCGTTCGGCGCGGAAAATACCCTCGCCGTCTCCATGCCGATCCCCGCTTTACCCGCGATGAATGCCGTGACGAATTATAGCCAGGTCAATCCTGCGGTTTGAAGTCGAGCGATGCGCTGTTCATGCAATAGCGCAAACCATTGACCCCGGGGCCATCGGGGAAGACATGGCCCAGATGTCCGTCGCAGCGGGCGCAGCGTACTTCGGTGCGGATCATGCCATGGCTGGCGTCGCGAATCTCGTCCACGGCGTCGATGTCGATGGGGGCGGTGAAACTGGGCCAGCCCGACCCGCTGTCATATTTTTCATCGGCGTCGAACAATTCGGCGCCGCATCCGGCGCACAGATAGACGCCGTCAGCCTTGTTGCCATTATATTTGCCGGTGAACGCCCGTTCCGTGCCTGCTTCACGAAGCACATGATATTGTTCGGGGTTCAGGCGCTCGCGCCATTGCGCGTCGGTCAGGTTCAGCTTCTCCATGTCCGACAATATGGTCGCAGGGCAGGGGCCGATCAAGCCCGCTCGCGCGCGGCCTGCCGCGTGATCGCCAGTAATTCGTGGCGGACCATCAGGTCGCCCAGCCCCCTGCCCCCGCGGCTGGCCCGTTCTGCTTCCAGGAGGCGTTGAATCACGCGGGCTATACCGGTCGCATCCCACAGGCGCACCTGTCGCGATACCAGCCCCTTTTCCTTCCAGAATACCGCTTTTCCTGCTGATTCGACGGCAGATTCCAGCCGCCCGCTACTGTCGAAGGCATTGCGGATATTCGCAATCAGCATGGCGCGGGTCAGTAGAGGCCGGATGACCGAAGCCATCGCCGCACCCGTTTCATTGAGGCTTAACAGTTCGCGATGCATGGCGCGCAAATCGCCGCCCAGCACCGCATTGACCAGCGGTGCGATCTCCGTATCGGGATTGTCGGCGGACAGGGCGTCGAGTGCTGCCTCGGTTGCTTCGCGCGGGCGGTCCGGCGCGGCGTCGAGATAGAGTATCAGCTTTTCCACCTCCCCGGCCATCAGCGCGCGGTCGCCATTGGCGAGGTCCACGATCCGCCGTGCCAGTTCGGTCGGCAGGCGCAAGCCCCCTTCCCGCGCGATGGCAATGGCGATCTGTTCCGCTTCCCGCGCATCGGGCGGATAGGAGATCAGGGCCATGGTCGCCTTGCTGTCGAGCGCCAGCTTGACCAGCTTTGACGTGGCTTTCAGCGCACCGGCAACCGCGATGACGGGATTGCCGGCGGCTTCCGCTTCCAACAAGGCGGTCAGTGCGGGGACGGATTCGTCGCCCATGCCGCTCACGCGAATCCAGCGCTTGTCGCCGAACATGGAAAAGGATGCGGCTTCGTCAGATAGGCGCGCCGGATCATCTTTCAGCGTCGCACCATCCAGATCGATGCGTTCGGCCTGTGGACCCATCGCCCGCTCCAGCCGTCTGGCCAGCGCCTGACTGCTTGATTCATCGGGGCCATACAGCAGGAAGAAACGAATATCAGATGGTGGTGCGTCGAGCGCCTTTTCCATCTGGCCGCGGCTGGCTTTCAAGGATTGGCCGCCTTGCGCGAATAAATGGCAAGGCGGGTCACGATCTGGTCGGCGACGGTCTGAGACAATCGCTCCAGCGCGGTATCTTCTGCCGCGATGGTGGCATATTCGCTCGACGTTACGTCGATGCCCGCATCAGAACCAGCCGTATCGTCCAACAACTGAGCGCCGGTCGCTTCATCGACCAGTTGATAGCGTGCGCGCAGCGAGCGCCGTTCACGGGTGATGGCGGCGTCGGCGCGGAGGCCAAAGCCGCTGATCTGGTCGTCCAGCTTCACGACCAGCTTATAACGCGGCCCGCTTCCGGTCTGCATCGCGGCGAGCCGATCGTTAAGCGCATTGCGCATCAACCATCCGCCCTTCCCCTCGATCGGGGCGACTTCGACATTGCCCAGCGCCTGCGCCACGACACCATGGCCGCCCCCGCCATAGACGGGGCGCAGGCCGCAGGCGGTCAGGAGCAGCGGGATAGCCAGCAGGGGTAGGATGCGCTTCATGGTTCAGACCTTTAACCGTTCGGGTCGGGCTTGTCGAAGGCCGTTCCCACCCTTGCCTATGTTTCAGATCACCAGATTGACGAGACGATCGGGCACCACGATGATTTTTTTCGGGGTGGCGCCATCCAGCGTGCGCGCGACGTTCGGTGCGGCCAGCGCCAGCCGTTCCAGCTCATCCTTCGGCGTTCCCTTGGGCACGGTGATGGTGTCGCGCAGCTTGCCCATCACCTGACAGGCAACCGTTACCTCATCATCGACCAACAGCGCCGGATCGACCGCCGGCCATGCCGCATCGGCAATCAGGCCGGCTTGCCCCATCTCTGCCCAGCCCTCTTCGGCCAGATGCGGGGTCATCGGCGCGACCAGCAGGGCAAGGCCACGGATCGCGGCTGTGCGCGATGCGGATGGCTTCGCTTTTTCAATGGCGTTCACCAGTTCATAGATTTTGGCGACCGATTTGTTGAAGCCCAGCGATTCGATGTCGCGTGCCACGCCGTCGATGGTCTGATGCAGCTTGCGGTCCAGCGCCTTGTCCTGCCCTTCGGCCGACGCATCCGCCTCACCGAACAGCCGCCAGACGCGGTTCACGAAACGCCATGATCCCTCGATCCCGGCCTCAGTCCAGGGCAGGTCGCGCTCCGGCGGGCTGTCGGACAGCATGAACCAGCGCACGGCGTCCGCACCATATTGGGCGATGATGTCGTCGGGATCGACGACATTCTTCTTGGACTTGGACATTTTCTCGACACGGCCGACCGTCACCGACGCGCCACCATCGACCATGACGAGGCCGTCGCCCTGCTTCACCACATCCTGCGGTGCCAGCCATGCGCCTTCGGGCGATTTATAGGTTTCATGTGTCACCATGCCCTGCGTGAACAGGCCGGTGAACGGCTCGGCGAAGCCCAACTGGCCCATATGCTGAAGCGCGCGGGTCCAGAAACGGGCGTAGAGAAGATGCAGGATCGCATGTTCCACGCCGCCAATATATTGTCCGACGGGCAGCCATTGTTCGACCGTAGCACGGTCGAACGGCTTGTCCTTGGGCTGGCTGGCAAAGCGGATGAAATACCAGCTGGAATCCGCGAAGGTATCCAGCGTGTCGGTTTCACGCACGGCGGGCTTGCCGCAGGCCGGGCAATCGACATGCTTCCAGGTCGCGTGCCGATCCAGCGGATTGCCGGGAATGTCGAAACTGACATCTTCGGGTAATATGACCGGCAACTGATCTTTGGGTACGGGTACGACGCCGCAGCCTTCGCAATGGATGACCGGGATTGGCGTACCCCAGTAACGCTGGCGCGATACGCCCCAGTCGCGCAGGCGGAACACGGTCTTGCCCTCGCCCCATGCTTCGGATTCGGCACGGGCTATGACGGCCGCCTTGGCTTCTTCCACCGCCATGCCGTCCAGGAAACGGCTGTTCACCAGATGGCCGGGGCCGGTATAGGCTTCATTGTGGATCGGCTTGCCGGCTTCGCCTTCAAGCGCAACGACGCGCTCCACCGGCAGCATATATTTGCGCGCGAAGTCGAGATCGCGCTGGTCATGCGCCGGCACGCCCATGACGGCGCCGGTGCCATAGTCCATCAGCACGAAATTGGCGATGAAGACCGGCAGGTGCCAATCCGGATCGAACGGATGCGCGACCGTCAGGCCAGTGTCAAAGCCCAGCTTTTCTGCGGTTTCCAGTTCGGCCGCGGTGGTGCCGCCTTCCTTGCACTTCTCGATGAAGGCGACCGCATCGGGATTGTTCGCCGCCACCGCCTGCGCCACGGGGTGGTCCGCCGCGATCGCGACGAAGCTGGCGCCGAAAATCGTGTCGGGGCGGGTCGAATAGACATCGATGGGCGTGTCGAACGGCGCGACCGGCTTGAAGCTGAATTGCAGGCCGACTGACTTGCCGATCCAGTTTTCCTGCATCGTCCGCACCTTGTCGGGCCACTGATCCAGCGTCTTCAGGCCATCCAGCAGATCATCGGCAAACTGGGTGATCTTCAGGAACCACTGCGACAATTTGCGCTTTTCGACCAGCGCGCCCGAGCGCCAGCCGCGTCCGTCGATGACCTGTTCGTTGGCCAGCACGGTCATGTCGACTGGATCCCAGTTGACCGCGCTTTCCTTGCGATAGACGAGGCCCGCTTCCAGCATGTCCAGGAACAGCGCCTGTTCATGGCCATAATATTCCGGCTCGCAGGTCGCCAGTTCGCGGCTCCAGTCGATGGCAAAGCCCAGTTTCTTCAACTGCGCCCGCATGTTGGCGATATTGTCGCGGGTCCAGCTACCGGGATGGACCTTCTTTTCCATCGCCGCATTTTCGGCCGGCATGCCGAACGCATCCCAACCCATCGGGTGCAGCACTTCATGGCCGGTCATCCGGCGGAAACGGGCCAGCACGTCGCCCATGGAATAGTTGCGGACATGACCGATATGGATGCGCCCCGACGGATAGGGGAACATCTCCAGCACATAGGAACGCGGCTTGGCCGAGGCGTCGTCCGCCTTGAAGCTCTGCTGTTCGTCCCAGGTCGCCTGCCAGCGGGCGTCGGCCTCCAGCGGGTTGAAGCGCCTCTGCATGTCATGTCCTTACAAATGCGGTCGGGCTGGGCCTTGATGCAAAGCCCAGCCCCGATGGTTGGAAACGGGGCGCGAAGGGCGCCCTGGAAGGGGTTTGGGTCAGCCGATCGCCATGCGGCGCAGGTCGCGCGCCTTGGTCAGGATGATTTCCTCCAGCTTCTGCACGGTGGCGGCCTGTACCGGCGCGTTGATCCACTGGCCGTTCTGGCTGACCTGACGGCTGGCGGCGACGCGCAGCGCATCGGCGCGCAGATCCTGGTCCAGAATCGACACGGTCACTTTCATCCGCTCGCCCGGCGTATTGGGGTTGGCATACCAGTCGGTGACAATCACGCCGCCGTTCGAATCGGTCTGTACCATCGGCATGAAGGACAGGGTGTCGAGGCTGGCGCGCCACAGATATGCGTTGACGCCGATGGTCGTCACCTTCGATGCGGCGAGATCCGCCTTGGGGCGCTCCTTCGAGCCGCCGCCGCATGCCGCGAGCGGCAGAAGCGCAGCGATCAGAAGGCCGGTTGAAAGCGAAACGGGAAGGCGGACCATCAGGCATGTCCTAAGCTGAAAGAGACGAAAAACTGCCCGCTTCTATAGTGCGCGGGCGATAATGGGCAAGAGGGAGGCGGGGCCGGGTTCGCATAGGCGCCGGATTGATCGCGGCTGCGCTGCAAATTCCTGTGTGTTCCATGCAACAGCTCAGACAAAAAGGCGTTGAGGCTCTAGCCATCGGCCGTCTTGCCGGTGTAGTGACTATGGAAAGATTAAAGTCGGGGACAAAGATTCGGGTCATGCGCGCCAAACGGGGACATTTTGCACTGGCGGGAACGGCGATTGCCGTGGCCGGCTTTGTGCTGTCTCCCGCAATTGGCGCTGCTACCGATATGGTTCGTGCCCGTGGTGACGCCGGTGTGTCGCTGGGGGCGTTGGGCAGCATCTCTTCCTTTACGCCGACTATCCGTGATCCCCGTCTTGCCGCCGCCTATGCCAAGATTGCGGCGACCGCTGGCCGTCAGGGCTTTCGCTTTACCCCCACCAGTGGTTCGACGAGCGGCGAGCGCTCCATCACCATCATGGTTCGTGCCAGCAGCCGTGGGCTGCCTAGCCGTGGTGACGAATCGATCGACATCAAGCCGGTCGCTTTCAGTCTGAACGGCGCGCATAACTGGCGCAAATTTGCTTTGCCAGAATCGGTAGGCCGCAAGTCGCTTGATCCGGTCCCGGTCGAGACGATGGTCGATGCGAAGAATTTCTCGCTGGAAGACGGCAAGAAGGATCGTTTTAGCACGAAGGTTCTGCTGGAAAGCCGTCGTGAGCCGGGTGCGACTGTCCGCAATCCGTCGGCTGACAAGGATTATTCGCTGGATCTCGCCAGTTCTTATTCGCTGACCCGCAACCTGAATGTAACGGCGGGTGTGCGCTACAATAATAATGTCGCCGGCCGTCTGTCGCCGATGACCGACGACCGGCAGGATAGCCAGGCCGTCTATCTGGGCACCATTTTCAAATTCTGATGATGGCCTTCCGGCCATTCGCGCCGGATTGTCTTTCCTGACCGATATCCTTGTGATTTGCGTGACCGATGCTGTTGAACTGGTGTCGGCGCCCCGTTTATCCCTCATCCAAAGATCGTAGACAGGCTGGCGCCCGCTGTCAGGGTGCGGCAACATCATATGATATTTCAGGAAAGGATGACCCGATGCGCGCCACCCGCTTCTTTCTCGCGATCGCCCTGTCGGGAGGGATGTCGTCGGCCGCTGATGCCGAATATTGGTCGCGCAGCTGGATGGCCGCGCCTCAGGTCTGGACGGCGCCAGCGGATAAGCGCCCCGACCTGACCGACCGGACGATAAGGCAGGTCGTTCGCATATCAGGTGGCGGTCAACGCATCCGCCTGCGCCTGTCCAACGAAATGACGCAGGAGCCGCTGCTGGTGGGAGCGATCCATGTCGCGTTGGCAGGAGAAGATGGTCGCATTATTCCAGGCAGCGACCATGTGCTGAGCTTCAACGGCGTTCAGGGGGCCAGGTTGCCCGCCGGGGCACCTCTCTTGAGTGATCCGGTCGACCTGTCCGTCAAGCCACTGACCAGCCTGACCGTCAGCATCCATTTGCCTGCCGGCGCCGCAAACCCCACCGTTCATTCCTATGCCGCTGCGACGAGCTGGATCGCGCCGGGCGACCAGACCGCGGCTGAACAGATGAGCGGCGCTTCCATCGTCGGCCCGCGCTTGATCCTGTCTGCCGTGGAAGTGGAAACCCCGCGCCCGGCAACGACCATCGTGACGCTGGGCGATTCGATTACCGACGGTGTGCGGGCTACCAATGACAGCAATCGGCGATGGCCTGATTTGCTGGCCGAGCGGCTGCAAAAGGCCGGCCGGAAAAACGTCAGCATCGCCAATGCCGGCATCAGCGCCAACCGACTGCTTTCGGAAGGGGCCGGTCAAAATGCTCTGGCCCGGTTTGATGCCGACGTGCTGGCGGTGCCGGGTGTCACGCATGTCGTCCTGTTGGAGGGGGTCAATGACATCGGCGCAGCCTTCGCCGAAAAACGTCCGATCCCGTCTGCGCAGGATCTGATCGGCGCCTATCGTCAGATGATCACTCGCGCCCATGGGCGGGGAGTGAAGATCATTCTGGCGACCATCCTTCCTTATAAGGGAGCGGGTTACTGGAGCGAGCAGGGCGAAGCGGTACGAATGGCCGTCAATGACTGGATACGCACGTCAGGAGAGGCTGATGGCGTGGTGGACCTGGCGAAGGCGACGGCTGACCCCTCTGACCCCGCACGCATGGCCCGTCCCTATGACGTGGGCGACGCCCTGCACCCCAATGATGCAGGCTTTGCTGTTATGGCCGACGCCTTCGACCTTCGTCTCTTCCGCTGATGCTTTTCCTCGGCCTTGAAAAGCGGCTAGGGCTGTAAAAATGCAGAAAAAAGCGCCTACCATCCGTGACGTTGCCGCCCATGCGGGGGTGTCGGTCATGACGGCATCCCGCGCGGTGAGCGGCAAAGGCCCGGTCAGTGCCAAAGCACGGACTGCCGTGCAGCAGGCTGTGGCGGCGTTGGGGTATATCCCCAATGCATCAGCGCGCGCATTGGCGGGTAACGCCGATCGCCGCGTGGCTTTGTTGCACAGCAACAGCACCACTTCCGCCTATCTGGGCGAATTGCTGCTCGGCGCGCTGGCGGAAGCGCCTCAGCGCCACCTTCATCTGGTGGTCGAGCAGTGCGCGCCCGGCGCTTTTGCCGAAGAGATTGTGGATCAGGTATCTCACGCCCATGTGGCCGGTGTCATTCTGCCACCGCCGCTATGCGACTGGTCCGAGTTGGTTGAACGGTTGCAGGCGCGCGACATTGCTGTCGTCGGCATCGCACCGGATATGGCCGGGCCAGACATATTGACCGTTGGCATCGACGACCGCCATGCCGCCTATGACTTGACCCGCCACCTGATCGACCTTGGCCATCGGCGGATCGGTTTCATCGAGGGGAATCCTCGCCACCGGGCCAGCCTTCGCCGGCTACAGGGTTTTCGCCAATGCCTGAACGATCATGGCATCCCGCCCGATCCGGCGTGGATCGTACCGGGGGACTTTTCCTTCCGGTCGGGGCTGGATGCCGCCGAACGATTGATGAACCTGCCTGACCGTCCGACCGCTATCTTTGCCTGCAACGACGATATGGCGGCCGCCGCCATCACCGTCGCGCATCAGCGGCGGATCAACGTGCCGGCGGACGTGACGATCTGCGGTTTTGACGATACGCCGCTCGCCAATGCCATCTGGCCCGCTCTGACGACCATTCGCCAGCCCATTCGCGATATGGCGCGGGAGGCGATCGGCCTGCTCGGTATCCATTTCCGCAATCAGGACGAAGGCGCAGAAGGAGAACCGGCCGCCCGCGTAAAACTGGATTATCAACTGATCCGGCGTCAGTCGGATGCGGTGCCCGCCCGGCATTGATTGGGGTTGATCCAGTCCATAATCGGCATGGTTGCTACTGGACCTGCCGGTAAATGCGGCGATATGTCCTGCCTAAGCCTGGCATATGGAGAGGACAGATAATGAACCTGATCGACCGGCGCGCCCTGCTCGCAGGCACCATGGTTACGGCGGCCACGGCTGTTGCTGTACCTGTCGCTGCACAGACGATGGTGAAAGGCCATTTTCCCTTGCCTCAGGGTTTTGAACGTTTCCCCATCTGGCCGGGAAAGGCGCCGGGCAGCGATCATGTCACCGTGCAGGAGGAAGAAGGGCTGCGGCGGCCTGACAGCGGTCCGGACGATGGCGTCTTCGCCCATGTGACTACTCCTACCCTCACGTTGCTGCGTCCCGAATCGGTGGGTGCGCGGTCCAATGGTGCGGCCATCCTGCTGATTCCGGGCGGAGGCTATAGCCGGGTCGCTATCGGACATGAGGGCTATAATGTGTCCCGACGGCTGGCGGCGGCCGGCTATGTCTGTTTCTCGCTCCTCTATCGCCTGCCCGCCGATGGATGGGCGGCTGGCGCCGAAGCCCCGCTTCAGGACGCTCAGCGCGCCTTGCGCCTTGTCCGCAGCCTTGCGGCACGTGAAAAATTCGACGCCAATCGGGTCGGAGTCATGGGCTTTTCAGCCGGGGGCCACCTTGCCGCATGGTTGACCAGTCGTCCGCCCGTTCCCGTTTATCAGGATGTGGATGCGGCCGACCGGGAGCCTATTCGTGCGGCAGTCGCTGCCTATATCTACCCGGTGATCCAGATGGAGGGCGATTTCGTGCATCAGGGATCGCGGACCCAGTTGTTGGGCGCGGATGCATCGCCTGAGCGGATGCGGGCCTATTCGCTGGATCAAAATGTCAGCGTGGACACGCCGCCTGTATTTCTTGCCCATGCGCTGGACGACACCGCCGTCCCGCCTGAAAATAGTCTGGCCATGCTCGCTGCCTTGCGCGCTCGCCGGATCGCCAGTGAATGTCACCTGTTCGAAAATGGCGGCCATGGCTTTGGCTTGATCTCCGCCCCTGCGGCACCCGCGCCATGGCCTGATCTGTTTATCGCCTTTGCCCGTAGGCATGGCGTGTAGGCGTGGAGCTTAAGCGTGCGGCTTACAGCTTTCCATATTTGGCTTCGAAGCCGGCAATGTCGCCGGCTGCCAGATATTTGGCCTGATCAACCCATTGATCGCGAACCGGGCGACCCTTGAAATTGCCCAGCCGTGCGTCGATGGCGGCGATGTCGGTGTCGCTCCAGCCTGCAATCTCGGCATAGCGGGTGATGCCGAGTTCGGTCAGCAGCGCCGCCAGCTTTGGACCGACGCCTTTCAGTTTCAGCAGATCGTCTCCGCTGGAGACAGGAGCAGGCGGCGTAACCGCAGGTTCGGAAGCCGCGACCGGCGGCGCCACGGTTTCGATCACCGGCGCTTCATCCACCACCACGACCGGCGGCGTTACGGGGGCGATTTCCACTGGCGCAATCACGGCGGCGACGGGTTGTAGCGGATCGGCGACCGGCATCACCGTTTCGGTCTGTTCCACGGGTCCGGTCGCATCAGGAGCCTGGCTCTTGCTCCGGCCGGACAACAGGAAGACCAGCCCGATAATGACCAGCAGGCCGACCAGCAGCCACAAGCCATAGTCCATGAAAAATTCCTGCATCGCTTTGCCTTCCCTGCCTGTCCTGCCCCATCGACCGCGCCTCTATCTAAAGGCGTGCGTGGTCCTGCGGCAAGCGCTTAAGCCTGTTCGCGTGCAACCTCGCGCCAGCCAATGTCACGGCGGCAGAAACCCGTCGGGAAATTCACCGCATCGACCGCTGCATAAGCGATGGCCTGAGCAGTACCCACGCAGTCGCCAGTGGCCGTTACGTTGAGGACGCGCCCGCCATTGGCGATCAACTCGCCATCCTTTTCCGCCGTACCGGCATGGAAAATCTTGGCGCCATCTGCTTCGGCCGCCGCGATATTGCCGATTGTGCCGCCCTTTTCGGGCGTACCGGGATAGCCGCGTACTGCCATGACGATGGTGAGTGCAGCACGATCCGCCAGTTCGACCGGTCCCTCCTGCGCCAGTCGCCCTTCTGCCACCGCGAGCAGCAGATCGACCAGATCGCCGTCGAAGCGCATCATCAACACCTGACATTCCGGGTCGCCGAAACGGGCATTATATTCGATCAGCTTGGGACCCTCGGCCGTCAGCATCAGACCGGCATAGAGAACGCCGGAATAAGGCATGCCTTCGGCCGCCAATGTGGCCACGGTGGGGGTGATGATCTTTTCGATCACCTCGGCCTCCAGCGCTGGGGTCAGCACCCGTGCGGGGCTGTAAGCGCCCATGCCGCCGGTATTGGGACCGGTGTCGCCATCCCCAACCCGTTTATGATCCTGCGCCGATCCGAAGGGCAGGATGGCGCTGCCGTCGGTCAGGGCAAAGAAGCTCGCCTCCTCACCCTCCATAAACTCTTCCAGCACCACTTCCTCGCCCGCCGCGCCGAATGCGCCGGAAAACATGGTGTCGAGTGCTTCAAGCGCTTCCTCACGGGTCTGGGCGATGATCACGCCCTTGCCCGCGGCCAGGCCATCGGCCTTGATCACGACCGGCAGCGCGAAATCGTCGAGCGCGGCGATGGCGCCATCCTTGCTCGTTACCCGTTCATAGGCGGCGGTCGGAATATTGGCGCGCTTGCACAAATCCTTGGTAAATCCCTTGGACCCTTCCAGCTGGGCGGCGCGCTTGCCCGGACCGAACACGGGGAATCCCTTGACCCGCAAATTGTCGGCAAGGCCGTCGACCAGCGGCGCTTCCGGTCCGATCACGACCAGTCCGATGCTGTAGCGCAAACAGAAATCGACGACGGCGCGATGGTCCGTCGCATCCAGGTCGACCAATTGGGCATGCTCGGCTATGCCGGGGTTGCCCGGCGCGGCATAGAGCGTATCGAGCCGGGGCGATTGCGCCAGCTTCCACGCCAGCGCATGTTCGCGGCCACCGCCGCCCAGCAGAAGGATGTTCATGTCGCCCATGTCCCCGGAATTTGATGCTTATGACAGTTCGGGCCGCCTGTTAGCGGAGGATCGCGCGGGGGACAACGCGCCGCCGCTCAGTGTCAGCGAATTGTCGGGTATGTTGAAGCGGACGGTGGAGGACCGGTTCGGCCATGTGCGCCTGCGTGGCGAAATTTCGGGGTTCAAGCGCGCGGCGTCCGGCCATCTCTATCTGGCGCTTAAGGATGATAATGCCGTCATGGACGGGGTGATGTGGAAGGGCGGCGCACAACGCCTCGCCTTCGCGCCGCAGGACGGCGTGGAGGTGATCGCCACGGGCAAGCTCACCACTTATCCCGGCCGATCCAAATATCAGATCGTCATTGATCGGATGGAACTGGCGGGCGAAGGTGCGCTGATGGCGTTGCTGGAAAAGCTGAAGGCCAAGCTGGCGGGCGAAGGCTTGTTCGCGCCAGAACGCAAGCGCCCCCTGCCCTTCCTGCCGCGCACCATCGGCGTTGTTACCTCGCCCACCGGCGCCGTCATCCGCGACATATTGCATCGACTGGCGGATCGGTGTCCGACGCAGGTGTTGCTTTGGCCGGTACTGGTGCAGGGACAGGGCGCTGCGGAACAGGTGGCGCGCGCTGTCCGCGGCTTTTCCGTAATGGAGGCCGGTGGCCCCCTGCCCCGTCCCGATCTGGTCATCGTGGCGCGTGGTGGCGGATCGATCGAGGATTTGTGGAGCTTCAACGAGGAAATCGTGGTTCGCGCAGTCGCCGAGTGCAGCATCCCGGTGATTTCTGCGGTCGGGCATGAAACCGACACGACCCTGTGCGATTATGCGGCCGACCGGCGTGCGCCTACCCCCACGGCGGCCGCGGAAATGGCTGTGCCGGTCCGGGCCGACTTGCTCGCCGGGCTGGATGAAATGGGATTGCGCGGTGGACGGGCCATCCGGCGTCAGGCGGGGCAGGTGCGTGAGCGGTTGGACATGCAGGTGCGACTGATGCCGACCCCGGACACGCTGCTCGCCCCGCAACGTCAGAAGCTCGATCAGCTATCGGATGCTCTTGCGAATGGCCTGCGTCACCGGGTGGCGGATGCCCGTGCGCGCATGGGGCATGTCGGCGGGGCGCTCCGCCCTGCCCTGCTTCGTCAATATGTGACGCGCGCTACCGAGAGGCTGGAGCGGTTGCGGCTGCGGCCGGACTATCTGACTCGCCTGCATCATGATCGCGCGACCGCCTTCGACCGGCTGTCGCGTCATTTTACATCGCTCGATCCCGACCTTCCGCTCCAGCGCGGCTATGCGCGGGTTATGGCCGGTGGGCATCTTGTCCAGTCTGTCGCCGCTGCGACATCGGCGGGGGCCGTCACCCTGCACTTCAAGGATGGGACAGTCGATGCGATCGTCGGGCATGGCGGCGCGGGTGTTGAGAAGCCCGACGCCGGCGCTATATCTTCGTCCAGCCGCCCGGCGCGAAAGGCGTCGCCCCCGGCGCAAGGGCAGCAGGATTTGTTTTCCTGATCGTCCGGAAAGGTCTTTTCTGATGCTGATGTCCAACCGCGATCGGATCGCCCGGCTCCATTACATGCCTTTCAGCTTTCGTGTGTTGCAGGCGGGCGACCATGTCCTGTGCGCCGTGACCGGGCAACGAATCGCACTGGAAGACCTGCGTTACTGGAGCATCGCGCGGCAGGAGGCCTATGCCAATGCTGCCGCATCGGTCGAAGCGGAGCGTAAGGCAGGCCTCATTGCATGAAGATAGGGATGGCGTTTGTATCGTTCCTCCTGATCGCGGCCGCCCCGGTGCAGGATTTTCAACTGGCCGGTCCCACGGTTCAGGGCGGCGCCGTCACTGGAACGGCACCGGAGGGCACGGTAGCTCTTACGCTGGATGACCAGCCTGTATCGATCGATACGGATGGACGCTTCCTCATTGCCTTCGACCGCGATGCCGTGCCTTCCGCGCATCTTGTCGCTCGGCTTTCTGACGGGCGCAGTATCGACAAGGCGTTGACCGTCGTCCCGCGCGCTTGGCGGATCGAGCGGATTGATGCCGCCATGCGTCCGACGAAGAGCAGCGAAGCCTTTCTGGCTTTACGTAAGCCGGAATTGGAAGCGATTGCGGCCGCTCGTCTCGTCCAGACCCAGGCGGGCGGATGGAAACAGAATTTCATCTGGCCGCGCACCGGCCGCATATCGGGGTTGTTCGGTGCGCAGCGCGTCTATCGTGGCGAGCCGGGCGCCTATCATGGCGGGGTCGATGTCGCGGCCGCCACCGGCGATGCGGTTGTCGCGCCGGCAGATGGCGTCGTCATATTGGCTGCGGATCATCCCTTCACACTGGAAGGCAATCTGCTGATGATCGACCATGGCCATGGCCTCAACAGCGCTTTCCTTCATCTTTCACGCATCGACGTGAAGGTTGGGGATGCTGTGGTGCAAGGGCAACGGATCGGTGCTGTGGGCGCGACCGGCCGTGCGACCGGCCCGCACCTTCATTGGGGCATGAAATGGAATGATGCGCGTATCGACCCGCTACTCATAGCCGGGCCGATGCCGCGTTGACGTAGTTTAGCTGATTCGCTTCATGCGAACAGCGCGACCACCTTCGACCTTACCCATGAAGCTGCCCAGTGCTGCACGACGAATTTCTATCGATAGCCCCACCTTAGGATCTTTTCCGGACATGGCTTCGGTGGTCATCCATTGGGCGCCATCTTCCAGCCCGATCTGCCATTTTCCATATCCCAGACTGCGGACTGACGCGATTTTCGCTGCAATATGGCTAACGCCTTCATCGTCTTGCTTGTCGGCCTTGTCCTTGGTTTCTTCATCATCCTCGCCACCCAGGAACGGCAGCTTGGGGAAGGAAAAGCCAAACAGCGTCTTGCGCGTTTTGTTCAGTTCGCCCTTGTCCAGGACGACCACTTCATCACGCTGCGCTGCGGATTCCATGGCGCCGACCTGTTTGTCGAAACAGGCAAGGCGCTGGCTGTCTTCGGCAATGGCCCGACATTCCAGCAGGTTGTTGAATATTTCCGGCCGGGGCTGCGCCTTGGGGGCCGCAACGGCAGCCGCACCGCAAAGGCCCAAAATCAAGGCAGGAAGAAGGAAACGCACACTGACCATCTGGCAACTCTCCATCGCTTCCACTTAAAATGCATCGGCGAATGTGAAGGTCAATAACCGTCGAATCTCGCCTGAAGCCGGCGAATGCGTCACAATCAATCCGGCTGACAAAATGTTGTAGCATAAAGATGCAACATACTGTTAATCATTGTAATTTTGTTGCTACAAACCTGTAAAACAGGCTTGGCACAGTCTTGTTGCATTTATGATACAGGCGCATCCAAAAGCGGTGAACCCATTTTTCCCACGCTTTACAGCAGCCTTCACCCCGCGCAGTTTCGCCCAATCCATACGGGGGGATCGCTGTCGGGCACCATGTTCCCTCTGTAGGTGAAAGCTAGTGGCAGGTCATCTGCCAAACTCCAGAGCAAGGGACTGGATCGTGAAAACATTTTCGAAGAGGGCACTTTTGCGTGCCAGCGCCGCCCCGGCGATTCTGGGCGCGTCGTTGATCGCGACCGCTGCATTCGCACAGGATGCGCCGCAGGCATCGGAAGCCGAAGCCGCCGACACCATCATCGTTACCGGATCGCTGATCAAGAATCCGAACCTGGTATCTTCCTCGCCGATCAACGTTACCACTGCTGATGAAATCGATCTGAAGCAGTCGCGTTCGGCCGAAGAACTGCTGCGCGAAATCCCGGGTATCGTTCCCAGCATCGGTTCTGCCGTTAACAACGGCAACGGCGGTAACTCGTACGTCAACCTGCGCGGCCTTGGCTCGAACCGCAACGTCGTTCTGCTCGACGGTGTTCGTATCGTGCCGTCCGACCTCGTTGGTCGTTTCGATCTTAACAACATTCCGCTCGCTCTGGTCGAACGGGTTGAAGTGCTGACCGGCGGCGCGTCCACCACTTATGGTGCAGACGCCATTTCGGGTGTGGTGAACTTCATCACCCGCCAGGACTTCACTGGTCTGGAAATGAATGCGTCCAGCATGATCAACGAACAGGGTGACGGCAACACCGTCCGCCTGGAAGTGACCACGGGCGCCAGCTTCGATGACGGCCGCGGTAACGTGGTTCTGGGTATCGGCTATCAGCAGGCTGATCCGGTCTATCAGGGCGATCGCAAGATTGGTCGCAACACCATCGGTTCCTATACCGGCCTCAGCTCGGGTTCGGGCACGTCGAATCCGACCCGCTTCAGCGTTCCGGGACGTGGCACGCTTCAGGTTTCGCCCGATGGTCAATCGTTGGTCAACACCTATGCGCCGTTCAACTTCGCGCCCGACAACATCTTCTACACGCCTTATGAGCGTTTCAACATTTATGCCGCAAGCCGGTATGAAGTCAGCGATGCGGTAGAAGTCTATTCGCGTGGCCTGTTCTCGAAGAACACGGTCAGCACGATCATTGCGGCCTCCGGTTCGTTTGGCATCAGCGTCGACGTACCGCTGAGCAACCCCTATCTGCCGACCGGCATTCGTAACCAGTTCTGCGCCGCCAACAGCATTGCGCAGGGTGCTTGCGACGCAGCCGCTCTGGCAACCGATCCCAATGATCCCAATTATCGTGAAGTCACGACCGCGATGTTCCGTCGTGGTGTGGAAGCTGGTCCGCGTATCAGCGACTACAGCAACACCGTGTTCGACTACCGACTCGGTTTCAAGGGCGGCATCACCGACACCATCGACTGGGATATCTGGGGTTCGTACGGCGAAGCCGATCAGACCCAGACCATTCAGGGTTATTTCCTGAACTCGCGTATCCGTAACTCGATGCAGGCAACCAACACCACGTCCTGCCTTGGCGACGACGAAAATTGCGTACCTGCCAACTGGTTCGGCACGCTCAGCGATGAAGCTGTCAATTATCTGACGGGCGTCAGCACGGTTCAGGTTCGCACCACCCTTGCACAGGCTCATGCCAGCATCAGCGGTGATTTCGGTGTTGCTACCCCTTGGGCAGCCAACCCGATCTCGTTCGCGATTGCCGGCGAATATCGCAAATATGGTGCGCGTCAGCAGTCGGACTCGCTGGCTGAAAGCGGCGATCTGGGCGGTGCCGGTGGTGCGGCTCCGAACATTTCCGGTGGCTATGATGTCTATGAAGCCATCGGCGAACTGGTCGTTCCGCTCATTAGCGACAAGCCCTTCTTCCACGATCTGACGATCCAGGCTGGTATTCGTTATTCCAGCTACACGGTCGATGCGCCTCAGGCGAACAATCCTGGGTACAACACGACCACCTGGAAGGTGCAGGGTAGCTGGGCACCGATCCGTGACCTGTCGTTCCGTGGCGTTTATTCGCGCGCGGTTCGCGCTCCCAACATCAGCGAATTGTTCACGCCGACCACCAGCGGTCTGACCAGCCTGTCGTACGATCCGTGCGCCAGCTTGGATGACAATGGCAACAAGATCCCCGGCAGCCTGGATGCAGGTTCGACGGGCACGTTGCGCGACGTCTGTATCGCTCAGGGCGCTCCGGCCAACCAGATTGGCTCGATCGGCGTACCTACCGCCAGCCAGGCACGTTCGACCTCGGGTGGTAACCTTGAACTCGGCCCTGAAAAGTCGACCAGCTACACCATCGGTGCTACTCTTCAGCCCGCTGCGCTGCCCGGTTTCTCGGCCACGATCGATTATTACAACATCAAGATCACCGGAGCGGTGTCTTCGCCGACGCCTGGTGACGTGATGGATGCCTGCTTCGTCAACGACCTCAGCGCCACCAGCACGGCATGTACCTCGATCCGTCGTGATACTCTGACTGGCCAGTTGAGCGGTGACTCGAACCTGGGTCTGCCGCAGCCGCTGTCGAACCTGGGCCGTTACAAGACCGACGGTATCGACGTGACGCTGAACTACAGCCATGACCTGAACTTCGCGAAGTTGGGTCTGGGCTTCACCGGTAACTGGACGAACAAGAATGTGTTCCAGTCGTCGCCGTCTTCCGCGCCGCTGGATTGCATCGGCGTCATCAGCGTCGACTGCGGTTCGCTGCAGCCGGAATTCCAGTGGACTGTCCGCACCACCCTGTCGTTCGAACAGTTCGACCTCTCGGTGCTGTGGCGTCATCTGGACGGCTTCAAGCATGCCGACTCGCCGGATCTGTTCGTGGGCGTGCCCTTCGGTTACGACAAGGAGTTCGACTTCAATCGTATCAAGGCTTACGACTATTTCGACATGACCGCGCGGTTCAACCTGACCGACAATCTGACCCTGTCCTTCATGGTTCAGAACATGTTCGACAAGCAGCCGCCGCTCGTCGGTTCGGATGCCGGTGGCACGGCATGGAACAGCGGCAACACCTTCCCGTCGACCTACGATACGCTGGGTCGTCGCTATGGTGCGGCCATCAAGGCTCGTTTCTGATCTCGTTCAGATCAACAAAAAAGGAAGGGCCGGCATTTGCTGGCCCTTTTTTTGTCGGTGACTGTCGAAAATATTTCACCATGCCGTCGTGATCATATCGGACATGGCGCGCGACCGAATGCTTCCTATACCGTGTTGGACAGTTGAAGCGGAATGCCGTTATTAACGGCCAGGACTCTGGCCCATTGTTCGACCTTGTCCAATTCATCCGCATGAAGGGCGCGGCCCTCTATCGCGGCCTTGGCCCTCTGTCCGCCGGCAAAATCTCCACCTGTCTTGCTGTCTCGACGAAACAGAGATCCATTGACGATTGCGTCGGCCTGATCCGGTTTCAGGTCCAGTTCGAAGTGGCTGGCGAGATTGAGCAGGCACTTATTTGGCCTGCTCATGAAGGTCGCGCTGTCGAGCGTCACGACGCGCTCGCCCAATTTCTCCGTCAGTCGGTGGAATTGTTGTTGCTGGGCCAGCCAACCCACCGCTGCCACCTGCAGGTCGGTGAGCATCAGATATTCTTCCGGCTGGATGCCCAGATCAATCATTCCTTCCCGAGCCAGCTTTTGCATCAAGTCGCGGACCCACAATCGTCCGGTCATGCCTTTCCGGGCTATCGATACGAGATATTCGGACAGCGGCGCATACATGAATAGGGCGCGACTGGCGGGGCGCAGGGCCAGCATGGCCGGAATCAGCGGGTTGACGATGTTGGATGGCTTGACGATTGTGCCGTGCGTGTCTGTAAAGGGGCGCGCCAGCAACTGCATGGCTTCATCCAGTACCCGTGCTACATTGGCGCCAGTAGCACCGCGATGCCGCCAACCGACAATGTCGTTCAGGATCATCGGCTCTTTAAGGCCCATCGACAGGCCGGGAATGTCAAACGCAGCCGCCATGAGCGTTGAACAGCAAAAGGCAGAGTGGAATATGAAGTGCAGCGGCGCCTGCTCTCTCGCCTGACCCATTGCCTCAACCCGTTTAACAGGCATCGGCCGGACTGTTTCGCCCAGATATTCATCTGTCAGAAAAGCGATTTCGGCATGGCGCCGGCGCGGTACGGCCAGCATGTGAAATGCATCCCGGCTCGCATCATAACGATGGGCGAGCCATTCGGGGTTGGCCATGACATCGCCAATAGGGGGGAAGGATGAAGTCATGTCGTCAGCCTTCGCACGACCATCGTCACCGTACAAGCAACCGCATTTTCCACTACTTGTCTTCGCTTCGCCTTCTGATAGCCAGAAATTCTGAGTTCTGGGGATAGATATGGACAGCATGGTTGCACAATTGCTTCAACAGGCGGTTGCCGCTCGACAACAGGGGCGTGTGGTCGATGCAGAGCGATTGATGGCGCAGGCACTACAGCGTGATCCCAAAGAACCGCAAACGCTTAATTTACTTGGTCTTACGGCTCTTGAGCGGCAGGATTTCCAGCAAGCCTACAGATATTTTTCGGCGGCGGCAGAGGTAGACCCGCGTGAGGCGGCCCTATGGATGAACGTGGCATCGGCTGCCCGCGGCTTATCTGATCCGAGCGGTGAACGTGAGGCGCTGGATCATGTGCTGGCGCTCGACCAACGCAATCTCATGGCGCAAATCCGCCTGGCTCAATTGCAGCAGCGCCTGGGGCAGAAACAGGATGCCGCCATGAGTTGGAGCAAGGTGCTATCGCTTACGGCAGGGCTGAGCGACATCCCGGAATCGCTGACCGAAACCTTGATTCAGGCGCGCCAGTTCGTCGGCGATTATCAGGCACGTTTTTCGCAGCAGGTGCAGAATGCCGTGGCTAAGGAGGTTGAGGTAGCCGACCTGGTCACGCAACGTCGATTTCAGGCCTGTATGGACCATCAGTTCCAGGGACGAACCATTTATCGTAACGAATGTTCGGGCCTTTATTATCCGTTTCTGCCCGCAGATGAGTTTTTTGACCGCGACCATTTCCCCTGGATGAAGGCATTGGAGGCCAGGACGGACGCCATTCGCGCCGAGTTTGTCCGTTTGATGGAGCAGAGCGGCAATATTGTCCGTCCCTATATTCGCCAGGAAGCGGGCACCCCCCGGAATAAATGGACCGCCCTTAACGGATCGCTCGATTGGGGCGCGGCTTTCCTGTGGGAATATGGCGAACGCAATGAGGCGGTTTGCGCGGCTTGTCCAGAGACTGTCGCGGCGCTGGAGGATTTGCCTCGGGCTGATATTCCCGGAAAAGCGCCATCGGCCTTTTTCTCTTTATTACAGCCCGGTAGTCATATTCCAGCGCATACAGGCGTTACCAATACACGCACTATCGTGCATTTGCCGCTGATCGTGCCGCCGGGCTGCTCCTTTCGGGTGGGCGGGGAAACCCGGGCCTGGCAAGAAGGCACAGCCTTTGCGTTTGATGATACGATCGAACATGAGGCATGGAATGAAAGTGAGCATTTGCGCGTGGTGTTGATTTTCGATGTGTGGAACCCGCATTTGTCACTTGCCGAACAGCAACTATTGAAGCAATTTTACGCCACAATGGATGACGGTAAGACAAGGGATGTGGCGACCGGCATCTGATCGATGGGCAGGGCATCATAGACGTGCGCAGTCGATATATTTCTAGGGAGAATGAATGTGCATATCTTAAAGGCTGTCATCATGGCGGGCTTGCTGGGCACAGCGCTTCCGGCGCTGGCGGAAGAAGCGCCCAAGGTGTTGCGTAGCGATCCCAATGCGGTACGCTGCAAAAAACTTGCGATAACCGGTTCTCTCGTCCGCAAGGAGCGCGTGTGCAAGACCAACGCCGAATGGCGGGCGAGCATGGAACAGCAGAACCGCGACGCAGATGATCTCATCACGCGCAACCGTCCTGGCTCGGCCATGGGCACATGATGTAGGGACCATTCATTTCATTATATAAAATGAATGAAGCCGCCCGGTTTTGATATATCTGTTGAAATAAGGCCCGCCATCCCGATGGCGGGCCTTATTGCTTACACTATCTCCAGCTTCAGCGCTCCGTCGCTGTCCTCTACCGATACGGTAGAACCATCCGGCACCTCGCCGCGCAGGATGAGGTCTGCCAGTGGATCCTGCAAGTAACGCTGCACCGCTCGCTTGAGCGGCCGTGCCCCATAGACCGGATCATAACCGACCCGACCCAGCCAAGCGCGGGCGCCATCGGACAGGTTCAGCGTCACCTTGCGATCTTTCAGCAGCTTCTGCACCCGGCCGACCTGAATATCGACGATCGGTGCCATATGGCTGGCGCCCAGACGGTGGAACAGGATCACCTCATCCAGACGATTGAGAAATTCCGGGCGGAAATGGCTGCGCACCACTTCCATCACCTGATCCTCTACCTTCTCGACAGGTTCATCATCTCCCAGACTGGTCAGATACTGGCTGCCCAGATTGGAGGTCAGCACGATGATCGTGTTGGTGAAGTCCACAGTGCGACCTTGCCCGTCGGTCAGCCGCCCATCGTCCAGCACCTGCAACAGGATGTTGAAGACATCCCCATGCGCCTTTTCAACCTCATCGAACAGCACGACCTGATAGGGGCGACGACGAACCGCTTCGGTCAGGACGCCGCCTTCCTCATAACCGACATAGCCCGGAGGGGCGCCGATCAGGCGAGCAACGCTGTGCTTCTCCATGAACTCGCTCATGTCGATCCGCACCATCGCGCTGTCATCGTCGAACAGGAATCCGGCTAATGCCTTGGTCAGTTCCGTTTTCCCGACACCCGTCGGGCCAAGGAAGAGGAAGCTGCCAAGCGGCCTGTTCGGGTCTTGCAGGCCGGCCCTCGAACGACGGACTGCGGTCGATACGGCGCGCACGGCGTCGGCCTGCCCGATGACGCGCTTGCCCAGTTCCGCCTCCATGGCAAGCAGCTTTTCCCGCTCACCTTCCATCATCCGGTCGACCGGAATGCCGGTCCATCGTGATACGACGGATGCAATATCCTCCGCGGTTACTTCCTCACGCAGCATCGCACCGGCCGAAGCGGTCTGCGCTTCTTCCAGTTGCTTCTCCAGCGCGGGGATGGTGCCATATTGCAGTTCACCTGCCTTGCCATATTCGCCGGCGCGTTGTGCCTGTTCCAACTGGATGCGTGCGGCATCCAGCCGTTCCTTCAGCTTAGCTTCACCGGCGATTTTTTCCTTTTCCGCCTGCCAGCGAGCGGTCAGTTCGGCCGATTGCTGTTCCAGATTGGCAAGATCGCCTTCCAATGTTGCCAGACGATCCTTCGATGCCTGATCGCTTTCTTTTTTCAGCGCTTCCCGTTCGATCTGCAATTGCATGATCCGGCGATCGAGCGTCTCGATCTCTTCGGGCTTGCTCTCTACCTCCATGCGAATGCGGCTCGCCGCTTCATCCATCAGGTCGATCGCCTTGTCCGGCAGGAATCGATCCGTGATATAGCGGTTGGAGAGAGTTGCGGCGCTGACGATTGCGGCATCGGCGATACGCACGCCATGATGCGCTTCATATTTCTCCTTGATGCCGCGCAGGATGGAAATAGTGTCCTCGACGGTCGGTTCGCCGACGAAGACCGGTTGGAACCGCCGCTGGAGCGCGGGATCCTTCTCCACATATTTGCGATATTCGTCGAGCGTCGTCGCACCGATGCAATGGAGTTCGCCGCGGGCAAGGGCGGGCTTCAACAGATTGCCCGCGTCCATCGCGCCTTCGGATTTTCCGGCACCGATCAGCGTGTGCATTTCGTCGATGAACAGGATGATCTGGCCCTCACCGGCCTTCACCTCGTCCAATACGCCTTTCAACCGTTCCTCAAACTCCCCGCGATATTTGGCGCCCGCGATCAGCGATCCCATGTCGAGCGCCATGAGGGTGCGGTCCTTGAGCGTATCGGGCACATCGCCATTGGCGATGCGCAGCGCCATGCCCTCGGCAATGGCGGTCTTCCCGACGCCAGGGTCGCCGATCAGCACCGGATTATTCTTGGTGCGCCGGGCGAGAATCTGAATGGTGCGGCGAATTTCCTCATCGCGGCCGATCACGGGGTCGAGCTTGCCGTCCTTCGCCGCCTGAGTCAGGTCGCGGGCGAATCTCTTGAGCGCGTCATAACGATCTTCCGCGCCGGCCGTATCGGCGGCGCGTCCTCCGCGCAGGCTGTTGATCGCGCCGTTCAATGCCTCCGCTTTCACGCCAGCAGCGGCCAGAGCCTTGCCCGCGCTGGTCGTTGTGGCAAGGGTTAGGGCCAGCAACAGTCGTTCGACAGTCACGAAACTGTCGCCAGCCTTGGTCGCGACCTGCTCCGCTGAATCGAGGACACGCACGGCATCATTGTCGAGACCGGGCGTTTGCTGCGCGCCGCTACCCGACACCGCCGGTATTTTGGCGAGGGCTGCGTCGGTTTCCCGCAACGCAGTACTGGCGTCGCCGCCCGCCGCCTTGATCAGGCCCGACGCCATGCCCTGATTATCTTCCAGCAGGGCTTTCAATATATGTTCCGGGCCGATCCGCTGATGATTCATGCGGATCGCCACGGTTTGCGCCGATTGCAGAAAGCCTTTGGCGCGATCAGTGAATTTTTCGAGGTTCATGACATCCCACTCAAATTGATGCTGGCGATGTAGTGTTGCTCAAAAACCACACAAGGGGGGATGCGTAATTCTCCTTACTTTGCCGCCTTGGTAGCGTCAGGCGCGAACAGATCGCCGAAAAAGTCCTTGTCGAACCAAAGGGGCGGCGTATCGCCATCCGCCATCGCGCGTGTGATGCGATAATTGGCCTCGGCGAAACGGGCGCCAGCTTCCCAGTCTATCTTCTGCTTCATGTCATCGCCGGGGTGGTGATAATTGCCACCGAGAAATTCGCCCCACGCCTTTTCACCACCATTGGCATAGCCAGTGGCCAGAAAAACGGCGGGAACCCCCTGTTTCACGAACATATAATGGTCCGACCGCACGAAGATGGTTTCCTGCGGCATAGGGTCGGGTGACAGCTTGAGGCCCATGGGGGCGACGGCTTTGGCAACGATCGGTCCCAATGTGGAATGGTCGGCACCAAAGGCGATCACGTCGGTGAACGGATAGAACAGCAACGGCATGTCCAGATCGACATTGCCGACAATCTGCTTCACCGGGACGCTGGGATGACGGGCGAAATAGTCCGCGCCGAGTAGCCCCTTTTCTTCCCCGGTAGAGGCGAGGAAGATGATCGAGCGGCGTGGCTTATCGGGCGCCTGCGCCATGGCACGGGCAACTTCCAGCATCGTGGCGATGCCGGCTCCATTGTCGAGTGCGCCGTTGTTGATCCGGTCCTTGTCGGGTGCGTCACCCGGTTTGGCCGGGCTGATCCCGATATGGTCGAGATGCGCGGATAGGACGACATATTCGTCCTTCAGCTTGGGGTCGCTACCCGGCAGGATGGCCACGACATTGGGGCTGGTGACGCGCTGGCTGACACTATCCGCCTTGATTTGAACACTGGTTCTGAGGGCAAAGCCTTTCGGTTTGCCGCCGGTCCTGTCTGCAACCTTGCGGATCGCAGCGATGCTGCCGGGCGCACCAGCGAATATCGCTTCAGCGGCAGGATCGTTCAGCGAAGCGGAAGCGCGCAGGCCGGGCGCGGCGTCAAATGGCACACCTTCCGGCGATACCCAGGTGAAATCGGGATCATTGGCAAATTGCACCATGCGCGCCCATGGTCGCGCTTTCATCGACTGGATCGTGCCCAGCGAGATCATGCCGATCGCGCCATGGGATTCGGCGATCTTGCCTTTGGTGGCGGAAAGATGTGCGCCCTCCTCGCTCGGCAATCCTTTGGGATAGCCGCGCAGGGTGACGACGATTTTCCCCTTCACATCCAGCCCGGCATAATCGTTCAGGCCAAGGCGCGCATTCTCAAGGCCAAAGCCCACGAAGACCAGTGGTGCTGTAACATCCAGATGCGGCTCGGCAGCGTTAAGCCCCATTAAAACGTCACCGCCATGCGTGAAGTTCTTGGTGCCGGCGGGACCAGTCACGGTCAATGTTGCCGGGGTCGATGCAGGTTCGGTTTTCTGGAATGTGATCCGCTGCAACCAGCCCCCATTGTCGCCGGCCGGTTTCAGGCCGAGTCCGTCGAATTGACTGGCGACATAGCGCGCGGCGATTTCATGCCCCTCGCTGCCGGTGTCGCGGCCTTCAAGCAGATCGTCCGCCAGAAATTCGACATGGGCGCGGACCGCCGCTGGAGAAAATACAGGGTCCGTCGGACCTGTCTGAGCAGTCAGGGTGGCAGGCACGGTCAGCAGCGCGGCGGCCAGCAAGGGCAGGCGTTTCATGATAGATCGGCTTTCAAAATGCGAACTTATGATCGCAGATGTGCCGCCCCACACTCTGCCTGTCCAGCGTTATGCGTATTGCGCCGCTACCACGCCCCGCTATGCTGCGCGCCATCATGGCCCTTGTCGTCGGGCCTATGGTCCATCGCTCTTGCCAGAGGCCTTGCATGATCCTTACCCCCCTTTCGCGTCGCCTGTCTTTGATGCTCGGCATGTCAGCCCTTGCCATGACACCGGCCAGCCAGCTTATGGCGCAATCGAGCGGTGCAACGGCCGTGGCAGCCCCGGCGCCGCTATCCAGCCTGGTTTCGGCGGTCGATATTCCCTATCAGGAATTTACGCTCAAGAACGGCCTGCGGGTCATCGTACATACCGACCGCAAGGCGCCTGTGGTGGCGGTGTCGGTCTGGTATCATGTCGGATCGCGTTTCGAACCGGCGGGCAAGACGGGCTTTGCGCATCTGTTCGAGCATCTGATGTTCTATGGCTCTGAAAATGCCGACGGCCCCTTCTTCGGGCGGCTTGAAGATATTGGCGCCACCGACTGGAACGGTACGACATGGTTCGACCGCACCAATTATTTCGAGACGGTGCCGACAGGCGCGCTGGACCGGGCCTTGTTCCTGGAATCGGACCGCATGGGGCATCTGCTCGGTGCCGTGACGCAGACCAAACTGGATACGCAGCGGGGCGTGGTTCAGAATGAAAAACGCATGGGCGAAAACGAGCCTTATGGCCTGGTCGAATATGCGCAACTGGCGGCTCTGTTGCCTGAGGGACACCCCTATCGCCATTCCACCATCGGATCGATGGCGGACCTGAATGCGGCGAGCCTGTCCGATGTGCAGATGTGGTTCAAGACCCATTATGGTCCCAATAATGCCGTGCTGGTGCTGGCGGGTGACATCGACGTGGCAACCGCCAAGACGAAGATTGAAAAATGGTTCGGCAACATCCCGGCCGGCCCCGCGCCCAAGGATGTGGATGCATCGGTGCCGACGCTCGACAAGGATGTCGAAAAGACGATGCACGACAATGTCGCTGCCACCCGTCTCTATCGCAACTGGGTGGTGCCGGGCGTCAATGGCGCCGATCTGCCGGCGCTCGACATCGCCCTGTCGGTGTTTGGCGGCCTTGGCTCCTCACGCCTCTACAACACATTGGTACGCGATGAGAAAGTCGCTGTGGGTGTGAAAGCCAGCATCCAGCCGTTCGAGAAGCTGAGCTTTGCGGAAATCAGCGTCGATGTGAAGCCGGGTGTGGACCCCGTTGCCGTGGGCAAGCGGCTGGACACGTTGCTTGCGGATTATCTGGCCAAGGGGCCGACCGCCGACGAAGTGCAGCGTGCCGCTACCCAGCAGGTTGCCGGTACGATTTCAGGACTGGAACGGGTCGGCGGCTTTTCCGGCAAGGCGGTGACGCTGGCGGAAGGGGCGGTCTATTCCAACGACCCGGCCAAATATAAGTCGGATCTGGCGACCTATGCAGCCGCCACGCCCGATCAGGTGGCGAAGGTTGCACGTCAATGGCTGGGGCGGCCGGTGCTGCGACTGACGGTGGCTCCGGGCGAACGGTCGGCGCAGGATAATGCGCTGGCCGGCAACGCGACGATGAAGCCCGCTTACTTCCGTAACCCTGAGGCTGCCGCACCTGCGGCTGCGACACCACCTGCGCCGACGAAGATTGCCGAACCCCCGATCGAGCCGGTTGCCGATCTCGATTTTCCGATGGTCGAACATGCCACGCTCAAAAACGGAATACCCGTCATCTTCACCCGCCGTGCGACCGTGCCGACGGTGCGGGTATCGGTGGCGTTCGATGCCGGTAATGCCGCTGATGACAAGGCCAAGCCGGGTACGGCGGCGTTGACGACGGCGCTGCTGGACGAAGGTACGAAGACGCGCAATGCGCTGCAAATCGCGCAGGAGCAGGAACGTTTGGGCGCAGCCGTCAGCGCTAGCAACGGCATGGATCGAACCACCGTTGGCCTGTTCGCACTCAAGCCCAATCTGGATGCCTCGCTCGGACTGCTGGCTGACGTCATTCGCAATCCGGCCTTTGCGCCAGCGGATGTCGAGCGCCTGCGCGGACAGATGCTGACGCGGATCGCGTCGGAAAAGACTGAGCCGATGGCGATTGCGCAGCGAATGTTGCCGCCACTTCTTTACGGCAAGGCACATCCCTATGGCATCCCCTTCACCGGGTCGGGTACGGAAACCGGGGTGAAGGCGGTCACAAGGGAAGATTTGACCGCGTTTCATGATAGCTGGCTGCGACCGGACAATGCCAAGATTTTCGTGACGGGAGACACCAGCCTCGCCGACCTGATGCCGTTGCTGGAAAAGCGCTTTGGCGACTGGCAGGCGCCGGCACGCGCCAAGGGCGCGAAGATTTTCCGTATGGACCGGATGGCGCGTCCGCCGCGCATCGTCCTGATCGATAAGCCGCAAAGCCCGCAATCCATGATCCTGGCTGGTGTGCTGACCAGCCAGAAGGGTACGGATAATCCGGTGACGCTTCAGTCGGCGAATGAAGTGCTGGGCGGCAGCACCACGTCGCGCCTGACCATGGACCTGCGCGAAAGCAAGGGGTGGGCCTATGGTGCGGGCACCGGCCTGCCGGGTGTGAAGGACACGATCCCTCTGCTCGTCTATGCGCCGGTTCAAACGGACAAAACGGGCGAATCGATCATCGCCGCCCGCCAGGACATCAAGGATTTCCTGACTACCAAGGGCACGACCGAGGCGGAGCGGAACCAGACCATCAATAGCCAGATACTCTCGCTGCCCGGTAGTTTCGAAACCTCGTCCGACCTGATGGGGGCGATGATGCGTAATGACCTAATCGGGCGGCCCGACGATTTCTATGAAAGCCTGCCCAAAATCTACCGCGCGATGACGGCCGCCGATTTCGACAAGGCCGCGCGTGAGGCGATCAATCCCGATGGGCTGATCTGGGTTGTGGTGGGCGATGCGAAACTGGTGCGGCCCCAGCTTGACGCGGTGGGCCTGCCAGTGGAAATGGGCACGTTGGCTGATTGACGTCAACGTAAAGGAGACTGGATATGGCGAATGTCGATGGCGCTTATGACTGCGTTGCAAAGACCCCGATGGGCGACCAGAAAGGCGTACTGACCGTCGTGAGCAGCGGCGACCGCTTCAACGGCACTTTTGCCGGGGCATTGGGATCGCTCGACGTTGTGGATGGCACCGTTGACGGCGCGACGCTGCGCTGGAAGATGGAAATGACCATGCCGATGCCGATGACGCTGGAATGCGAAGCGGATGTCGCGGGCGATGCGATCACCGGGACGATGCAGCTTGGCGCATTTGGCGCATCGGCCTTCACGGGGACGCGACGGGCCTGATAAGACCGGATTTTCGCGGCCCGGCAGGGATGTCGGGCCGCGAAAGCGACAATGAGATGGACAGTTTCGACAGTAAATACTTGAATGGCTTAATTAGTTAGCTATCTAAGCGGTCATGTCGATACCCGATTCGCCGCGCGCCCTGGCGCATTATATGGCGCCCGTTGCCCGCGGGTGGCGCCAATTGGCAGATATGGCACTGGCCGAATTCGGCGTTTCGAACAGCGCGGGATGGTGCCTGATCCATATCGACCGGATGGACGGTCCGGTCCGACAGGCGGACCTTGCCGAATCGCTCGACATCACGCAGCCTTCGCTGGTCAGGACGCTGGATCAGTTGCAGATGGCCGGACTGGTCGAACGCACGCCCCATCCCGACGACAAGCGGTCCAACCAGATCGCGCTGAGCGAGGAAGGCAGGGATCTGGTGGGACGGATCGAGGCGAAACTGGGAACATTGCGGGCCGAGTTGCTGGCCGACGTGCCTGATGAGATCATCGACAGCACGGTTGCGCTGATGCAATTGCTCAGCCTGCGCATCGCGGAAAAAAAGAGCGCGTCATGAGCGACAGGCTGGGCGTGCCCGCCGCGCTCTTTTCCATCAAATGCTATGCCGCTGCGATGCTGGCGCTGTATGTCGCGCTTTATATCGGGCTGGAACGGCCCTATTGGGCGTTTCTGACCAGCTATATCGTCGCCCAGCCGCTGGCCGGTGCGGTTATTTCCAAGGCGGTATTCCGCGTGATCGGCACGCTGACGGGGGCAGCCGTCGCCGTCATCATGGTCCCGCCGTTGGTCAACGCCCCTGCGCTGCTGTCGCTGGCGATCGCATCCTGGCTGGCCCTTTGCGTCTATATCTCCTTGCTTGACCGGACGCCGCGTTCCTACATGTTCGTGCTGGCGGGCTATACCGCCTGCCTCATCATCTTTCCCGATGTCGATACGCCCGGCACCATATTCACGGTAGCGACGCTGCGCGTGCAGGAAATCCTGTTGGGCATTGCCTGTGGCAGCCTGGTCCATGGAGTCATTGCGCCGGGGTCTGTATCTGGCCTGCTGATCAGCCGGGTGAAGGCCATGTTGCGTGACGCCGAACGCTGGTCGCGCGACGCCATCGCGACGGAGCCGGTGGCGGGACTGTCAGCCGAGCGTCGCCGGTTGGCACAGGACGTTACCGAACTGCATCAATTGTCGATCCATTTGCCGTTCGATTTTTCCCGGCTGGCTCCGCGTATCCGTACTGTCCGCGCGTTGCAGGACCAATTGTCGTTGCTGTTGCCGCTGGGCGCGGCGATCGATGACCGGCTGACGGAATTGACGGCAGCGCATGGCGGCACCGTTCCGCAAGAAGTGGAACAACTGATTGCCGATGTGCGCGACTGGCTGGACAGTGTGTCGCAGGGGATTCATCCGCCCGGAAGCGCAGAGCGGGCCGCCGGCGCGCAGGCGTTGATCGAACGTTGCGCTGCGCTGGAGCCGGTCGCCAGCGAGGGCATGTCCTGGGCCGACATGATGCGGATGAGCCTTTATGCGCGGCTGGCCACCCTGATTGCCGCGCATCGCGATTGCCGTGACCTGTATGATCAGATCATCACGCACAGCCGCCAGCCGGTGACGGCCCGTGTTGCCGAATTGCTGGAAGTGCGGCGGTCGCGTGAAATGCACCGCGACTATGGCGGTGCGGCGCGAGGAGCCTTTGCCGCGTTCGTTACCATTTCTCTGGGGTGCGCTCTGTGGATTGGCAGCGGATGGCAGGATGGCGGCACCGCCGTCATGCTGGCGGGTGTGTTCCTGGCGCTGTTTTCCGCGAGCGACAATCCCCTTGCGCCGCTGAAAGGCTTCATGATCGGTACGGTTTTTGCCGCACTGATCGGCGCGGTCTATGGCTATGCCATCATGCCCCGGCTCGACGGCTTTGCTATGCTGGCTGCGAGCTACGCGCCGGTCCTGCTGATATTGGGCGCGATGATGGCCAGTCCCAAATGGATGGGCATTGCCCTGCCGACGCTGTTGGGACTGGGGAGTCCGGTGCTGTTGTCAGACCATTATGTGAACGCCTTCGCCTCCTTTACCAACGGGAATGTCGCGCAGATTGTGGGCATATGGTTTGCGATCATCATGGCCGGACTGTTGCAGTCGGCCGGGGTGGAGCGGGCGATCCGCCGGACGATGCGCGCGGGCTGGACCGACATCGCCGAACGCGCGACGATCATTCGGCGTCCGCCCGATGTGCGCGGCTGGATCAACCGGATGCTGGACCGGATCGCGCTGCTGGCGCCACGGCTGGCGGTCAGTGGCAAGGATAGCGGCCAGCCGCTCTATGATGCGCTGCGCGACCTGCGCACCGGCGTCGCCATCGGCGAATTGCGCCAGTTGCGTATCGACCTGCCGACGGCCGATTCTGTGCCACTGACGCAGGTTCTGAACGGGGTCAGTCGCCATTATCGCGCGCTTGTTCCTGACGAGCCAGTGTTGGTCGATCCCGCCCTTTTGCGCGACATCGATGGCGCGATCGCCGACCTGTCCGCCTATCGCGAGGCGCCGGTGCGGCGTCAGGCGCTGCTGGCGCTGGTCAGCCTGCGCCGTAATCTTTTCCCCGAAGCCATCGGGTACAGGAGGGCCGGCGCATGACCGGAGAAATCAGTCTGGACGGCGTATATCTGCCGACGTTGTTGTTGCTGGCCATCGCCGCGCTGATCCTGACCTATGGCCTGACCCGCGTGATTGCGGCAATGGGCCTCTATCGTTTCGTTGCCTATCGGGCGATCGTCGATCTCAGCCTGTTCATCCTGCTGCTGGGCGCCATCGCCTTCTTCCTCCCTCAGACCGGAATCCGTCTATGAACCGCCTGCCCGCCGCATTGATGCGCAGCCTAGCCACCATATTGATCGTCGTCGCGGCGCTGCTGGTCGCGATCTGGATGTGGAATCATTATGAGCGCAGCCCCTGGACTCGTGACGGGCGCGTGCGGGCCGATGTGGTACGGGTAACGCCGGACATCAGCGGTCTGGTGACGTCGGTTGCGGTGCGCGACAACCAGCAGGTGAAAGCAGGCGACCTGTTGTTCGTGCTGGATACGCCGCGTTATTCGATGGCGCTGGAAGAGGCGGAAGCGCGCATCGCCAGTGCGAAGGCGACACTGGCGCAGGCTCAGCGCGAAGCCCGGCGCGATCTGGCCCTGGGCGATCTGGTCGCAGCCGAAACCCATGAGCAGAATGTCGCTGCCGTGCAGACGGCGCAGGCGGCCCTGACCGAGGCGCTGAGTTCGCGCGACGCGGCCGAACTGAACCTGAAACGGACAAAGGTGGTGGCGTCGGTCAATGGCGTCGTCACCAATCTGGACCTGCATCCGGGCGATTATCTGGGGGCAGGGAGTCAGGCGATGGCCCTGATCGATAATGATTCTTTGCGCGTCGAAGGCTATTTCGAGGAAACCAAATTGCCGCTGATCTGCATTGGCGCGCCGGTGACGGTGCGGTTGATGGGGGAGGCGCAGGATGTGCATGGTCGGGTGGAAAGCATCGCCTATGGCATCAATGACGACAGTCGCAGCAATTCCGGCAACCTTCTTCCTTCGGTCGAACCGACCTTTTCCTGGGTGCGACTGGCTCAGCGCATTCCTGTCCGCATCAGGATCGACAAGGTGCCGACCGGATTGCGCCTGATTTCCGGGCGGACGGCGACGGTCACTGTTCAGCCCGCGCACAAGGACGCCAAGCCGGGGGAATGCCGCCATGCATGAGGGCAAGGCCCGTCGGCGTTTTGCGTCGCTGGTGCTGGCTCTGGCCCTGACGGCCTGTGCCGCGGCGGGGCCGGACTATCATCCGCCCGAAAACAGCGTGGCGACGGCTCCGGGCGCGCAGGGCGCTTTTCATTCGGCGCAGGGCAGCCAGTTCAGTCAGGCGGACCTGCCCGACCATTGGTGGCGTCTGTATAATGACCCGACCCTTGACGGCCTGATCGAACAGGCGCTGGGCGCCAATGCCGACCTGCGTCAGGCCGACGCCAACCTGACCCGCGCGCAGGCGGTGTTGCAGGAGGCACAGGCCGGGCGGCAGGTTACGACGTCGATCAGTGGTGGTGAAACGCTGGCGCGGCCATCGGGCGTGACGCAGCACCTGCCCGGATCGGTCAGCTATGATTTCGGTCTGTCGGCGGCCTATCCGCTGGACCTGAACGGTCGTATCCGTCGCGCGATCGAGGCAAGCACTGCCGATGTCGAATCGGTCAGTGCGGCGCGCGATTATGTGCGGGTCAGCGTGGCGGCGGCGACGGCGCAGGCCTATGCCCAGATTTGCGCGGCCAATTATCAATTGACGGTCAACCGGCAGGTCGTGGCTCTGCAACAACAGACTCTGGACGCGACGCGCCGGCTGGCGAAAGGCGGGCGTGGCACGGCATTCGATGTGAGTCGGGCGCAGGCGGCCGTCGATTCCAGCGCGGCGGCGCTGCCCGCATTCGAGGCGCAGCGGCAGAACGGCCTCTATCTGCTGGCGACCCTGCTGGGTCGTCCGCCCGCTGATTATCCGCGCGAGGTGGAGGGGTGCGCCGCATTGCCATCTCTGGGCGCGCCGATGCCGGTGGGAGACGGTGCTGCGATGATCCGGCGGCGGCCCGACATCAGGCAGGCGGAACGCACGATAGCGGGCGATACGGCGCGGCTGGGCGTGGCGATGGCGGACCTTTATCCACAGGTCAGCATCGGCGGATCGGTGGGCCTGTCAGGACCGCTCAAGGATTTCGGGTCTGGTTCCGCCTTTGGCTTCAGCCTGGGGCCGCTCATAAGCTGGAGCTTCCCCAACCGGCCGGTCGTGCGGGCGCAGATCGCGCAGGCCGATGCACAGGTACAGGGCGATCTGGCCGGGTTCGACAGCGCGGTGCTGGAAGCGTTGCGCCAGACGGAAACGGCGCTGGAGAGCTATCGCCGGGATGCGCAAAGAGCGGAAGCGCTGGACCGGGCACGCGACAGCGCAGCAGTATCCGAAGGGCAGGCGGGTAAGCTGTTCCGCTTTGGGCGGGGCGATTTCCTCTCGTTACTGGATGCGCAACGGAGTCTGGCCAGTGCAGAGGTAAGTGCTGCATCGGCGCGGGCGGCGCTGGTGCAGGATCAGATTGCCATTTTCCTGGCACTGGGCGGCGGCTGGTCGCAGCAATAGGAAAGGGGGCAGCGAAATATTTCGCTGCCCCCCTGTTTCATGTCTGACGATATTGGGGCTGAATCAGCTGCCGTTCGGGCCGCCACCGCTGCCTGGTGCGCCAGAAGCGCCACCCATGCCGGCTGCGCCGACCGCACCGATATTGCCGAAGATTTCGTCGAACAGGCTGCGATGGCGGCCCAGCGTCGGGGTCTTGTCACCCATGGGTGAAACATGGGCGATCTGTTCCATGCCCATGCGGTCCACCGCCGTCACATTGCCAGCCGCGTCGAATCGCACGCGCAATACCGTCTGTTCCACCGGCTTGGGATTGGAAAAAGCCAGCGCGCGCATGCTGCGCGAGATATAATACCAGTCCTGCTCGCCAAATTGCGAGGCGAAGCTGGGGCGACCCAGCGTCCCTTCCACCGATGCGCGGTTGTCGATGCCCGGCTGAACCGAATCGACCAACAGCTTGTCCACCTGATAACCCTGATGCGTGCGGATGCGGGTGCAACCCGACGCACCGAGCAACGCCACGCAAAGGCCGGCGGCGAGCAGGGCGCGCCCGCGCGGGGTGTGGCGGCTGAACTGGGGCATGGACTTCTCCTGGCGGGCAAGCCCGCGAACCGTAAACATGATGCCGCCATTGCATTGAGCGGCGCAGCGATCAATATGGAAATGCGCTCGCCCCGGCAAGGGGCGCGGCGCGCGGGCCGATGCGGCCTGCCGCTTCATTCCGATAAAAAGCACTTGTTCGCCATGGCCGCTTCTTCTCCTTCCTTCCTCCAGCGCCTGTTCAGGGCGCGTGACCCCGGCGAAGCGATGCGCCCGCTCTATGGCGCGGTGGTGGCGGAGGGCAGGCAACCGCATTGGTATCTGGACGGGGCGGTGCCCGATACGATGGACGGGCGGTTCGATATGATCGTCGCCATATTGGCGCTGGTGCTGGTGCGGCTGGAACGACTGGACGCGGCGCAGGAGCAGGTATGGCTGACGGAATTGTTCGTCGCCGACATGGACGGGCAGTTGCGGCAGGAGGGCATAGGCGACGTGGTCGTCGGCAAGCATGTCGGACGGATGATGAGCGCATTGGGCGGGCGTATCGGCGCCTATCGTGCGGCGCTTGAGCAGGAGGGCGATGCGCTGGGTGAGGCATTGCGACGTAATCTCTATCGCGGCGAGGCGGTGGACGATAGGGCGCTGGCGCATGTGGAAGGGGCGCTGCGCGGGCGCTGGGTGCGGCTGGGCTGCCTGACCCGCGACGCGCTGATGGCAGGAGATTTAGGATGAACATGAACCCGGAATTTTCGCGGACCGTGAAGGTCGATCAGGTGGGGCGGCTGGCCGGGACGCTGCATATCGAGGCGGACGAGGCGGAGCGCGATGCGCTGGCGCGCCGGTTCGGACTGGCATCGCTCGATCGACTGGAGGCGGATTATGGCCTGACCGACGAGGATGGCGCGATCGTTGCACGCGGACGGGTACGTGCGGCACTGGCCCAGCCTTGCGTCGCGACGGGCGTTCCGGTGCCGGAGGCGATCGACAGCGAATTTCTGCTGCGATTCGTGGTCGAGGGCGAGGCGTTGCCCGAAGGAACCGAACTGGAACTGGACGCGGACGATGTCGACATCATCGGTTACGACGGACAGGTCATCGATATGGGCGAAGCGGTGGCCGAAACGATGGCGTTGGCGATGACGCCCTATCCGCGTGCGCCCGATGCCGATGCGGCGCTGAAGGAGGCGGGCGTCTTGTCGGAGGAGCAGGCCAGCCCCTTCGCAGCGCTACTGTCTTTGAAGGGAAAAGACGGGGAATAGCCTTCCGCGTTTCCCTTTCGTTCCTGTCTGTGGCATGGGATGCGTCATGGACGCTCCGCCGCTGCGCAAGATCATCCATGTCGACATGGACGCCTTTTATGCGTCGGTGGAGCAGCGCGACGATCCCGCGCTGCGCGGCCAGCCGATTGCGGTGGGCGGAGGCGGACCGCGCGGGGTGGTGGCGACATGCAGCTATGAAGCGCGCAAATTCGGTGTGCGATCCGCCATGCCGGGTGCGCGCGCCCGGCGGCTGTGCCCCGGCCTGATCTTCGTCAAGCCGCGTTTCGAGGTCTATCGTGCGGTGTCGGCGCAAGTGCGCGACATCTTCGCGCGGTTCACTGACATCATCCAGCCGCTTTCTCTCGACGAAGCCTATCTGGATGTGACGCAGAATAAGCCGGGAATTACGTCTGCGACGCAGGTGGCGCAGGAAATCCGGCGGATGATCCGTGAGGAAACCGGCCTGACCGCATCGGCGGGCGTGTCGTACAACAAACTGATCGCCAAGCTGGCTTCGGATCAGAACAAGCCTGACGGGCTGTGCGTGATACGACCGGCGGACGGCGCCGCGTTCATTGCAACAATGCCGGTGCGGCGCATCCATGGCATCGGCCCCGTAACGGCCAGGCGGATGCACGAAATGGGCATAGAGACGGGCGCCGACCTGCGCGAGCGGGATATGCGGTTTCTTCAGGCGCATTTCGGCAGCGCGGCGGACTATTATTATCGTGCATCGCGTGGTGAAGATGATCGGCCGGTGCGGGAACGTCAGGAACGAAAATCGGTCAGCGTGGAGGACACGTTTTTCGATGACCTGACCGAGGAGGTGGCGCTGATCGCGGAAATGGATCGCATCGCGGCCAACTTGTGGACCCGGGTCGACAAGGCAGGCGCCTGGGGGCGCACCGTCGTGTTGAAGATCAAGTTCGCCGATTTTCGCATCATCACCCGATCCCGCAGCTTTACAGCGGCGGTGCGCTCCCCCGACATGCTGGCTCAGGCCGGGCGTGAATTGCTGCGCGCTCAATTGCCGCTGCGCATGGGCGCGCGGTTACTGGGGCTTGGCGTGCATAATCTGGAATCGGAAGAAGAGGGGGAAGAGGGCGAACAACTCGCCCTCTCCTTGTGAAATATGCGGCGCTTTCAGCCTGTCAGAACGGCAGCCAGTTCCGCTTTTCAGTGAACTTCATATAGCCCGCGTTGATGCCCAGCCGATAACCGACACCCAGTCGAATGGGAATCAACACGACATTGCCCCAGCGCAGATAGCTGGCGGTGAAGCCACCCACGAGATAGGCCGTTCCTTCCGCCGCCGGGAAGCGATGGTAGAGATCCTGCGTATCGTAGAGATTATAGACAAGGACGAAGGTGTTGGCGGCATTGCCACCCACGTCGAAGCCGATGGACGGGCCGGTCCAATATACCTCGCGCTTGCCCTCAATCTTGTGATTGAGCGTGCCTGAACCGTAACGCAGGCCGACGACGAAAGCACCGGATGCTTCACGCCCGGCGATATAGCCATTGGGGCGACCCTGATCCTTCAGGATTTTTTCGATGATGCCGGCAAGGCCTTCGGCACCCTTGCCAAATACGCCTTCGGCGGCGCCGATCAGATCATCTTCCTGATAACTGTCGCCCGGCGTAATGGCGGCCGGTGGCGAATTGGGTGTGACCGGCGCGCCCGTCGCCGTGTTGCCGCCCGGAACCGGGCTGCCATATGTCGCGCCCGGCGCCGGCGTTGCGGGCGGCGGTGCCTGAACGCTCGAATCGACGCCCGGATCGGTCGGCAGGTTGTTGCCCGACGGTGGCGGCGCAAGATCGGAATCGATAGCGGTGTTGGGATCGACAGTCCTGACCTGCGCCAGGGCATTTGCCGGCGTCAGCGCGATACCCGTCAACGCCGTGAACCCAGCGACGAGGGCTGTCGCTCGCGCGAACCGGGCGGCTGTCCACCCCATGCTGCCGATCATGCCCTTATGCTCCCCGAAGATAGAAATTCCACAATCCGCCCGATTATCCGCTTCCAAGCTGAAAGGCCAATGAACGAGAGCCGATATGAGTCGATTCCGGGCCGGATTGAATCCATGCGTTGATGAACCGCGTCCACGAACCGAAAAAAATCGCTGATCAGGACCGTTGCCATGCGCGAAAGCCGTCGCTATAGCCCGCTCCAGCCACTGTCCAACTTAGCCGATGGACAAATCCGTGCGGAGACGTGGGTGAGTGGCTGAAACCAGCGGTTTGCTAAACCGTCGTGGCCTTAAGGGGCCACCGAGGGTTCGAATCCCTCCGTCTCCGCCACTTTTCTATCCTGACTCTATGAAATTGCCGCCGCTATCCCTGGATGCGGTCGTTTCGACGGGATCACGTGCCTCCGCCAATCCCGTTAGTGGCGGTGCCAAAGCGTGATGCCCCCTTAATCGATGGCTGGCGTCGCGATACGCGCATCTCGCCTTCTCGCAGATTACAAAAATATCATCCTTTCGTCAGCCTGGGGTATCGTCATTCCCGGCAATAGCATCGCTTCAAGAATCTGCCGTGGGGGCACATTTTTTGTTTTCCCCTTCATTTTACTGAAGAGTTGACGATGCCGACTAGGTTCAGACGGACATGGCGTACCATGGCGACCGCGATTGGCGCCATGGCAATGGGCTGTGGCATGGCTATGATGGTCGGCATGCCGGGCGTAGCTATGGCTGCGACCGAAGGGACGGATGCGCTCACGCCCATCAGCCTGGACGCAGCGCTCACCCGCGCGGAAGACGCGAACATCGATGTGATTCGGGCGCGATTGGCGGTGAAGTCGGCGCAGGCCAATCTGCGCAGCGCAGATACGGCGCCCAATCCGGTGCTGAGCGTCGACGCGGTACAGATTCGTCCGTCTCAGATTGGATCACTAGGTTATCCCAAGCTGGTCGACACGGTTGCGCGCATAGATTTGCCGCTGGAACGCGGCGGCAAGCGCACGGCGCGGACCAGGGAAGCCAGCGCTCTGGTCGATGCGGCGCAGGACGACATGCTCAGCGCCCATCGCGACATGCGGGAGGCGGTGTTTGACGCCTATTATGACCTGAAGGCGGCCGAAGAGCGGCGTGACATATTGCAGGCGATTGCCCGTGGCTATGCCGACGGGATGAAGATGGCCAATCTGCAACGCCATGCCGGCGCACTGTCCGACGGTGATCTGGCCAAGCAAAATGTGGAAGCGTCGCGGGCCGGTGCGGACGCGATGCAGGCGGTGACGCAATGGCATGCGGCGCAACTCGCCCTTGCCGGGTTGATCGGGGCGGAGGCGCAGGCGGGGCAATTGGCCACCAGTGGCGATTGGCCGGTGCGCGACGCAAGCAAGGATTCCGCCCCCGACCTGATTGCCCTGCGCCGGCCCGATGTGCTGGCGGCGCAGGCCCGGGTCGAGGCCGCGCGACGGGCGTTGGACGGCGCGCATGCGCTGCGTCATCCGGACGTGACGGTCGGCGTACAATATGAGCGGGCCGATGGCGATCTGGGTGTCGGCAACAGCGTGGGCATGGGCGTGTCGATCCCGCTGCCGGTGCGGAACCGCTATAATGGCGAAGTGGACGCGGCGGGAGTCGCGCTGGTGCAGGCAGAGGCTGAGGCGCGCAAGGCCGTGGCGATGGCGACCGCCGACATCGTAATTGCGCGGCAGGCGCTGGACGAGGCCACGCAGCGCCGCCTGCAATTTGACGACGAACAACTGGCCGCCGCGCAAAAGGCCAATGATATTGCCGAATTTGCTTATAAAAATGGCGCTACCTCGCTCATCGAACTGCTCGATGCGCGGCGGTCGCTGCGCGCCATCGAATTGGGGGCGGTCGATGCCCGTTCCGATCAGGCCAATGCTCTGGCGCGTCTGAAGGCCGCCGAAACCACCGGAGACGATCAGTAAGATGTTGAGGTTTGTTCCCCGCGTTGGCGCGGCGCCGCTGGCATTGCTGCCCCTGTTGTGCGCCTGTAGCAAGGCCGATGCGCCGCCGCCGCCCGCTGCCAAGACATCGCAGGACATCATCAGCTATGCGCCCGGCGCGGCAGAGCTGGATAGCCTGCAAATATTGACCGCCAACAGCAGCCCGCTGCCGGTATCGACGGATCTGAACGCACGGCTGGCTGTGGACGAATCGGCGACCAGCCGGGTCGGTACGCCGGTCGCGGGTCGGGTGACGCAGGTGATTGCGGACATCGGGCAGCAGGTTCGCGCCGGGCAGGCACTGGCCTATGTCGATGCGCCCGATCTGGGCCAGGCACGGGCCGATATGCTGAGCGCACAGGCGCAGAGCGGGCAGAAAGCGCGGGAAATGGCCCGGTCGCAGATGTTGTTCGCGGGTGGCGCAATCGCGCGGCGCGATGTCGAGGCGGCCAATGCCGATGCCGCCAGTGCATCGGCGGAACTGGAGCGGGCGCGGTTGCGTCTGAGCAGTCTGGGTGGCGGGCGCGGCGACACGATGGCGTTGACCAGCTCTGTCAGCGGCTATGTGATCGACCGGCAGATCAATCCGGGGCAGCAGGTGTCGGCGGGGCAATCGCCGCTCTATACCGTATCTGATCCCCGCCGCCTGTGGCTGTTCGTCGATGTGCCCGAAGGCGCGATCGGCCGGGTGCGTCAGGGCGAACAGATCGAATTCAACGTGCCTGCCTATCCCGATCGCCGGTTCAAGGCGACGATCACCCAGATCGGCCTGGCCGTCGATCCCGGCACGCGCCGCATTCAGGTGCGCGCGCAGGCCGATAATGGCGACATGGCGCTGAAACCCGAAATGTATGCGCGCGCGCGACTTGTCACCGACGATGGTCGCCGGGCGATCAAGGTGCCCAATGCGGCGTTGTTTGAATCGGGCATGAAGGCCTATGTCTTCCGCGTCGACGCGCCGGGCCGTTTCCATCGCATCCCGGTGGAAGTGGGCGAACGGGGCGACAGCGAATCCTATATCACCGCAGGGCTGAAGGACGGCGATCGCATCGTCGGCGAAGGCGCGCTGCTGCTCAACGCGCAACTCTCCGGGGATTGATCGCACATGCTGGAGAAACTCGCCCGCTTCGTGGTGGAGAAGCGCGTTTTCGTGATCGTGATGATCATTGCGCTGGTGATCGTGGGCGGCCGCGCCGTCACCACTCTGCCGATCGAAGCCTTTCCCGACGTGCAGGATGTGCAGGTCGTCGTCATCAGCCAGCAGGCGGGGCAGGCACCGGAGGAAATGGAACGATCCATTTCCCTGCCGATCGAACGCGCGCTGGCGGGGACGCCGGGGGTGAATGACATCAGGTCGGTGTCGATTACCGGCCTTTCGGTCGTCACCCTGATCTTCAACGACGGGACTGACGACTATTTCGCCCGGTCGCAGGTTTTGGAAAAGTTGCGGGACGCGGATTTGCCCGATGGCGTGGTGCCCAGTCTGGCGCCGCTGTCGACCGCCGTCGGCGAAGTCTATCGCTACGTCCTCGACAAGCCCAAGGACATGCCGCTTTATGAGGCGCGGGCGATTCAGGATTTCGTCGTGCGACCGGCGTTGCGCATGGTGCCCGGCGTGGCTGATGTCACCAGCTTTGGCGGCAGCATCAAACAATATCAGATTCTGATAAAGCCCGATCTGCTCAAGCGTTACGGCGTCACCATCGCCGATATTCAGACTGCCGTGGGCAGCGCCAATTCGAATGTCGGCGGCGGTGTCATCCCCCGCGGCGACGAGGTCGTCGTGGTGCGCGGCGTCGGCCTCTACAAATCGATCGAAGATGTCGGCAATACCGTCATCAAGGCGAAGAACGGCAATACGGTGCGGGTCGCGGACATCGCCGATGTTCAGATCGGTACGCCCGAACGTAGCGGCATGGTTGCCTATGACCATCAGGACGACGTGTCCGAAGGCATCGTCACCATGGTGAAGCGCCAGAATGCCGCCGTGGTGGTGGACGGCGTGCGCAACGCGGTCGACCAGTTGAACGCCCAGTTCCGGGCGGATGCACAGCGCACCGGCCGCCAGCCCATCCAGATCAAGCCGACCTATCAGCGCACCAAGCTGCTGGACCGGACGGTCGAGACGGTGGCGGAAAATCTGGTCGTGGGCGCAACGCTGGTGACGGTGCTGCTGCTCGTGTTCCTGCGCAACTGGCGTGCGGCGCTGGTGGTGGCGGCGATCATTCCGCTGGCGCTGCTGGCGGCGTTCGCCGGCCTCAACACGGTGAGCGTGCCTGCCAACCTCATTTCCATGGGGGCGGTCGATTTCGGCATCATCATCGACTCTGCGGTGGTGCTGGTCGAAGCGCTGATGGTGGCGCTGGCGCTGGAGGCGGCGAAGCATGACGGGGTGCAACCCGACAAGTTCCGTCGCAATCAGGTACTGCGCAACACCGTCACCAACCTCGCCCGGCCGATCCTGTTTTCCAAGGCCATCATTATCATGGCCTTCGTCCCCATCTTCACCTTTCAGCGGGTCGAGGGGAAAATGTTCTCCCCGGTGGCGCTGACGCTGTCGTTTGCGCTGGGCGCGGCATTGGTGCTGACCCTGTCCTTCCTGCCGGCGGTGCTGAGCTTCCTTGTCGAACGCTATGACATGGCCGAAAAGCATATCGCGTGGATGGACAAATTACGCGACGGCTATCGCGATACCGTGCAGCGGGCGTTGCCCCGGACAAAGCCGGTCATCATCGCATCGGCGGTCGTGCTGGCCATCACTATCGCGCTCATTCCCCGGCTGGGTTCGGAATTCCTGCCCAAGCTGGACGAGGGCAATATCTGGCTGACGGTGCAGCTGACGCCATCGGCGTCGATGGAAACGACGCGCCGGGTCGAGGCGAAAATTCGCAATATCATGCTGTCCTATCCCGAAGTCGCGCATGTCGGATCGGAAGCGGGGCGGCCGGACGATGGCACCGACCCCAAGGGGCCGTCGAGCCTGCAAATGCTGATCGACTTGAAGCCCCGCGGCGAATGGCGATCGCAATTCCCGACCAAGGCGGCGCTGGAAGACGATATGCGCAAGAAGGTCGATACCATTCCCGGCGTGCCGACCAATTTCAGTCAGGCGATCGAGGATAGTGTCGAGGAATCCCTGTCGGGCGTGAAGGGAGAAATCTCCATCAAGATCATCGGCAAGGACCTGAACATCCTGGAGGCGCTGGGCGAGGAAACGGCGCGGGTCGTGGCCGCCGTGCCGGGCGCGTCGGACGTCGGCTCCATCAAGATCGGCGGACAGACCGAAGTGCGGGCCATCCTCGATCGGGATGCCATGGCGCGCTATGGCCTGAACGCCAACGACGCCAATACCGCGATCGCCACCGCCTTTGGCGGGGCGGCCGTCGGCACGGCTTATGAAGGCGACCGCAATTTCGATATCATGGTTCGGTTCGCCCCGGATCAGCGCAACGCGGTCGACGACCTGTCGCAGTTGCAGATTCCATTGCCCGATGGCGGCACCATATCGCTGGGTGAGATCGCGCATATCGACGTTCAGGTCGGCGCATCGCGCATCAGCCGCGAAAATGGCAGCCGCAACGTCGCCATCAAGGCGAATGTGGATGGACGCGATCAGGGCAGCTTCGTCGCTGACGCGCAAAAGGCTGTAGCCGAAAAGATCAAGCTGCCGTCCGGCTATCAGATGGTGTGGGGCGGTCAGTTCGAAAATCAGCAGCGCGCGATGAAGCGGCTGGAGGTGATCGTGCCGATCGCGCTGTTCGGCATCTTCATCCTGCTGTTCGGTGCGTTCCGTTCGGTGCGGTCGGCGGCGCTGATCCTGGCGATGGTGCCGTTCACCACCATCGGCGGCGTCGCGGCGCTGGCGGCGGCGGGGCTGCATATGTCGGTGTCGGCAGCGGTGGGCTTTATCGCGGTCGCCGGTATTTCGGTACAGAATGGCGTCGTGATGCTGGAGCATATCACCCACCGCTATGACAATGGCGACAGCTTCGCCGTGGCGGTGATCGAAGGGGCGGTGGACCGGCTGCGCCCGATATTGATGACGGCGCTGATGGCGGGCCTTGGCCTGTTGCCCGCCGCGCTGTCGACCGGGATCGGGTCGGAAACGCAGCGCCCCTTTGCCTGCGTCATCGTGGGCGGGATCGTATCGGCGACTTTGTTCATGCTGATCCTGTTGCCGCTTTCGCTGATCGCCCTGCAAAAGCGGTCGGCGGCACGGGCCGGGGAGGATGAGGCGACGACTGCACCCGCCGCCTGATTTCCAGACCCGCAACAGGCCGGTCGGCATGGCGCATCCGTTCAGGGTGCGCTGTGCCGGCCGGCTTTTTTGTGTCTGACAGAGATAGCGGTTCTGAATCTGCTGAGCGCGGTTCGACACGGGATGTTGGGCGACATGAAGGGCGCCATGCAAGTTGACGTATCGTCAATTTGTCAGCCGTGGATTTGATATATGGTCATATTTTGCGAAGATCATGGGCCGATATGGCGCGGAAGTTCACAACATCCGCGCCCGCACGGGCAGGCGCGCGCGACGAGGGGGGATAGAGAGATAAACGCTTCGAAGGCCCGACGGGAATAAGCGGGGAGAGGATGCGTAGGGCAGGGTGAATTGGGTCCGTTGGACGGATTTCTGGCTGTAGGTGGCGTCAGCGGCACAGTCGCAGCATGGGGAAAGCGAACGGAGCGGTGGAGTTCATCTCGCCATTCAAAGGCGTGGTGGGGTGCATTGCGCGCAATATCGTGCAGACCGTCGCGACATCGGCACAGCCAGCAAGCCCTTATCAGGGCGAGCCGGAATATCGGTGTGGGAGGGAGAAAATGGTGCTGCCGGCGCGGATTGAAATCCTGACCTCAGCCTTACCAAGATGAGTGCCAACCTATGCCAAACCCGCAATGCGATAACATGCTGTATTTTATAAGATAATACTGGCGACCTGTCAGTGAGATTTGTGATTGCTATTTGCAAGAAGCCGAAGCCGGACGACTTATTGGCAGCCGCCGAAGGCCGATCACATCCTCGGCACTTCGTATGGATCGCAGCTGCATTGAAAGGCACATCGTACCTCTTGCTGGCAACAAGAGGTACGATCACTCAGCACGCCCTTAATAGCCGAGATGCAAGCAGGCATCGCTGTAGGTAGATCCGCTGCGTCAAAGGGGAGTGGTCGGCGCCGCGATACGATCGGCGGTTCCGGCGCTGCCTCACGGTCGCTCTCAGCGCTTCACTCCATTCTCGAACATGCCGTCCGGTTAGGAAATGTTGATTCCAATCCTGCGCGTGGGGTACGTCGGATCGGCTCTAAGCAACGCACTTTGTCAACGCAACCTCGTTGCAGGCGCGATCTTTCTGGTTCTCATTGGTCGCGCCGCTCTCTTCACGCGGATCGATGCACATTTTTAGATGTGGATCCAGCGCCGGATCGACCGAGCATTTACTGCGGTGCTGGTCGCATTTGATTACGCGCTAGCTATTTCCAACATGCACTGGCAGGCGTGTTTCGCGTTTATGATGGCGGATTGCATGGTGCTGTGATAAAAAATGTAAAATACAAATGGTGCGGTGAATGATCAAGCGGACAGCGTTGCCCAGGACGAGCCTTCACGATTTGCTGGTTACGGAAATCCGTGAAATGATCGAGCAGGGCGATCTAAAGCCGGGCGAGAAAATCTCCGAGCCGGACCTTTGTCAACGATTTGACGTATCGCGTACGCCTTTAAGGGAAGCGCTCAAGGTTCTTGCATTCGAAGGCCTGGTCCAGCTTCGCCCTCGTCGGGGCGTCGTTGTTTCCAGCGTCGCCGCCGAAGATGTCTCGGAACTGTTTCCAATCATGGGTGCTATCGAGGCGCTAGCGGGAAAACTGGTTTGCCAACAAGGCAGCGAAGAGTCTGTTATCGAACTCCGATCAATCCATAATGAGATGGAAAAATTCTATGCCGACGGAGATGAGGAAGCGTATCAACGCTGGAATCGGACCTTCCACGAAACGCTTGTCCGTGCCTCAGGAAACCAAACCCTCGAACAAATTTATGGCCAACTGGTAGCCAAAATCCGTTTTTCCCGATTTGTTGTCGGCAAGACCGAAGAGCAGTGGACACGCGCGATGCTTGATCACAGGGAAATGATCCAGGCTCTGGAAAGAAAAGCGGCGGACGAAGTGTCTCAGCTACTGGATAGCCATGTCACTGGGGTTGCGGCAGAGATTGCGCGAAGCAAGGTAGACAGTGGCGAAGTCAAAAGGCGTAATCCATAATCTCTTAGTCCCCTGGGGTTAACCAGCGATAGCGTCACAGCCACAGGCCTTTTGACGCTCTCGCGAGGTTCCGCCAATCCCTGGATTGAAGCTGTTAGTCGGATCCAGATTGGCATAGTGAGCGGCTAGAGCCGGCGATGCCTGATAGACATGACCGACATTATGTTCCGCAGGATATTTCGCGCCTCGCTGGTCAAGCAGCTTCAGCATCGCTTTTTTAACGGCCACCGCGTCGCTGCCCTTACGAAGGACGTAATCCTGATGCAGCACGTGACACAGGAAGTGCCCATAATAGGCTTTCTTTAGAACTGCGGCGTCGATTTCGGGCGGCAAATGTTCGAACCAGTCATCATCATTCCGCCTCAGGGCGATGTCGAGCGCAACCATCTCCCCGACGTCGCACTCGTTAATTGCAGCGTATCGGATGGCTGCCCCAGCGGCGGCGAAACGATGGAGCATCGCCTTCTTCGCTTCGCCCTCTTCGCAAAGAAACCAGCTCGCCGATCCGTTGAATTCGTTGAGCAGAGCTTCGGTCGCTGCACTGCTGGCGCTACTGACCTTGAGGATCAGATGATGCTCATATTCTTCTCGGAAGGCCAGCATGCGCGAAGGCAGCGCCTCCGGCGCAAGCATCGACAGCCGCTGCATCAATCTGTCGGTCAGGTTCCGGGGGAGGAACCGCATTTTGCGCAGGCGGGCATCGATCGCCCCCTTCAGGGCAAAAAAGCGCGGCAGCTGTTCCCCGTCAGCGCCAATGGCACAGATTTGAGGTTGTGATTTGAGGAGGGTTGGGTCTTCGTCGCAGTGACGAAGGAACGAAGATGAAGACCCAACCC